>JAZRZH010000001.1:0-171676 GCA_045601245.1 Bacteroidales bacterium
GAAATTATGATTTTTGTAAAGGACTAGATAATAATCAGATTAGTGAACTGTCGGATTTTCTGGCAGAGTATTCGGTAATCATATATAAGGCATTAAAACAAAGATGAAAGAGCAGAATATTGATGAGATGAAAAGTTTTGCCAAGGGTGCAAAACGAGAATTAAAACAAGGCGGTAGGGCCGTGATATACCAAAGGGTGAGCAGCAAGGAACAAGAATATGGCTTCAGTCCAGAAACCCAGTTGGAGATGTGCTATAAATGGGCGGATAGTCACAAGTATGAGGTGGTGAAGTGTTTCGCTGGTGAATATGAAAGTGCTCAAAGCGATAGTAATAGGAAAAGGTTTAATGCAATGTTGAAGTTTGTTGAAACCAAATCTAATCGAATTGATGCAGTCGTTGTGTATTCAACAAGTAGGCTCTCAAGGACTGGAATAGCGGTATTCCCGATTGTTGATGAACTCAAGAAAAGGGGAATAACGGTTTTCTCGGCATCTTCAAATTATGATGCGAGGACACCAGAAGGTGAGTGGATGCAAGGTGTCGAATTGGTCAATGCAAGGCACGAAAACGCAGTAAAATCACGAGCGGTAATTGATGCAGGCGCAAAGGCATTGAGATTGGGGCATTGGATAACGAAGCCTCCTATTGGCTACGATATGGTAACAAATAGGAGAGAACAGACAATCACGGTCAACGAAACGGGACTCTTGATTAGGAAGGCGTTCAAGATGAAAGCGGAGGAAAACCTTTCAAATGAAGATGTGAGGGTGAGAATGGCGGCAATGGGGCTTGACTTACGCAAGCAGAGGTGGTCGAACATTTTCAGCAACCCATTTTATGCTGGTTATTTTTCTCACCCTTTCCTAGAAGGCGAGATTATCAAAGGGCCTCAAGAGCCATTGGTGTCGCTGGATAACTTTTATAAGGTCAACAATATTGTAAGAAAGACCCATACGCGAGGCTATGAGACCAAATCGAATAAAGAGTATGCCCCATTACTTGGGTCTCTCAAATGTCCAGTTTGCGGGCATAATCTGACCGCTTCATTAAGCACGAAGATGCGAAAGAAGTACGGGCGAGAAGTCGGTTATTATGTATGCAGTCATAAAGGTTGCAAATGTAATGTCCCTACGAAGAAGGCTAACGGGTCTTTTGAGGAATGGCTTGATGCAGTGTCCCTCCCAGAAGGGATTGAAGAAGTGTTGTGCGCTCAAATGAAGAAGGCGTTTCCTATCTTGAATAAAGAGGGGCAAGAGGAGGTGATGGCTCTTAAAACGAACTTATCCCATAAGGAAAGCGAAATAGAGAAAGTTGAGTATAATCTTGCCGTTGCATCCAATGCGAAGATTCAAGATATCTGTTCGAAACAACTGGAGAAGTTGGAGAGTGAAAAAGAGGCTATTCTGGCTCGTATAGAAGAAACAGATAAAGAAATATTGAACCTAGACAGTTATATCAGTTTTGGGCTGGCTCTGAGAGATAATATATTGAAAATATGGCAGTTGTCGAGTCTCTCTCAAAAAAGGCATATTCAGAATCTGGTATTTCCAGACGGTTTGGTGTATAGTAGGGAAAATGATGATATTGAACCTATTTCCAAGAATGAATTCTTGTTCGTATATGACACAAATTCAATGAAATACAGACAAAAAGAAAACGGACAAACCGCTGATTTTGACGATTTGTCCGCTTTGGCTCCTCAAGTAGGACTTGAACCTACGACCCCCTGATTAACAGTCAGGTGCTCTAACCAACTGAGCTATTGAGGAATTTTTTTGCCCCTACCGTTTCCGTTTGGGATTGCAAATGTAGAACATTTTTTTTGTCCGGCAAAAAATATTTACAATTTTTTTATATCTTTGCAGTCCAATCCTACGGAATGCCCGGATGGCGGAATTGGTAGACGCGCTAGTTTCAGGGACTAGTGGCCGTTTGGCTGTGCAGGTTCGAGCCCTGTTCCGGGCACCAAATTCTTTTGGTCATGGAGATCGGCAGTTTCTCAAAGTATTTAAAAGGCTTGATTGTCGACCATGACAAGGTCGAGGTCCCGGGCCTCGGCATTTTTTATGCCAGGTTGCTGCCGGCACATTATTCCGACAACCGCACTACGATCTATCCCCCTTACCGCAAGATGTATTTCCGTATGGAGGAGGTTTCCGAAGACGGAGGCCGCGAACTCTATGAGCGTATCTCGGATATGATGATCATCTCTCTTGAGCAGGCAGAGACCGAACTCAACTGGTGCATCAGCAGGCTCCGCTCCGAACTGGAGGGGAACAAGGTCTGCATCCTGCCGGGGCTGGGCCAGATGGTGGCAAATTCCGTCAATGATTTTTTCTTCGTCCCGGATGAGGACCTTGATATCTATCCCGACGGTCTCGGCCTTCAGCCGGTATGCATCAAGATCAACGATGAGGAGAAGAAAGAGAGCCGCCGGTCAAGGCGGAAGGAGGCTGCAAAGCTTGAGCGGAAGGCCGCCGAGCCGAAAGAGATTAAAGAGCCGAAAGAGCTGCAGGAGCCTCAGAAGGTCGTGGAAAAGCCGGAGCGTCACGTCGGTGCCGGCCGTATCGTCCTGTGGTCGCTCCTCGGCATCATTGTGCTCGGAATACTCTTCCTCGTCGCTATGTATCTCTTCTCCGATACATTCGCTCCGCTGTCGGACAATATCACCGGCTGGATAGACGATCTTCTCAACAGAATGCTTTATACGGAGGAGGAGCGCGAACTCCTCGGATTCTAGTATGATTGACCACGCTACAGTCGACCGGATTCTCGATGCTGTCAGGATTGAGGAGGTAATCGGAGATTTCGTATCCCTGAAGAAGCACGGTACCAACTATGTCGGGCTCTGTCCGTTCCATCAGGACAAGAATCCATCTATGTCGGTATCCTCGACCAAGGGTATATTCAAATGCTTCTCCTGCGGAAAGGCGGGCACTGCCGTGAGTTTCATTATGGAACACGAGCATATGACCTATCCGGAAGCGCTCAAGTACCTCGCTGCCAAATATCATATAGAAATATACGAGAAGGAGGAGACGCCCGAGGAGATTGCCCGGAAGAAGAAATATGACAGCCTTATGGTTGTCTCGGAATTTGCCAGCAAGTTCTATCAGGATATACTCTGGAACAACGAATACGGCCGTGCTGTAGGTCTCTCGTATTTCCGTGAACGCCAGTTTACGGACGAGACGATACGCAAGTTCGGCCTCGGATATGCCCACAACAGGCCTCTCACTCTCGCGGCTGAGGCTGTCAGACAAGGTTATAAGAAGGAGTATCTGGTTGATTCGGGCCTTTGCATCGAGCGCGAGAACGGCGAACTTGTCGACCGGTTCTTCGACAGGGTTATGTTTCCGATATACTCGATCAGCGGACGCGTGATAGCCTTCGGCGGCCGCACTCTGCGTACGGACAAGACAGTCGCGAAGTATGTAAACAGCCCGCAGACCGAGATTTACGACAAGAGCCGTTCGCTTTACGGCCTCTTCCAGGCCAAGAATGCGATAGCCAAGGCCGACAAATGCATCCTCGTCGAGGGTTATGCCGATGTCATTTCGATGCATCAGAGCGGGATATGCAATGTGGTCGCATCGTCTGGCACGTCCCTGACGGTCGAGCAGATACGTATGATAAAGCGCTTCACCAATAACGTGACCGTGATATATGATGGCGACGAGGCCGGCATCAAGGCCGCTCTGCGCGGCACGGATCTCATCCTTGAGGAGGGTATGACAGTAAAGGTCGTGCTGCTCCCGCCGGAGGATGACCCGGATTCGTTTGCGAAGGCACATTCATACGACGAGATCGTCGATTATATAGCATCTCACGAATGCGATTTCGTGGATTTCAAGAGTGATGTGCTTGCCCAAAGGATGGGTACAGACCCGATTGCGAAGGCCAGGATGATAAATGATATCATCCAGACCGTTTCAGTGATACCGGACCCTATCCTTAGAAGCGTTTACGCCGAGGCTGTTGCCACGAAATTCGGACAAAATTCGGATACGGTCTTCCAGCGCATCTCTGAAATGCGTGACCGGCGCAAGGAGATTGAGCGTAAACGCAAGGCCTGGTCGCCGGAAAACCATCCGTCACAGCCGAATCAGCCTCAGACTCAATATGGTATGGAAGGTGAGGTTCCGCCGCCGCCTGAGGATGAGCCATTCCCGGAAGAAGGCGGATATGAGGATGGTTATATTCCGGACCAACAAGATGATTTTCCACCGGCCGACGATTATTCGCTGACAAACCCTTATCTTGCATTTCAGGAGCGGGAGCTGGTATATTACCTCATCAGATTCGGAAGTTCGATGCTGCACATCGATGACGGGAGCGGAGATTCGAATCAGCAGGTTTCAGTCAGGGTGGATGATTATATCCGCGACTCACTGGAGTATGATGAGATAGTCTTTGACAACCGTCTCTATCGCGAGATTTATGATGAGTACTTCGCATTTGCCCTGACTGTTGTTGAAGAAGGCGAGGTCCGCCAGCAGAAAATTGTCCGCCATTTCACCACAATGGAGAATCAGGCCATAGTCTCACAGGTGCTCAATCTGCTTCTGGATGACCACCCTCTGACCGTGAAAGTTTTCCGCGAGGCCATAGAGCCGGAGGAAAGCCGGCTTTCCGATCTGGTGCCGAAGTCCGTGTCACTCTACAAGTCCAGAATCACGGAGCAGAAGTGCACCGAACTCACCAAGCAGATCGAGCGGGCGCAGAGCCTTGGCGACGAAGTCCTGCTGAATGACCTGATTGGCCGCCTCCAGGCCCTGAATCAGATAAAACTTCGCTTTGCGAAAGGCCTTAACCGCTTATAGCGGTATTTTCTTATCTTTGCAGACTGATTTAACCAATATATTTTTGAGATGAAAGATTACAAGAGAACATTGGTCACCTGCGCGCTTCCATACGCGAACGGACCTGTCCACATCGGACACCTTGCCGGAGTTTACGTACCTGCCGATATATATGTAAGGTACCTCCGAATGCGCGGTGAAGAGGTCCTTTATGTATGCGGAAGCGACGAGCACGGCGTCCCTATCACAATCAAGGCGCGCCAGCAGGGCTGTTCTCCACAGGATATCGTCGACAAATATCACACGATAATCGACGGGAGCTTCAAGGCTCTCGGCATCAATTTCGACATATACGGCCGCACATCGTCCAGGATTCACGAGGAGACCGCTTCGGATTTCTTCAAGAAGATGTATGATGAAGGCAAATTCATAACAAAGGAGAGCGAGCAGTATTTCGACCCTGAGGCCAATACCTTCCTCGCGGACCGCTATATCGTGGGCACCTGCCCGAAGTGCGGTGCGGAAGGCGCATACGGCGATCAGTGCGAGAAGTGCGGCTGCACCCTCAGCCCGGAAGAGCTCATCAATCCCAAGAGCAAGCTCAGCGGCGCAGCTCCGATCAAGAAGAAGACCACCCACTGGTATCTCCCTCTGGAGCAGTATGAGCAGTGGCTCCGCGAATGGATCCTCGAAGGCCACAAGGAGTGGCGTCCGAATGTGTACGGTCAGGTGAAGAGCTGGCTTGACGGCGGTCTTCAGCCGCGTGCCGTCACCCGCGACCTCGACTGGGGCGTCCCTGTCCCTGTGGAGGGGGCTGAAGGCAAGGTGCTCTATGTGTGGTTTGACGCACCTATCGGATACATTTCCAATACCAGGGAGCTCCTTCCGAATGATTGGGAGAAGTGGTGGAAATCCGAAGACACAAAGCTCGTGCATTTCATCGGCAAAGACAATATCGTCTTCCACTGCATCGTATTCCCTTCGATGCTGAAGGCATACGGCGGATATGTGCTTCCCGAGAATGTCCCTGCAAACGAGTTTCTCAACCTCGAGGGCGACAAGATCTCCACATCCCGCGGATGGGCCGTATGGGCTCACGAATATGTACAGGACTTCCCGGGCAAGGAGGACGCCCTCAGATATGTCCTTACCGCCAATGCTCCTGAGACAAAGGACAATGACTTCAGCTGGAAAGACTTCCAGACCCGCAACAACAGTGAACTGGTGGCAATCTTCGGCAATTTCGTGAACCGCGCGGTAGTCCTTACTCACAAGTATTTCAATGGCAGCGTGCCTGAATGCGGTCCGCTCGAGCAGGTCGACAAGGACGTCCTGGCCGAGATTCCAGCAATCAGGGAGGCGCTCGAGAAGAATCTCGAAACCTACAAGTTCCGCGAAGCCCTCAAGGAGGCGATGAACCTCGCCCGCCTCGGCAACAAATATATCTCCGACACCGAGCCTTGGAAGGTAGCAAAGACCGATATGGCCCGCACCGCTACGATTCTCAACATTTCCCTCCAGCTCTGCGCATCGCTTGCAATCGCATTCGAGCCGTTCACTCCGTTCGCGGCAGAAAGGCTCCGCACGATGATCGACTCTCCGCTTGACTGGAATCTGCTCGGCAAGTCCGATATCCTCGCTGCCGGACATCAGCTTAGGGAGGCTGAACTTCTCTTCACCAAGATCGAGGATGCCGAGATCGACCGGCAGCTGGAGCGTCTGGCCGCAATCCGCGCCGAGCGTGAGGCGGCAGAGAAGGCGGAGGCAGCAAAGAATGTCGCACCTCAGAAGGAGGAGTGCACATTCGAAGATTTCGGGAAGATGGACATCAGGACCGCAACCGTACTCGAGGCGGTCAAGGTCCCGAAGACTGACAAACTCCTAAAACTCACGATAGATACGGGCATTGACAAGCGCACCATCGTATCGGGAATCGCAGAGTACTACACTCCTGAAGATATGGTTGGCAAGCAGATATGCATCCTCGCAAACCTCAAGCCTCGTACCATCCGCGGCATCGAAAGTCACGGTATGATACTGATGGCAAAGCAGGGCGATGGCAAGATGCGCTTCGTCACACCGCAGGAAACTCTGATCAACGGAGCTGAAATCGGTTAAAAAAAATAAAAAAATGTTTGCGGGTAATGATATTTTGTATACCTTTGCATCCGCAAACAAGACGGGGGTATAGCTCAGCTGGTAGAGCACCTGCTTTGCAAGCAGGGGGTCGCCGGTTCGAATCCGACTACCTCCACCCCGTAAAAAAAACAGGCATCTGCTTCCGCAGGTGCCTGTTTTGATTATACTCTTCTGCCTTATTCCGGCATTTGGGTGAAATAGTAGATAATCCTTTCATCGACATCAGTGTGTGCGTGAAGGATCATCAGATTTTTACCGTCTTCCGATATGTTTGCGCGATATTCCTCTCCCGAATGGCCTTCCTCGATGAAATAGCCGGGGTTGTAGCTGTTGATGGTCAGGGTGAAGGCGCCTTTTTGCGGGATCTGCTCCGAATACCAGTCTCCGACTTCACTGTCATTGTGCTGTGACGAAGCGAAGAGCCAGGCTCCGACCGATGCGAAATCGAGGACTTCTTCACCAGCTCCGTATTCGGTCCTGGCAATCTGCTCGCCAAGCTGGTTGTACGTCACGACGCTGTCCAGCTGCCACGGATGGACGCACAGAATATTGGTTTCATCGTAGAATTCTCCGCAGGATGAGCAGAGCATCGCAATTGCCGCAAGGGCGATAATGATTCTTTTCATAATAGTCCGCTATTTGATCATACCTGTCTTTTCAAGCAGCGCGTCCGGTCTCGGGTCGCGGCCGCGGAAATCTCTGAACAGTACGTCGGCATCGACGATGCCTCCGCGTGAGAGCACCTTCTCACGGAACTCCCTGGCGACTTCCTTGTTGAAAATTCCCTTTTCCTTGAAGTAAGAGAATGCGTCGGCTTCGAGGACTTCGGCCCACTTGTAGGAGTAGTAGCCCGCTGCATATCCGCCTGAGAAGATGTGGCCGAATGAAGGTGAGAATGCCGTGCCTTCAACTGCCGGAAGCACCGGAGCCTTGGCCACTATATCCTGTTCGAACTTGAGCACGTCGGTTTCCGGAACTTCAGTGACAGAATGCCAGGCCATATCCACTGTTCCGAAGTTCAACTGGCGGATGGATGCGTAGCCGGCAAGGTAGTTCTTGGCTGCGACAATCTTGTCGATGAGTTCCTGTGGGATGACCTCGCCTGTCTTGTAATGCTTGGCGAATGACTGGAGGTATTCAGGCTCGTATGCCCAGTTTTCCATCAACTGTGACGGGAGCTCGACGAAATCCCTGGCCACATTGGTGCCTGTAAGGCTGCTGTATGTGCCTTCTGCCAGCATTCCGTGGAGTGCGTGGCCGAATTCGTGAAGGATTGTGGTGAATTCGTCGAATGTCAGCAGCGCCGGTTCGGTCTCGGTCGGCTTGGTGAAATTTGTGACGAGCGATACGAACGGACGCTCCTCGACACCGTTGAAGATGCCCATTTCGCGGAATGACGTCATCCAGGCTCCGCCTCTCTTGCTCTCCCTCGGGAAGTAGTCGATATAGAGCAGGGCCATGAATTTGCCGTTCTCATCAGTGACCTCGAAAGTGCGTACGTCAGGATGATATTTCGGAATGTCGGTGCGCTCATTGAAGTTGAGGCCGTAAAGGCGGTTTGCAAGATCGAAGAGTGCGCCCTGTACGCTGCTGAGTTCGAAGTACGGCTTGAGGAGTTCTTCGTTGATGGAGTATTTCTCATCCTTGTATTTTTCGCTCCAGAAAGAGAAGTCCCACGGCATTATCTTGCCCTCAAAGCCGTTCTTTGCGGCATATTTCTGGATATCGGCGACGTCACGGACGGCAAACGGATAGGTCTTCGCGGTGAGGTCGGCGAGGAATGCGTTGACCGTTTCCGGATTCTTAGCCATCCTGTTTTCAAGCGCGTAGTCGGCGTAGGTGTTGTATCCGAGGATATTGGCCTCCTTGATGCGCAGTTCCACGATTTCACGGATAGTGGCGAGATTGTCGGCATCACCTCCGATGCACTTGGTGTTGTATGCGCGCCACATCTTCTCGCGCAGGCTGCGGTTCTGGCTGTATTTCATGAATGGACCGTAACTCGGCTGGTTGAGGGTGAACACCCATCCTTCCTTTTCGCGGTTCTTCGCTTCGAGCGCTGCCATTTCGCGGACATAGTCCGGCAGTCCGATGAGTTCGCTTTCATCGGTGATTTCAAGGGTGAATGCGTTTGTGGCGGCGAGGGAGTTCTTTCCGAATTTCAACGTGGCTATTGAGAGAGCTTCCTCCACTTTTGCGAATTCGGCCTTCCGGCTTTCGTCGAGGTTGGCACCGTTGCGTGTGAATGACTTGTATGTCTCCTCGAGGAGTTTCGCCTGCTCTATGTCGAGGTTCAGGCTGCTGCGGCTTTCATAAACGGCCTTTACCTTTGCGAAGAGGTCAGGGTTGAGGATGATGGACATCTCGTATTCGGTGAGCATCGGGGAGATCTCCTCTGCCAGCTGCTGCATCTCCGGGCTGGTACAGGCCTCATTGAGGTTGAAGAATATGCCGCCGACGGAGTTGAGCGTGCGGCCGGCGTGCTCGAGAGCCTCGATGGTATTCTCGAACGTCGGGGCTTCGGAATTGTCGATGATGGCCTTGATCTCCTCCTTGCCCTCCTTGATGGCGGCCTCGAAGGCAGGTTTGTAATGTTCAACTCTGATTTTGTCGAAAGCAGGCGCGCTGTATGGGGCGTCGGACTTGACAAGCAATGGATTGTCGTTCATTGTACACGAAGTTAATAATACGGCCGCTGCTGCAGCCGGAAGGATATGTTTCATATATCAATAATTGTTGTTTGTTCGCTATTGTTTGAATGCCGGCCTAGGAATCTTTATTCTGTTTCCGGCATGGATTGCTCCAACAGGGCATACAAGCAGACAGAGATGGCATCCTACACATTTCGTGCCTGTCAATTGCGGCTGCCTTGTGGCGGCGTTGAATCCGATGGCCTGATGTCCGCCGTCGTTGCAGGATATGTAGCAGCGTCCGCATCCGATACATTTGTCGTGGTCGAATACGGGCATTACCTTGCTGTCCCTGTCGAGTCCGTCGGTGTTGACAAATTTCTCAAGCGCAATGCCCCGCACTTCCTCAAGTGTCCTGTGACCCTTGCGCAGCATCCAGTCCTGGATTCCCAGAATGATATCGTCAATCACGCGGTATCCGTATTGCATCACCGAAGTCACCACCTGCACATTGCTGCAGCCGAGCACAATGTACTGAAGTGCGTCACGCCACGATTCCACGCCTCCCATTCCGCTGAGCGGTATGTCCTTGATCTGCTCATCCCTGCGCATATCAAGTATGAAGCGCTGTGCAATCGGTTTGACCGCCTTTCCGCTATATCCCGAAAGAGTCGCCTTGCCTGCAATCTCGCTGCGGCGTTTCATTGTGATGCTCTTGATGGTGTTGATGGCCGCAATTGCATCGGCGCCGCCATTGACAGCGGCAACGGCCGGCTCTTCTATATGGGTAATGTTAGGGGTCATTTTGGCAATAACGGGAATCGTCACTTCGCTTTTCACGATGCGTGTCAGGTGCTCCACAAGGTCTGGATTCTGACCGACATCGCTGCCACGCCCCTTCGCTGCCATATGAGGGCAGGAGAAGTTGCATTCAATCATATCGCATCCCGCTGCCTGTGCCATACGGGCCAGCCTTTTCCACTCGGATTCGTCGCTGCCCATAATCGAGGCGATCAGGACTTTTGTCGGGAACTCTTTTTTCAACCGGGCCAGAATCGCAAAATCATCCTCCGGGGTGTTGACCGAAAGTTGCTCCATATTGCGGAATCCGATGAACGGCGTGCCCTCCTTGCCGACCTGGTCAAAGCGTGGGGAAACTTCCTTTATCTCGCCGAATGTGATAGTTTTGTATGCAACTCCCGCCCATCCTGCGCGGAAAGCGTCGGCAATCATATCATAACCGCTTGCGACGACGCTGGATCCGAGGAAGAAAGGATTCTCGCACTTTACTCCGCAGAATTCGATTTCGAGCGACGGAAGTGCGCCGGCCTTCACGGCCTCGTCAAGAGCGGCGGGCTTTTCCATCGATTCCGCAATCTCCTTTATGCGGATAGGAAAGTCGTCGTGGATACACGCCTTCTCGCAGGGTGCGTCGCATCCTCCGCACGTCCCGCTGTTTATGAATAAGCCGTTACAGTGGTCGTTCTCGAAGCGGATGGCTCTGATGCCTCTGGCCGGGTCCGCAACTCCGTTTGTGCAGGCTTCACTGCACGGCGCCTGGTAACAAAGCAGGCATCTTGTCGATTCGAAATGAATATCCATATCGCAGATTTCGGTTATTACTGCAAATATTGCATTTTAATCCGACTTTCGGAAGCATTTGCCTTCAGAACCGTCATCCGGTTGGATATGGTCATTGACGCGGCATTCGATTGTAAGGCTCCCGTCGGCCGAAAGCCGGTAGGGGATATCGTAACAATAAAACCGCCTCCGGATGGCGCTCCTTTCGGCGGAAGTGAAGTAATATGGGTTGAAAGACTTGTCAATCAGTTCTTTCGTACCGATGTGTGTCTTTCCCGACAGGATGCATCCCTCCAGTATAGTATGGTTTCTTTTGAGGATGGAATTGATCCGCCTTATCCCGACATCCTTTTTCCGTGCCCTGGTATTGTGCCAGTTGCTCCTGCACGAATCGCAGCAGAACAGTTTGTCACTTCTTCCCGACAGCCGTTCCCCACATTCAAGACAATAACGTTCCATAATATAAAGATAATACACCCGATGCCCGTTTATTTACCAAAATTGCATCATTTGTATAATTTGTCCCGTAGAGTGCGATTTGTGGAAAAGCGGTGACGAATCCGTCTTTTCCCTAAACGTTTTTTAACGGATACAAACGTTTGGATTATTGTTTTGGCCTTGCCGTGCCATTTACTTTGCAACCGTAATTTTTTTGATTATGATAGACAACGTATCATTGAACAGGGTGGAGCTGCGAGGTAGAATCGGGCAGGACCCGAGGATTGCCCAGGTGGGCAATACGAGTGTGGCGAGGTTTTCCATAGCCACAAGTGAGATTTACAAGGATCGCAACGGAGATTTGAGGGAGGAGACCACGTGGCACAATGTCGCCGCCTGGGCCGGCAAGGGTATCGTGGATTTCGGAAGTTTGAAAAAAGGGGTGCTGGTATCTGTCGTCGGACGCCTGAGGAACGTGAAGTATACTGCAAATGATGGCGGAGACCATCAGTATATGGAAGTGTTGGCCAACAAGCTTTCGGTTGTTACCGGGCCGGAGCGGGAATGAAGCGGCACGGTCTGTTCTGCGGTCGGTGCGGATTATCTGCACCGATTGCAGAATTATTTCAAAAAATGAGTAATTTTGTAGGATATATATCGAATAAAATACTCTGACATGCAGAATTACTATATTTACAACACGCTGACGCGTACAAAAGAACTGTTCAAGCCTATTCATCCGGGAATGGTCGGAATGTACGTCTGCGGACCTACCGTATACGGAGATGCGCACCTGGGACACGCACGTCCCGGCGTGACTTATGACGTACTTTTCAGACTTCTGAAGCACATCGGCTATAAAGTGAGATATGTGCGCAACATCACCGATGTCGGACATCTCGAGAACGATGCCGATACCGGGGAGGACAAGATTGCCAAGAAGGCCCGCCTTGAGGCTCTGGAGCCGATGGAGGTCGTCCAGACCTACACCATACGCTACCACGATGCGATGAGCCGGCTCAACGTGCTTCCGCCGTCAATCGAGCCTCACGCCTCCGGTCATATCATCGAGCAGATCAATCTTGTACAGAAGATTCTTGACAGCGGCTACGCATACATCAGCAATGGTTCCGTGTACTTCGATGTCCCTAAATACGACAAAGACCACAAGTACGGTGTCCTTTCCGGCCGCAACCTCGAGGAGACCAAGGAGGGTACCAGAAACCTCGACGGCCAGGATGACAAGCATTCACCGTTCGATTTCGCTCTTTGGAAGAAAGCTTCGCCGGAGCATATAATGCACTGGCCGTCACCTTGGAGCGAAGGCTTCCCGGGATGGCATCTCGAGTGCTCGGCAATGGGTGAGAAGTACCTCGGAGAGGAGTTTGACATCCACGGAGGCGGAATGGACCTGATGTTCCCGCACCACGAGTGCGAAATAGCCCAGAATGTCGCATCCCGCGGCACGGGCGGAGTCCACTACTGGATGCACAACAATATGATCACCATCAACGGCCAGAAGATGGGCAAGTCCCTCGGAAACTTCATCACCCTCGATGAGCTTTTCAATGGTACCCACAGGCTTCTTGAGCAGGCATATTCTCCGATGACCATCCGCTTCTTCATACTCCAGGCTCATTACCGCAGCACTTTGGATTTCAGCAATGAAGCGCTCAGGGCTGCCGAAAAGGGCCTCAAGAAGATGCTTCAGGCCGCAAAGGATGCCAAGTCCCTCCAACCTGTCACCGGAGCCGCACCGCTTCCGGAAGTCGCGACCCTCAAGTCTCAGATCTATGATGCTTTGTGCGATGACCTCAATACCCCGAACGCTCTTTCATATATGTTCGAGATTGTCAGGATCGTGAATGGCGCCAAGGATAGGACGATATCCCTCAATGAAGAGGATTGCGCTACCATCCGCGCCCTTTTCGATGATATTGTATTCGGTGTTCTCGGTCTCGTAGAGGAGCAGTCCGATTCCACCTCCACAAAGGTCATTTCAGGCCTTATGGATATGGTGATGGATATCCGCAGGACCGCCAAGGCGGAGAAGAACTGGGCCGTCAGCGACAAGATCCGTGACGAACTGAAGGCCATCGGCATCCAGGTCAAGGATACGAAGGACGGCGGCTACGAGTGGACAATCTCCGAGTAGCGAATACCTGGTTTCACAATAATTTGAAGACGCAGGATAGTGGGCGTAGCTTATTCAACGATTTCCGCAATCAGCGTTGCGGAAGAGCAGGAGAGGATCTTCACATTGACGAATTCTCCCGGCTTGTGGCCCGCTGCGGGGAATACGCAGGTCTTGTTGGAGGACGTACGACCGATAAGGTCGTCTGCTGAACGCTTGGACGTGCCTTCGATCAGTACCTCACAGACCCTTCCGATATACTGCTTGTTGCGTATGAGCGATATTTCGTTCTGAAGTGCGATGATTTCGTTGAGGCGTTCAGTCTTGATTTCAACCGGAATGTCGTCAGGATAGTGTCTGGAAGCCTTTGTGCCGGGCCTCTCGGAATACTGGAACATGAATGCGCTGTCGAAATAGACCTGGTTGAAGAGCGAAATGGTCTGCCTGTGGTCATCTTCGGTTTCGCCTGAAAATCCGGCTATCACGTCGGTTGTGATAGCGCAGTCCGGAAGAATCTCGTGGATCTTGTCGATCCTCTGAAGGTATGTCTCGCGGGTGTATTTGCGGTTCATCTTCTCAAGCATAACGGTGCTTCCGGACTGAACCGGGAGATGGATGTGCTTGCAGATGTTGTCATACATTGCCATTGTATAGAGAACGGCGTCGGTCATATCTTTTGGATGGGAGGTCGCGAACCTTACGCGCACCCTGCAGTCCAGCAGCGCCACCATCTCGAGCAGCCTCGCGAAATCCACTTCTTCCGTTGTATCTTCAGGATTTACCCAGCGGTATGAATCCACATTCTGTCCGAGCAGGTTGATCTCCTTATAGCCGTTGGCGATGAGGCATTCCGCTTCGCGGATGATGCTCTTCGGGTCGCGGCTGCGTTCGGCGCCGCGTACGTAAGGGACTATGCAGTATGAGCAGACATTGTTGCATCCGCGCATTATCGAAATATAGGCGGAGACTCCGTTGCTGTCCATACGGACAGGGGAGATGTCGCCGTAAGTCTCTTCGTGTGAAAGAATGGTGTTGATCTGCTTGGATTCCAGCCCGGCGGCCGCCACGAGGCGCGGCAGGTCCCTGTAAGCGTCCGGTCCGGCTACGATATCGACCGATTCGTGCTCAAGAAGTTTCTCCTTGAGGCGCTCGGCCATGCAGCCCAGCACTCCGACAAGCACCTTGCGCTTTTTCTTTTCAAGGCGGAAGACATCGAGTCTTCCGAGGACCCTCTGCTCCGCATTGTCGCGTATGGAGCAGGTATTGACCAGAATAAGGTCCGCTTCACCAAGGCTGTTACAGAGCGCGTAACCCGCGTCCTGAAGGATTGACAGCACCACTTCGCTGTCATTGACATTCATCTGGCAGCCATAGGTCTCGATAAATACTTTCGGACGGTTAGCGTCACAAATCGGTCTTATGGAATGAAAGTTGGTATTGTTCATTCTGTTTCACTAATTGCAGTGCAAAGATAACTTTTTTATATCTTTGTAAAGGAAAGACGAAATGAAAAGATTTTACATTTATCTGATTACGGCCACCCTGGCTCTTGCTTCCTGCTCGGTCAATGACTACAAGAAGCTGGAACTCAAATCCTGGGACGTAAGTTCTGTGGACAACTTCTCCTATGCAAGGGGAAGCGCCTCGGCGGATGTATGCCTCGAAATAGGTGTCTCCAATCCCACAGGATCAGAATTTGAACTCAAAGCTCTGACAGCCGTTCTCTATTCCGAGAATGGCTCAAAGGTTGCCGATGCCGTGGCTCAAGCGCCCGTCGTGCTCGGGTCGAAGTGCGACACGCTGCTTCCGGTGATGCTCAATGCCACGCTTTTCAACCCGATGGCCACAATCCTCGGTGCGAAAATGGATCCGGAGACGATGTCCGCCGATTTGGATATGACAGTCAAGTCCGGCCCATTTACAAAGCGCATCCAGAAGGAGAAGATGCCTCTCAAAGGGCTGCTCGATGATGTGAAATCCATCTCTTTCGATGAAAAGAAATCAAAATGATGAAACGAATACTGATACTGGCATTTTCAATATTGTCATCCGGCCTGGTGCAGGCGCAGATTCCACAAGTTGTGACAGGCCCTCCTGTCGCCCGGGACACTGTCGTTAACGTTGAGCCGCTTCCGGAAGTCAGCGCGGAATACGCCGGTGCGGACATTCTGGCACTTTTGTCAAAAAATACCCTTCATGGCGGCAATGTCACAATAGAGCAGAGTGATGCGATGAAAACCGCATTGAGCCGTCATATTGCAGGCAATCACAACCGCCGCGTGACGGGCTACAGAGTCCGTATTTTCTTTGATAACAGCCAGAATGCCAGGTCTAAATCAGAGTCTGTCGCGGGTTCGTTTTCGGCAATGTATCCGGGTGTTTCCGTGTATCGGACATATGCTTCGCCTTTCTTCAAGGTGACTGTCGGGGATTTCCGTACGAGAGCGGAAGCCCAGTTGTTTGCACAGCAGCTCACGGGTATATATCAGTCAGTATTCCTTGTTAAGGAACAAATCAATTATCCATCATTATGGTAAAGCAGGGTCTTGGCTTGCAATTGAAGCAGGTGCAGCGTCTCTCTCCGCTGCAGATTCAGACAATCAAGCTCATCGAGCTTCCCCGCCTTGAACTGGAGCAGCGTATCCAGAAGGAGATTGAGGAGAATCCTGTGCTTGATGAGGTCGTCGATGATACGGATTCCGAGGACGGTGCACCCAAGCAGGTGTCGCTCAGCGAATACACCAATGATGACACGCCATCATACAAATTATATGTAAATAACACAGGCAAGGATCTGAAGCCTCAGTATAATACATTCCAGGTGCTTGAGAGTTTTCATCAGAACCTTGAGAAACAGTTGGGATACTGCAGTCTTGATGAGAACAAGAGGATGCTCGCCTCATTTATGATCGGGATGCTCGGCGATGACGGATATCTCCGCCGCGACCTCGAATCCCTTGTGGACGACATCAGTTTCAAGACAGGCATTGATACGACGGTTGAGGAACTCGAAGAAGTCCTGACCATCATTCAGGGCTTCGAACCGGTTGGAGTGGGCGCAAGGGATCTTCGGGAATGTCTTCTCCTTCAGATCGGGGCGCGTACTCCGTCAGAGAGCCAGCGTCTGGCGAAGACGATTCTCGAAGACTATTTCGAGGAGTTCACCAAGAAACACTATTCCAGGATTATCTCCAAACTGGAGATATCCGAAGATATGCTGAAGGCTGCGATAGCCGAAATCCGTCGCCTCAATCCTATCCCGGGCGGTCAGATTGATGATTCATATACCGAGCAGGCACAGCAGGTTGTCCCTGATTTCATTCTCGAACTGAAGGATGACGAACTGATGCTCTCCCTGCCGAAATATTCCGTTCCCGAGCTGAAGGTCAACAAGCGCTATGCCGAGATTCTTCTTGATTCGGCCAATATCCCCGGTAAGGAAGGGAAGGAAGCCACGGCTTTCGTCAAGCAGAAGATTGACTCGGCGAAGTGGTTCATCGAGGCTATCAAACAGCGTCAGAATACATTACAGCGCACGATGGAGGCCATTGTCGACTTCCAGCACGAATATTTTATGGACGGCGATGAGACTAAACTCAAACCGATGGTCCTCAAAAATATCGCTGAGAAGACAGGGTTTGATATCTCCACTATCTCAAGGGTAGTCAGCAGCAAGTATGTGCAGACTCATTTCGGTATCTATCCGTTGAAATATTTCTTCTCGGAAGGCCTGGTCAACAACGAAGGCGAGGAGGTCTCCACAAGGGAGATCAAGAATATCCTTGTCAGCAGCATTGACGAGGAGGACAAGCGCAAGCCGCTGACCGACGAGGAACTTGTCGCCGTTCTCAACGAAAAAGGCTATCAGGTTGCCCGCCGCACCGTTGCTAAGTACCGCGAGCAACTATCGATCCCTATCGCAAGGCTCCGCAAGGAGCTCTAGCGCTCCCTAAAGTTTGTCTCCGTATGCCAGGTCTCCGGCGTCGCCGAGGCCCGGGATGATGTATGATTTGTTGGTCAGCTCCTCATCGATGGCACCGACCCACAGGGTCACCTTCTTGTGCGGAAGATTCTTCGAAAGGTAATCCACTCCTTCTGCGGAGGCGATGGAGCATACGATATGGGTGTGCTCCGGCTCGCCGTTCTCGACCAGTTTCTGGTATGCGAGAAGTAGTGAGGCACCGGTGGCGAGCATAGTGTCAGTTATGATGAGGATCTTGCCCTCAGTTGCCACTGACGTCGCATATTCGAGCTGGATCTTGAATTTGTTGTCCTTGCCATACTTGCGGTAAGCGGCGATGAACGCATTCTCCGCTTTGTCAAAATAGTTTAGAAGTCCCTGGTGCATAGGCAGTCCGGCTCTCAGAATGGTGCTGAGGACTATTGGACGGCGGTAAAAGCTGCACTGTGCGATTCCAAGCGGTGTCTCTACATCCGCCGGCTCATATTCGAATGTCTTGCTGATTTCGTATGCAAAGATTTCTCCGACGCGTTCAAGGTTCCTGCGGAAGCGCATGCTGTCCTTATGGATGTCCCTGTCGCGCATCTCGGCAATGAAATGATTCATCACAGAGTTGGTCTCACCCAGGTTTATGACTTTCATAATGGCTTGGTATTTATATTTATGCGAATATAGCAAGGCGTTTTGACTTTATCAAATTTCATCCGCGAAGCTGTAGTATTTGTTGCCGGCTATTATGAGGTGGTCCACCAGGCATATATCGAGCAGGGCGGCAGCCTCACGCAGTGCCGCTGTCTCGGAGATGTCGTTTTTGCCGGGGACGCAGTTGCCTGAAGGGTGGTTGTGTACCAGTATGATTCCGCTTGCGAGCCTGTCGATGGCGTGGCGTACAATCAGTTTGATGTCTATGACAGTTGCGCTGACACCGCCCTGGCTGAGGCGTTCCTTGCCTGTGAGGCGGTTTGCCTTGTTGAGGTAGAGCACCCAGCATTCTTCGTGCTGCAGACCGTTCAGGAGCGGGATCATAATATCTGCGATGGTTTTGGAATCCCGGATTACAGGCATTCCGTCATTCGGTTCGGCAGCCATTCTGCGTCCCAGCTCGGAGGCTGCCATTATTGAAAGGGCCTTGGCCGGCCCGATGCCACGGATTTTCCGCAGCTGTTCGAACGTCATCCTCGAAAGGTTCTTCAATTTGCCTCCTGCAAGTTCCAGGGCTTCGCCTGCTGTCTCTACTGCGTTGCGTTCAGCACAGCCGCTGCGTATGAGGATGGCGATCAGTTCTGCGGCAGTGAGTGATTCACATCCTTTGGAGAGCATCTTCTCTCTCGGCCTCTCTTCTTCACGCCACTCTTTGATGTTCTGTTTCATTGTCATAAGGATATAAAAAAACTTCCCGCAATTTACGGGAAGTTTTCAAACTCTTATGACAAAACAAACAAAAGATTAAAGTTTGTTGACGTAAACTGCGATACCGCTTTTCAGGTTTGCAGCCTTGTTCTTGTGAATGACATTGATTTTTGCGAGTTTGTCAATCATTGCGAACACCTTTGGCATTGAAGCCTCTGCTGCGGCTTTGTCTGTTGTGTTACGAAGCGCCCTGATGGCGTTGCGTGTTGTCTTGGCATAATATCTATTATGCTCTCTGCGCTTCTCGCTCTGGCGATTGCGCTTGTCTGCTGATGCGTGATTTGCCATTACTTAATTTTTTATATTTTTCGTAGTGGGTAGGAGAATCGAACTCCTATTGCGAGAATGAAAATCTCGAGTACTAACCGTTATACGAACCCACCAATATTTCCCCTTCAAAATTATGGGAGTGCAAAGGTATAAAAAATTTTATTAAAACAAAACTTTTAGGACAATTATCGCTATTCTTTCCATCTGAAAGAACTGATCAATGCTTCAACCTGGCGGAGATAATTACGCTTATTATATTTAGGCGCATACACAAAGCCTTCAATCACAATGATTTGACTTTTATCCTTGCTGACCATTGCATGTTGGACGAACGGACCGCCCATAAAATCGTTCTGTGTATCCCAGAGGCTGCGGATCTCAATCCGCTGTATGCCGTTGAACACCACTTTGCTGCTGATGGGCTCGACAGTCGGGTTTGTAATCATATAACTGTCCTCCATAGTGGCCGGGACATTCTCCTTCATCACCTCGTTTCTCTTTGCGATGAGGGCTTCGGCTGTCAGCTGGCTTTCGTCGGTATAAGGGAACGAGTAGATGAATATGCCCTGGTTTACATATGAGGTCTCATTTGAGATCCAGAGGAAGTCCGGTGTCTGTTTTTTCAGGGAGTAGTCTTTCGGAAAGCACGGGGATCCGCCGAATTTGTCTCCCACAAGTTTGCCGAGCCCGATCTCTTCAAATGCCTTTGCGTTGGCGATTACGCGTTCGCGCTCCGCCTTTTCAAACGCGTCCACCAGAAGTCCGGCGTTGTCTGCAATGAAAGTGGCGGCCCCGCTTACATCCGGAGCGGATACTATCACCATTGTCTGTGGATGGGCCCATACGTCCTTGCGCACCTTAATCGCACATTCGTTACCATCCTTGATGTCGAGGTAAAGCATATTGCGATGTACCTTGAGCAGTTTGTTGACACTGGATTCCGGGACATTTGAAAGGTTGAATTTCGGCTCCTTCTGCGGAAGGATCAGATATTCTGATGCCAGTGCATCGCGTATGGCGCTGCCTGCCTCGGCTTCCCACTGGGACTTGCTGGCAACGACGATTATTTCGCCCGCCTTGCCGCTGATGGCAGGGAGGTTCTCACTTTTTTCTTCATTGCAGGCTGACAGTATCGGGAGAAATGCGAGAAGTGTCAGGAGAAGTGCGGTCTTTTTCATATTGTACAGGTTAGAATAAGCCTCTGATATCATTTCCGAATGCTAGAATCATAAGTCCGAGGAGGATTGCCATGCCTATGTATTCTGCAATCTGAAGGAATTTGTCGCTCGGTTTGCGGCCGGTGATCATCTCGACCAGCAGGAAGAGTATGTGGCCTCCGTCAAGGGCCGGGATCGGGAGGATGTTGAGGACTCCGAGCATAATTGAGAATAGTGCCGAAAGTGACCAGAACTTATACCAGTCCCAGGCTGCCGGGAATACCTTGCCGATGGCGATGAAGCTGCCCACTGACTTGTACGCCTCAGTCTTCGGTGAGAAGATCAGACCGAGTTCCTTGACATAGTCGGTGATTGTCTTCCAGGCCTTGCGTGCGCCTGCCGGGATTGCGGACAGGGCGTTGTAGGTATGGGTGGTGACGTTGAAATATTTCGACGGGTCCGCATCCAGCACGACGCCCACCATTCCGGCGGAGTCGACCTGAAGTTCGGATTCGATGACCATATCGCCTTCGCGGAGTATCCGGGCCACAACGGATGCATTCTTATGATTTCCCAGTTCTTCCCTGATGTCCGGGACGAGGAACATCTCCTTGCCGTCGATGGCCTCTATCCGGTCACCGGCGGCCAGGTCGGAGTCCCTGTTGATGGAGGTCTCAGGCACCTCGCCGACAACGAACGGGAAGGCGAGGCCGAACATTCCCGGAGTATTGAGCATTGCCGGGATGTATACCGGGTCAATGGCGATGCGTACGGTGTCGCCATCCCTGAGCACAAGCGCCTCGGTGGCCTTGGCACGGATCATATCTATCTGCAGGGTGGCGAAATTGTCCGTTGGAACGCCGTCGATACTGAGGATGCGGTCGCCGTTGCGGAAGCCCATTTTGTATGAAAGGTCATTTACGGCGATACCGTAGGAGGCATCTTCTGTCCTGAGGTATTCTTCCCCCCAGGTGCCGAGGATGGCGGCATAAAGGATGATGGCGAGGATGAAGTTGAAGAATACGCCTCCGAACATTATGAAGAAGCGCTGCCAGGCCGGCTTGGACCTGAATTCCCAAGGCTGCGGCTCTGATGCGAGGTCCTCTTTCGTCGTTGTCTCGTCGATCATTCCGGATATTGCGCAGTAGCCTCCGAGAGGCAGCCAGCCGATGCCGTATTCGGTGTTAGGGCACTCATCCCACTCACCATTGTTGCGTGAGAAGAACCTGACCTTCAGCTTGCCGTCTATGCGTTTGCATCTGAAAAGCGAAATCTGCGGGTTGAAGAACAGGTAGAATTTCTCGACTCTCGTCTTGAAGAGCTTGGCGAACAGGAAATGTCCGAATTCGTGAATAAGGATCAGGAATGAGAGTGCGAGGACAACCTGCGCTATCTTTATGAGTACTACATTCATTATTATCTTGCGAATTTAGTGGTTATTATTTCGTCGGCGAGCCTTCTCGCTTCAAAATTCGTGCTGAAAATCGTTTCCAGGTCAGGCTTGCCGACAAATTGCGTCTGTTCGATGGTTTCTGTGATGATGCGCGGGATATCCATAAATCCGATCCGGCCGTTGAGGAATGCCGCCACAGCGGATTCATTGGCGGCATTCATCGTGCAGCAGGTGTTTCCTCCGGCTGAAATGGCATTGCGGGCGATATCAAGGCACGGGAATCTCTTAGTGTCCGGTTCGAAGAAAGTGAGTTGCGCGGTCTTCGCAAAGTCCAGCGGCTCCATATTCAGGGCGGCCCTGTATGGGTAGCCGAGGGCATACTGGATCGGCAGGCGCATATCCGGGTTGCTCAGCTGTGCCATCACGCATCCGTCCGGGAAGCGGACCATCGAGTGGATGATTGACTGCGGATGGATTATGACTTCGATGTCGGCCGGTGCCATATCGAAGAGCCACTTAGCCTCGATGAATTCGAGCCCCTTGTTCATCAGGCTCGCGGAGTCGATCGTAACCTTCGGACCCATCTTCCAGCGCGGATGATTGAGTGCGGCCTCGACGCTCACGTGCTCCAGCTCTTCAGGTGTGGAGTGGAGGAACGGTCCGCCCGAGCCTGTCAGGATGATCTTCGACGGCCTGACGCGTTCGCCCTGAAGACATTGGAAGATTGCCGAGTGCTCCGAATCGACCGGTATGACAGGCGCATTGTACTCGGCCGCGAGCGGCATTACGAGCCCGCCGGCGGCGACGAGAGTCTCCTTGTTGGCGAGCGCTATGGCCTTGCCGGCCTTGATGGCGGCTATTGTCGGTTTAAGTCCGCTGAATCCCACCATTGCGGTGAGAACCATATCTATGCTTTCGGATGAGAGTATGTCGCAGATCGAATCGATACCCGTGAAAACTTTGATATAATGGGGCTGCAGTGCGTCTGCGACTTCCTGATACTTGTCCGGATTGCAGATTACGACGCTGTCAGGTTTGAATTTCAGGGCCTGCTCGACAAGCAGGGCGGAATTGTTGTTGGCCGTGAGCAGCTCCACCTCGAAGAGGTCCGGATGCTGCCCGATGACGTCGAGGGCCTGGGTGCCTATCGACCCGGTGGAGCCCAATATAGCAATATGTCTTTTGCCGTTGTTTTCCATTGTCAGAATTTGATATATGCGGCAGGGTCCACGGCCGCTCCTTCATGCCACAGCTCGAATGCGATGTGCGTGCCTGAGGCGGATCCGGCTTTGCCGGTTATTGCCACCGGAGTCCCGGCTGACACTTTGTCTCCGGCCTGCTTGAGCGCTTTTTCCGCATTGCGGCAGATCGAAATGACGTTGTTGTCGTGCTGGATGACGATTACACTGCCGCCGGCGTCATCCCGGGAGGAGGAGATGACACTTCCGTCCAGAACTGCGTAGACCGTTGCCCCGTCTTCGGCGGAAATATCGATATAATTGTGATTCGCTTTTGAGTCGAATGCCTCAGTGATGACACCTTTTACAGGCGTGAAGAAATGCAGCCCCTCAATCTGCGCCACTACCGGATTGCCGTATGAAACATTGAATTCCTCCTGCCTGCGTATCTCCGCCCTGAGCAGGGAGTCGCTTGCGGCGAACCTTGCCCTCAAATTCTCGTCGATTTCACGTGGTTTGTCACCAGCTGCCACGGAATCCAGCGACAGCGGTTCCTTGCCGCTGACAATCCTCTGGATATTCTCCACCTGAAATGCCCACATCTCGATAACCCTCTCAAGGGAGTCTGTTTTGGCCATATTATCTATCGCAGCAAGCCTGGTCTCTGAAGAAGGGTAGCCCGGAACCGTGTTACGGATTCCTGTAAATGCAGTAAGGCAATATGACAACAGCATTATCAATACAGCGACAATCGCCAGTGAGACTATGATGTTGGTCCTGGATGTCCTGAAATTGTACAACTGCTCGTGGGAATCATCATCGACCACAGATATCCTGAGCCTGCGCGAAGGCTCGTTTTCTTTCTCTCTTTTTCTAAGTATCGCCATAAAATGCTAACTTTGCGTTATGGATAGAGTAGTAGGTATCGATTATGGCCGCAAAAGGATAGGAGTCGCAGCAAGTGACCCTCTCCGTATTTTTGCTTCGGCTCTGGATACGGTTCCCAGTGCAAAGATAATAGAATATCTCAAAAAGTATTCCCTGACCGAGCGTATCGAGCGCTTCGTTGTCGGCTATCCTATGAATATGGACAACAGGCCGTCCGAGGCTGCGAAGGACGTGGATGCCTTCCTGAACCTTCTCAAGAAGCAGTTCCCGGACATACCTGTAACCCTCGAGGATGAGAGGTTCACCTCGGTGCTGGCCCATCGGGCTATGATTGACGGCGGGATGAAGAAGAGCGACCGCCGCGACAAGATGGCCGTGGACAAGATCAGCGCCGCCATTATCCTCCAGACATACCTTGACAGAACACAACAGCAAGAAAGATGATATATCCGATTTATTTGTATGGCTCGCAGGTGCTCCGCGCGAAGGCGCAGGATGCCGACCTGAGCCAGAAGGACAGACTTAAGAAACTTATAGAAGACCTCATCGAAACTATGCATGCCGCTGACGGCTGCGGCCTGGCAGCGCCTCAGATCGGCATTTCCGAAAGGGTGGTTGTCGTTGACGGTAATGATCTGGCGGACCGTTTCCCGGAGTTGAAGGGATTCCACAGGGAGATGATCAACCCAGTTTTCACCTATGAGAGCGAGGAGACTTCCGAATACAGCGAAGGATGTCTCAGTATCCCTAACGTGGATGCTGACATCGTCCGTCCCAAGGTCATCAAGGTCCGTTATTTCGATGCGGATTTCCAGGAAAAGGAGGAGGAGTTCGACAATTTCGCCGCCAGGATGGTGCAGCACGAATGCGACCATCTCAACGGAGTCGTATTCACTGACCGCGCCACACCTATCCGCAAAAAGATGATTGCAGGCAAGCTTTCCGGTATCTCCAAGGGCAAGGTCCGCACTTCATACAAGATCAAATCTGACAAACGGTAGTACTATGGGAGCATTTCACGCTTACGATATAAGGGGCGAGTTCGGCGTGGACCTGGACGGTGCCTTCGCATACAAGGTGGGATATTTCCTGCCGGAACTCCTCGGTACGGACAAGGTCCTGGTGGGCTGCGATATGCGCATCTCATCCCCCGAGATGCACGACAATCTGGTCCGTGGCATTGTAGATGCCGGTGCGGACGTTTATGACCTCGGCCTGAGCACGACTCCGCTCGTGTATTACGCGACGGCCAGGCACGGCTTCAAGGCTTCCGTTCAGATCACGGCATCGCATAATCCGAAAGAGCACAACGGTATGAAGATATCGCGCGAAAACGCGCTTCCTGTCGGCCTGGACACTGGACTCGGCACTTTGAAGCAGTGGATGGAAGAGGGCAGGCCGATGCCGGTTTCATCAAAGCCCGGCAGCGTCCATCCGTTTGATATCTCAAAGGAATACATAGACTTCCAGCTGCAGAACAAGGAGGATATATCCAATCTCAAAATCGGTATGGATCTCTCAAACGGAATGGCGTCCATATTTGTCCACAGCATCTTCGGTGACCAGCCTGAGTATATCTATGACGAGCTCGACGGCACTTTTCCACACCACGAGGCCAATCCTCTGCTCGCGGAGAACCGTGTCGACCTGGTCAATCTCGTTAGGGAGAAGAAGTGTGATATCGGTGTGATCTATGATGGCGACGCAGACCGCGTGATGTTCGTCGATGAGAACGGCGACTTCATGGCTCCGGACCTCATCATCGCGCTTCTGGGCCATTGGTTCCTTGAGAAAAAAGGGGAGAAAGGCATTGTCCTGCAGGATATCCGTTCATCCAAGGCCGTGGCTGAATATGTCGCTCCTCTGGGCGGCGAAATCGCCACCTGGCGCGTCGGCAGGGCCTATGCGGCGCCGAGGCTCCGCGAGATCGGTGGGCTCTATGGTGGAGAACTTGCCGGCCACTACTATTTCCGTGATTTCTTCTATTCGGACAGCGGCATCCTCGCATCCATCCTCGTCCTCAATATTGTCGCAGACTTCAAGCGTAGGGGCGTGAAGATATCGGAGGTGATGAAGAAAATCTCCCGATATGAGAATTCCGGTGAGATCAATTTCAAACTGGAGCGCAAGCAGGAGGCGATGAACGCGGTGCGCGACTGGTTTACAGGCAGGGAAGAGGCCACGGCATCAATGGATTTCGACGGTTATCGCGTCGAGTTCAAGGAGTGGTGGTTCAATATAAGGCCTTCCAATACCGAGCCTTACCTGAGATTTATCTGCGAGGCCTCCGACAAGGCCCTTCTTGAGGAGAAGATTGCAAAAGTCCGCGAAATCGTGGAATCTTTCAGTTGAAAATAATCTGGCAGGCTAGAGCAGCCCGTCGGGAATGGTCAGGTGGATTTCTTTCTTCCTGACCTTTTTTATGAGGTCTTCGTGGAAAGGAAGGATGACCTCGCGTCCGTTGTAGTCGACGCTCACGCAGGTATTGCCCGCAAAATCCAGAAAATCAGTGATCGGGCCGATCTTATTCCCGTGTCCGTCACAGATTATACGGCCGATGATGCCGTCTTCCCCCTCCTCGTACTCTCCCTGCATTGAAAGCCGGATCTCGCGGCCCACTATCTCTTCCGCCGCTTCAAGGGAGTCGATGTCTTCAAACTTGACGACATATCTGCCGCCCTTCGGCTCGAGTGTTTCAATAAAAAAAGGAACCGGCAGTCCATCGAATTCGATGAACACCGGTTCGTCTTCCCTGAGTTCCCCAAGAACATCGCCGCTGCGGCCGATAATGACCGCACCGGCTGTTCCGTAGGATTTCAGAACCTTCAGCACAATTATGCCTCCGGTTGAGCCTCTTCTGCAGGAGCCTCGGCAGCGGCAGCTTCTTCAGCAGCCTTTGCAGCGGCAGCGGCCTCTTCAGCAGCGGCCTTTGCGGCAGCTTCAGCCTCAGCCTTCTTCTTGGCAATGGCCTCAGCCCTTTCGGCGTTGACCTTTGCTTCAGCCTTTACGGCAGTCTTGTAGGCTTCGTCCTTTGCAGTGGAGACTGACTGCTTCTTGGAAGCGGTCTTTGCGTCCTTCTCTGCTTTCCAGGCATTCCACTTCTTGTCAGCATCTTCCTGAGAGAGCGCGCCCTTGGTTACACCACCCTGGAGGTGCTTCTTGAGGAGGACACCTTCGTAAGAGAGGATGCGGCGTGCAGTGGTGGTCGGCTGAGCACCATTGTTGAGCCAGGTGAGAGCTTTCTCGCCGTCAAGGACGATAGTTGCAGGATTGGTGTTTGGATTGTAGGTTCCGATCTGTTCGATCAGGCGACCGTCACGTGGAGAGCGGACGTCGGTAACCACGATGTGATAGAAAGCATAACCTTTCTTTCCGTGGCGTGCAAGGCGGATTTTAACAGCCATTGTAAAATGTAATTAAAGTTAATAATTCGGTTAACTTCCTAATCTTCTCGAGAAAAGGTCCGCAAATGTAGGAATTATTTGAGTATCTGCAAAAGAAAAATGGCATCCCGTTTCCAGAACGCCATTTTCTTACCTTAACTTAACCTATGAAAAAACTACTGTTGATAGTATATATTCAAAGGTCGTGCCAGAATTTTATTTTTCAGGGGTGACAGAGATAATATCTATTCTGTCAATAGGCCTGTCGCTGAAGTCGGTGGAGACGGAAGCAATCTTGTCGATGACTTCAAATCCGCTGACCACTTCACCGAATATGGTGTATCCGCCGTCAAGATGCCTGCATCCGTTCTCGTCCTGAACGATATAGAACTGGGATCCTGATGACTCCTTGGCCGGGTTCACGCTGTCGCCGAGTCGTGCGGCAGCGAGAGCGCCCTTCTTGTGTGTGAATCCCGGGATTATTTCTGCAGGAATAGTGTAGCCAGGACCGCCGTTGCCCCACTTGGCAGTCGCGGTGGTGTCGCGTGTATAAGGGTCACCGCCCTGGATCATGAATCCGTTGATGACGCGATGGAAACAAAGGCCGTCATAGAAGCCGATGTTGACAAGTTTTATGAAATTCTCCTTGTGGAGAGGCGTCTCTTCGTAAAGTTTGATGATGATGTCACCCTTGGTCGTTGAAATCTTGAATTTCGGTTCGTAGTTCATCTCTTCCAAATCTATTGTTGATGTTTCTGTGCTGTCTGCGACTGTAGCGACTTCTGTCTCAGTCGCAGGCTGTTCCACCTCTTCCTCCTGCGTATCGGTCTGGGCTGGTGATTGCTTCCCGACCTTGCATCCGGTGACGGTCATTGCCACGGCAAGCATAAGGATTAATAAGCGCTTCATTGTAGATGTCTGTATTGAATTATTGATTGTCTTCAGGAAGTTTCCTGCCACGGAAAAGCGAGGCAAGCGTAAGTCCGGAGATTATGTGCCAGATTCCCCACCAGGCGGTGACAAAAAGCATACCGCCGTAGAGAATGCCGGTTTCCGGATTGTTCCAGATTTCGGGCTTGAAGATGTTCGGATTGAGCAGCAGGGTCAGGCCGAGACCGGAATTCTGGATTCCGACCTCGATTGTGATGGACCTGCGGTCGCGTCTCGGCAGCTTCATCAGTGCGGCACCGGAGTATCCAGTTGCGAATGCCAGGGCATTGTGCAGAAGGACAAGCAGGAAAATGAATATGATGTACTTGATGAAGAGCTGCCAGTTGGGGATGAACATTCCGAGAACCATTACGACGAATACGACAATCGAGAAGATGGAGAACGGCTTCTTGATCTTTTCGGTGAACTTCGGGCAGAAATGCGCGCAGAGCATTCCGAGCACGATAGGGATGCCGAGGATGATAAAGACCGTGGTGAAGATGTCCCAGAACGGAATCACAAGCTGCGGAATCGTAAGAGTGTTGGAAAGGCTCGCGTATTTGAGGTAGAGGTTGCCCCACATCCAGAAGTTGAACGGTGTAATGACCGGCGCAGCCACCGTGGCGACCGCGGTCATACTTACGGAGAGTTCGACATTGCCCTTGGCGAAGGAGCTCATGAAGTTGGAGATGTTTCCGCCAGGGCAGGAGGCCACCAGGAGCATTCCAAGTGCCACCATAGGGGTGAGCATCGGGTTGAGCGCGATGATAAGGAGGAATGTGACCAGTGGAAGTCCGAACCATTGCAGGACCACGCCTGTGAGAATGGATCTCGGATGGATGAAGACATTCTTGAGCGTTTCGAGCTTGATGCCCAGGGCAATGCCGAACATAATGAGAGCGAGTACGATACTCATTATGATTCCGGTACCGCTGCCGAGATTCAGGGTGACGCTGTCAAGCGATGCCAATTGTTCTTTTATCATTTGCTATGTCGTTCTTATTTAACAAGAATACAAAGGTAATCATTTTTCATAATTAATTGGTATTGCCTCATAGCGCTCCATACGCTAAATTTGCAATATGAATTGCGATCAGAATTGTGCGGAATGTCCATTTGCTGCAGTTGAAGCCGCTGAGACCAAGCCGATAGTCGTCTATGTGGTGGGAGACGCCCTGCCGGATGACGGCCTCGGTTTCGGCAACAGCCCGGTGCGGTCTTTCTCCCATCGGGGCTATACCGTACGGTTGGTCAATTTCTCCGGAGAATTCTACCATATCGGAAGGAGAATAATTGCCGGCCGGCCCGACATAGTGCTGAATCTGGTCGATTCGATGAATCTCGAAACGGGACTTCAGCTGACATCCAAGCTTATAGATATGGACTCCAGGATTGTACTGGCACTCGGACGTTATGATGAACTCCTGGCGACCGATCATTCGCTGGATATCTCAACTCTCGGGGCTCTCTTCGGATTTCCGGCGCTTGTTTTCGGTGGCGGGCGCGAGGACCTTGCCAGGCTTCTCTCCACGATTGTGGAGACGTACGAGAAGCCATTCAATCTCAAGAAACACGTCCACGTGCCGTTCGGTGCGGATATTGATGAGGCTATCAGCCGCATAACCCCGCTGGTGGCACAGTCCCCGGCTCTCTCGACAGCTTATCACGACAGATATATCGCAGTCCAACTGCTTGAAGACCCCGACTATATGAGCCAGGTCATACAAACCGATCCTATGGGCTCACGGATTTCCGAAGCCGCTCTTCACGAAACGAAGAAACTCGCCAGGGAATTCGGGCTTCCCGTTTCCGAACTTGTTCTCAAGGCACGTGAAGGATTCGTGGCAGGCGCACTTCAGGAAACGCTGCATCATTCGAAAGATTCTTCCGATCATACGCTGACCCAGAAGATCGATGCCATCCTGACAAACAGATGGCTCGGGCTGCCGATTATGGTGCTCGTGCTCTTCGGCGTATTCGAGGCGACATTCGCCCTGGGCGCATATCCCCAGGTCTGGATAGAGAGCGGTATTGGAATGCTTGCCGAATGGCTGAAAACGGCTATGGCGCCGACGTGGTTCTCCAGCCTGCTGACAGACGGCGTCGTGCAGGGTGTCGGCTCGGTGCTTGCATTCCTACCGAATATCGTCATACTGTTCCTTTTCCTTTCAATACTCGAAGATTCCGGATATATGGCCCGCGCCGCGTTTACGATGGACAAGCTGATGCACCGCATAGGTCTGCACGGCAGATCCTTCATCCCTATGCTGATTGGCTTCGGATGCAATGTGCCTGCGATAATGTCTGCCCGCTCGATAGAGGACCGCAAGGACAGGGCTTTGACGATGCTGATGATCCCGTTTATGTCCTGCTCCGCGCGACTTCCCGTATATCTGCTATTCATCGGTGCTTTCTTCGCCAGATACAAGGCGCTGATGCTTCTGCTCATATATACGCTCGCGATAGTCTTCTCCATTGTCTTCGCTTTCATCATGAAGCGTACGAAGTATTTCCGCAAGGATAATGAAGACTATGTCTCCGAGCTTCCGGATTTCCGTATGCCTACGCTTCGCAACACCGGTGCGCATATCTGGGAGAGGGTGTCGGATTATCTGAAAAAAATCTCCTCCGTCATCCTTCTGGCTTCAATCATCATCTGGGCTTTGGAGTACTTCCCGGCTGACAGGACTCAGGGCGGCCTGCTCAAGGAAGAGTCCTGCCTTGCAGACATAGGTAAGGCGATGGAGCCGGTTATGGCGCCCCTCGGGTTTGACTGGAAGATGAATGTCTGCCTGCTCACCGGCCTGCCTGCAAAGGAGGCGATAGTCAGCACGATGGGAATCCTCTACCATACTGATGACGATGCCTCGCTGGCGGAGGTGCTGCGTGAAGAAAGCGGCGTCACACCTGTCGCAGCGCTGGCGTTCATGCTCTTCGCAATGCTCTATTTCCCTTGTGTCGCAACTGTGAATGCCCTGAAGCGCGAAATAGGGTGGAAGTGGGCCGCATTCACCGTGGTGCATTCACTGCTTCTCGCCTGGGTGGCCTCTTTCCTCGTATTTAATATCGGTTCGCTCATTTTTTCGTAATTTTGCATTGTATGGAGACATTCAATGGCAAAATGAAGATGGCGGAGCTGGTGGAATCCAACTATCCGCTGCTGTGCCTCATCGAAAGAATGGGCTTCCACGGTTCCTTCGGAGAGAGGACTGTGGATGAGATATGCCGTGCCAACGGAGCCGATACCGGCACTTTCCTGATGCTCTGCAATGTCTATTCGGTGGAAGGATATTCCCCTTCGGCCGGACAGCTGCGCAGCGCGAGTGTACCGGATATATTGTCATATCTACGACATTCCCACGACTACTATCTCAGCAGTGCGCTCATCTCGCTGTCCTCCTCCATCGAGGCGCTCATCGCTCCGTGCAATGAACGGCAGCAGTCTGTCATACGCAGATTCTTCGCTGATTACAAGACCGAACTTGACCGCCATTTCGAGTACGAGGAAGGCTCTGTCATACCATACGTAAGCGCGCTTATAGCCGGCCGGCGCAAGCCGGACTTTTCCATCCGTCAGTTCGAGGAGAACCACTCCAACATTGACGAGACGCTCTCGGACCTGAAGAACCTTGTGATGAAGTCCCTGCCTTCCGAATGCGACGCAGCCGCCCGCACCGGACTTCTTATGTTTATATACGAGCTGCAGGAGGACCTTGCCCGGCATACGAAGATCGAGGAAGAGATACTTGTCCCGATGGTCCGCCTGATTGAGGACCCCGATTCGATTGATGATTTTTCCGGTTCGGAGACGGATGGGGCGGGTGCTGGTGCGGAGGAGCTCTCTGATCGCGAAAAGGAGATACTGATAAGCGTAGCACAGGGGCTTCTCAACAAAGAGATAGCCGACAGGCATAATATCTCCATCAATACCGTGATCACCCACCGTAAGAATATCACCCGCAAGACCGGTATCAAGACCGTTGCCGGCCTCACGGTGTACGCGATACTCAACAACCTCATCGATATCAATTCCGTAGAATAGATGGCATCCAATCCTTCTGCATCGGGCTCCGGCGTTCCGGGCCTTGAGGTTCCTGGCGGATCATCGCGCGTTCTGCTCCACTGCTGCTGCGCGCCGTGTTCCGGGGCAATAGTCGAGTATCTGGTTCAGAACGGGATCCGGCCTGCGATTTTCTTCAGCAACTCCAATATCCTCTCTTTCGAAGAGTATGCGAAGCGCCGCGAAGAGATAATGCGTTATGCGGCGTCTTTCGGTCTTGAGGTGATTGATGACGATTATGACCACGAATGCTGGCTCGATGCAGTGCGCGGTCTGGAAAACGAGCCTGAAAGAGGCGCCAGATGCACTGAGTGCTTCCGTTTCCGCCTCTTGCGCGCGGCGAGGTATGCTGCAGCGAACGGATATGATGTCCTTGCCACGACTCTGGCGTCATCGCGGTGGAAGGACCTTGCTCAGGTAGGAGCGGCGGGGGAGTGGGCCTGTCTGAAGGTGTCCGAAGAAATGCAGGTGGACGCGTCCGTACTATGGTGGGACAGGAACTGGCGCAAGGGCGGGCTTCAGCCGCGTCGAGATGAGATCATCCGCGAGTGGGACTTCTACAACCAGACTTTCTGCGGATGTGAGTTCTGCCGCTGATTTTGAATACAAACAATAAAAAAGCCGGCCCGAAGGTCGGCTTTTTCATATATGTGAGTCAGATTAGAAAGTTCTGTTGACTGTGCAGACAGATACGCGGTTCTCTTCCTGAACTGGGAATGGGTTAGCGGTGTCACCGAAGTACTCAACGATGATTCTGTCCTTAGCGATGCCGGCTTTCTCGATTGCCTTGGCAACCTTCTCTGCACGTGCCTTGGAGAGGTCATTGTTGTGTGGGTGTGAACCGGTAGGGAGGTCAGCGTGGCCCTGTACCTTAACCTTTGCTTCAGGATTAGCGTTGAGGCACTTAACGATCTCGTCAATCTTAGGCATCTCGCACTTGCGGATGTTGGTCTTGTCGAGGAGGAAGTAGATGTTCTGGACGCAGAGGTCCTTAGCGTATTCTGCTTCAGCGGCAGCCTTTTCAGCGGCAGCCTTCTCAGCAGCAGCCTTCTCAGCAGCAGCCTTTTCAGCGGCAGCCTTCTCAGCGGCAGCCTTCTCAGCAGCAGCCTTCTCAGCAGCAGCCTTCTCAGCAGCGATTCTGTCCTGCTCAGCCTTCTCGGCAGCGAGACGGGCAGCCTCAGCAGCAGCGGCAGCCTGAGCGGCAGCATATCTTGTCTTGTAAGTCTCACCGAGAGCAACCTTTACACCGAGCTGAGCGGAGAGGTTCCAGTCGAAATCCTTAGGAGCGTAAGGGCCTTCCTTTGAATTGAGCTTGTCAGAAAAAGCATTGTCGGCAACTTCAAGTCCGAGGAGTACTCGGTCGCTGAGTCTGAAATCAATACCTGCACCTGCGCGGACGAGGAGGGAATTGACACCCTTGTCCCACATAAGTCCTGCGTTGGTTGTGGTAGGGTACATAGCGACAAGTTTCTTCAAAGGCTCATTGTTGAAGCCATAGATATCACCGACACCGACGAAAATGTATGGATTTACAATGTGCGGTTTGAATTCGCCGAAATTTGCGAGGCCGATCGTTGCATCGATGGCAGCCTGAGCATAGTTGAACTTGTAACCCTCATAAGGGATTGACATCCAACCTTTTCCTTGAATACCGTTGATGTTGCCACGGAGACCGAACCAAGGGTTGAACTGATAACCGACATTGATTGAAGCGGTAGGTGAGGTAAGATTTGCAATTGTGCTCTCACCGGCTGTGTACTGCGCTCCGAGCTGTGCTCCAACGTACCATCCCGGTACGAACTCATAGTTCTGAGCACCTGCAGAAAGGCAAGCCATGACGGCAGCCACTGCAACGACAAAGATTCTTTTCATATTAATGTTATTTGGTTGTTAATAATTGTCTTATTATTCAAGATGCAATTTTACAAAAATATTTACTAATATCCAAATGACTGTCATGTATTCTACCTTACAGTAACAAGGCATTCTGCATATTTATTGCCGTCGACCGATGTGGCATATATTGAGACCGGCCTTGCCGGGATTTTATTTTCTTTATCTTCTTCAGGCGTTTTACGGATTCCGGTAATTATTCCATTCGCGTCAACGCTGACTTCGTTAGAGTCGGAACTCCAGATGATATTTTTGTTGGATGCATTGGAAGGATAAACAGTTGCTGACAATTCAGCTGTTTCGCCGACGGAGATAGTGATGGATGACAGGTTCATCGTTACGTCACTCACGTGGACTGCATTGTATGTACCTTCCTTGAGGCATCTTACCGCTGCTCCGTAGGCACGGTAAGAGTGGTGTGCAAGATACAATATATCGCTGCTGTTGTACATATCGAAAGATCTCTGTCCATCGGTAGTGCAGGACCAATACATTCCGTACATACTTTCTCCATATATCTTGCTGTCGCTGTACAGCCTGTATCCGGTTGCCGGATACCATATCGACTGGCTGCCATCGGAAAAGGCGCTTCCGGCATCCAGTCCATAATTGTTCTCCTGCCACAGACCATATCCCTGAATCGTTGTTCCGTTCAGTCCGTCTTTGCTGCTCCAGGATGATGCCCATACGCCTGCCGGGCCTCCATCAGGGACGCGCCATCCCGCAGGGCATGGGTCGTAGATGGTCTTTGATGAACTCCAGAGGTCGTCAATTTGTTCGTTGGACCAGTTCTGGCCGGATGAGCCTCCGACGATATATGTTGAAGGATGCTCCAATGCATATGTTACGCTGCTTGATGAGACATAGCCCGGCATAGGGTCAGCGGATGAGAATGCCGGTTCTGCCCGGTAATATCTGTAGGTATTGAGGAAAGGATCCTTGCGGCCCCACTGATACAGGAGACCGAGGCTTTCGATGCTTCCCTTCTCTGATGACAGGGCACCGAGATTCCGGCCCATCATTATGGCGCCGTTGTCATATTGCTGGGCATCGCTGTCAATCTCATATCCTTTGCATATCCATATATGCCAGGACCAGAGTATCTTGTTTGAGGAATCCCTGAGGGCGATTACTGCGTTTCCGTTCCTCATTACCGGAGGGATTTCAAAAGAAATCTCATTGTTGCTGTATCTGACATTGAACAGCAGGTCATTAGTGTTGATGTATGTCGAATTGCAGTAGGATTCCCATACCACACAGGCATTGGATCCGCCGGAGATGAGCTCGTTGCTGTTTCCACGGGCAGTCTTGAATTTATATGTGCCGGTTGTGGATACTATGTAGCAGTTTGCGGTGCCTTCAGTACTGAGGTCAGTGATTCCGGCTTCAGGGACTATAATGTGGCACCTTGCCGTAGGACCGTCAGGCGAAGTTGCCGTTATCCAGCAATCACCGCTCGAGCAGGCTGTGATGAGACCGTTATCGTTCACTGTCGCCACATCTGAGTTGTCACTTGTCCATTCGATCGATTTGTCCGTTGCTTCATCCGGGGTGAACGTACAGGTCAGCTGGTGCTCGTGGTAGATATTCAGAGTGAGTTCCTCTGCATCCAGGCTGATGCTTTCCACAGGGATGATGATAGGCTCAGGTTCAGCTATCTCCGCCACGCATCGTACGGACGCTCCGTATGAGCGGCGTGCGAATGACTTAGGATAAATGTCATTGGTGAAATATATCTTGAACATACCGGATTCATTGTTGTTGGTGCTAGTTGACCAATAGAATCCGTATCTGCCCATATTCTGCGGAATACCGTATGCAGGGCTGCCAGGATCGCGATATCCTGCTGCTGGATACCAGATTGAGGCATCGTTGCCCATAATGCCCTCGAAATGAACACCGTAGCATTTATTGTCGAAGATTCCGGAATATGGCGTCGTCTTGTTTAGAGCGCGAGTCCATGCGGTTTCGTCCGGTATCTTCCATCCAGGAGGGCAAGGGTCGTATTCTGTCTTATCGTTACTCCAGAGTGTGTCATCGTGTCCTGGATATAGCCAGTCAATATAAGAGGAACCGTTGCCGTAGATAAAAATAGTCGGATGTGCTGTAGCGTACTCCACGTTGCCGGTTTCTGAAGAAGCGGCGGCAGTTGTCCATACAATGGTGCCCTTTGTATTTGAGCCTGGGAACGGGTCTTTCCTGCCCCACTCGTAGAATAGCCCGTTTGCAAGGTTGCTTCCCGGAGTTGCAGAGAGTGCGCCGAGGTTGCGGTCCATCATCCTGCAGACGACATCTCCGTTTTTATCGGTGTAAAGCTGACCCGATTCATACGGGTCATATCCGAGGCATACCCAGATATGCCAGGACCACAATATGTTGTTGCTCTCATCGTATACACCGATCAATGCATTTCCGTTAGATACGGATGTAAATCTTACATATCCGTTTTCGTATACTATATCTTTCACAACTCCCCCAATTCCCGGTGATGTATTGGTGTTGTTTGTTTCCCAGATTACTTTTGCCCTGGTGATGCCGTCGATAGGGGATGGGTCCGTGCTGCCGTTGCCTCTAATTGTCTTGAATTGGAAATCACCGACCGATGAGACGACGTAGCAGTTGGCACTCTCATCAATGCTCAGGTCTTCAATTTCGGCGATGTGAGGGTCTATTGTGCCCAGATTGATGATATCGTTTCTGCAGATAATCAGGGAGTCGTTTGTCTGTGCTGTTCCGATTTTCTTGCCGTCAGCGGCATAGCAGTCACAGGTGAAGCCGCTCGCAAGCGTGTCTGGCAGCATTGCGATGAAATATTCCCCGGGCCCCGCCGTTGTTACTTCAATGCTGGATCCCCCTTCGTTTTCAGGAAATCTTCCTGTAGGCTCACCATCCTCATTGAACGTTATGACAACGTTTCCACTGCCGTGTACCTTGGTGCCATCGTTAGAAGTGAATGTCATACGTGTGACATCCGGCCTGTCGAGCGAAAATTTGATAAGGCTTGTTATATTCCTGAATACCAGTGTGCCGCTGTCAATCGCACTTGTTTTTGCTACAGATATGTGAGCGTTTGCGAAACTGCCGTCCTGCACTGACTCGATTGCGCCGGTAAGTGTCATCGAGTTGCCGCTGTTGTCACTTATGCCATTGCCTCCGTAGGCTGCAATGAAATATGTGGCGGTTTCACTTACTTCGGCATCTATTTCTGCATTTGGACCGCTTTCAGCGACAGTGTAATAGCCGACTGTGCCGTTGTCCATTGAGAAATAGCGCACCGTGTCTCCTTCCGACCAGTTCACCTTGCCGGACCCTTCGTATGAGGTCCTGGTCTCGTCCGCGAATGTGGCGTTGAAACTGACCTGTCTTGTCTTTAATTCAAACTCTTCGTCAGCTATTGAGCAGCCTGATATGATAATGGCTGCAAGAGCAATGCAATACTTTTTCATCATTGTTACCAATTGAAGGGTTTTTCGTTATAATTCTCGTTTGAGCTGCTGCCTTTCACGCAGATGGCAGAGCATTCCCGGATTTCGATAATGTCCGCTTCCGGTCTTGTGTAGTCCTGGTTCATTTCAGTGCATAATTTTGCGCAAGTTACGTTTTTTTCCAATTCCTTTTACATAAAAATGCGGGAATTGCAGTTTGCAATTCCCGCATAGTCTTTTATTCTGACATTTATACCGATACTATCTTGTATCGTATGTTCCGGATATCTTTACTGTTTCAGGTTCTTCGGAATTATTGATGAATATCTTTATTTTCTTTTCGAAATAGCCTTCCCTCAGCTGCTCCGGGAAATATTCTATCCTTACGATTCCCATCTTCCCGGCAGGAATCTTCCCGTTTGTCCAGGCTGCCTCCATACAACTGCATGAAGTGTCAACTCCGGTTATCTCCATCTCGTTGTCTGATTCATTCCTGATCTTGAAGATACAGGTGTACATCGTGTCCTTGTTTCTGTCGATATGTCCGAAATCGTAGATAGTCTTATCTACCGTTACATTGTACTGCAGCTGCAGCATTAATGATATCAGGATTGTCAGCATTTATTTTCTGTTTAATGTTATTTCTTCTGGTGCTACTGAACGTGGATTTACCTGCTTGTTGATATCCTTGTCCTTGCTTGACTGATCACCGTCCTTAAGTGCGATGAACCATTCTCCATCAATCTTCACAGGGTTGAAGACCAGTTTCATAGTGTGCGTTTCATCGAAGTAATATCTGTAGCAGACATCATTGTTTGCCTGAGTTGAAAAACTGAACCTTACTAATTCGTAATCAACTACAGGGAAAGCATTGAATCTTGTGCGAAGCTCTTCCATATAATCATCAGATGCCTTGTACAGCTTACCTTCGTAGATGGTGTTCACCTGTTCTACCGCAAGGTCGATGCTGCCGTTCTTAAGCATTTGCATAAATGCATCAGTGAGCATCAGAACCTTGGTTGAATCTTCGTCAGTCAAAGAAGACTGGAACTGTTGTTCCACATCTTCGTAACTGAGGACTTTCTCCCTCGGGTGGCATGCTACTGCCATTATTGCTATCGCAAACAGTATGCCTATCTTTTTCATGTTATTTCGGTCTTTTCATTAAAAAGGCGCGCCTCAAATGAGACGCGCCTGATTATGAGAGTATTACGTCTAGTAGGTCTTCTTAACGAGAACCTTGACAGTCTCGGTTACTGTACCCCAAGCGTACTCAATCTGGAATGGGATGTAGAGGTAGAAGTCCTTTACGACACCCATATTGTTGAAGTAGTTGAATACATAACCCTTAAGGCTGTTGATGTCAGTGATGTCAACCTCTGCAGGTTCGATCTTTGTCATAACATCGTCAATCTGAGATACCCAGATTTCTGCTGCCGGGTTAACGGTCTTGAGGAGTTCAACCTTACCGGTCTGGTCGGTCTGGATATTGTCAATATCGACCTTTACCTTGCTGAATCCGTAGTAGCCGTACCAGTTGACCTTAGCTGTCTCTGCGTTGTCCTCATCAGGATAGTAGCAAGGAACGTAAGCTGTGTCGCCTGCTGACTTGAAGATCTTGTAACCCTGCCAATCAACTGCCTGGAAGATCTTACCAATCTCGATGCGGTCACCTGTAGGAACACCATCCTTAAGTTCTGCTTCAGCATTGTTACCGATGGTTACAGGGCGGAGGAAGCGAGCGTGGAATTCTTCGCTGCCGCAAGGGATCTCGCACTGGCCATAAGTAGCTGAAAGTGTAATGTTGCAGTAGAGCATTTCCTTAAGAACTGTAGACTTGTGGTCATAGAGGTTGAGGAGTTTCTTGGAAACGTCGTTGCATTCATAGGTGATGTTGCATACAGGGAGGTTGTTTGCATCATAGGTGATCTCCGGATCGAGAGTTATGATAAGGGTGCTGTCCTTAGCAGTTTTGCTTGTCTTAGCATAGATCTCAGTAAGTTCCTTGTTGGTGACAAAGATATAACCACCGATGGTAGGCTGAGTCTTGGAGAACTTGAATGTGTACTTGAAGTCTGTATCCTTGAGGTACTTGCCGTATGTCTTTGCAGATTCAGTTGTAAGGGTAACCTTTACGGTGTTGCCGATATAGTTGTCATTGAGATCCTTTACATAGATGGTAACATTATCGTTGTCACCTGCGCCGTCCATCCACTTGTTAGGAACCTTGACATTGATACGTACAGTGTTATCCTTTGCGCTTTCTACATCGTTGAACCAGTATGCAGGGTTCGGTGTGCCGAATGTTACCTTTGCACCGTCCTTGTCTACGGTTACCTTGAAGCCGATGAATACATCACCACCATTGTAGGTGAAGTGTGCGTAGAGAACCTTGCTCTTTCCGAGACCGATCTTGTCAGCCTGAGTCTTGTCAACGGTTACTGTGAACTTATCGTTGATTGCACCAGCACCTGTATCCTTTGTGAATACTACGGTACCGTACTTGCTGCCGTCTTCATAGTCTGCAAGTTTCTTACCATCCTTACCTGACTTAACGACATATGTCTTACCGGTTTCCCAAGTGTATTTCTCGTGGAACATATCGTACTCAATTCCGAGTTCCTTCTCGAGGATGTCGTATGACATATCAATCCACTTGGTATTGAATTCTGCTAAATCGCAGAGGTAAGGGATTGTACCGAAGTCCTTGAGGTCAAATGCCTTGAGCTCATCTGGAACATCTGGAGCAGCTTCTTTAACAATCTCAATCTTGAAGTAACCTGCGAGGATAACGTTCTTTGCAGCATCCTTGAGAGTGACGCAGATGATAGGCTTACGGCCTACAGCTGAAATACCTGCTTCTGAATCTACCGGGCAGATTACAGAACCTGACTGAGTAGCGTACTTAGGGATGAAGTCTGTGCCCTTGATTTCGCAGAATTCGCTTTCTGCAGTCTCGTTCTTGCCGAGGAAGTATGGAACTACTGCGAACTCCATTGTTGAGCCAGGATACTTGTCCTGGAACTGAGCGAGTGTATAGACAACTTCGTCTGTACCTACCTCGTGGAGGGTTGTGCCCTTGCCGAGTGCGTGGATATCAATGAAATTGAGAGAGAATGCGCCCTTGTTGTAAGGAACTTCTACACTTGCTTCAGCTTCAACAGCATCCTTAATGGTAGGATAGAGGTGGAACTTCTTTGAATCAGCGCGGCAAGCTTCGTAACCCTGATATGTCTTGGAGAAACCGAGAGCCTTGAGACCTTCCTTGAACGGAACGATAGCTGCAAAGTCGGAGTTGACATTCTTGCCGTCCAGAGTTGCATTGAGAGATACTACGGATACCGGAGCGCCCTTTGTAGCTGATGTGAGCTTGTCAGCATTCTTGATGGTGAACTTAACTGTTGATTCACCGTTCTTGTCAGGAGTTGAGATTGAAACGAACTGCGGTGTCCAAGCAGGAGCGCCTGCGCGTGTGATGACTTCGCGATCAAGACCTTCGAGTGCCCAAGTTGCCTTGGTTACATCGAAGTTCTCAGGGCATACGAAATAGTTTGCTGTACCCTCTGATGCGACAGAAAGGCTGTCCGCCTTCTTTGTAGAAGGAGCGTAGCTCTTTTCAGTCCACTTTGCGTCTGCACCTGTGTTGTCAGTTGTTGCTTCTGCAGCGACAGTCTTTGACCACTTGGTTGCTACGAGGTAGTCATACTTCATAGCCTCAATGCCTTCGAAGTAGAGTTCAGGAACAAATACGATGCTTGTGAGGATGTTGCTCATCTTCTTCTCGAGAGCAGCTACTCTATCCTGAATAGCGAGTGCGTTTGCAACTTCTGAAACTGCCTTCTGGATATCAGTTGCCCAAGCCTTGAGTTCTTCGTTGGTCTTGTCACCAAAGAAGCTGTTCATTCTTTCGTTTGCAGCTGCGAGGTCTGCAGCAACAGTGTTGATAGCTTTGTCAAGTTCGTTCTTTGCTGCATCAACTGCAGTTGCGATGTCTGCTGATACCTGCTCCTTTGTAGCAAGAGTAGGGACAGTTTCATCGTATGCCTTCTTGAGTTCTGTGAAGTTGTCGCTAAGGGTCTTGAGGTCATCCTTAACTGCCTGGAGATCGCTCTTGATAGCAGCGTCAGCCTTGTCGAATGCTTCTTCCAATGCCTTCTTTGCGTCAGCAAGTTCTTCCTTTGTTGCGAGAGTCTTGATCTCTTCAGCTATATCTGCGATAGCCTTGTCGTTCTTTGCTGCGTATTCATCGAACGCTGTCTTGTTAGCGTCGATGGTCTCGTTGATCTTCTTAACGGCGTCAGAAAGGCTCTTCGCTGCGTCTTCCTTATTAGTGTTGATCACCAATGTAAGAGCGTCCTTAACTTCGTCTGTGTATGTCTTTGCATCAGCGATCTTGGCAAGGAGGTCTGCTTCCTTTGCTGCGATAAGCTCAGTGCAGTCTTCAATCATACCCTTGAGTGTTGCAACTGAATCAAGAAGCTGCTTTTCGGTAGCGAATCCCTTGATTGAAGCCTCGAGCTTTGCTACTGCATCTTCAAGAGCCTTGGTCTGTGCCTTGTCGTTTGCATCAATCTTTGCGCTGAGGTTTTCCTGTGCTGTCTTGAGAGCGCCTTCGATGGCATCCTTGTTGGTGTCGATTGTCTTGTTGAGAAGCGCAACAGCGTTTTCAAGATCCTTAGCGGCTGCGTCCTTGTTGCTGTTGATAGCCTTGTTGAGTGCTTCAACGGCTGCTGCAAGATCCTTAGCGGCTGCGTCCTTGTTGGCGTCGATGGTCTTGTTGAGGGTTGTAACAGCATTTGCAAGATCCTTAGCGGCTGCGTCCTTGTTGGCGTCGATGGTCTTGTTGAGGGTTTCAACGGCTGCCTTGAGTGCGTCGCTCTGCTCCTTGGTGATTCTGTCGTAGTTTGCAGATGCGGTGTTGTTGATGAGGGTTGTGAGGTCCTTGACAACAGCATCCTTCTGTGCTCCGACATATTCGATGAGCTTTGTCTCGAGAGTTGCTACAGATGTTCCAATCTTGCTATCGAGGAGTGACTCGACGTCAGACTTGGTGTAGTAGTTGTCGAATTTGCTTGAGATGGTTGCATCGGCGAGTGTCCAAGCCTTTGTCATCTCTGCTTTTGCTGCCTCGAGTTCTGCCTTTGTGGCATAGAGAGCTACGAGGTCTGATGTCTTTGCGCACTCTGCGATTTTGGCGTCAGTAGCCTTGATCTGTGCGTCGAGGGTTGAAATGCTCGTCCCCAAGTTGTTCACTGTGCTCTCAAGAGCGCTTACCTTGTCGGCAAGGTTTTGAGATTCAAGTGTCTGGACGCGGTTGCTGAGGTTGTTGATCTCAGGAGTGTAGTCCTTTGTACAACCAACAAACAGCACAGCGCCTAATGCGCATGAAAGTGCGATTTTTAGTGTCTTTTTCATAGAACTTGAAAAATTGATTAGTAATTGGTTTGTGTTTTTTGGTTTTTTATTGTTTCTTCTTTTTGCTTTTTCTTGTTTTTAGACTCTTATTCTATTTACATTTTATGGCAAAGATAGCATTATTTTTCTAACGCAACAATTTTTTTCGTTTTTTTTTATGCCATAGCCTCACTTTATTCCCATATTTCCTCAGCTTCTTCTTTTATCAATATCCAATATCAGTTTACGTCCCTTTTGTGTATATTTGTACATTATTTATTTTCGAATGACAAGTCCTATAAAGCAGCTGGCCGGAGAGACCGCAATCTATGGTCTGAGCACAATTTTTGCGCGTATTGTCAATTTCTTCCTGGTTCCGCTTTATACCAGGGTGCTTCAGCAGGCTGACTATGGCGTGGTGACAGAGTTCATGGCCTATATTGCCATACTTCAAGTCGTTCTTACTCTTGGCCTTGAGACTGGATGCCTGAGGTTTGCGAGCCGGGACGGTTCTGATCCCGACCGTGTCTTTTTCAACGGGTTCGCCACAGTATTGACGCTATGCCTTTTTTTCTTTGCCCTGGTGTTCCTTTTCTCGGGCGATATTGCCAGTCTGCTTGGTTATGAAGGCTTCAGAAATGTTATTATATATATAGGTGCCATTCTGCTGGTCGACAATACGACGGCCATCATCTTCGCAAAGCTCAGATATGAGCACAGGGCATTGAGATTCGCTGTGATCAAGACCCTCAAGATTTTTGCGGAAGTCGGAGCCAATCTGATACTGTACCTTGTGATGCCGGCACGCTTCGCGGCAGGACAAAGTTCGTGGATGTTGGATTTCGTCAGTGCAACCCCTGATTTCACCTATGCCATATTCGCTATCTTCATCAGCTGCCTGCTCTGCCTGCTGCTGCTCCTTCCGGATATCTTGAGGTTGAAATTCAATCCAGACGGCAGATTGGGCCGCGATCTGCTTGCATATTCGCTGCCACTTATGATCGCGGGGCTCCCAGGTGTGCTGAACGATTTCCTCGACAGAGTCCTGATGCGCTTTCTCAATGCGGATCCGGCAATGTGGCGCGCGGATCTGGGCGTATACCAGGCAGGGGTCAAGATTGCGGTGATAATGTCGCTCTTCATCCAGATGTTCCGTTATGCCGCCGAGCCGTTTTTCTTCCAGAGACAGAAGGAGAAGGGCAGCAAGGAACTTTATGCAAGGGTTATGAACTATTTCGTGGCATTCTGTATGTTCGCATTCCTCTTCGTGATGCTCTATATCGACGAGATTGGTCTTCTGCTGGGCAAGGATTTCCGCGCCGGGCTTTCCATCGCTCCGATTATGCTGATGGCATACGTCGCCCTGGGAATGCTTTTCAACGTGAATATGTGGTACAAACTCTCAGGCAACACGGGCTACGCCATCTGGGTGACGCTGGCAGGACTTGTCGTGACCATCGTCATCAATGCAGTGTTCATGCCGCGCTTCTCATATCACGCCGCCGCCTGGGGCCATCTTGCAAGTTATGCGGTGATGCTGCTCATCAGCACCTTGCTTGGCAACAAGTATTACCGCATACCGTACCGTTGGAGCGTCATCGCTGTCTTCATCGTGATGGGCCTCGGCATCTATGCGCTCAGCCTGGCACTGCCCGAGATGTCACTCTGGCCGAAGCTGGAAGTGCATACATTATTGATTATTATATATCTGGCAGCCGCCGTTGGCGTGATTGCCGTAACTGATAAAAAATACACAAATGCAGGTACGAATTGTCAATAAATCCGCTTTCGACACGCCGTCGTACGCGACCGCACTTTCGGCGGGAATGGACCTCAGGGCCAATCTGGACGAACCCGTTACGCTCGGGATGCTGGAGCGTGCGATGATACCTACCGGGCTTTTCATCGAATTGCCGGAAGGATTCGAGGCTCAGATCCGTCCGCGCAGCGGTCTTGCCGCAAAGCACGGAATCACTGTGACGAACAGTCCGGGCACCATCGACGCCGATTATCGCGGCGAGATCAAGGTGCTGCTGGTCAATCTGTCGAAAGAGCCGTTTACGATCAATCCCGGTGAGCGTATCGCCCAGATGGTGATAGCCCGCCACGAGAAGGTCGAATGGGTGGAGGTTGACAGCCTGGATGAGACAGAACGCGGAGCCGGCGGATTCGGCTCGACAGGGAGAAACTGATTATGATAGAAATTGAAGAACTTTACAAACTGTTCAAGAAATCCTCGGGGGTTACAACGGACAGCAGGAATATTGTTGAAGGGTCGATGTTCTTTGCTCTGAAGGGCGAGAGTTTCGACGGCAATGATTTTGCTATGAAGGCTCTGGAGGCGGGAGCCAGATATGCCATCGTCGACCGGCCTACGCTTGACGGTGCCAACATCAAAGGCCGCAGGTACTGCATTCTCGTGCAGAATGTGCTCGAGACTTTACAGAAACTGGCCGCATATCACCGCCGTCAGTTCGAGATCCCGGTGGTGGGCATTACCGGCACCAACGGCAAGACCACCACGAAGGAGCTCATCAATGTAGTCCTTTCGCAGAAATACCGCACCGTGGCGACCAAGGCCAATTTCAACAATCATATCGGAGTGCCTTTGACCGTGCTCAACATCAATGAAAAAACCGAACTTGCAATCATCGAGATGGGCGCAAGCGCTCCCGGTGAGATTGCCTCCCTTGTGAGGATAGCCCAGCCTACCTGCGGAATAGTCACAAATGTCGGCCGCGCTCATCTTCTCGGGTTCGGTTCGTTCGAGGCGGTGAAGAAGACCAAGGGTGAACTCTATGATTTCCTTCGCCAGAAGGGCGGCACAGTGTTTATCAATGCTGATAATCCGGTCCTCCAGGATATGGTGGCTTCGAGGAACGGTCTCGTCCTGAGACGATACGGCGTCAATTACGATAAGGCCGAAATACTTCCGGCCAGCGCCGACCAGCCATATCTCCGTCTGAAACTCGCCGGCCGGGAGGCCGAGGTCCGCACGAAGATGATCGGTTCGTACAATGCCGACAATGTGATGGCGGCACTGTGCATAGGACGATATTTCGAAGTGCCGGAAAAAGATGCCATCAATTCCGTTTCGGCATATGCTCCGACAAATGACCGTTCGCAACTCGTCAGGACGAAAGACAATGTGCTGATTGTCGATACCTACAATGCAAATCCTACCAGTATGGCCGCCGCTCTGGATAACTTCGCCGCTACGTCATTTGACAGCAAGATGATGATACTCGGCGATATGCTCGAACTGGGCGAGGTTTCTGTCAGCGAGCACAGGGCTATCCTTGAGAAGGCCGTTGGCATAGCCGACCACATCTTCCTGGTGGGCGATGAGTTCCGTGAGGCCACGAAGGGTGTCAGGGGCAAATCCAAATGCGAGTGCTTCGCCACTTCAGCCGAGTTGCGCGCATATCTCGAGGCAGAGCCTCTGAAGGGACGCACAATCCTCATCAAGGGTTCCCACGGAATCCATCTTGAGAAATTGCCGGAGGTGCTGTAGGGGCTCCGGCTATCAGAAATCCAGTTGATCGAAAGTGAGTTTCTTCCCGGAAAGGAAGAAATTGAGAACTATGCTCTTGTCATAAAGGCCGATATTGTTGCTCTCCTCCTCGAACGGGGAAGGGTCGACGACTTTCTTCATTTTCCTGTAGTCGCGGTGAGCGCGGCAAACAGCGCTGAAGCAGTGCCAGCGGCCTGTCAGCAGATAAACAGCAGCAGAGGCTGCGTCAAGGCATTTCCTGGTTGCGATGCGTCCTGCGCGTATCTTCTCAGGAAGGTTCTTGTAGAGCAGCAGCAGATTGTTGCGGTAATTCAGATAGAGTTTCCTCGGTGAGTCGTTCGGGAGCGTGCCGCCGCCGAGATGATAAACCTTCGACTGCGGGATGCACCATACCTGATAGCCGAGCAGTTTCGCGCGCCAGCAGAGGTCAATCTCCTCCATATGGGCGAAAAATGATTCGTCGAGTCCTCCGAGATGGTGGTACAATGATGCGCGGATCATCATACAGGCCCCTGTGGCCCAGAATACCTCGGCCGGCTCGTCATACTGCCCGTTGTCCTTTTCGATATTGGAAAGGATCCTGCCGCGGCAGAACGGATAGCCGAAGCGGTCGATGAATCCTCCGCAGGCTCCTGCATATTCGAAAGCGCCGCGGTCGGCGATGGAGAGTATCTTCGGCTGGCATATTCCGGCTTCCGGATTCTCCTCCATAAACTCAAAAAGCGGGTCGAGCCATCCCTCCGGCACATCGATGTCGGAGTTCAGCAATACGTAGTAGTCTGCTTCGATTTCCTTGAATGCGCGGTTGTATCCGCCCGTAAAGCCATAGTTGCGGTCAAGCGGGATTGTTGCCACCTGCGGGAAATTGGCCTCGAGCCATTCAAGGGACCCATCAGTGGATCCGTTGTCCGCCACGACGACGAATGCGCTGTCACCGGAATCTTCCCCCCCGAACGCACAGGTGCTCTCCACCACGCGTGGCAGATACTCCTGCATCATCTTAAGGCCATTCCAGTTGAGTATGACGACTGCTATGTCCATTACTGCATTGTTCCTCCAACGATATCGAGGAGCTCCTCGGTAATCTTCTGCTGACGTCCCTTGTTGTATTCGAGTGTAAGACCCTGCAGTATCTCCTCTCCGTTGTCTGTTGCGGTCTGCATTGCGACTGTCCTGGCGGCATGCTCTGCAGCTATGGTATCGAGCAGGGTCGTGTACAAGGCAAGCCTGAGTACCTTAGGCAGCAGTGCGTCCACCATTTCGTCCTTGCTCGGCTCGACAATGTATTCCTCCCAATCCTCATCTTCGTCGTGTCTTGCGGCCTCGATGCTTTTCATCGGAAGATATGTGCTGATGACGGTCTTTTGCGAGGCGGTGGAGATGAAATGGTTGTAAATGAGTTCTATGCGACTGTATCTGCCTTCGAGGAATGCATCGCAGAGGTTCTGGGCCAATCCGGCCGCGCCTTCATAAGAGCAGTGGCTGAGCAGGGTTGCATTGTCGGATTCGAAGGTGTGCCCGTCCCTGCGCAGGGCTTCGGCCATCTTCTTGCCCACGGCAATCACTTCCACGCCGTGGTTGTTGTCCTCCCCCTTTATGGCCCTGATGCGGGAGCGCACCTCGCGTATGGCGTTGGCGTTGAATCCTCCGCAGAGCGAGGAGTTGGATGAGAAGGCGACTATCAGAACGGGCGCGTCCGGATTTCCGGACATATACGCTGCCATCCTTTCGGCTGCGCTGCCGGCCAGTTCGGAGAGCATACCGTTGAGCTGCTGCTCGTATGGCAGCATATTCTCAATGGCATTCTGCGACTTGTGGAGCTTTGCCGATGCCACCATCTTCATTGCGGATGTGATCTTCAGCGTGCTCTTGACAGAAGCTATCCTGTTTTTTATCTCCTTCAGCGAGGCCATGGTCGTGGATTATTTCATTGATTCCGCAACTGCCGCGGCTTCGGATTCAATTACAGCCGTGAGGCTGTAGTCTATCCTGCCGGATGCGAGTGCGTCGAGTATGTCCTGATGTGTGGCCCTCATCCTGTCGAGGAAAAGGGTCTGGAACTCCTTGACCTGATCGATTGCGATATCTTTCATCAGGGCGTGGGTTCCGCAGTAGAGTATGGCGATCTGTTCGCCAACAGTCATAGGGCTGTACTGAGGCTGAATGAGCAGCTGGTTGTTCTTGCGTCCCTTGTCAAGGGTCATTTCCGTGATCTTGTCCACGTCGCTGCTGAACTTCGAGAAGGCCTCGAGCTCGTTGTACTGCGCCTGTTCCATCTTGAGGGTACCGGCCACCTTCTTCATGCTCTTGACCTGCGCGCTGCCACCGACTCGGGATACGGAGATGCCGACATTGATGGCCGGGCGGAAGCCCTGGTTGAAGAGAGCCGATTCAAGGTATATCTGACCGTCGGTGATGGATATCACGTTGGTCGGGATGTATGCCGACACGTCGCCGGCCTGGGTCTCGATGATAGGCAGGGCGGTGAGAGAACCGCCGGCCCTGACCTTGCCCTTGAGAGAATCCGGGAGGTCATTCATCTGTTCCGCCACCTCCTGCTGTCCGATGATCTTGGCAGCCCTTTCAAGGAGGCGGGAGTGAAGGTAGAACACGTCACCCGGGTATGCCTCGCGGCCTGAAGGGCGGCGGAGGATGAGGGATACTTCGCGGTATGCCACAGCCTGCTTGGACAGGTCGTCGTATACCACCAGCGCATGGCGTCCCGTGTCGCGGAAGTATTCGCCTATGGCCGCGCCTGCGAAAGGCGCGAAATACTGCAGTGCGGCAGGGTCCGCTGCGGTGGCCGCCACAACGACGGTGTAGTCCATCGCCCCTCTGGCGCGGAGGGTCTCGACTATATTGGCCACTGTGGAGCCTTTCTGTCCTACTGCAACGTAGATGCAATATACAGGGTCTCCCTTGAGGAAACCTTCTCTCTGATTGATGATGGTGTCTATGGCTATGGCTGTCTTGCCGGTCTGGCGGTCGCCGATGATCAGCTCTCTCTGTCCGCGGCCGATAGGTATCATAGCATCGACGGACTTGAGACCGGTCTGGAGAGGTTCCTTCACCGGCTGGCGGAATATGACGCCCGGAGCCTTGCGCTCGAGAGGCATTTCCGTGAGTTCGCCCTCGATGTTGCCCAGGCCGTCAAGAGGATTGCCGAGCGGGTCGACTACGCGGCCGAGCATCTGCTCGCCCACGTTGATGGAGGCGATGCGGCCTGTCCTGCGTACGACCATATTTTCCTTGACCAGGTCGGTGGGACCGAGGAGCACCGCTCCTACATTGTCCTCCTCGAGGTTCATCACCACGGCCATCACGCCGTTTTCGAACTCCAGCAGTTCACCGGCTTCAGCCTTGTTGAGACCGTGTATGCGGGCTACTCCGTCGCTGATCTGGAGTACGGTGCCGATCTCCTCGAATTGAAGTGAATTGTCGATACCCTTGAGCTGGCTGAGAAGGATATCGGATATTTCGCTTGGTTTGATAGTTTGCGCCATTACACTATTCTTTTGTTCTTTTCAATAAACTGACGGCGGATGTCCTCAATCTGGCGGGATACGCTCGCGTCGAGCATCCTGTCATCCACCACAAGTATGAATCCTCCGATGATGTCAGGGTCTATCCTGGAGTCAATGATGACTTCACCCCCGAGTCTGTCCTCGAAGAGCTGCTTGATCCTCTGCTCCAGTTCCGGAGCGGCTATGGCTGTGGTCAGACGTATGTGACGGCGGTTGAGATGCTCGTCATACATCCTGACGAAGGTGTTGAATATCAGCTTGACGTACTCCAGCCTATGGTTCCTGACCAGAAGTGCGATGAACTTGCTGAGTTCCGGGGCGAGAGGCTGTGGCATATTGTCAGGGTCTGCCAGGATGGTTGTGACCTGGGCATAGACATTGTCTCCGCCGCCGGTCTCCAGGACCAGCTTCAGCAATGCCTTGGCATACCTTGATGTTATGACACCGGTATTCATAGTTTAACTGAATCTTGCCACTTCGTCAACCATCTTGGAGACCAGTTCGATCTGCTTGTCCTCGTCCCCGAGCTCCTTACGAAGGACCTTTTCAGCTACATTGACCGAGAGTACAGCGACTTCCCTGCGTATGTCACGCAGGGCGCTTTCCTTCTCCGCGGCTATCTGGGTCCTGGCGTGGGCGAGCATCTTCTGCGTCTCGTCCTGGGCCTGGGCCTTGGCCTGCGCAATGATGCTGTCGCGTGCCTGGGAAGCCTCCTTGAGGATGCGGGCCTGCTCAGCCCTGGTCTCTTCCAGCATTATCGCCTGCTGCTCCGCCATTTCGCTGAGTTTCTGTTCCGCTTCTTTTGCCATCCTGATGCTGCCGGCAATGCGTTCGCTGCGCTTGTTCACCATCGAGGTGATAAGCGGGAAGCCGAACTTTGCCAGCACGAAGAACAGGATGGCGAATATCAGCGTCATCCAGAACAGCAGTCCGAAATCAGGTGTGATCAGAGACATAGCCGGTGATTAGAGGAGGATTGCAAGGAGTGCGACAACGATTGCGAAGAGGCAGGCGCCTTCCACAAGTGCGGCGATGATGATGGCTGTCATACGGTAGTTGCCTGCCTGCTCAGGCTGGCGGGATCCGGCCTCGAGGGCTGACTTACCGATTTTGCTGATGCCGAAAGCGGCTGCGAAAGCGGCTGCAGCGGCTGCGATTGCTGCACCGATTTTTCCCATAGCTGCACCTGCAGCTGCCTGGAGTAACATTGTTGAGAGTAACATAATATTGATGATAGGTTAAATTGTTATTCTGTTTCAGGTTCCTGCCTTGACAGTCCTATGAAGACGGCAGAGAGCATCGTAAATACATATGCCTGGAGGAATGCCACGAGCAGTTCGAGCACGTCCATAAAGACTCCGAATATGACCACCACCACGGACAGCCCCGAGTTGATGGCAGGACCGAGCGCGGCTGTGAGGAATATCATCGCGACGACTCCCAGAAGCATGATATGGCCTGCGAGTATGTTGGCGAAAAGCCTTACCATCAGAGAGAACGGCTTGGTGAACATTCCCATTATCTCAATGACGGGCATCAGAGGTATGGCCTTGAGGAATATCGGGACATCCGGCCAGAGTATGTCCTTCCAGTAGTGCTTGTTGCCGAATACGTTTATCGCGATGAAAGTGCACAGGGCAAGGGCCAGGGTCACGGCTATGTTGCCCGTGATGTTGGCTCCGCCCGGGAAGAACGGCACTATGCCGAGCAGGTTGTTGATGAAGATGAAGAAGAATGCTGTCAGCAGGTAAGGGGAGTACCTCTTGTAGTCCTTGCCTATGCTGTCCTTGATGATGTCATCCTCTATCATCGTTATGACCATCTCCATCACGCCGGCGAAACCCTTCGGGGCTTCCTCCATTGCATCGTGCTTCCTATACCACCTTGCCGTGGAGAGTACCAGCACTATCAGCAGCAGGCTGCTGATCATTATGCCGGCCACATTCTTGGTAATGGATATGTCGAGCGGCTTTACAGGTCCGTCCGGTGTGTTCTCTACAATCTTGCCTTCGTGCTTCTCGCCGTTTGCCGCGAGACGGAAGCCTTCGTAAGCCTCACCTTCCTCAATATGCTTTGAACTGAAGATATGCCATCCCGAGGTTTTGCTGTGCAGGATGACAGGCAGGTGTATGGTGACGTGGTGTCCGTTGATGGTCGTGACGTGCCATCCATAGGAGTCGCCTATGTGTCCGAAAAGGTATTCCTTCATATCCAGACCGCCGCCTTCCTCCGCAGATGTCGCAGCACGCGCGGTGACGGCGCCTGCAGGGAGCAGAAGAGCAATGGTCAGAAGTATGATGGCTATTCGACGCATACCGTGATGATGTTGTCCTTGATTGCGGCGAAGCCGCCTTTTATATCTATGGTGACGCGCTTGTCCTCACCTTCGGTGTCATATCCAATGAATCCCTTCTCCAGCGAGCTGAGCAGCGGGGCGTGGTTTTCCAGCACCACGAAACGCCCCTTTGTGCCAGGGAGTTCCACCGCGCTGACTTCCCTGTCGAGAACGGTCTTTTCCGGAGAAAGAATGACGAGTCTCATAATTATTCTCCCTTGGATGCTGCGATGATCTTTTCGCCCTTGGCGATGGCATCTTCGATGGTTCCCACATTGAGGAATGCCTGCTCGGGCAGGTAGTCGACTTCGCCGTCGATAATCATATTGAACCCCTTGACTGTATCCTCGATGTCCACCATCACACCAGGTGTGCCGGTGAATTCCTCGGCCACGAAGAACGGCTGGGAGAGGAAGCGCTGTACCCTGCGGGCGCGGTTCACAACCAGCTTGTCGTCGTCGGAGAGTTCGTCCATACCGAGTATGGCGATGATGTCCTGGAGTTCCTGGTATCTCTGGAGAATCTGCTTGACTCTCTGTGCGGTGTCATAATGCTTCTGACCCACTATGTTAGGGTCGAGGATGCGCGAGGTGGACTCGAGCGGGTCCACGGCCGGATAGATGCCGAGCTCGGATATCTTGCGGCTCAGCACGGTGGTGGCGTCCAGATGGGAGAATGTGGTGGCAGGGGCGGGGTCCGTCAAGTCGTCCGCAGGCACATACACGGCCTGCACCGAGGTGATGGAACCGTTCTTCGTGGATGTGATGCGCTCCTGCATCTGGCCCATTTCAGTGGCGAGTGTAGGCTGGTAGCCCACTGCGGAAGGCATACGGCCGAGAAGGGCGGATACCTCCGAGCCCGCCTGGGTGAAACGGAAAATGTTGTCGATGAACAGAAGGATATCCTTCGGACCTTCGTCAGTCTTTGAATCGCGGAATGACTCCGCCAGGGTGAGGCCGGAAAGGGCCACGGAACTTCTGGCTCCCGGTGGCTCGTTCATCTGGCCGAAAACCATGGCCACCTGACTCTTTTTGACCTCCTCGTAATCCACCTTGGAGAGGTCCCAGTGGCCTTCTTTCATGCTTTTGGCGAATTCGTCGCCATATTTGATGACGCCGGATTCTATCATTTCGCGGAGCAGGTCGTTGCCCTCGCGGGTACGTTCGCCTACTCCGGCGAATACCGAGAATCCGTTATGCTTCTTGGCAATATTGTTGATCAGCTCCTTGATGAGGACTGTCTTGCCGACGCCGGCACCTCCGAAAAGTCCGATCTTGCCGCCTTTGAGATAAGGTTCGAGCAGGTCGATGACCTTGATGCCGGTGAAGAGTACCTCCTGTGATGTCGTAAGTTCCTCGAACTTCGGCGGCTCCCTGTGGATAGGGAGGGCGTTGTCAGTGTTGAGGTCCCCGAGGCCGTCAATGCTGTCTCCAGTGACATTCATTACGCGGCCGCGTATCTGAGCGCCGACAGGCATTGAGATGGCTGCTCCGGAAACCACCGCTTCCATACCCCGGTAGAGGCCGTCGGTCGAGTCCATTGCCACGCATCGCACGGTATCCTCTCCAATGTGCTGCTGCACTTCGATGATAAGTCTGCGTCCGTTCTGACGCTTCACCTCGATTGCCTCGTGTATGCCGGGGAGGGCTTCCTTTTCGGTGATGTCTTCGAAATGAACATCGACTACAGGGCCGATAATCTGTGAAATGTGTCCGACAAGTTTCGACATTGTGTACTCTTTATGTAATTTAATTCGAAAAAGCCCGGCTGATTATCCGATCAGTCGGGCTTTGTATTATTGGTGAAGAATTATTCTTCTGTACCTGCGACCTCGACCTTGATGTTGGCCTTGATTTCGCGGTAGCACTTTACTTCTGCATCGAAAGTACCGACTTCCTTGAGGGTGTCACCTTCGATGGTGATGTTGCGGCGGTCGATCTCGATGCCCTGTGCTGCAAGAGCCTCAGCAACCTGAATGTTGCTTACGGAACCGAATACCTTGCCGTTTGAGCTGACCTTGGTGGCAACCTTTACGGTCATGCCTTCAAGCTTTGCTGCAAGTGCTTCAGCATCTGTGCGGATCTTGGCTTCCTTCTGAGCGCGCTGCTTCATGTTTTCAGCGTGGATCTTCTTTGCCGTAGGGGTTGCCATTGTGGCAAAGCCCTGAGGAATGAGATAGTTTGCTCCGTAACCGTCCTTGACAGTTACGATGTCGTCCTTATAACCGAGGTTCTTGACGTCCTGCTTAAGAATGATTTCCATAATAGTCCTCCTTATTTGAGCAAATCGGTTACGTATGGGAGAAGAGCGATGTGGCGAGCTCTCTTGATAGCCTGAGCGACCTTGCGCTGGAACTTGAGGGAAGTACCTGTGATACGGCGAGGGAGAATCTTGCCCTGCTCGTTGAGGAACTTCTTGAGGAACTCAGCGTCCTTGTAGTCTACATACTTGATACCTGCCTTCTTGAAACGGCAGTATTTCTTCCTCTTTACATCCACTGTAGGAGGGTTGAGGAAACGAATGTCATCACGTTGTACCATTGTCAGATCTCCTATTCGTTAACAGCGGCTTCTGCAGCAGGAGCAGCCTTTGGTTCGTTCATCTTGGAGCGGCGACGCTCAGCGTATGCCACTGCGTGCTTATCCATTGATACAGTCTGGAAGCGGATGATACGCTCATCGCGCTTGAACTGGATTTCATACTTTGCAATAAATGCAGGCTCGGCCTTGAATTCGATCAGATGATAGAATCCAGTGGTCTTCTTCTGGATAGGGTAAGCCAGCTTCTTGAGGCCCCAATCCTCTTCGTACACGATTTCACCCCCATTTTCCTTGATGAGGTCAGTGTACTTGGCAACCGCTTCCTTCATCTGGGCATCAGACAAAACGGGAGTTGCAATGAAAACGGTTTCGTACTGTTTTAACATCTTGTTGTTGTTTTATTGAAATATTCTTCCGGTCTTTCCGAAAGAAGTGCAAAGATAATGAATTAATGCAATAATCCAAAAACGGAATACAAATTCCTTCAATCACTTGCGAGTTTTCATAGGATTTCTTATCTTTATTCCAAATATTTCATTCCAAATATGAGAAAACTATCATTATTGTCTATGTCTGTTGCTGCGGTGATGATGGCGGGATGCCAGAAATTCACTGACGGCGCACAGGATGCCGACGGATTTTTCGCGAGCCTTGAGGCTCAGTCCGGGAGTACGCGTACTGCATTGCAAGGCCTTGATGTAGTATGGTCAGCCGGGGATACGATTTCCGTATTCAAAAAGGATTTGATGGGCAGTCCTGATTACAAAGGGGCCAAGTTCGCGCTTATGGACCCTGCCGGAAGTGCCACCGGCTGGTTCTATTCTGAAATCTATGGGGAATATGAGGGCAGTCCTTGCTATGCGCTCTATCCTGCTTCGATGGCCGGGGTGCCTTCCGGTAATTCAATTTCAGTAAATCTTCCAGCAGTGCAGTATTATGTTGACGGTACGTTCGACACAAATACTAATCCTGCCGTTGCCAAATCCGATGACGGCAAAATTCTGCAGTTCAAGAATATTTGCGGTCTGGTCGCCGTGTGTGTCGACAGTGACAGCGAGTTCTCCGAGATCCGTCTCACCACAAAGGCCGACGAAGCTCTATGGGGGGAAGGAACTGTCGATATCGGTTATACGGATGTCCCGCAACTCGTGATCAACGGTCCGGTGGCAGAGGAGCAGAAGACCATTACGCTCAAGGCTAAACCTTCAGGTGCGTCTGCAACCGGCACTGAATGGCTCAGCATCGCCGGTACCGTAGAGGCCAAGGATGGCGTTATTTCAGGTGATAAAATCAAGGCCATCCCATATTATTTTGTAGTTCCGGCCGGGACACTTTCTAAGGGATTTACCGTTACTCTGGTACGCCGCGACGGCACCTTTATGACAAAGGAGACGGATTCCCCGGTCAATGTGGTCGAGCGTTCGGTCTGCACTGAAATGCCTTCGCTCAGTTTTGTCGATGAATCTGAGCCGGAGATCCGCACCGATGTCAGAAACAAGGCATTCTACAAGGATCTTTTCATGGATGCGGGCCTTCATCTGAGTCAGTACAGCAATATGCCGATTGTGTCATATCTCGGCATAAGTTATGAGTATTATATGGAGTCGTCCGAGACAGACGCTTCGCTCGCACGCCAGCGCGCAATCTTCAGCGGCTCGTCCGTGGACTTGAACGGCCATCTGCTTTATCCTGACGGAGAGCCCCGCTTCAAGATGATATATGTCAACGGCGGTGATTCCAGCCCTCACGGCAAGTCCCTCGAACTTGAAGGTCAGGAGGCAATACGCAGTTACGTCCGCAATGGCGGCAGCTACGTGGGCTCCTGCGCAGGAGCATACCTTTCCACTATCGGTGCGTACAACTATGATGGAGACTACTCTGTCAATTATTTCCGCCTCTGGCCGGGAATGGTGTTCCGCGTAGAGTTGACCGGCATCTATCCGGGCTATATCATTCCGGACGATTCACCGCTTCTGAAATATTACGATTTCGGCGGTGACCACTATGTGGATTCCGTAAAGCATTGGAACGGCCCGTTCTTCGACAATATCGATATGGTCCCCGGTACCGAAGTCCTTGCCAAATTCGATTATCCTGATTTCATCTTCCATCAGAAACCTTCCATCATTGCATATAAGGTATCCGATTTCACCGGTCGCGTAATCCCTTGCGGCGGACACCCTGAGCAGGTTGCAGACGGCGAAAACCGCGACTTGATGGCAGCGATGGCACTCTATGCGATGGACGGAGTGGGTAATGCCAAGGTTAAGGGTATTCTCCGTAACGGCGTTGTCAGACAGATGACAAAATCAACTACGGACAAGGATCCGGCATATACCAAGATAGGTGACAAGCAGTGTCACCACTTCGCATTTGCACTCCCTCAGGGTGCACGCAACATCAAGGTGCGTCTTGAGGCTCTTGATGATTTCAACCTCAGCCTCCGCCTTGCCGAGGGCACTTTCGCATTCAAGGAAGACGCCCAGTATAAGGTGGAGAACACTGACAAAGTCAAGGAATTGAGCTTTGGCACTCTGCCTAAGGGAACCTGGTATGTCGGTGTACAGTGTGAAGATACTGTCACCAGCACCGTGGTCTCCACGGGCCTCAAGTACACCAATACGGATGTGCTCAATGGCGTGCCTTACACAATCTCAGTTTCCTGGGACAATTAATGGGAGGACATTATGATGAAAAAGATATTATCCATAGCATTTGCATCCGCACTTGTACTCAGTTCATGTTCCGAGGACCTCGATGTGTTCAAGGTCTCCGAAGAGAACGGAGGGCCTGTCTTTAGGGGCAGTATTGAAAATCTTGCTACCCGTACATCCATTGCCAAGCAGGATGACCATTTCAATGTCAATTGGGTTGAGGGTGACCAGATCATTGTATCCAATGGCAGTGCCACTGCACTTTACAAGGCCAAGACCGGAGGTTCGACGACTACTGAATTCGCCAAGACATCCTGGGGTTCTTTCACAGGAGAGTCTTTCACGGCGTATTATCCGAAGGATCTGATTGACGGCATACTGCCATCTTTACAGACTTATGCTCCGGACAATGTTGTGAACGTTCCTATGATTGCAACTTCCACCACCACTGATTTCGGTTTCAAGAACATCTGCGGTATCATCCGACTTGATATCAGTACCTCTGTCGAAAACGTCAAGGTCAAAGAGATCAAGGTCAAGGCGGACCAGGGCCTCAGCGGTACTTTCTCACTCTCTGACGGAATTGCCGTTGTTGAGGGTACGGACGGCGTAAAAATGGATTGCGGCGAAGGCGTGGCGCTAGGAACGGCAGCTGTGCCGTTCTACATTTCAGTCCCGGCAAATACCTATACTGGTCTTTCGATCTGCGTAATCACCACTGACGGTAAAGAAGCCTCTATCAGACTCGCTGACAATACCTCATACAAGGTCCAGCGTTCCCAGCTGTGTGCAATCTCACTCAATGCAAGCTCATTTGATGACCATAAGTTCGGCAAGGCCGTGCTGATGTCAGGTCCTGAATACGCCTGCCTGGTCAAGAGACTTGCAGATCCTTCTGCACGTACCTATACAGTCAATTCAACATTCAAAAAGGTCGTTTTCAAGACAAGCTGCACTGAAGTCGGTACAATCCGCGTAGATGCTCCGGAAAGTGAGGAGCCGGTTTATGCGACATTTGATACCGGCACCAAATCCCTTGTGATTTCTACCCCGGCATCCGAGATATTCGCAGGTGAGAACGCATCCTATCTCTTTGCATATATGAGTTCAGTCACTGATATCGAGAACATCGCCGCTCTCAATACATCTGAAGTGAAGTATTTCAATAATATGTTCTGCTTCGAAGGTACTACATCCAGCCTCAAGAGCCTGGATCTCAGTCATTTCAATACGAGCAACGGTGTCACTTTCAAGGGGATGTTCCTCAATCTCCCGTTCAAGACCATAGACGTCAGCAGTTTTGATACTTCCAATGCAAGGGTTCTCTCATATATGTTCGCGTCCATGACCAACCTCGAAACCATAGACGTCAGCAACTTCAATACAAGCAATGTATTCAGCTTCAGCTTCATGTTCAATCATTGCGAGAATCTCAAATCGTTGGATCTGAGGAATTTCGATACCTCCAACGCCGAGGATTTCGACAATATGTTCTCGTACTGTCTCGTTGCCAACCCGATTGACATCTCATCGTTCAAGACCCCGAAGGCATATTACATGCGCAGTATGTTCAACCGATGCAAGGCTGTTGAGACATTGGATTTCAGCGGCTTCACCAATGAGGAACTTATGTTCATGCAGTATATCTTCCAGTATTGCGAGAAACTCAAGGGTGCTAATTTCGACAAGTTCAAGACTCCTAAGGTGCGCAATATGTCATATGTATTCAGATATTGCTCCGCCCTTGAGGAGCTCGATCTTCGCGAATGGGATCTTACAAATGTTACAACACTCTCGTATTCGTTCCAATACTGCACGGCACTCAAGAAACTTGATTTGAGCGGCGAAAACTGCAAGACCCCTGCACTGACGGGCGGCACTTACTTTATCAACGCTTCCAATCAGGTCAAGCTCATAAAGTTCGGAAAGGACTTCAAGTGCGAGAAGGTCACTATGTCAGACGGTTTCTGGCAGGCTGTGGCTCCGACCTATCTCAAGGCTACGGTTGACGATCCGATGGTGATCTACTGCAGTGCGACTTTCGCTCAGACGTCCCTGAGAGGTTCTGCAAATATCAGGAATAATACCAATAAGGGTGTAGTCAAGTGGATTTCCATTTACGATGAAAAGACCGAACTCGTGATGAGCGAAGCTGCCGGATCGCTGACGGCGGGCGTTACCGTTACAGACCCTGCCGAGCCGGTAGTGATACACGCGATCATATAGCGGTGGGGTATGATAATAAAGGTCCGGAAGCGATGCTCCCGGACCTTTTTGTATACAGTCTAAAATCTGTTTACTTCTTTGGTGCGTCCGCCAGGACGGCTACGATGAAGTTCCACCATTTCTCGACTGAAGGTATAAAGCATCTCTCATCAGGTGAGTGAGGGGACTTGAGGGTAGGACCGCAGGAAACCATATCCCAGTTCGTGTATACGGAACCGAGGATACCGCACTCGAGGCCGGCGTGGATAGCCATCACTGCAGGTTCAACCTTGTAGAGTTTCTTGTACTGTTCCTTCATTGTCTTGAGGATAGGGGATGCGAGGTTAGGTGCCCAGCCGGAATATGCGCCTTCGAACACCACCTTGCCTCCTGCGAGCTCGAACGCGCAGCGGAGTGCCTCGGCCTGGTCAAACTTGATACTGTCGGTTGCTCCGCGCATCAGACCGCTGGATACGAACTTGCCCTTCTCTGTCTTGACGATGGCGAGGTTGTTGGAGCTTTCCACGAGACCTTCCATCTCGAGGCTCATCCTGTCAACGCCGTCAGGTACTACATAGAGACACTTGATGAACTTGAGGCCCTTGTTGCCGGCAACGACTGTTTTCGCCTTTGCAGGTTCGATGAACAGTGTGAAGTCCTTCTCCACCTTGCCGTATTCCTTACGGAGGACAGCATCGGTCTCCTCGACTACCTTCTTCGCATCTTCAACTGCGTCGGCAGGAACTGCTATGACAGCCTCTGCCTCGCGCGGGATGGCGTTCTTGAGGTTGCCGCCGTCGATGGACACGAGTTTGCAGTCCATATCGCGCAGCATAGGGAGCAGGGCGCGGATGACGAACTTGCTGGCATTGCCGCGTCCTTCGTTGATCTCCATACCGGAGTGGCCTCCGCGGAGACCCTTTGCGATAATCTTGAATGCCTTGTAGCCCTTAGGCATAGGTTCTTCCTTGAACTTGACGGAAGCTTCCCAGTCGACACCGCCTGCGCAGCCCACATAGAGTTCGCCTTCGGTCTCGGAGTCGAGGTTGATGAGGATGTCGCCCTGCAGCAGGCCGCCCTTGAGGGCAAATGCTCCGTTCATACCGGTTTCCTCGTCCACTGTGAAGAGAGCCTCCACAGGTCCGTGCTTGAGTTCTTTTGATTCGAGTACAGCCATTGCTGCAGCCACGCCGAGTCCGTCGTCGGCGCCGAGGGTGGTGCCGTTGGCGTAAAGCCAGAGTCCGTCCTCCTTCTCCTTGACTACAGTCTCGATAGGATCTTTGGTGAAGTCGTGCTTCTTGTCGTTGTTCTTCTGAGGTACCATATCCATATGGGCCTGGAGGACGATGCCCTTGCATTTCTCCATACCCTTGGTGGCAGGCTTGCGGATGATTACGTTTCCGACTTCGTCGCGGTAGCTTTCAAGTCCGAGGTCCTTGCCCCACTGATAGAGGAATTTTGAGATTTTCTCTTCGTGCTTTGAAGGATGAGGGATCTGTGTCAGTGCGTAGAAATTTTTCCACACGCACTGAGGATTAAGGTCGTGAATAGTCATATTTTGTGTGTTTGATGATTTCTAGAATGAATATGTGAAGGTCTGGCCCAGCTGATATACCGGGAATCTGGTCTGGAGAATCATATCAGCCCCGTCCATAATCCTGGCGGTAACCGTTGCAGGGGATCTGTACCTTATGGCTTTCTTGGCGGAAGAATTCTTGCTGGTCTGAATGCCACGGTCCGAAGTCTGGCCGTTGCCGTTTGTGTTTACCTCATTAGTGAGCTGGAGGATGACAGGCCTTCCCTCTGTTCCGGAAGCAGGGAGCAGACCGTCGGTATCGGAGATGCGGAAAGCCACATACATCTGCTTTGCATTGTTTGCGGTCGGCACCACATCAAAATTCATCGTCTGGCAGGATGTCTCAGTGATGCCATAGAAAAGGGTGAGGTATTGTTCTTCGAGCCGCGTGATTTCATCGATGGCGGCCTTCAGGGCCTCACCGCTGAATGTGGCATCGGTGTCGCCCGTGATGATCTGGACTCTGCTCTTGCGGAGATTGAAAATGGTCTGTGCGGCCTCCGCTGCCTTGCTTTCGAGTGATTTCTCGACTACCTGGCTCTGCTGGACGGCGACTTTGCGGAAGCCGTCTTCGGTCTTCTCGTTTTTATAGAGAGTCGTGGTGGTGCTGGTGAGATTGCCGCTGACCTCCTTGCCGATGAATGCATCGCTGGCGGCCAGGGAAGGGAATCGCCAGTTCTCGCTTTTGCCGGTGTATGAGTCTGGGATGGCGATGAGCCCCTGGGAGCAGAACTGAAGGAAATTGGATGCCGGGGCATCCTTTGAAGTCAGCTCGACGCTATAATTCTCTTCGCTATCAGCTTCGATGTATGGGGTCAGGTCGATGGACTTTATGCGGTATGACGATCCGTTGTCTGTCCTGGCTTCGTTGCCAAGATATTTTTGTGCGAATCTGGCGTATGGTCCGGCTGCAAATATCTCCTTTTCTGCCGTTACGGTCAGATGTATGGCCGTGTTCGGGAGCGAATATATTATCGTGCCGGTAGGGTTGGCGCTTGTCTGCGCCTTAACCGGCGCTGCCGCAAATATGGCCGCTGCTATCAGCGCCGCTGCAGTGATTCTTTTCTTCATCTCGATTGAATTGATTAACAAGGCGAATATAGCAAATTATTTGCAATAATCCTGCCGAGTCCGTTGTAATCTTAGTTGTGCAGGCGCGCGACAGGAGTCCGCATTGCATCGGAGGGCAGGCCGCCCGTGGCGAAACGGGAGGGGCCCAATGCACATTGGGAGGGCCAGCGTTGACCTCCGATGCAGTGCAGACGGATGGACGTATGCGCGCTGTAAAACAAAAGGTCCCGCTGCTCGCAGCGGGACCTTCCGATTATGATGGTTATTGTCGGATTAGCACTTTGTGACCTTTTCGAGCCACTTGACCATACCGAACATGATAGTCATTGAAACGAGGCAGACTGCGAGGAATACACCCCAGCACTTCCAGATCGGCCATGCGTTGAGCATAATAGGGCCTACGAAGATGAAAAGGTTGCCGATAGCTGTAGCACCGAGCCAGAGGCCCTGGCAGAGGCCGAGCATGCTCTTAGGAGCTACCTTGGATACGAACGACAGTCCGAGAGGGGAGATGAAGAGCTCTGCGACTGTGAGGAAGAAATAGGTTACGATCATTACCCAAGGAGCGGCCTTAGCAAGGCCTGCTGCAACCATCTCTGAATCGCTCATTGCGCGGAATGCGTCGCCTGAAGGGAAGTTGCTTGCTACTGAGTAGACGAGCAGGAAGAGATATGCGAGGCCTGCGATGAGCATACCGAGGGCAATCTTGCGAGGTGTTGAAACCGGCTTGCCCTTGCGTGCGAGAGCAGCGAAGATACCCATCACGATAGGGGTGAGGATGATCACGAAGAGTGGGTTCATAGCCTGCCAGATCTCTGCAGGGAGAGCCTTGGTGTTGACGAAGTCACGTGCAAAGATGGAGAGTGACTGGCCGTTCTGGTGGAATGAGAGCCAGAAGAACACTGCGATGCCGAGCACTGCGAAGAGGGCTGCCATACGCTGTTTGATCTCCTTTGCCATTGCCTGCTTCTCTTCTGCTGTGTATTCGACGCTCTGTGCGTGAACCTTCTTTGCCGGCTGAGGGAATTTCTTCTTGGTCAGGGTGAAGATGGTGAGCGAGAGGAGCATTGCTACAACTGAGGCGATGAATGAGAAGTGGATACCGGAGTTGAATACGTTGATATAGTCAGCGCTGAATGCTGCGAGGTCGGTAGGAACTGCAGTGCCTGCTGCGATGGAGTTGCCGAGCTGCTCAGTGAACTTGTCGGTAACAACGCCGTCAGCGAGGTACTGGTGGCAGAGCTGAGGCATATTTGAGTTGTAAACGAAACCGTTTACGCCGAGCCACCACTTGCGGAGCAGCGGAGCAACGAACGGAGCGATCACACCACCGATGTTGATGAATACGTAGAAGATCTGGAAACCGCTGTCGCGCTTGTCCTTTGCGGCCTTGAGAGCCTCAGGGCCCTTCTTTGCCTCTTCGGCCTCGAAGTCGTCATAGATCTTGCCGACGAGTGCCTGGAGGTTGCCCTTGAAGAGACCGTTACCGAATGCGATGCAGAGGAGTGCGAAGCAGGTGAATACCAGTACGCCCCACCAGCGGCCGTCACCGGCAGCTTCCCAGCCGAATACCGGGAATGAGAGGCAGATGTAACCTGCAGCCATCAGGATGAGACCTGTCTGGATGGTTCTGTTATAGTTCTGTGTCTTGTCGGCGATGATACCGCCGACGAGGCTGAGGATATAGATACCGAAATAGAAAACTGAGTAGATGAGGCCTGCCTTGCCATCGTCAAGTCCGAACTTGGAAGCGATGAACAGTGCGAGGACCGCATTCATGATGTAATAGCCGAAGCGCTCGCCCATGTTGCTGAGAGCAGCGGCGATAAGGCCCTTAGGATGATCTTTCTTGGCAATCCTGAGATAGTAGATCAGGAAAGGAACGACCACGAGGATAATGCCTGCAAAGATTACCCAGGTGGCATTGTTCTGCCAAAGAGTAGCAAATGATAAGAGTTTCATAAAATATTGATTTTGATAAATAATTGTCTAAATCTCTGCAAAGATAGCAACATATTGTTAAAAACCAAGGCTATTGAGCCTACAGGGCGGTTTCTATGGCGTTTCTGATTCCTTCGCCCCTCAGTCCCCGTCTGAGTATCGTGCCGTCCGGCGCAAAGAGTATGATATGCGGGATTGCGTCGATACCGTAGGATTCGGCCGGCTGTGGGTCTGCGCCGGTGAAAATATGGTTCCAATTCATCCCGAGTTCTTCGATTACACGTCGGCTGGCGGAGTTGTCTCCGTCCCAGACTGCGACGCTGACCACATTCACGCGGTCCTTGAACTCATCATAAACGGCCTTGATGTTCGGCATTTCAGCCTTGCACGGGCCGCACCAGGATGCCCAGAAGTCCACGAGGGCTGGCTTGCCTTTGCCTACGAAGTCGGAAAGGGCAGTCTCTTTGCCGTCCGGAGTGGTGCCGGTGAAATTCACGAACATCTTCCCTTCGGAAGTGGCTGCAAGAGCATCCTTCATCGCCTTGACCTCCAGGATGCCATCGTTTTCACGGATGAAATCGCCGGCCATCGAGAGATATCTGTCGAATTCTTCCGGATCCAGGTCATACATAATGTTGCTCAGCGCGATTGCGCCGAGTACATTGTCGGGGTTGCTGACGAAGACATCTTTGGATGTGGATATGATGACATTGTTGGCGCTGTCCTGCATCTCCATAAGCCTTTCGCCGGCGGCATCCATTCCTACCTTTTCAATGAGTGCCCGAGCTTCGCTCTGGAAATTGTTGACAGTTTCATCCATTTTGGCCAGATACTTCTGGTACAGGCTGTTGAGTTTGCCGCCGCGGACCTTGACCGGAACGTTGAGGTTGATGCGGATGGTTCCCGGTTCGGCGATGAAATCAGCCCTGTGGCTGTGCCTGAAAGGCAGGTCGTCATCGAGGTTCAGCTCGATGTGGTAGTGTTTTCTGATATCGGCCTTTCCGGTGAATGTGAACTTGCCGTCAACGAGTTCGACCTCTTCCGAGAAGTCCTCGGAGTCTGACATTATTATCCTGGCGCCGGGAACGGTGGAAAGAGAGTCGGTTAGAGTCCCCTTGACTGTGAAAGTATCGCCGCTCCTGCCGCAGGATGCGGCGAGTACGGCGGTCATTATGGCAATAAATATTTTTTTCATGGCTGTATGGAATATTACCAGGCCAGAGCGCTGGCCCCGAGAATGGCAGCGTCCGAGTCCTTGAGTGACGAATAGAGCACCTTCACCTTGCCTTTCCAGAATGCTACCTGGTTTTCATCCATAGTCTTGACCATTTCATCGTGGAAGAACTCGCGGCTCTTGGTGAGGCCGCCGAAGAGCACGATCGCTTCCGGGGCGGAGAATTTGATGAAGTCGGCCAGGGATGCTCCGAGGAGCCGTCCTGTGTGCGAGAATATTTCCAGTGCGATGGCATCTCCCTGTTTTGCAGCATCATATACATCCTTTGATGTGATCTTCTCCGGGTCGAGTGAGCGGAGAAGACTCTCCCGCTTGTCTTCAGAGAGCATTTCCCTCGCAGTGCGTGCGACTCCGGTGGCGCTGGTATACGCTTCCAGACAGCCCTTGAGGCCGCATCCGCACTGACGTCCGCCGCGTACCGCACAGGTGTGCCCGAGTTCGCCGGCGAAGCCGTCGTGTCCGTATACCACCTTGCCGTCAATGACAATACCGCTGCCTACGCCGGTGCCGAGGGTGATCATTATGAAGTTCTTCATCCCGCGTGCCACGCCGTATGCCATCTCGCCCATTGCCGCGGCATTTGCGTCATTGGTGATAGTGACAGGGATGCCGATTTCCTTGCTGAGTTCCTCTGCCATACGGATCACGGATGGCTTGCCGTCGATATAGCTCCATTTGAGGTTCGGGGCGAAGTCTATCGTTCCCGTATAGTAGTTTCCGTCCGGAGCGCCCATTCCGATGCCCTTGACCTCTCCGATGCCCTCCGCCTTGGCCATGAGGCTGCGGATGGCTTCTGATAAGTCTTTGAGATACTCCGGAAATGTCTCCTGAAGCGAGGAGATTACGGTTTCGGCGATAATACCGCCTTCAGCGTTGACCAGGCCAAGTTTGGAGGTCTGTCCGCCGACGTCTATTCCGATTACGAGCTGTGCTGCCATATTATTCGGTAGGGATGTCCTTGTTTACATTCTTCGAACCGGCCACTGCGTAGAAGATGAGGTAGCAGAGACATACGATGAGGAGCCAGTAGCTCTGCATCGAGCCGACCTTGTCAGCGAGGAGATTCTGGAAGAACGGGATGATGCCGCCGCCGCAGACGAGGGTCATGAAGATGCCGGATGCCGCAGCGGTGTATTTGCCGAGGCCTTCAGTCGAGAGGTTGAAGATAGAGCCCCACATCACGGAGGTGCAGAGTCCGCAGAGCATCAGGAAGATGAGGCTTGCCGGAACTGCCTTTTCGCCGGCGCCGAGTTTTGCTGTTTCAGGGATGAACATCGCGATGAGGATGAACGCTATGGCCGCCGTTGCGGTCCAGAGGAGCATCTTCTTGCTGGAGACCTTGCCGCCGATTGCGCCACCGCAGAGACGGCCGATAAGCATACAGAGCCAGTATCCGCTGATGAATGTCGCTGTGAGTGCCGGACCTACCCATTCGAGGTTGGAGAAGAATACGTTTGCGGTGTTAGGAATACCGACCTCAATGCCCACATAGAAGAAAATGGCGATTGCACCGAGAATGAAGTGCCTGAATGAGAGTGGGCTGTGAGGGTCCTTGGCAACGGCTCCGGCCTTGCGGGCAGCCTTTTCCTCAGCGGTCTCCATATGAGGCTCGGGGATGTCGGTGCGGGCGATGACAATGAATGCTATCGCGAAGATGACCATTGCGATGATCATCACCGGTGCGGCCTTGGCCACGGTTGCGTTCTGGATGGAACCGCCTACGAGCCAGCCTACGAGGAACGGAGCGATGGTGCCACCGATGGAGTTGCAGGAGCCGCCCCACTGGATCAGCTGGTTGCCCCGGTTGCCGCCTCCGCCCAGGGTGTTGAGCATCGGGTTGACCACGATGTTGAGCATGCACATCGAGAATCCTGCCACGAATGCGCCGAGTACGTAAACCATGAAGCTTTCGGCGTATCCTGAGATAAATTGGATTGCCACGCCTATAAAGCCGACGATGACTGCTGCGAGTGCTGTGAATTTATAGCCTTTTCTCTTGAGGATGATGCCTGCCGGGATTCCCATGCATGCGTATGCGATGAAGTTGGCGAGGGAGCCGAGTTGCGAGAGAGCCTTGCTTGCGCCGAACTGGTTTGTTACCACAACGCCCATCGAACCTGCGAGGTTTGTGACAAAGGCGATCATGAAAAAGAGTGAGAACATCACTATGATAGGTACCGTGAAGTTCTGTTGTTTAGTGTTAGCCATAGTATAAATGATTATCGGTTATAATTCATAAGGTATAAAGGTAATAATTATTTTGATTCCCGTCAAACCGCAGTTCACGAATTGTCACAATTCAGGCAGGGCCGAAGTCGGAAATAGAAGGATGTTCGTCCCTGAATACTGCATTTTATCCCAAAATTGAAGTTTCTGTCACATTTCGGCAGGTGTAATAACACTTCTTTTAGCTGCTGGTAGGGATGAGATAATTTTGTATGGTAAAGACATACGGATATGAAATTCTCTGCTGACATTGTATCGATGTTCGAGTCTTCATTCTGGGAGAATGCGGATTCGCCGGCCCTGACGGATTACTTTACAGGTAATACATATACGTACCTTCAACTTGCTGAGTCGGTCCGTAGGATGCACTTGTTTTTTCGGACAGCCGGAGTTTTGAAGGGCGACAGGGTTGCCTTGATCGGGAAGAACAATCCCCGCTGGGTCATCACTTATGTCAGCGTAGTGACCTATGGTGCGGTCATAGTTCCGGTGCTCTCGGATTTCAATCCTGTAGATGCCGCAAATATCATCGCCCATTCCGGCTCGGTCCTTCTCTTTTCGGACAATATGATATGGCAGCAGCTTTCCGGTTCCGGCGTTGCTTTGCCGGCTCTGCGCGGGGTCATTTCAAATGATGACGGTTCCATCCTTTCGGATATTTCAGGCATCGTCACAAGCTCATTCGTTTCTGTGGAGGCAGAGTACCGCCGGCTCTATCCGGACGGCTTCACGAAGGATGATATACGATATGCGACGGTATCCCCGGATGACATTATGATTATCAGCTATACGTCCGGCACGACAGGCTTCAGCAAGGGGGTGATGCTGACGGTAGGCAATATCACGGCCAATGTATGCTTCGCGCTGGATCACAGGCTGCATTTCTCCGGTTCCCGGGTTCTTGCGCTTCTTCCGCTGGCACACGCATACGGCTGTGCGTTCGATATGCTCAGCCCCCTGGCGGCCGGGTCCCACATCACGCTTCTCGGCCGGATGCCGTCGCCTTCGATACTGCTTTCGGCGTTGAAGAAGGTAAGGCCGCATCTTGTATGCACAGTACCGCTCGTGATGGAGAAGATTATCCGCAGAAATGTAGTTCCCCAATTCGGTAAACGCCCAGTGAAGTGCCTTGTCCGCATTCCGGGCATCCGGAGCCTTGTATACCGCAGGGCTGGAGCGGCTATGAAGAGGGCATTCGGGGGCTGCATAATGGAAGTTAATATGGGTGGCGCGTCGCTTGCGGAAGATGTTGAGGCGGTGCTCCGCAAACTGCATTTCCCGTATACTGTGGGCTACGGGATGACTGAGTGCGGACCGCTCATATCGTACGAGGGGCACGGCACATATAAGCCCGGCTCCTGCGGCAGGATACTTCCGGGAATGGAAGTCCGTGTTGCTCCGCTTGACGGCGGTGATGAAGCCGGCGAGATATGCGTCCGCGGTGTCAATGTGATGGCGGGATACTATCTCAATCCGGAGGCTACGGCTGCCGCCATCGATGCCGAAGGATGGCTCCATACCGGAGATGTCGGAGTTGTCGATGATGATGGCACCATTACGCTGCGCGGCCGCTGCAAGAGTATGATTCTAACTTCGAGCGGACAGAATATCTATCCCGAGGAGATCGAGGCCAAACTCAATGAACTCCCGCTTGTCTCCGAAAGCCTGGTCTACGATGAGGATGGGAAGATAATTGCCCTAATTGTCCCAGATAAGGAAGAAATAAAGGCTCGGGAGATGCCTCCGGCGGCTCTCGTGGAGGCGATGGATGAAAATCTGCGCGTGCTCAACACTCTCGTTGCCCCATATGAAAGGGTCTCGTCCTATAAATTGTGCGGCGATGAATTTGAGAAGACACCGAAGCGCAGCATCAAACGATACCTCTACCCGAAGCATGCCGTCCTGCTGATTCTGTAATAGGTAAATATCCTGCCACATGCCAGTCGGCGGGATATGGACATAAAAGAAGAGTGACCTTTCGGGCCACTCTCCTTCAGTTATATAGAATTGGGTGAACTTACTTTGACAGCTCGTGGATTGCGAGACCGCTGCGGAGCTTAGGCTCGAACCAGGTGGTCTTCGGCGGCATGATGTTGCCTGAATCAGCGATGTTGATGAGCTGCTGCATTGACACCGGATAGAGTGCGAATGCGGCCTTCATCTCGCCGCTGTCAACCCTCTTCTTGAGCTCGCCCAGGCCACGGATGCCGCCGACGAAGTCGATGCGGTCAGAGGTGCGGAGGTCGCCGAGGTTGAGGATCTTGTCGAAAATGAGGTTTGAGCAGATGGTCACGTCGAGGACACCGATAGGGTCGTTGTCGTTGTATGTGCCAGGCTTTGCTGTGAGTGAATACCACTTGCCGCCGATATACATTGCGAAGTTGTGGAGAGCGCAAGGCTTGTAAATCTCCGCACCCATCTCCCTGACGTCGAAGTCAGCGCCGAGCTTGGCGATGAATTCTGCCTCGGAAAGGCCGTTGAGGTCCTTCACTACGCGGTTGTAATCGATGATCTTGAGCTGGTTGTCAGGGAAGCATACGGTCATAAACCAGTTGTACTCCTCATCGCCTGTATGGTCAGGGTTCTGAGCCTTCTTCTCTGCGCCGACGCGTGCAGCGGCAGCTGTGCGGTGGTGACCGTCAGCTACGTAGAATGCAGGGATGGTGGAGAAGATTTCTGTGATGCGTGCGATGTCCTTGTCGTCATCGATGACCCAGAGCTTGTGGCCGAAACCGTCCTCGTCAGCAACGAAGTCGTATTCAGGAACGCGGGAGATGTAACGGAACATAATGGCGTCGATCTCCTCGTTGTCAGGATATGCGAAGAATACAGGCTCGATGTTCGCGTTCTGGATACGGACGTGGATCATACGGTCGTCTTCCTTCTCCTTGCGGGTGAGCTCGTGCTTCTTGATGGCTCCTGTAGCGTAGTCATCGGTATGCGCGCAGAGGATGATACCGTACTGTGTGCGGCCTTCCATAGTCTGTGCATATACATAGTAGCATTCCTTATCTTCCTTTACCAGCCAGCCATTCTCTTTCCAGAGCTTGTAGTTGGCTACCGCCTTGTCGTATGTGCGCTGCTCGTGTTCGCCGGCGATAGGCTCGAAATCAATCTCAGGCTTTGTGATGTGAAGGAGGGACATTTCACCTGCTTCAGCCTTTGCCTCGACTGAGTTCATCACGTCGTATGGACGTGCAGAGACCTCCTTGGCGATAGCCTTAGGAGGTCTGATTGCAGCAAAAGGTTTAACCTTTACCATAGGTGTATCCTATTTGTTAACCTGGAACTTACGGTTGCCTGTAGCGAAGAAGTCGCAGATCTGGTTTGCAGATGCGAGACCGGCGTTGATGTTGGCCTCGGCTGTCTCTGCGCCCTGCTTCTTAGGGGTAGCGAAGAAACGCGTACCGAACTTCTCCTTGAATTCGTCAACCTTGACAGGAGCGATATCGGTGACATACTTGAGGTCTTCGCGCTCTGCGAGAACTTCGATGAGTTCGTCCTCGTTGATGACTTCCTTTCGGGCAGTGTTCACGAGGCATGCGCCCTTCTTCATAGAGCCCACGAGCTTCTTGCCGATTGAACCCTTTGTCTCTGCTGTTGCAGGGATGTGAAGTGAGAGGAAGTCGCAGTTTGCGTAGAGCTCCTCGATGGAAGCGCACGCCTTCACGCCTTCAGCTTCAAGCTTCTCGGCCGGAACGAACGGGTCGAATGCGATGACATTCATACCGAAGCCGTTCTTTGCAATCTGAGCTACGAGGCGGCCTACATTGCCGTAAGCGTGGATACCGATGGTCTTGCCCTTGAGTTCCTTACCTGTACCGGGGGTGAACTGGTTGCGGCTCATATAAATCATAAGACCGATGGCGAGTTCTGCAACGGCGTTGGAGTTCTGGCCAGGGGTGTTCATTGCAACGATGCCCTTTGCGGTGCATGCTGCGAGGTCGAGGTTGTCATAACCCGCACCTGCGCGGACGACGATCTTGAGCTGCTTTGCAGCCTCGACTACTTCTGCGGTCACCTTGTCTGAACGTACGATGAGGGCGTCAGCGTCAGCAACTGCTTCCTTGAACTGTGCAACGTCAGTATATTTCTCGAGAAGAGCGAGCTCGTGGCCGTTCTTTTCAACGATTTCACGGATGCCGTCAACGGCTGCCTTTGCGAAAGGCTTTTCTGTAGCGACTAATACTTTCATGATATCCGATTATTTGTGCATTTGTTCGAATTCCTGCATGCATGCGATGAGGGCGTCAATAGCCTCCATAGGGCAGGCATTGTAGATGGATGCGCGGAAACCGCCAACGCTGCGGTGGCCCTTGATGCCGACCATACCCTTGCCCTTGGCGAAGTTGAGGAATTCGTCCTGGAACTCTTCCTTGCCCTGTGCCATCACGAAGCATACGTTCATGATTGAACGGTCTTCCTTGTCGGCAACGGTACCTACGAACATTGAGTTGCGGTCGATTTCGTCATAGAGCTTCTGAGCCTTCTCCTTGTTGATCTTGTTGATAGCCTCGAGACCACCCTTTGCCTTGAGCCACTTGAGTGTTTCCTTCATTGCGAAGATTGAGAATACAGGAGGTGTGTTGAACATTGAATCGCCGTCGATGTGGGTCTGGTAGTTGAGCATCGTAGGGATGTAGCGGGTAACCTTGCCGAGGAGGTCCTTGCGGATGATGACGAATGTAACGCCTGCAGGGCCTACGTTCTTCTGGGCACCACCGTAGATGATACCGTATTTCTTCACGTCGACAGGACGGCTCATGATATCGGATGACATATCTGCAACGAGGGTTACAGGAGAATCCATATCATACTTGATCTCGGTACCGTAGATTGTGTTGTTGGTGGTGATGTGGAAGTAGTCTGCATCCGTAGGGATCTCGAAGTTCTTAGGGATGTAGTTGAATGTGGTGTCAGCTGAAGAAGCTACGCAGACTGCATTGCCGATACCCTTTGCTTCCTTGAGGGCCTTCTTTGCCCATACACCTGTCTCAAGGTATGCAGCCTTGTTTTCGAGGAGGTTCATAGGAACCATGAGGAACTGTGTTGATGCACCACCGCCGAGGAAGAGGATTTCATAGTCCTCAGGGATGTTGAGGAGTTCACGCCAGAGGGCGCGGGTCTCGTCCATTACAGCCTCCCATTCCTTGGAGCGGTGAGAAACACATATTACTGACATACCGGTGCCGGCGAAGTCCTTGAGGGCTTCGATGGATGCGTCGATGGCCTCCTGCGGAAGAACGCAAGGACCAGCATTGAAGTTGTAAACTTTTTTCATATTTTGAATTAAATAATTAAATGATGTTGAGTAACAATATAATTCTACAAAACTAATCAATTTCCTGTGGACTGCCAACTTTTTTGACAATTGTCCAATCGAATGCCTCCTGGAATGCTTCTATGCGGGAAAGGGGTACTTTCAGCCCGATACTGCAGGTCGAGTCGAATTCCTGGCCTGTGATTGCGAACTTCATGTCCTTGATGATTTTCATCGCACGGTTCATATCCATATAGTCAAATTCAACTTGATACTCCTCGGTGGCTATCTTGCTGATAATGGCGGCATTGGAGATGGCGTCCGCGGTGGCGGTCCGGTATGCGTTGGTCAATCCGGGCACGCCGAGCTTGACGCCTCCGAAATATCTGACCACAACCACGAGGATGTCGCTGAGTCCGTTGGAGAGCAGCTGGCCCAGGATCGGCTTGCCGCCCGTTGAGGACGGCTCCCCGTCGTCGTATGCGCGCCAGGTATCCCCCTTGTGTCCGATGCGGTATGCAAAGCAGTGGTGCCGTGCATCGAAATACTCTTTTTTCAGGCCGGCGATAATCTCCTTTGCCTGCGCCTCGCTCTCCACCGGACTGGCAAATGCCAGGAACTTGCTTCCAAGTTCCCGGTACGCCCCTGACGAGGGGCCGGCGATGCTTTTGTAGCAGTCTTCGCTTTGTGCTGAATTAGTACTCATATTCGTTGTAAAAATACTCACAAATTAATAAATTTGCAATCCGAAAAACGGCCGGAGGCATAAAACCGGGCGCGTTATACCTAAATATTAGACAAATGATTTACAGATTCAGAGCGACTATTCCGGAGAGCAAGGTGTTCTTCCGTATCTACGAAGTCGATTCATTGATGAATCTTTTCGCATTCCATAATTTTCTTATCGCAGATCTCGGTTTCTCGCCGGACCAGATGGTCTTTTTCGAGGCTTATTCGTCTGACGGCAAAATGACCGGGCAGTATGCATTGTTCAACCTCGGTGACGGTGCGATGGATCAGATTACTTTCGAGGATGTCATCGCCAAGGAGCAGAGTGTCCTTCACTATGTGTTCGATATGCGTTCCGGCCGCAATGTCCGCCTCGAATTCCTCGGGGAGGGGGAGTATTCCTTCAAGTTGTCCTATCCGTGTATGACGGACGGCAAGGGCGTCAATCCGGACCAGTTCTCGGCCAAATATGAGGATGCCGAGCCGGTGCAGGTTACCCCTTCCAAGAAGCGCTCCAGGCTTGATGATGACCTCGACGACGAGGATTTCGACGATGATGACGAAGATCTCGACGATGACGACCTCGATGAGGATGATGTCGATGAGGAAGAACTTCTGGTAGACGAGGATTTCGGTAAATAATCCCGATGCCCGAACTCATCATAGTGCTTGGACCCACAGCTGTCGGAAAGACGGATTACAGCATTGACCTTGCCCTCGAGTACGGGTCTCCCGTGATTTCCTGTGATTCAAGGCAGGTATACCGTGAAATGAAGATAGGCACCGCGCCGCCTTCGGAAGAACAGCTGGCGAGGGTGCCTCATTTTTTTATCGGTTCCCGCTCCATTACAGAACCCTATACGGCCGGAAAGTACGAACTGGATGCGCTGGCGCTGCTCGATGAGCTCTTCCGCGACCATTCCACCCTGGTGATGGCCGGCGGGTCAGGACTTTATATCGATGCGCTGTGCAACGGCCTGGATGCTTTCCCGGATGTCGACCCAGGCGTCCGCGAGGAGCTGATGCGCAGATTGGAGGCTGAGGGACTGGAATCGCTCCGCTTCGAGCTGCGAAAACTCGATCCGGCCACATATGATACGATTGACACGGCCAACCGGCAGCGAGTCGTGCGCGCACTGGAGGTCTGCATCGGTACCGGCAGGCCCTTTTCCTCGTATAAGACATCTACGGTTCGCAAAAGGCCGTTTTCCATCCGCAAAGTCGGCCTGACACGCGGGCGGGAGGAGTTGTATGGCCGCATCGACAGGCGCGTCGACCTTATGATGGAGGCAGGGCTGGAGCAGGAGGTGCGCAGCCTTCTGCCATACCGCGGCCTCCCGGCTCTCAATACCGTCGGATACCGGGAGTTTTTCGGATATTTCGACGGACTTTATCCTCTGGAGGAGGCCGTGCGCCTGGTGAAGCGCAACACGAGGCATTATGCGAAAAAACAGCTCAGTTACTGGGGGCGTGACGATTCCATAGAATGGTCAATGCTCTGATGCGCCGAATGGCCTGAATTTTCTTCAAAAAAATTTTCAATAAAGAAGTTTATTGACTAAATTTGGTATCCGTTAAGCAAATTGAAATGGATATCAGTTCTGAAGAAATTCATGGCGTTCTCAAGCGCTTTTTCGGCTTTGATTCCTTCAAGGGAAACCAGGAGGAGATCATCCGGCATCTCATTGCCGGAAATGATGCCTTCGTGCTGATGCCGACCGGAGGCGGAAAGTCGCTATGCTATCAGTTGCCGGCACTTTGCCTGCCCGGTACTGCCATAGTCATCTCTCCGCTTATCGCTTTGATGAAGAACCAGGTGGATGCCATCCGCGGATTCGCCGCAAGTGAGGAGGGGATTGCCCACTTCCTCAATTCTTCTCTGAACAAGGCCCAGATCAAAGAAGTGCACGATGATTTGTTGAGCGGCGTCACCAAGCTGCTGTATGTCGCTCCGGAGTCCCTCACCAAGGAGGAGAACGTGCAGTTCCTCAAGCAGCTGCATATCTCATTCTATGCCATAGACGAAGCGCATTGCATTTCTGAATGGGGACACGATTTCCGTCCCGAATACAGACGCATACACGATATTATACAGGAAATCGGCGAGGCACCGGTGATAGCTCTGACGGCCACGGCGACACCAAAGGTGCAGAATGATATCCAGCGTAACCTCAATATGCTTGGCGCCAAGGTTTTCAAATCTTCCTTCAACAGGCCGAATCTCTATTATGAGATCCGCGACAAGTCCAACCCGAAACACGACATCATAAAATATATCAAGGAGAACCCCGGTAAGAGCGGAATAATCTACTGTCTCAGCCGCAAGAAGGTTGAGGAGGTGGCGGAGCTGCTTAACGTCAATGGCATAAAGGCGCTTCCGTATCACGCAGGCCTGGATGCCGCCACGCGGGCTCATAATCAGGATGCCTTTTTGATGGAGGAGGTGGATGTCATCGTCGCCACTATTGCATTTGGAATGGGTATCGACAAACCGGATGTCCGTTTTGTTATTCATTATGATATCCCGAAGAGCCTTGAGGGGTACTATCAGGAGACCGGAAGGGCCGGCCGCGACGGCCGCGAAGGTCAGTGCATAGCATTCTACAGTTACAAGGATATCCAGAAACTGGAGAAATTCATGCAGGGGAAGCCGGTGTCCGAACAGGAGATCGGACGGCAGTTGCTCACCGAAACGATGGCGTATGCCGAGTCCAACCAATGCCGCCGCAAGATTCTGCTCAACTATTTCGGTGAGGATTATCCGCAGGACAACTGCGGGGCATGCGACAATTGTCTCCATCCGAAGAAACAGTTTGACGGCCGCGAGGAGATGCTCAATGTCATCGAACTTGTCAATTCCCTCAAGGAGAATTTCAAGGCTGACCACCTCGCAAACATACTTGCCGGTGTAAGCAATTCATTGATAAAGTCATATAACCATAATGAGAGTCCGTTCTTCGGCATAGGGAAGGACCGCACTCCGCATTTCTGGTGCGCAATCATCCGTCAGGGTATTGTGCTTCATCTTCTGGACAAGGACATCGAGAGCTACGGACTTGTCTCGGTATCAGACAAAGGTCAGGAGTTTTATTCTCACCCGGTTCCATTGATGCTGACTGAGGATAGAGAATTCGCTGAAGGAGAGGATGATGACGATGACGAATCACCATCTGGGGCTATCCACAGACAGGCTGGCTCGGACGGCGGAGATCCTGTGCTTTTCGCCATCCTCAAGGATATCAGGAAAGATCAGTCCAAACGGCTCAAACTGCCGTCCTGGGTGATATTCAGCGACCCTTCACTGGAAGATATGGCCATACAGTATCCTGTGACCATCGAGGAACTGACCCGATGCCAGGGGGTCGGGGACGGCAAGGCACGCAAGTTCGGCCGTGAATATGTGGATGTGATAGCCAGATATGTCGAGGAAAATGATATTGTCCGACCGGATGCTTTGGTAGTCAAGTCTGTGGCAAACAGGAGCGCCAACAAGGTGTTCATAATACAGAGCATTGACAGGCGTCTTTCGTTCGAAGACATCGCGGATGCCCGCGACATGGATATGGAAGAATTGCTGGAGGCTGTCGAGTCCATCATATCCTCCGGCACGGCTTTGAATATCGACTATTATGTCCGTCAGGAAGTTGATGAAGACAAGATAGAGGACATATATTCCTATTTCAGGGAAGAGGCAGGGACTGATTCCGTCGATGATGCGCTGAAGGCTCTCGGACCGGACTTCACGGAAGATGAGGTCCGTCTGGTCCGTATCAAGTTTATGTCGGAGATGGGTAATTGATGGAACTTCGATTTTTTTCAAGGAAAAATGGTATATTTGCAGAAATGTATATATGCCAAGGTGTGCGTGTATAGGCTAAGATATAGATAATCAACTAAATAACAAATCAAATCAAAATGAAAACAATCAAAATGTTCGCAATCTGCGCAGCTGGTGCTATGGTTCTTGCATCTTGCGCAGGCAAGACTTCCAATGAGAAGACCCCTTCAACAATCACCAAGTCTGAGGTCGATCAGGTAAGCTACATGGTAGGTTACTCATTCGGCCAGTACATCGGCGGCAACGATATGGGCGCGCTCTCTTTCAAGCAGATAGAGAAAGGTATCAAGGACGCTATCGCAGGTGTGGAGATTGACGAAGAGACTTTCTATACGACTATGAACGAATATATGGAGAAACGCAATACTGCCAAGCTCGAAAGCAACAAGGCTGAGGCTGAGGCATTCTTTGCGAAGAACGGCAAGGCAGAGGGTGTTGTCACCACTGAGTCCGGTCTCCAGTACAAGGTTGTCCGCGCAGGCAATGGCGTGAAGCCGGGTCCTGAGGATGAGGTTGAGGTCAACTACGAAGGCAAGCTTCTTGACGGTACCGTATTCGATTCTTCATACGAAAGGAATGAACCTGCTACTTTCGCTCTTAATCAGGTTATCAAGGGCTGGGGCGAAGGTCTTCAGTTCTGCGAGGAAGGTGGTGAGATTGAACTCTGGATCCCTTCAGAGCTTGCATACGGTGACAACGGTGCAGGTGGAAAGATTGGCCCGGGTGCTACTCTTAACTTCAAGGTCGAGCTCAACAAGGTCAATCCTTCTGCTGCTGAAGAAGAAGCCGCTGCAGAAACAAAATAATTAGCTCCCATTCAATAAAAAAAGAGGCGGAACCTTACGGTTCTTCCTCTTTTTTTTGTATAATTGTATTTCATTTAACTCACTAACCAATGAACCCATATCTCGAATACAATATCAATCCTCTGGTTGCTCAGATTGGTAAGGATCCGGCTGATTTCACAAAGGCCGACATCATTGATTTCATTATCCGCAATGACGTAAGAATCATTAATTTCCGTTACGTCGCCGCTGATGGCAGGTTAAAGACTCTGAACTTTCCTGTAACGAATTATGCATATCTGGATTCCATCCTTTCCTATGGAGAGAGGGTTGATGGTTCCAGCCTCTTCCCATATATCAACGCCCGGTCGAGCGATTTGTATGTTATTCCGAGATATTCAACGGCATATATGGATCCGTTTGCGTCAATTCCGACGCTGGGGCTCATCTGCTCATATTTCACCAAAGACGGCCTGCCGCTGGAAAGCGCCCCTGAATACACGCTACGCAAGGCTCACAAGGCTTTTCAGGAGAAGACCGGCCTCCGCTTCGAAGCGATGGGAGAACTCGAATATTATGTCATAGATCAGGATGATAATGCATTTCCGACCCCTGACCAGCACGGATATCACGAGTCATCACCGTTTACCAAATTCGAGGCATTCCGTACTCAGGCTATGAAGTTTATTGCCCAGTGCGGCGGCAATATCAAATACGGCCATTCTGAAGTGGGAAACTTCACCCAGGACGGCAGGATATATGAGCAGAACGAGATCGAGTTCCTTGTCAATCCTGTCGAATCTGCTGCGGATCAACTGACTATGGCCAAATGGATTCTTCGTACACTCGCTTATGAATATGGCCTTGATATCACCTTCTCCCCGAAGATCACCGAAGGCAAGGCAGGCAGCGGCCTTCATTTCCATACCCGTATGATGAAGGGTGACAAGTCCGTGATGATCGAAAATGGCCGCCTCTCCGATACCGCACGCACGGCTATCGCCGGTTATATGAAATGCGCTTCAGCGCTCACGGCATTCGGCAACACTAACCCTACCTCATACTTCCGTCTAGTGCCTCATCAGGAGGCGCCTACCAGCATCTGCTGGGGCGACCGCAACCGCTCCGTCCTTGTCCGCGTACCTCTCGGATGGACAGGGAACAGGGATATGTCCGCAATAGCAAACGGATTTGCTGAAGACAGCAGTTACAAGGCGCCTGATAAGCAGACCGTCGAAATGCGTTCACCGGACGGATCTGCGGATATCTACAATATGATGGCCGGTCTCGTCACCGCAGCCAAGACCGGATTCGGAATGTCCGATGCCCTCAAGGTCGCAGAAGAGACTTACGTTGATGTCAATATCCACGACAAGCAGAATGAGGCAAAGCTCAACGCCCTTGAGCAGCTGCCGACTTCCTGCAAGGAATCTGCGGACGCACTCGAGAAGAACAGGGCTCTGTTCGAGGCGGACGGCGTATTTGACAAGGCTATGATCGACGGTACCATCGCCAAGCTCCGCGCATACGGAGACGGCGACATCAGGGCCCGCATCAAGGCGGATCCTTCGCTGATGAGCGGACTCGTCGAAGAATACTTCCACTGCGGATAACCTTTCTCAGACCCGCGCCATCCGGAGCGGATTTACGGGAATATGGATATATTCAGGAGAATACTGGCATATGCGCGGCCATACGGAAAGTACTGGCCGCCATATTTGCTGTTATCCATCCTGTCCGTAATTTTCGGAATCGCCAATTATGCACTGCTCGGACCGATGCTGACTGTCCTCTTTGAGAACAACAGCATTGCTGTGGATGCGATAAAGCCGGAGTTCACTCCTACCATAGGTTATTTCTCGGATATCTTTTCATACACGCTCTCGCGCATTGTCTGCAACTCCGGCGTGGTCAGGGGATTGGCCTTCGTAAGCCTGTCGCTCGTGGTGGCGTGCTTCTTCTCGGACTTGTGCAGATATCTTTCCCAGCGGATTCTTGTCAACATGAAGACTACGCTGATGAAGAATATACGTACCGACCTTTTTTTAAAGATATCCTCGCTTGACATCGGGTATTTCACCGAAAGGCGCAAGGGGGATATCCTCTCATCCATTTCCAACGACGTGAACGAAGTTCAGAACAGCGTCGCCAGCAGTTTTCATATCATATTCAGGGAGCCGCTCCTGGTGATCGGATTCCTGATTATGCTATTCTATATGTCGCCGAGACTTACTCTGGTGTCCCTTATCGCACTTCCCGTCTCAGCGGTTGTAATCACCAGAATCACACGTCGACTGCGTTCAGGCTCCATAGAGACCCAGAGCCTTATGGGCAGCCTGCTGAGCCAGTTCGAGGAGTCCATATCAGGTTCAAGAATAATCAAGGCCTTTAATGCCGGCAAGTATGCGGCTTCCCGATTTGAAAAGGACAATGACCGCCACTGCGAAGTTTCGAGACAGGTAGGCAACCGTCAGGAACTGGCATCCCCGACTTCGGAATTCCTGGGCATCTCCATAGCTGCAGTAGTGCTGTTCTATGGAGGATGGCTCAATCTCCACGGCAATCTCGGAATGACCTGGGAGCAGTTCATTGTATACATTATGTTCTATTGGAAAGTGCTTGAGCCGGCAAAGGCGATTTCCAATTCTTATGCCGCCATCCGCAAGGGCATCGTTTCAGGAGAACGTATCTTTTCAATCCTTGACTCCGAGCCGGCAATCCGGGAACCGGAAACTCCTGAACATATATCTTCATTTGAACGGTCGGTCGAATACAAAGACGTATCTTTCGCTTATTCCGGCGACCCTGTTCTCCGGAATGTCAACCTTGAAATAAAGAAAGGTATGATGGTTGCGGTGGTAGGGCCGTCAGGCGCCGGCAAATCCACTCTTGCGGACCTTCTTCCAAGATTCTGGGATGTCACATCCGGAAGCATATTGATAGATGGAACTGATATCCGCAATATCTGCCTCAACGATCTGCGTTCCCTGATGGGCATAGTACCTCAGGAGCCAATCCTTTTCAATGATACTGTCTTCAACAATATTGCTTTCGGAATGGAGAATGTCAATCCGTCTGAGGTCGTTGCTGCGGCAAAGGTCGCGAATGCCGACGAATTCATCTCGAAGATGGAGCAGGGATATGATACCAACATAGGGGAGGGCGGTTCGAAGCTTTCCGGTGGCCAGCGGCAGCGCATCGCGATTGCGCGCGCTGTTCTCAAGAATCCTCCGATTCTCATTCTGGATGAAGCGACATCCTCTCTCGATACCGAGAGCGAGCGGCTTGTCCAGGATGCATTGCAGCGCCTGATGAAAAACCGTACCTCACTGGTCATTGCCCACAGGCTTTCGACCATACGGCATGCAGATATGATAATCGTGCTCCGCGACGGTGCAGTGGCCGAAAGCGGTACGCATGAACAATTGATAGAAAACAAGGGCCTGTATGAGCATTTGTGTTCGATGCAGGCATTTTCATAGAATATTATGAGCAATTCAGTTAATAAACTATTTGAAAATAGTTTCCGCAAGAACTGGGACCGACCGGCCTTGTCTGATTACAATGGTGCCACACTCACTTATGCGGACCTTTCCCGCAGCATAGCAAAACTGCATATTTTCTTTGAAGTATGTCACATAAAAAAAGGTGACAAAATTGCTCTTTGTGCCCGTAACCAGGCAAATTGGGCTGTTGCATACCTCGCCATAATGACTTACGGCGCAGTGGTGGTGCCGCTTCTCCATGAATTCAAGCAGAGCAGCATACATCATCTTGTCAATCATTCTGATTCCAGATTCCTCTTCGTGGGCGATATGATATGGGAGAATCTCTCTCCTGCCGAAATGCCGGAAATCGAGGCGTGCATCACCTTGAACAACTTCAAGCCCGCCTTTGCCCGCAATGAGGCGATTCCCGGGATGGTCATGAAGGTCGATGAGATATTCGAATCGCGGTATCCTGATTTCGGTCCTGATGATATCAAGTTTTATGAGGATAAGCCGGAGGAGCTGGCGTTGATAAGTTATACATCAGGCAGCACCGGGTTCTCAAAGGGTGTGATGCTTCCGTACAGTTCCGTTTATTATAACATAATGTTCGGAGTTTATGCTGAAAACCACATCAACAATCAGTCAAAAATTGTTTCGATGCTTCCTTCAGCGCATATGTACGGAATGATGTTCGAAATGGCCTATGAAATCACCAAGGGAGCGCACGTCTATTTTCTGACCAGATTACCGAGTCCTAAAGTCATTCTCCAGGCACTCGGCGACATAAAGCCGGAACTCATAGTTACAGTGCCGCTGATTCTTGAGAAAATCTATAAGTCCATGCTTCTGCCGTTCATCAGCAAGAACAGTACGAAGATGTTCCTTTCTCTTCCTGTGATCGATCAGGTTGTGCTCAACAAGATCAAGAAGGGCATTACTGATGCCTTCGGAGGAAACTTCAGTGAAGTTCTGGTTGGCGGGGCGGCACTCAACCGTGAGGTGGAGGCATTCCTGCACCGCATCGGATTCCGTTTTACTGTAGGATACGGTATGACTGAATGCGGGCCTATCATCTCATATTCCCCATGGAATGAGACAAAACTCTATTCCTGCGGCAAACCGGGTCCGCGTATTTCGGTAAAGATCGATTCGAAGGACCCTGCGCATATACCGGGCGAGATTCTTGTGCAGGGCGAGAACGTCTTTATGGGCTATTATAAGAATCAGGCTGCCACTGATGCTGCCATTCAGGACGGGTGGCTCCATACCGGCGATATGGGCGTTATGGATGGGGACGGATTCCTATTCATCAAAGGACGCAGCAAGACAATGATCCTCGGACCTTCCGGTCAGAATATCTATCCGGAGGAGATAGAGAGCAGCATCAATAACCTTCCATACGTGTCCGAATCGCTCGTGATTTCTGATCATGGAATTCTTACTGCACTGATTTATCCTGATTTTGACCAGCTGGCAGCAGATCAGATATCTTCTGAGAGGATACTTGATGTGCTTAAGGATAAAATCAAGGTGACCAATATGGAGATGCCGGATTATTGCAAGATTGCAAAAGTTGAAATTTTCCCTGAGGAGTTCGAAAAGACCCCGAAAAGGAGCATAAAGAGATATCTTTACCAGAGAGGCTGATATTATGGATACCAACGACAAGCAGACAAAGTTTGACAGGCGATACCTCGAGATGGCGTCTGTGTGGGCGAAGAATTCGTACTGCACCCGCCGCAAGGTCGGAGCCATCATCGTCAAGGACAGGATGATCATTTCGGACGGCTATAACGGTACGCCTTCCGGCTTCGAGAATGTATGCGAAGATGACAACGGGGTGACAAAGCCTTATGTCCTCCATGCCGAGGCGAATGCCATAACGAAAGTCGCGAAAAGCAGCAACAGCAGTGACGGAGCGACTCTGTATGTGACCGCCGCTCCCTGCATGGAGTGTGCGAAGCTGATTATCCAGGCCGGAATCAGGCGTGTGGTATACAGTGAGGAATATAGGATAATGGATGGTGTGGAACTCCTCCGGAGGGCCGGTGTGGAAGTGCAGAAACTCGATCCTGATGAAGACTAAGAAAGATACAGCTATCAATATTGTGCTGATTGCCGTAATGGTTATTATGGCTGCGGCGCTGATCAGAAATATCTCCGAAAAGGAACGCCAGGTGGTGAAGGTTTATCCGTCAGCATCCTCCAAGGGTGGAGACTGGAACAAACTGATCACCGTCCTCAATCAGGTGACGGCGAACTATGTCGATTCCATCGATCAGGACAAGGTCACGGAGGAGGTCCTTCCGCTGATTATGTCGAAGCTCGATCCTCATTCGGTCTATATGCAGCCGCAGGAGCTGCAGGAGGCTGATGAGGATCTGCAGGGCGGATTTGACGGTATAGGCATTCAATTCAATGTTCCAAATGATACAGCAATCGTTACAAATGTCATTTCCGGAGGACCTTCCGACAAGGCGGGTCTGCTTTCCGGCGACAGGGTTATAATGGTGGATTCGATAGTAATCGCCGGTGTTGAGATGCCGCAGGACTCGATGGTCAGACTGATGCGCGGCAAGAAGGGTACAAAGGTGACAATCAGCGTCAAGAGGGACGGTGATGACAATCTCGTCCCGTTTGTCATCACACGCGACAAGATTCCTGTCAAGAGCGTCGACGTGGCCTTTATGATGAATGACACTACAGGATACGTCAAACTTTCGAAGTTCTCCAGGACCACATACGTCGAGTTTATAAAGGGGATGCTGCCGTTGCGCGAGAAAGGTATGAAGAAGCTCATCTTCGACCTGCGCGACAATACTGGCGGCTATATGGACCAGGCTATAATGCTTTCCAATGAGTTTCTTGACAAGGACCAGCTCGTGGTCTATATGGAAGGCCTTCACAGCGAACGTCAGGACATCCATGCGGACGGCCGGGGATTCTTCAGGGATATCGAACTTGCCATCCTCATAAATGAATATTCGGCATCTTCAAGTGAGATATTCACCGGTGCGATGCAGGACAACGACAGGGCGACCGTATATGGCGTCCGCTCGTTTGGCAAAGGTCTCGTCCAGGAGCCATATTATTTCTCTGACGGTTCGGGCATACGCCTTACGATTGCCAGATATCACACACCTACAGGCAGGTGTATCCAAAAGCCATATACCGATGATTATGAGTATGATATCCTCAAGCGCTATGAGCGAGGTGAAATGGTTTCCGCTGACAGTATCCCCGTCGACGAGTTACATAAGTATCAGACTCCGGGCGGGCGTACGGTTTATGGCGGCGGCGGTATCATTCCAGATGTATTCGTGCCTCTTGATACTGTAGGTGTCACTGATTTCCTTGTCAAATGCAACCGACAGAGCCTTCAGGTAAAGTTTGCCAACAAGATTTGTGATGAGTACCGTCCGAAGATCCGTGAGATAAAGGATATGACGAGTTTGGAGACGTTCCTCGGCACGCTGGATATCAAGAATCGTTTCATCGCCTTTGCCAAGGCAAATGGAGTTGACCTGAAGCCTGGTGAATGGGATCAGTCAGGTGAGTTCATTATCACACAGGTAAGCGCCATCATCGGGCGTTACACCCCTATGGATGACGATGCATTCTATCCTATTTATCTGAAAGTTGACAAAACCGTCCAGCGGGCGCTGGAGGGGAAGTGATTACTGCTTGATAAACCTGTAGACGATCTCGCCCTGCTGCTGGGCTGGAGCGGAGGTGCTTGATGAGAAGCGGGAGCGTCGGGCCGCTTCGAGGGCGAATTCCCAAAGCAGCGAGTCGCGGGTGGAGGCTGATTCATTGATCTGTGCCTTGACTACGCGGCCTTTCTGATTGACCCAGATTGTAACATAGACATCGCCGCCGCCATAGCCTTTGTATGCAGGGACGGGAAGATAGCTGGCCTTGCGGCCGTCCAGCCTATAGGTAAGCACGGAAGGGCCCTTGTAGGTCTGGACCTGCTCCTTCTCGGAGTTGTCATCGCCGTCGTTCATATCCACGGCGTCGGCCGCATTCTGCTCCTTGAGAGCCTCGCGCTTCGATGCGTCGAGACGTTTCTGCAGTTCTGCAGCTTCTTTATAGACATCCGATCCTGTTTTTCCGCGGTTGTCCTTCAGTTTCTCTCCGGCATCCACCGCGACGTTGCGCACTGATTGTTTCGGCATTGCGCCGAGCAGGCGGTCCAGTTCCTCCTTTGCCTGCTCCTTGAGTTCTATCTGTTTTTCTTCCTTCTCAATCTCTTCCTGCTTTGAGAAGTCAAGTACAAAAGAAGACTCCTGGTCTGCGATCGAGCCGATTGAGACCAAGAGCAATATAATCAGTACCGAAAGGTGGAAGACCACCGTCGCCCAGAATCCGGCCTGTTTCTCTTCTCCGTTCCTGTTGTCAAACATTGATACCCTTTTCCTTCAGCGCCTTTTCGATGGTTGCGGTAAGCATATTGATCGCCACTTTGTTGTGGCCGCCCTGAGGTACAATGATATCGGCGTCGCGCTTGCTCGGTGCGATGAACTGCAGGTGCATCGGCTTGACGGTCTTCCTGTAGCGGTCCATCACCCAGTCAACGTTCTTGCCACGCTCCACAATGTCCCTGGCGATTACGCGCATAAGGCGGTCATCATCATCGGCATCCACATAGACCTTGATATCCATCTCGTCCATAAGTTTCTTGCAGGTGAAGATAAGGATACCTTCCACAATGATGACGGGAGCAGGGGAGAGATGCACGGTTTCTGTCGTGGACCTTGAGCAGGTGATGTACGAATACACCGGCTGCTCGATGTCACGGCCGGCCTTGAGCTCCCTCAACTGCTCGACCAGAAGATCGAAATCAATCGCATTAGGATGGTCGAAATTGAGTTTCTGGCGCTCTTCGAGAGGCAGGTGGCTCTGATCCTTGTAATACGAATCCTGTGACACCACGACTACGTGGTTGTCGAGTCTCTCAGCAAGTTTCCTTGCCACTGTCGTCTTGCCTGAGCCGGTTCCGCCGGCGATACCGATGATAAGCATATTTTAGAATTCAGCTGTCTTAGGTGTTCTAGGGAACGGGATGACGTCTCTGATGTTGGCCATACCTGTCACGAAGAGAAGGAGTCTTTCGAAACCGAGGCCGAATCCGCTGTGAGGGCAGGTGCCGAAGCGGCGGGTATCGATGTACCACCAGAGATTGGTGGTGTCCATCTTGAGCTCCTCGATGCGGGTGTTGAGTTTCTCGAGTGATGATTCGCGTTCCGATCCGCCGATGATCTCACCGATCTTAGGGAAGAGCACGTCGGTGCCGCGGACGGTCTTGCCGTCATCGTTCTGCTTCATATAGAATGCCTTGATGTCCTTAGGATAGTCGGTAAGGATGACAGGTTTGCCGAAATGTTTCTCCACGAGATATCTCTCGTGCTCGCTCTGGAGGTCAACACCCCAGCTGACAGGGAACTCGAACTTCTGTCCGCTCTTGAGCAGGATGTCGATGCCTTCGGTATAAGTAAGGCGTACGAAATCAGTCTTCACTACGCCCTGCAGGCGCTCGATAAGCTCGGGATCGATCATCTTGTTGAGGAACTGAAGGTCATCCATACAGTTGTCGAGAGCGTACTGTACGAGGTATTTTATGAAGTCCTCTTCGAGGTCCATAAGGTCGGTCACGTCATAGAAGGCCATCTCCGGCTCGACCATCCAGAATTCTGCAAGATGGCGAGGGGTGTTGGAGTTCTCGGCGCGGAATGTCGGGCCGAATGTATATATGTTTCCAAGAGCTGTGGCTCCGAGCTCACCCTCGAGCTGTCCGCTCACGGTGAGGGATGTGTGACGGCCGAAGAAATCCTGGCTGTAATCCACCTTGCCGTCTTCTGTGCGCGGGAGGTTGTCCGGATCGAGTGTGGTGACCTGGAACATCTCGCCGGCTCCTTCGCAGTCCGATGCTGTGATCAGAGGGGTGTGGAGGTAGAAGAATCCGTGGTCATTGAAATACTTGTGGATGGCGAAGGCCATTGCGTGGCGGATGCGGAGAACTGCGCCGAAAGTATTGGTGCGCGGTCTCAGATGCGCTATTTCGCGGAGGAATTCCATGCTGTGGCCCTTCTTCTGAAGCGGATATGTATCCGGATCCGCGGTACCGAGCACTTCGATCTCCTTTGCCTGTACTTCCACAGCCTGGCCGCTTCCCATTGACTCCACCAGCGTACCCTTGACAGCCAGGCAGGCACCGGTGGTTATCTGTTTCATAGTATCCTCGCTGAAATTCGCAAGGTCGCATACGATCTGGATATTATTGATCGTCGAACCGTCATTGAGAGCTATGAACGCTACGTTCTTGTTACCTCTCTTTGTCCTTACCCAACCTTTCACCAGGACCTCCTGTCCCGGCGTTTCTGCGAGAATTGCTTTGATTCGTTTCATTTTTATATTGTTGTTTTATTGTCTAGAATGTGACTCCCATCGCTTTGAATATCTTCTTAGGGATGTCCGTGTTGTCCTGACGTCCGGCGAAGAGATCGCTGCCGCAGCCGATAGCCCAGACAGGGACAGCGCCGCCGCAGTGCGAGGTGGTTGTCCAGCCGATGTGTGCCTTTTCGGACTGCTCCTTCATAACGACCTTGTCGCTCATATATTCGTCCACCTTGGTGGTTGACGCATTTTCCTTGATGCCGTCATACACGGTGAGGTCATAGATATAGCCTTTCTTTGCACCAAGGCTCACGCCGCCTGTCTCGTGATCGGCGGTGATGATGATGAGAGTCTCTTTAGGATGTCTGTTGTAGAAATCCAGCGCAACTTTCACCGCTTCGTCCATATCTATTATCTCGGTGATGGTGCCTATGGTGTTGTTGCTGTGGGCTGCGTAGTCAATCTTGCCGCCTTCAGCCATAATGAAGAAGCCTTTTTTGTTGTCAACCACCTGGATGGCGGCGTCAACGACCTGGGCGAGGGTGAGGTCGGTGTCCTTGCGTCCGAGTGCGTAAGGAAGTACCTCATCGCTGTTTTCAGCTGCAGTAAGCATCATCTTACCGCATTTCTTCGTCTTGAAATCCTCGATACCGCGTGCTACAGTATAGCCGTTTTTCTCTACGTCGATGTAGAGCGAAGGTTGCTTCTTGTCCTTGCCGTTCGGCTGCAGGAATCCGCCTCCTCCGAAGAATTCGAATCCTGTGAGCGGGAGTTCCTTGCCGATCTCATAATATGCATTGCGGCTCTTGTTATGACCGTAGAAAGCCGCAGGTGTGGCATGATTGATCTGAACTGATGTTGTGATGCCAATCTTGTACCCGGCATCGTGGAGTTTATATGCTATGCTCTTAAGCTTGGTAGTGGAATCTGGAGCCACGCCAAGCAGAAGATTCTTTGTTTTCGAACCTGTGGCAAGCGCAGTGCCGGCTGCTGAAGAGCAGGTGATGGGGTTGCTTGCTGAATATGTTGTAGCCATTCCCAGAATGGGGAATTGAGTGAATGTCAGAGGGTCATTTCCGATGACCCCTCTTTCCTGTGCGAGATAGGCTTCTGCCATGGAGACACTGGAGAAACTCATACCGTCGCCAATGAACAGGAATACATATTTTGCTTTCCTGGCGGCGAAGGATGAAACAGAAAAAGTCAACGCAGCTATTACTGCCAGAGTTTTCAACAATTTTTTCATGGTCTATTGAAATATAAAAGAAAGGGTGACTCTAAGGCCACCCTTTCCTTGAAAAATCTATCGTTAGTTAGCTTTACGCGCACCATACATAATTTTCAATGCCGAGCAGCGACGAAGCTCTTGCTTGACGTCTGTGATGATACCCATGCGGGTATCCTTGTCTGCCTTGATTGAAACTGTCATGAACGGACGGTCAGCTTCACTGAGGTTTTCACGCTCTGATGCGATGAAGTCGCGGATATCATCGATTGTTCTGAAAGAGTCGTTGAGCTGGATACGGGAGTCAGTACCGTACTGTGCCTGATACTGGCTTGTAGGCTCACCGATGAAGATATAAGATGCAAGATCCTTTCTTTCGAGCTTTGCGATTTCAGAAGCTGCAGGCACAACAACCTTGACCTTGCGGTCGGTCTGGCGCATACTTGTGGAAACCATAAAGAACATCAGAATCATGAACACGATATCCGGGAGGGACGCCGTGCTGATGCCCGGGGTGTCACCTTTTTCCTTTTTGATGAATTTAGCCATACTGAATCCTCCAATTAGTTTTTCTTGACATCCTTAGGTTCAGCCTCAGAGATGTTCTGAGGGACTGCCTTACGTACGATTTCCTGACGTTCTTCATCAAGTTTCGCGTACTTCTTGCCGTAATTCTGAACTGCGAATTCGTCACGGATCTCATTGACAGCGCGGATGAGTTCGTTCTGAACTTCAATGTACTTGCTGTATGTGGTACCGCGGTCGTTCTGCAGAGAAATCACACCCTTGGATACAGGATAGGTTCCGAAACCTTCGATTTCCTTCATTTCCCTTTCAGGAAGGTTAGGGTCATCTGTAGGGTTTGTGAGGAACTCCTTGATTTTGTCTTTCAGCTGGCTGACATCCATCATCTCATTTCCGGCGAAAAGTCTGTCACTGGCATTGATCTTGACCTGGATGATATTTCGACGGTTGACTTTCTGGTCCTCTACCTTCTGATCTTCAGCAGGGAGCGGCGGAAGACGTCTTGACAGACCTTCTTCCTTGTCCATAGTGGTAACCATCAAGAAGAATATCAACATGAGGAATGAGATATCCGCCATTGATCCACCGTTGATTTCAGGAGTCTTTTTTGAAGCCATACTAAATTATTTGCCGTTAATTGCGGAGCGGATGATGCCCCATACTACTGCCACCAATGAAGCGGCAATGAACAAATATGTAAGATAGAGCGCCGCATCGGTGAACTTGAACGTAGCCGGAGTGGTGGCTGTGTTCACGTCAATAGCATTGCCCGGAGCGATCATATAGATACCGCCGCATACTACGATCACACCGACTACGAGGGCGATGAGACCGATAATGCCCTTCTTGCTCTTGAATGCCTTTATGAGAGGGAATCCGAGCGCGAGTATCAAAGAGACGGCCAGGAGAGCATAGGCCCATCCGAGATAGCCATCAAGCATCGCGTTATCCGTAGTTGTCGGGTTGACAACGAAGAAGACGATGAAGATAATCAGCGAGAGAATGAGAAGGACATACTCAATGTATTTCCAAATTTTCATAATTTGCTGATTTAAAATTATTTCTGATACTTAACAAGAAGGTCAACCAAAGAGATTGAAGCATCTTCCATATCGATGGTGATGGAGTCAACCTTTGATACGAGATAGTTGTAGAAAATCTGAAGGATAATAGCGACAACAAGACCGCCGACTGTGGTGATCAACGCAACCTTCATACCTCCTGCGACGAGGGTCGGGCTGATATCACCTGCAACTTCGATTGCGTCGAATGCCTGGATCATACCGATGACAGTACCCATGAATCCCAACATAGGTGCGATACCGATGAAGAGGGAAATCCAGGACATACCGTTCATCAACTGACCCATCTGAACTGAACCGTAGGAGATGATTGACTTTTCAGCCATTTCAACGCCCTGATCCATATTCATGAGACCCTGATAGAAAATGCTTGCTACCGGACCGCGGGTGTTGCGGCAAACGTCCTTTGCAGCTTCAACGCCACCGTTCTGGAGAGCGTCTTCAACCTTTGCGAGGAGCTTCTTGGTGTTTGTCTGAGCAAGGCTGAGGGTGATGATTCTTTCGATTGCGATAGCAAGACCGAAGATAAGGCAGAGGAGAACCGTTGCCATGAAACCTGCACCACCTTCGATGAAGAGTTTCTTGAGCTGCTGGTGGAGAGGCTGGTCGCTCTGACCTGCTGCAAATGGATCAGCAACTTCTTCAGCGACTTCTTCAGCGGCTGCTTCGTCTGCTGCTGTAGCAACAACTTCCTCAGTCGCAGCTGCTTCCGGCTGCTCCTGAGCATTTGCTGTCTGGAACTGAGCAGAAATCGCCATAACGCCGACTACTGCCAAAAACATGAAAATTTTTTTCATAAGTTCTTTTAGTAATTAGTTATTAAACAGTGATTTGTATAAATATTGCCTTGGTTTTATGGTCTTATAAACATCTTGCAATTTAGTCATTTTTTTTAGAAAAACTAATTATTTCCTTGAAATTTCTCCGCGCAGAGAGTTCTGCATACATTTTTTGACCTCTTCGGAATTGTCATATTTTGCAAGAAGATGGAAGAGTTTCGTGATTGCACATTCTGTGGTGATGTCATCGCCACTGATGACCCCGGCATTTTCCAGAATGGCACCATTGGCATAAGTGCCCATGTCTACACTGCCCGCCTGACACTGCGTAACATTTACGATTACTATGCCGCTGTCGGCACATCTGCGTATTCTTTCAAGGAACCACGGCAGGGCCGGGGCGTTTCCCGAGCCGAAGGTCTCCAGCACCACGGCACGCAGGCCTTTCGTCGAAAGGACACTTTCCACATAGCTCTCCGTCATTCCCGGGAATATTTTCAGCAGTGCCACGTTTGTATCCATATCAGTGTTCACGCAGAATGCACCTTCCTCAGGGTCCGGCCTCCTGATGGCATTGAGGTCGTACCTGACGTGGATTCCGATCTCGGCCAGAACGGGGTAGTTCGGGCTGTTGAAGGCACTGAAGTTTTCGGAGTTGTATTTTGTCGTTCGGTTGCCGCGGTAAAGCCTGTTCTCAAAGCATACGCAGACTTCCGGGACCATAGCCTCTCCGTCCGGGCCCTTAGCGGCCGCCAGCTCGATGGCTGAAATCAGATTCTCGCGTCCGTCCGTCCTCAGCATCCCGATAGGCAGCTGGCTTCCGGTGAAAACCACGCTTTTCCGGAGCCCCTGAAGCATGAAGCTCAGCGCCGAGGCCGAGTAGGCCATCGTATCGGTGCCGTGGAGGACCACGAATCCGTCATATTTGTCATAATTGTCGCGGATGACATTTGCAATGCGCGCCCAGAACTCCGGCTTCGCATCGGATGAATCTATGACCGGGTCGAAAGAATAGGTGCTGATATTATATCCGAATCTGTTGATCTCCGGTACTTCGTCGCTGATCTGCGAGAAGTCGAAGGGGTTCAGAAGCAGGGTTTCGGGGTCCTGCTTCATACCGATGGTGCCGCCGGTATAGATCAGGAGTATGGACTCTTTCATATATTGAACAGTTTTCTTGCGTTTGATGTGGTTGAGGCTGCCACTTCCTCTACGGGGATACCCCTGAGGGCCGCCACCTTGTCGGCAATGACTCTGACATAGGAGCTTTCGTTGCGTTTCCCGCGGTGCGGGACCGGGGTGAGCCATGGACAGTCAGTCTCCAGCACGATATCCTGCATCGACATCCTGCAGAGGACTTCCGCTATCCCGGCATTTTTGTATGTGCATACACCGCCAATGCCGAACTTGAAGTCTCCATAGGTCAGGCACCGTTTATATGTCTCATAACTACCAGAAAAAGCGTGGAAGATACCCTTCATCCCGATGCCGCGGACATCCTCGAATACTTCGAACACCGCTTCGGTGGCGTTGCGGCTGTGGATGAGCACGGGCAAACTTTCCGCTGCAGCGATTTCAAGTTGCTCCGCGAAGACACGCCTTTGCTCTGCGGCGAACTCGTCGGACCAGTAGAAGTCCAGCCCAATCTCGCCGATGGCCAGGAATTTCCTGTCGTAAAGGTGATCCCGCACGAAATCCATCTCCTCTTTCCAGTTCCCCGCCACGTCGGTGGGATGAAGCCCTGTGCAGGGGAATGCCGTAGCGGGGTATGCGTCGGCACATTCGAGCATTCTGCCGTAGACGGACGAACTGATGCCCGGCATTATCAGTGTGCGGACCCCTTCGGCCGCCGCGCGCGCCACGGTTTCAGCCCTGTCTTCATCGAAGGCCTCGTCATATATATGGGAGTGGGTGTCTATGAATTCCATCATATATGCGTTTCAATGCATCCGACAAAGATATTAATTTTTTCAGTCTTTATCGTCTGAGGGCATATCTGCGTCCCTGAACCGTAATGATTCTGCCTTCCAGCTCCATTTCCAGCAGGAGAGGGGTCAGTTCGTTGAACGGGATTCCCGACAGCGAGAGTATCTCCTCGAAATCGCGCGGGGAATCCTCCTGGAGGATGGCCGCCACTTTTCTCCGGTCGCTGCCCTCGGGGAATTCCAGTTCGGGTTCCGGTTCCCGATGTGCGGCACGCTTCGGCGAATCCTCCCAGCCCATCAGGGACAGGATGTCCGATGCGTCCGTGGTGAGGTGAGCCAGATTCTTTTTGATTAAATCGTTGCATCCTGCGAACGAACGGTCGGTGACACGGCCCGGGATAGCGAAAACCTCCCTGTCATACGAGTTTGCGAGTCCCGTGGTGATCAGGCCGCCTCCCCTGGCGAACGATTCCGCCAGCAGAGTGGCGTCCGACATTCCCGCTATGATGCGGTTCCTCCTTATGAAATGCGCCTTCTGCGCATAGGTCGTGCGCGGGAAATCCGTCACCAGCGCCCCCTGTCCGATGATTTGCAGCGCCAGGTCCCGGTGCTGGGCGGGATAGATACAGTCCAGCCCCGTCGGAATGACCGCTATTGTCTGCAGACCGGCTTCCAGCGCGGCCTTATGGGCGGTGGCATCTATACCGAAGGCAAGGCCGCTGACAATGACGGGCGGCTTCGCGAGTCCGGACATGGCGCGGACTATCTCATCGCAGACGCTGCGGCCCTGAAATGTCGAACGGCGAGTCCCTACTACGGCCAGGGCGCGTTCAGGATTTAGGCCTGCACATCCCTTGTAAAACAGCACAAGCGGTGCGTCGTAACACTGCCTCAGTCTTGCCGGATATGTCTCATCTTCATAATATAGTGCCTTGATATCGTATTTTCCAATCCATTCCACTTCGGCTTCGGCCCATTCGAGCAGCGACGGATCCATTATCCTGTCCACCGTCTCCCCTCCGTAGGGCATAAGCTGCTTCAACCCTTCGCGTCCCAGGTCGAACACCTCCTCCGGACCTCCGGCCAGCTCTATAATTTTCCTTCCTTCGGCGCATCTGTATGCGAACACTTTCCCGAGTGCGACTGCGCGCACTAAAAAACCATACTCCATATATTCGCTTTTTCGGACGAATATATGGAGTATGATTCATTAGGGACGAACTAAAAACGGCAATTGTCGTTTTTGGTCCTTTGCCAGAAAAACGGATTCTGCGGAAAAATTAAATAATCAGCATCGCATCTCCGTAATCGCCGAACTGGTATCCCTGCTCGACGGCCTCCTTGTACGCTTTCATTACATTTTCGTAACCACCGAAAGCGGCAACGTTCATCAGCATCGTTGAGAGCGGCAGATGAAAGTTAGTGACAAGGGCGTCAGGGATGGAGAAGTCGTATGAAGGGAAGATGAACTTGTTGGTCCATCCGTCGAAAGGCCGGATCTCCTTCGTAGTGGTCACATACGTCTCAAGGGCGCGGATCACCGTGATGCCCACCGCGATGACCTTGTGGCCGTTTCGCTTCGCATTGTTGACGGTGTCAGCTGTCTCTTCGGTGATGACCATCTGTTCGGAGTCCATCTTGTGCTTGGAGAGGTCCTCCACATCCACCTGATGGAAATGGGCGTTGCCCATATAGAGCGTGAGGCAGGTGGTGTCGATGTCGTTGAGCTCCATTTTCTTGAAGAGTATCTTGCTGAAATGCAATCCCGCTGCGGGGCAGGCTACTGCACCTTCGTGCTCAGGGTTGGCGAATATGTTCTGGAAGCGGTCGGTGTCGATCTCCTCAGCGTGAGGGCGGATCCACTTAGGTACCGGGAGCTCGCCGAGCTGATAGAGGATTGTGCGGAACTCTTCGTCGGTGCCGTCAAAAAGGAACCTGAGGGTGCGGCCGCGGGATGTGGTATTGTCAATAACCTCTGCAACAAGGGCATCATTTTCTCCGAAATAGAGCTTGTTGCCGATTCGGATTTTGCGGGCAGGGTCAACAAGAACGTCCCAGAGGTGCTGTTCGTGGTTGAGTTCGCGGAGCAGGAAGACCTCGATCTCCGCGCCGGTCTTCTCCTTGTTGCCGCAGAGCCTTGCTGGGAAGACTTTTGCGTCGTTGAATACAAATAGGTCGTGCGGCTTGAAATATTCGATGATATCCTTGAAAATCCTGTGCTCGATTTCTCCGGTATCCTTATGGAGCACCATCATACGGCATTCGTCACGGTATTCGGACGGATATTTTGCAATAAGGTTTTCCGGAAGATCGAACTTGAATTGTGAAAGTTTCATTTATTGTCGCTTTTTTAAATAAATTTGCCATTGAGCATCGTCCGTTATATGGCGGACGGATGCGAAAACGTTTACTTATACGAATTTTTTGCAAATAAGTTTCATCAAAATGGCAATTACTGAAGAAATCGCTCTCACAAGACTTCTCATAAGCCTGTTTCTTGGTGCCTGCATCGGCGTGGAACGCCAGATTCACAAACATCCGGCAGGCCTCCGCACTTTCACGCTCATCTGCCTCGGCTCAACTCTCGCGATGCTGGTATCAATATATATATGTCAGACCAATACCGACCTCCACAACGGAGATCCGGGCAGAATTGCCGCGCAGGTCCTGACCGGTATCGGTTTCATCGGAGCTGGCCTGATTATCAAGAATGGTGACGGAGAGGTTTCCGGCCTCACGACCGCAGCCTGCATATTCATTACGGCCGTTGTCGGCCTTGCGGTAGGTGCAGGAATGATAATGACCGCAATCGCTGTGACTGCAGCCATTATGATAGTTCTGGTTTCTTCGAATTTTATAAAATTCGGAAACAAGAAATAATATAGAATCTGATTGCAAAACAGATTCTTACATCCTGCTTATCTCGACATTTTGTTCTTCGGTGAATGTCAGCGGGATTTCGATTGTAGTGCCGCCTCTGACCACCTCCACCTTGATGCTGTCGCCGGGACGGTAGCCATTGACCTTCTCCTGAAGTGCTGCCGGAGTTCTGATGGCGGTGGCATCTATTGCCACGATGATATCTCCGGCCTGGATGCCGGCTATGTCGGCTGAGCTGCCAGGAGCGACAGAGTGGACATAGGCGCCCTCGAGGGTGTTAAGATTGTATTCCCTGGCCATTTCTGCGGTGATGGCGCTCATTGTCACGCCGAGTTTCGCTCTCTTGACAGAGCCATAGTCCATAAGGTCGTCGGCAATCTTGCGGACGATGTTTGCGGGCACTGCAAATGAATATCCGGCATATGATCCTGTGGTTGAAACGATTGCGGTATTGATACCGGCAAGCAGTCCGTCCTTGGTCACGAGTGCTCCGCCGGAGTTGCCCGGATTGACTGCGGCATCGGTCTGGATGAATGATTCGATCTTGAATTCGCCGGTGTAATTCGGCATAGAACGGCCTTTGGCGCTGATGATGCCGGCGGTTATGGTTGACTGGAGTTCCTTGCCGAGCGGGCTGCCTATGGCAAGGACCCATTCGCCGAGGCGGAGATTGTCTGAATCAGCGAATTCTATTGCAGGAAGATCAGTTTCAGGTTCGATCTTGATGATTGCAACGTCAGTTGCAGGGTCAGTTCCGATAATTGTGGCCGGGTAGGTCTTATTGTTGTTGAGGGTGACGACGATTTCCGTTGCGCCGCTTACCACGTGGTTGTTGGTCACGATATAGCCGTCCGGACGGATGATGACGCCCGAACCGCTGCCCTGCTGGACTCTTTCACGGCCCTGTCCGTTATACTGGTCTCCGAAGAAGAACTTGAGGAACGGATCGAGCATTTCCTGCTGCTGGCTTCTTACCGTCACTTCGACATATACCACTGCGTCCACGGAGTTTTCCGCAGCGTATGTGAAATCAGGATAGTCGGAGACTGCCAGACTGACACGCTTCGGCTGGCCGCTGTCATCCGTCTTGTAGGATTTCGGTAATGACAATCTGACCACAAGCAATGCCGTCAGTGCGCTCAGAAGCACGGAAACTAGAACAATAATGATATTTCTTTTCATATAGGTGTGATTTTAATCTAAAACGCACCTGTCGGCTCAAATAGTATGCCAATAATTTAATACCTTTGTGTCGTTATGAAACGTTGGAAGAAGAGACTCTTTATCAAACTGCCGCTGGCGCTCATAGCGCTCAGTGTCCTCTGGGTCGTTGCCCTTAAGTATATCCCTGTTCGCTATACTCCGCTTATGTTCAAACGTGCTGCGGTATATCGCCACGAGGAGAATTTCCACACTGTCCATCCATGGGTTCCGATTGAGGAGATGTCTCCGAATGTCATCAAGGCCGCAATAGCGAGCGAGGACAACCGCTTTCCGGAGCACAACGGCTTTGACACCAAAGAGTTGAAGATAATGTACAAGGCCCACGTCGAAAAGGGCAAGAAGATCCGAGGCTGCAGCACCATTTCCCAGCAGACCGCCAAGAACGTATTCACATTCTGCGGAGACAACTGGTGGCGCAAGGCTGTCGAGGCTTACTATACCGTCCTGATTGAGAAGATATGGGGGAAGGAGAGAATAATGGAGGTTTACCTCAATGTCGTGGAGACCGGTAAGGGCCTATATGGCATTGAGGCGGCCGCAAGGACATACTACGACATTCCGGCAGCCAGACTCAATCAGAATCAGTCGGCGCTGATAGTGGCCTGCTTACCGAGCCCGCTGACCAGGAAGCCGGTCAACAGGACCCGATATATGTCCGGCCGCCAGCATGACATCGTAGCATTGATGCCGAAATTGACATATCCCGACTGGGTATATCACAAAGATTCAAAGTCAAAGGATTCGAAAAAGTAATAGATATGCATTTCACACCACGTATCACAGTCCTCATAGCATCGATGCTATGCGTCATACCCTGCTTCGCTCAGGATGATTCAACGGTATTCATTAACGGAAAATGGACCGAAAGCCGTGTCTGCAGGGGTGTCACGCTCAGGCAGTGTCATTTCGATGAAGGCAATCTCTTCGGTGCGAACGAATTTGTTTCCGTGCTGGTCGTCTCCCGCGGCCGTCGCGCCGATGTCATCAACTCCGAAGCCGGGACTCTCGAGCGCACCACCGCGCTGACTTCGAAGAGCGGGGCGGTCGCAGCTGTGAACGGTTCGTTCTTCAAGATGAAAGCTCCGTATGGAGCCAATACTTACGTCAGAGTGGACGGTGAGCAGACAGGAGTCAACGCGTCATCCGGCTCTACATATACGCGTAAGATAAAGGAAGCCGGATCGCTGGCGCTAAGGGGCAGGAAGGCGGAGGTCATAAAGGCAGTTTCGGATGATCCGGAGTGGGAGGACTGCATTTCCGCTGAAGATGTGCTCAGCGCAGGTCCGATGCTTCTTGTCGGCGGCGGATGCGATGCGGTTGAAAATTCATCCTTCAATACTGCGCGCCATCCGCGTACCGCAGCCGGAGTCAGGAAGAACGGGTCCAAGGTATTCGTAGTGGTGGACGGCAGGACGAATCAGTCGGCGGGCGTATCGGTTCCGGAGTTGCAAAAGATAATGCTGTGGCTAGGCTGCACCGATGCCATCAATCTTGACGGCGGCGGCTCCTCCGCGATGGTGGTGAAAGGGGAGATCGTCAACCATCCTTGCGACAACGGTGCATTCGATGCGGCTGGCGAACGCTCAGTCGCCAACGCCGTGGTCATCTGTGCTCCGAAATCAAAAAAGAAATAGATCAGTCAAGCCTGAACGGCCCTGATGCGGTGCGGCGAAGTGCGGTCAGATACGCACCGCTGTCCATCGCAAGGCCCAGGTCACGCGCGATGGAGCGTACATACGTTCCCTTGCTGCATCTTATGCGGATTGTGACTGCCGGCCGCGACCCATCGGAAGCAGTAACGGCTGTGTGATAATTGTGCACGTGACGGACTTCGCTGAGGTCCTTCTCGGATGCGCGTTCCTTCTCGGGCACGGCATCCCCGGCCTCGTGCCAGTCCAGAATTTCGATATCTTTGATTGTAATCAGGGATTTCCTGAGTTCCACAGGTTCTCCGGCGCGGGCGTATTCATAGGCCCTGAGACCTCCGATAATCTTGGCGGAGAATATGGGAGGCACCTGCTCCTGCTCTCCTATGAAACTCTTCAGAGCTTCCTCCACGCCCTCGCGGGTAATGTGCTCATAAGGGAAGAACCGATCCACCGGTTGTTCCAGATCGAATGACGCCGTGCTTGCGCCGAACTCCACGGTCGTGACATATTCCTTTTCGTGCGCCTGCAGTTCCTCAGCGATCTTGGTCGCCTTGCCAACGCAGATTATGAGCATTCCGGTAGCCAGCGGGTCCAGCGTCCCCGCATGGCCCACCTTCAGACCCTTGTGATGGAAAATCCTCTGCAACTGGAACTTTACCTTCCTCACCAGGTCGGCTGAGGTCCAGCGCAGCGGCTTGTCCATAGGTATGACGATACCGCCGGGATAGTCGGCGATATCACCGGAGAGATGACTTTCCAGAAACTCGGTCATCCCTTCTACGGGGCATCCTTCGAGCAGGAAATATGGCTCAGCCATTATTTGCAGGGGATCTTGTCGATCCTGCGCTGATGACGGCCGCCTTCAAATTCGGCTGCTAAATATGCCTTTACAATCTCCTGCGCCATCTCAAGTGAGATGAAACGGCCAGGAAGGGAGAGTACATTGGCGTTGTTGTGCTGCTTCGCGAGCGCTCCGAGCTCCGGATTCCAGCAAAGAGCGGCACGTACGCCCTGATGCTTGTTGAGGGTCATCGAGATGCCGTTGCCGGACCCGCAGATGGCAATGCCGCAGCAGACCTCTCCGTTCTCTACCGCATATCCGAGCGGATGTGCGGAGTCAGGGTAGTCCATACTTTCGGTGGAATGTGTTCCGAAGTCCTTGATTTCATAGCCCATTTCAGTGAGCATAGGCTTGAGGGCCTCCTTCATTTCATATCCGGCGTGATCAGACGCCATTCCGATTGTCTTTGCCATAATGTTATCCGAGTTTTGATATAGCGTTGTCAATTCTTGTGAGTACTTCCTGCTTGCCGAGCACGTCCATCATATCGGCGATGCCCGGGCCTTTGGATACGCCTACAAGGAAGAGGCGGAGGGTGTTCATCACCTTGCCCATCGGCCATTCGTTGGTTGTGATGAGTTCGTGCAGTCCGTTCTCGATTGTCTCCTTGTCAAACGGCTCCAGCCCTGCGACATATCCGCGCACCTCCGGGATGATCTCCTTGACCTCGTCCTTCCAGAACTTGTTGACGGAAGCCTCGTCGTACTGCTGCGGAGCCTCGAAGAAGAAACCTGTGAGGTCCCAGAGTTCATATGCGAAATGGGCTCTCTCCTTCATCATATCCAGCACCTTCCCGATGAATGCGTCATCATATCCTGAGACCTTTTCGCCGTTGAGGTCACGGAATTCAGTCACGAGCTGAGCTGTGGTGCGCTTGCGGAGATATTCCTGGTTGAACCACTTCGCCTTGTCGGGATTGAATCGCGCGCCCGATTTCACCACCCTGTCGATGGAAAATGCCTGCGCGAGTTCATCCAGATTGAAGAGTTCCTGTTCGGTTCCCGGGTTCCATCCGAGCATTGCGAGAAGATTCACGAATGCTTCCGGATAGTATCCGTCCTCGCGGTAACCGCGTGTCACTTCGCCCTCCGCATTGACCCATCTGAGCGGAAATACCGGGAATCCGAGCTTGTCGCCGTCACGTTTGCTCAATTTGCCTTTCCCGTCCGGCTTGAGAAGGAGGGAGAGGTGAGCGAAGTTCGGCTGAACGTCCTGCCATCCGAATGCCTCGTAGAGCAGATAGTGGAGCGGGAGGGAAGGAAGCCACTCCTCGCCGCGGATGACATCCGTCACCTCCATCAGGTGGTCGTCGACGATATTGGCGAGATGGTAAGTCGGCAGTTCATCCGCCTTCTTCCAGAGCACTTTGTCGTCCAGGGTATTGCTGTTCACTTCGATATGACCTCTGATAAGGTCGTCCATCACAATGGTTCTGTTCTCCGGGATCTTGAATCTGATGGTCCAGTTGTTTGTCTCCCTGATGAGGCGCTCAACCTCTTCTTCCGGAAGGGTGAGGGAGTTGCGGAGCGATCCGCGGGTCTCCCAGTTGTATATGAAAGTGCGTTTTTCGGCCTCTGCCGCAGTTCGCATTGCCGCAAGTTCCTCCGCGGTGTCGAATGCATAGTAGGCATAACCTTTCTCTATCAGTTCGTCAGCGTATTTGCGGTAAATGCCGCGGCGCTGGCTCTGACGGTAAGGGGCGTGCGGATGTTGTTCCGACGGGACCTCCACGACCTTTCCTTCGGAATCCACACCTTCGTTTGGCGTAATTCCGCACCAGCGGAGCGCCTCGATGATATATTCTTCAGCTCCGGGTACAAACCTGGTGGAGTCTGTATCCTCGATGCGGAGTATGAAATCTCCACCGACCTGCTTGGCATACAAATAGTTGTACAATGCAGTCCTTACACCGCCCATATGCAGCGGCCCGGTCGGGCTCGGAGCGAAACGCACTCTTCTCTTTTCCATATTCATTATTCTTCTTTTTCCTTTTCTTTTTCAGCTTTCTGAAGGTTGATAATCCTTTCCCTGCGGTAAAATGCAGGTTCGCTTTCGAGTGCCGCAATCTCTTCCGGCTGCCCGACAATCAGCGAAGGCTTGCCGGCCACGCGGCGCTTGCTGGTGATGTTCTCAGTCTCTTCAGGGCACAAAGGTACACCTCTCTTCCTTTTTTTGGAAGCGGAGTCGTCGTATTTTACCTCTATGATATTCTTTTTCCTGATTTCGATGACAGGCAGCTGTGTCATCTCGAAGCCTGTGGCTATGAGAGTGACGCTGATACTGTCGCCCATCGATTCGTCGCGCACGATACCTCTCTTGAAGTTCACGGTATTGCCGGTCCTGCTCTTGATGAGGTCCATTATCTGTGACAATTCCGACATTGATGCCGCCTTGCCGCTCTCGGGACTGCTGCTAGTGATGTTGACCAGCGCGTTCTTGGCAGTGCTGAGGTCAAGTTCCTGAAGGAGCGGAGAGCAGAGGGCCTGGTTGACAGCCTCTTCCACGCGGTTAGGTCCGGACGCGGTTCCGATACCCATCAGTGAGACGCCGCTGTTCTGCATTATTTTGCGCACGTCCGCGAAATCGGCGTTTATGTGTCCGCCCTTCGTGATGATGTCGGAAATGCTCTTCACTGCGGTGCAGAGCACTTCGTCGGCCTTATGGAATGCGGAGAACACGTCGAGGTCTCCGTAGAGTTCGTAGAGCTTCTGGTTGTCAATGATCAGGATACTGTCTACCTGACGGTGCAGTTCCTTGATACCCTCCACAGCCCTGTATAGCGCCTCTTCGCCCTCATCCCTGAACGGGATGGTGACTACGCCTACGGTGAGGAGACCTTTTTTGCGTGCTGCCTCGGCTATGACCGGAGCGGCTCCGGTTCCGGTTCCGCCTCCCATACCGCAGGTCACGAATACCATTTCGGTGCTGCTGCTGAACAGTTTTTCGATATTCTCGATGGATTCCTGCGCTGCCTTGCGACCCACCATTGCATCGGTTCCGGCTCCAAGACCCTTGGTGAGAATCTCGCCAAGCTGTATCTTTACCGGCACCTTGCTCATTTCAAGCGCTTGAACATCGGTGTTGCAGATCGCGAAATCCACGTCCTCTATGCCGTTGTTGAACATATATGACACAGCATTCCCGCCTCCGCCACCGGCACCGACGACTGTGATGATATTGGCTCTTCTCTGCCAGCCTTTAGGTATAAAATCTTCTTCCATAGTCCTTAAGCTTTGTCATTATCTTCGGTGAAAAGGTCACCGATAAAACCTTTGAACGCTTTCATTCCGCGGTCACGCAAAGTCTCCTTTCCCGTCTTTGTGTTTTTTTCAGGCTGAATCTCTTCCTCAATCTCAGGTTCCGGCTCCTGCATTCCCGCCGCGGCCCTTATCTGGCGCTGCTGTTCGCGCGCCATACGTTCTTCATCCCTACGCTTCTTCTCCTCCTCTTCGCGGCGCTTTTTCTCCTCTTCCTTGAGTTTGCGCTCCATCTCCTTGCGTTTTTCGTCCTCCTCCTTCTTTCTGCGCTTAGCCTCCTCTTTTTCGCGGGCTTCACGCTCGCGTTTTTCGCGGAGCTCCATCGCTACGCTTTCGTCATCTTCATCATCGGAAGCGAAGAAGCTGTCGAAAATGCTACCGAAAGGCTTGATGGTGCGCTTTGTGGACTGTTCCGCATCTGATGTCTTTTTCTGTACTGGTTTTTCCCTGGTATATGAGAGTTTCCCGGCAATGCCTTCTATTACCAGCCCTACAGCGGTTGATGCATCAGCGTCAAGGGCTGTCATAGCCGAATCAGCAGTGATGCTGCTGCGCGGTGCGGCAAGACGCACCTTCCTGCCAAGAAGTACCTTGGCGAGTTGTTGGATGTGCTCCATATAGCCACTGCCGCCGGTAATCACTATGCCGGAAGGAAGTTTCCCGTCATAGCCGCTGCCTGCGATCACATAATCCACGGCATCCAGGATTTCGCTCATCCTGGCCTCTACAATGCGGTTGAGCAGGCTCAATTCAACGCTGCCCTCCTCGACATTGTCCTCGCCGCGGAGCACCAGCTGCTTGTTTTCCGGAGTGTATTCCTCAAGGCATCCGCCGAAGCGTATCTTGACCCTCTCCGCCCAGTCTCCGGTAAGGTTGGTTACAATCTTGATATCGTTGGTGACAGACTCGCCGGCAAATGGTATAGTGGCGACTTCCCTGACGATATTGTCCTTGATTATCGCAATTTCTGTAAGCCCCTTTCCGATATCCACCAGCACCACGCCGTTCTCTGTCTCCTGCTTTGTAAGGACGGCTGCCGCCGATGCGATAGGGGAGAGTACGAATTTCTTGACTTTCAGTCCGCATTCCTCCAAAATCTTGCAACGGCTGGAATAGAGTTTCTCCTTGCCGTAGAACATCCTGAAGAAGCCTTCAATCACTCCGCCTCTCATACCGACCACATCGTTAATGCCGAGTCCTATCTGGTCGTCCACGTTGAACTTCTGAGGGATAACGTCAAATACCATCTCGTCCTCTCCGAGCTCTTTGTCGAACTGCTCAGCGGAGAGGGCCTTTATCTCGTCCTCCGTGATATATTTGTCAAAATCCATCCTTGAGGAGCGTGCAGAAATCTCCTTGCTCCTGATGAATTTCCCCGAAAGGCCGATCACCGCGCTTTCGATGCTTTCCCCGCACTCTTCCTCCGCTTTGCGCAGCAGCGGGCGCAGGGTGTCCACAACCCTCTTGTCATTTATGATTTCGCCTCCGCGGATACCTGTCACAGGCGCGCTGTTACAGGAACGGATGCGTATGCCGTTTGCGGTCTTCTCGCCGACGGCCACGACAATCTTGGAAGAGCCGAAATCAATTGCTGTAATCAAATTGCCCATTTTTATCTGCAAATTATCTGATCCTTATATTTCAAATTCACTGTCTTGTAATTCTCCGCACCCTTTAGAGGCGCTATTCCCTTGTAGAATGCAGCAAGTTTTGAGAACTTTCCGGCAATGTCGTGACAGTCGCCGAATATCACGTTCTGACGTGCGTCCCTTGTATAGAGCATGATGTCACCGTTTTCAGCTATGTCAATCTGCTCTATCTGCCGGTGCCAGTAGTCGTGGCTCTCAATGTATCTGCCGAGCCTGATGATACCGGCCATCCATTCCGACTCCGACTTTGTTCCTGCATAACCCTTCTGTCCTTCGGAGTAATTCACCGGGATATTTCCGGTCACAACAGGCACGTTGGCTGCATTGCAGATCGGGAACATGAATCCGGTGGAATCCGAATAGAAGCTCACACCTGCTCCTGCAAAACGTATTACCGCCCTGCGCTGGATCAGCTTGACGGTAAGTATGCCGCTCATGTCGTCATAGACTTCTGCGCCACGAACCTCGCCGTGATTGCGTATGGCCTCTTCGATTGAATAGATGTCAAGTTTTGACAGATTCGTGCCTATTATACTGTCATTCAGCATTTCCAGTACATCGGCCCTGGAGATTAGCTTGTTCTCGAGGGAGTCTTCAACAATTATGTCGATGGCTGTACATTTCTCGGTCCGGGACCGTTCAGCAGCATATCTGCCTGCAAAGAAGAAGTAGCAGAAACCCACTCCGGCGGTAAGGATGCAGAGCAGGGAGGTTAGAAGGATTCTTTTCAGCATATTGTCTTGATGTATTCTTCAATAGGGTTAATGAATCTGTCTATGTCGCCGGCACCGAATGTCACGAGGCAGTCGATGTCAAGGCCTTTTATTGTGTCAAGGAGTTCCTCCTTTGCAACTATCCTCTTGTCGGTGATTGTCACTTTGTCGAGGATCATCTCTGAGTTCACGCCTTCTATCGGCATTTCACGGGCCGGATAAATCGGAAGCATTATCAGAGAGTCGAGACCGCTGAGGGCATTGGCGAATTCATCCGCAAAATCCCGCGTTCTGGTATACAGATGTGGTTGGAATATGCCGCAGATGTGCCTCCCGGCAAATATGTTGCGTATAGAACTGATTGCCGCCTTGATCTCGTTAGGGTGGTGTGCGTAGTCATCGATATAAGCTTTTGAAGGCGTGTTGACGTGGATGTCGAACCTTCTCTTCACTCCTGTGAATGTGGCAAGCGCCTCTCTGATCTTTTCCGGCGTGGTGCCGTGCAGCAGTGCGACTGCTGATGCGGCAATGGCATTCTCTACATTTACCCAGCCTGGGACACCTACTTTGCAATGTTCGATTCTGCCCATCGGGGAGTTGACCGTGAAATCGAAGTATCCGCCCTCAAGTGCCACGATATCCGATGCGTAGAAGTCACACGGCTGGTCATAAGAATATGAATAAACTTTGGCCTTGATGCCCTCGCGCGGCACTTCCACGCCTTTCTTGATGATAACGGCACCGGTTTCGTTGACCTGGGAAGCGAATTCGCCGAAAGCCTCGATCACGTGTCGGTGATCATTGTAGATGTCCAGATGGTCAGCGTCAGTCGCTGTTATCACCGCGATTTCAGGGAAAAGCTGAAGGAAAGAACGGTCGAATTCGTCTGCTTCCGCCACGAGGACAGGATTGGAGCTCAGCAGCAGGTTAGTGTCATAATTCTTTGAAATGCCACCGAGGAATGCGTTGCAGCCTTCTCCGCTTGATGTCAGGATGTGTGAAAGCAAAGTGCTGGTTGTCGTCTTGCCGTGTGTGCCGGAGACGGCGAGGCACTTCTGTCTGCGCGCGATTTCGCCCAGCGCCCTGGAGCGCTTGCAGACATTGTACCCCTTTTCCATTACTGTGCGCATCTCGCCGAGGTCTGCAGGGATGGCGGGTGTATATATCACGAAGGTGGACTCCACATCCTGCGGGATGAGGTCCGGCCTGTCTTCATAATGTATGCTGATGCCCTCCTGCTCGAGCCTGGCGGTGAGAGGGGAAGGGGTGCGGTCATATCCTGATACTTTGAAGCCGGCATTATTGAAATACCTTGCTATGGCGCTCATTCCGATGCCGCCGATACCTATAAAATAATAATTGCAATATTCCGCCATGACTACTTTCCGATTAGTGCAAGAACCTCCTTTGCGATGACTTCGCCGGCATCCTTGCGTGCCAGTTTGAGAATGTTTTCTTCGAGCGAACGGATTTTGTTTTCATCAGCCAGAAGCTTCTCGGCTGTGTCCATAAGTTTCTCAACAGCCTCGCAGTCCCTAACCATCAATGCGGCGTTCTTGTTGACAAGAGCCATTGCATTGTGGGTCTGGTGGTCTTCAGCCACGTTCGGCGACGGTACGAAAATCGTCGCCTTGCCTGCCACGCAGAGTTCCGAAATAGTGCCCGCTCCGGCCCTGGAGATGATGACGTCCGCCACTGCGAATGCCAGATCCATCCTTGTTATGAAGTCATAATTCCTGACATTGCCGGGGTTCCTGTCGGCAAGGAATGCATCAATGCCAGCCCTGTAGAATCGTCCGCTTTGCCAGATGACCTGATAATCTGCGCTTTTCGCTTTTTCCTCGACCCACTTCTTCATCGCGTTGTTGAGGGTTCCGCTGCCTAAGCTGCCACCGACAACAAAAATTGTCTTCTTCTGGGGATCGAGCCCGAAGAATCCATATCCTTCGCGGCGCTCCTCCTCAGTCGGACGGTTGATGGACTTGCGGATAGGATTTCCAGTCAGGATGATCCTGTCGGCAGGAAAGAATTTTTCCATACCTTCATAGGCGACGCAGATCCGCTTTGCGTGCTTCCCAAGTATTTTGTTTGTAAGGCCGGCGTACGAATTCTGCTCTTGAATAAGGGTGGGGACTCCCTTGTGACCTGCGCTCCAGAGCATAGGCGCGCTGGCATAGCCGCCGACTCCGACAGCTACATCCGGCTTGAATTCCTTCACGATCCTTCCTGCCATCCTGATGCTTTTGAGCACCTTGAAGGGCAGAGCAAAATTGCTCAGAGTGAGTTTTCTCTGAAGTCCGGCCACCGGCAGGCCCTTTATATGATACCCGGCTGCCGGGACTTTTTCCATTTCCATCCTGCCTTCAGCACCCACGAACAGTATCTCGGCCTCGGGTTCGACAGCTTTTATTGAATCAGCGATAGAGAGGGCAGGAAAAATATGTCCTCCTGTTCCGCCACCGCTTATTATGATCCGCGGTTTATTCATTTGCAGTTTCCTCCGTTATTAGTTGTTCCGCTTCCTGCTTGTCAAGCTGTTTACTGACGGATAGAATGATTCCGAAAGCTCCGCTCAGCACCATAAAGGCTGTGCCGCCATGGCTGATGAGCGGAAGAGTATGCCCGGTAATAGGAAGCAGTCTTACATTAACATATATATGCAGCATAGCCTGTATCGTAATCAGGAATCCCAACCCGAGTACGAGAGCGGCTGAAAACGTTTTCCGGCATTTCATCACGATGCGTATGCAGCGGAACAGGAATATGACATATAGCAGGATGACCAGCGTCCCGCCGACCAGTCCGTATTCCTCCACTATGAATGCGAAGATGAAATCAGAGAATGCCATTGAGAGTGAATACCTCTGCGTGCTCTTCCCGGGTCCTTTGCCTATCAGGCCGCCCTGTGAAATGGCAACTTTTGCATTTTCACTCTGGCGCTTCTCATCCATACGCTTCTGCAGTTGTTCGGGAGTCAGTTCCTCCTCATTCACTTCGGATTTTCCACTGAGCTCCTCCTTATAACTCAATATCCTGTGCTGAACAGTGCCGAATCGGTTGAAGAGTTTCTCCACCGCACCCTTCTCTTCTCCTGATGCGGGTTTTCCGGCATAGAATGCACCGTAAATGCCGAACATCAGTATCACAGCGCCGAGGGCGGCACCTATGGATATGAGCAGGTACTTGTAATTGACACCCATAAACCACATCAGCAGGAAACTTATCAGGCCGAAAAGGATGGCGGATGAGAAGCTGTTTGCCATAACCAGCAGACAGGTTATACCCACCGGCAGAAGCAGTTTCAGCGCAAAATCCTTGAAGGTGTCCAGACTGTCCTCCCAGTACTCTATCGCTTTGGCAAGGTACATTATCAGGCCCACTTTGGCGAGTTCGAATACCTGGAACGATATTCCGAAGAGTCTGACCCCTCGTATGGCACCGTTCATCTTGACTTGGAACCCGGGTATGAATGTCATCAGCAGCAAAATGGTGGATGCCCCGAAGAAAGTGAAGGATAATGCCCTGTACCATCTCAGGGGAACAATGTAGCAGAATAGGAGCACGCTGAAACCGAGCAGCACATACTTGATCTGCTCAAAGAATATGGTCGTTTTCTCTACTCCCTGGGCATTGGCGCGGTAGGTGCTTGATGAGAATACCGCAACGATTGAAATCATTGCGAACACCAGCACCAGCAGCCAGATGACCTTATCGCCTTTAACTCTGAATCTCATCGTCCCGCTCCGGATATTATAATTTTCTGACAGCCTCCTTGAACTGACGCCCTCTGTCCTCGTAGTTATCGAACAAGTCGAAACTTGCGCAGCAAGGGGAGAGGAGCACAGTGTCGCCCTCCACTGCAATAGAAGCGCATTTCTTCACGCATTCATCAGCTGAAAGTGTCTCATATACCGGTACTTTGTCATCAAAGCACTCGTGGATCTTCTTGTTGTCCACGCCGAGACATACAATCGCCCTTACCTTTTCCTTCACGAGGTCATAGATCGGCTCATAGTCGTTGCCTTTGTCCTTGCCTCCGAGAATCAGTACGATAGGGGTTTTGACACTCTCAAGGGCGTACCAGGTCGAGTTTACATTGGTCGCCTTCGAGTCGTTGACATAGAGTACGCCTCCGACCGAAAGCACCTTTTCCATACGGTGTTCCACACCTTCGAATGACATCAGTGATTCGCGGATCGACTTGTTGTCGATCTTCATCACCTTGCCGGCAATGGCCGCCGCCATTGAATTATATATATTGTGTTTTCCCTTCAGCGAAAGATCGTTGATGAGCATATCGTATGAATCGCCGTCCACTCTGACGTGCATCTTCTCCTCATTCGCCCAGGCTCCGTTTTCCTGCTTTATGTTCTGGCTGAACGGGAGTTTCTTTGCCTGCAGGACAATTTTGTTGAGTTCGCCCATCGTGATGTCATCATCTGCGCAGAAAATGAAACAGTCATCTTTGGACATATTCCGGGTGATGCGGAACTTGGCATTGACGTAGTTCTGCATCACGTATCCGTAGCGGTCCAGATGGTCCGGAGTGATATTGAGGAGCACGGCGATATCGGCCTTGAAATCGTACATTCCGTCCAGTTGGAAGCTGCTGAGTTCGAGCACGTAGATGTCGTGCTGCTCAGTTGCGACCTGCATTGCGTAACTCTTGCCGATATTGCCGCCGAGTCCTACGTTGAGTCCTGCATTCGTAAGCAGATAGTAGATCAGCGAGGTGGTGGTGGTCTTTCCGTTGCTGCCGGTGATGCAGATCTTCTTTGCCGAGTCGAAGCGGCCCGCAAATTCGATTTCGGAGATTACCGGGATGCCCTTTGAATAGATTTCCTGAATCATCGGTACTGTCTCGGGTATGCCCGGGCTCTTGATCACTTCATCGGCGTTGTATATTTTTTCAACCGTGTGTCCGCCCTCTTCGAACGGAATACCGTACTTGACGAGGGTCTCCTTATACTCATCCTTGATGGACTTGCTGTCCGACAGGAAGGTATCGAAGCCTTTGACTTTTGCGAGCACTGCAGCACCCACGCCGCTCTCGCCACCGCCCAATACGACAATTCTTTTCATTTCTATCTGATTTTCAATGTTATTATTGTAAGTACCGCAAGCAGGACTGAAATGATCCAGAAGCGTACTACGATTTTGTTTTCAGGCTGTATCCTGATCGGGCGCTGGATGAGCGCATCAGGATTCTCTTTCTGATAATGATGATGCAGCGGGGTCATTCTGAATACCCTCACACCCTTGCCGGTGCGTTTCTTGGTGTATTTGAAGTACACACGCTGAATGATTACTGTAACGCTTTCTGCAAGGAATATTCCGCAGAGCATCGGAAGTAGGAGCTCCTTGCGTATGAGAATCGCGCCCACGCCGATGATTCCACCGAGCGCGAGGCTTCCGGTGTCACCCATAAAGACCTGTGCGGGATATGCATTGTACCAGAGGAATCCGATCAAGGCTCCGACCATAGCACAGAAGAACACTGCTATCTCGCCGCTCTCCGGGAGGAACATTATATTGAGGTATCCCGCATATCCGGCGTGACCGGAAAGGTAGGCGAGGATACCGAGGGTTGCTCCGACTATCGCAGATGTGCCGGTGGCAAGTCCGTCCATTCCGTCGGTGAGATTGGTGCCGTTGGAGCAGGCGGTTATGATGAAAGTGATTACAAGTACATAGATGCCGCCCTGGATTACTCTGGCCCACTGCCCGTTGAACGGGAAGAGCCATTTGTAGTCGAATTCGTGTCCCTTGACAAATGGGATTGTCGTCTCGCTGTAGGACACCTTCGCGCCCTTGTATGAGAAATAAAGGGTAAGTCCCACTATGATTCCGAGGATTACCTGGGCGAGGAGTTTCTTGCGGGCGGAAAGTCCTTCCTTATTGTGCTTGAATACTTTGATATAGTCATCTGCAAATCCCAGCGCACCCAGCCATACCGTGGTGAGTACTAGCAGCCAGGTGTTGATGTTCTTGAAATTTCCGAACAGCAGAATCGGAACCAGTATTGAAATGATAATGATGATACCGCCCATTGTCGGCGTTCCCTTCTTCTGCATCTGTCCCTCGAGTCCGAGGTCCCGGATGGTTTCGCCGATCTGCTTTGCCTGCAGTTTAGCTATGATGCTCTTGCCGGCCACCAGCGCCGTGATTATGGCTATGATGTTGCAGAGAATGCCGCGCACTGATATGTACTGCATCAGTCCGGCTCCCGGGAAGTCGATGCCGCTGTTGTTAAGGTATTCGAAAAGGTGGTATAACATAATTAATTGAGTTCTGCTAATATTTCGCGCACGACCTCGCGGTCGTCAAAATGATACTTTGTCCCGCCGATGATCTGATAATCTTCGTGTCCCTTGCCGGCAACGAGGATCACGGCACCTTCCTGTGCAGTCATCACAGCGGTGCGGATGGCTTCCCGTCGGTCTGTGATGAACACTGACCTGGCTTTCATCTTTGCGTCAAGCCCTTCGCGAATGTCCGCTATGATGGCCTCCGGATCCTCGCTGCGCGGATTGTCGCTTGTCACGAAAACCCTGTCCGAGTATTTCGCCGCAATGGCGCCCATCTCCGGGCGCTTTGTCCTGTCGCGGTCTCCGCCGCATCCGAAGACACATATCAGCTGTCTGTCGCGGCCTGCCTCGCGGAGAGTCTTCAATACATTCTCAAGTCCGTCAGGAGTGTGTGCGTAGTCCACCGCAACGGTAAGGTCAGCACCTCCGCGGATATATTCAAGTCTGCCCGGAACACATCCAAGAGCACTCATCTTCACGAGAATCTCCTCCTTTTCCGCGCCAAGAAGCACGGCTGTGGAGTAGACTGCCAGCAGGTTGTGGGCATTGTGTGCACCGATGAATCTGCTCCAGAACTGTCTGCCGTCCATTTCCAGAAGCATCCCGTCGAGGCCCTCCTCGATGATTTTGCAGCGGAAATCTGCCATCTTGTGGCAGGAGTATGTGTGGATGTCGGCCTTTGTGTTCTGGACCATCACCTCGCCGTTGCGGTCGTCTAGATTGGTCAGTGCGAATGCACCGGCAGGCATATTGTCAAAGAATAGTTTCTTGCAGCGCAGATACTCGGCAAACGTCTTGTGGTAGTCGAGATGGTCGTGGGTGATGTTTGAGAATATGCCGCCCCTGAATGTCAGGCCTGCCACTCTGTCCTGTGCAAGGGAGTGGGAGCTTATCTCCATAAAGCAGTATTCGCATCCCCTGTCCGCCATTCTGGAAAGCATCTCGTTTAGACTCACCGGATCCGGTGTGGTATGGTCCGCAGGTACCTCTTCGCTTCCGATTCTGTTGACGATGGTCGAGAAGAGACCGCAGCAGTATCCCAGCGCCGTGAAGAGGTCGTACAGCAGCGTGACAGTCGTGCTCTTTCCGTTGGTGCCTGTGATTCCGACGAGATTCAGTTTTGCGGAAGGATGGTCATAGAAATTGTCAGCCGCTATGGCGAGCGCCTTGCGGCTGTCCTTGACCTTGACGGCGGTCACGCCCTCTGCAGACACATCTCCATCCTGATAGATGACGGCGGAAGCACCGGCGGAAATGGCGTTGGGTATGAATCTGTGGCCGTCCGCCTCGGTGCCGTTGACTGCCACAAACAGCGAACCTCCGACGCACTTTCTGGAGTCGAAGGAGATGCTGTCAATCAGAATATCCGTGGAACCTTTGGTTTCTATCACCTCGATTCCTTCAAGTATGTCACTGAATCTTTTCTTCATTTGTAGCTGATGTATCTTCAATTACCACCTTCCTGTTTCCAAGTCGCAGATATACCTTCCTGTCTGCCGGATGTGCTCCCGGTACAGGGCTCTGGGCTGTAATCATACCCTTGCCATCGAAAGATACGGTGTATCCCATTGATTCAAGGTAGTTCAAACCATCCCTGAGACCCATCCCTACGACGTTCGGGACGCCCTGGATCGTATCGTTCTGCTCTCGAACCTTATATTCGCGCAATGCAGGAAGCTGCCCGTCTGCAAGAATCGGTTCATGCCAGTCCGGAGAGCTGGCATAAATCTCCTCGGCTATCTCGCGAACCACAGGACCGGCCCAGGTGGCACCGTAAAAGTTGCCGTGGGTCGGAGCAGAATATACGACGGCAATTATTGTATATTTCGGATTCTCAAACGGGAAGAAGCCCGCGAATGTTGCCTGGTGCTGCTTCATTCCGTCCGCACCTTCATATCTTCCGTTAGGTCTTACGACCCTGGCAGTGCCCGTCTTTCCGGCGACATTGACCTTGCAGTCCTTGAACACTGTCCTTCCGGTACCCTCCACTACGACGCCTCGCATAGCCCTGTGAAGTTCTTTGACAGTCTCCGGCTTACAGACTCTGCCCACTTCGATAACAGGGAATTCCTTGGTGATGACGCCGTTCTTCTGGTAGTTCTTCACGAGCCTCGGCTGCACCATCACTCCACCATTGGCGATGGCGTTGTAGTATGTTACGGTGTGCATAGGAGTCAGCTCCAATGTGTATCCCATAGCTATCTGCGGCAGGTCAGCCATACTCCAATATCGCAGGGAGTCTTTCGGGTGGTTGATCTTTGCCTTTGCGAAACCCTCGATGTCGAACTTGTAGTTTCTGCTGATCATCAGCTGGTCGTTGAGGTGGTCGATGAAGTATGCCGGGTCGTGGCCGTAGAATCTTGCCGCGAGCATTCTGAATACGTTGTTGGACGATATCTCGAAGCCGCGAAGCACGGAGATCATATCGTATTTGGTGAGATAATGGTCCACGAAAGGCTTGCCCTTGCCGTACTGCCAGCTCACGACTGCCTTCATCTCATCGTCCAGTCTGATCTTGCCCTCGTCGAGCAGCAGGGTGAGGGTCGCGAGCTTGAATACGCTGCCCGGCTCTCCCTTGCGGCCGATGGCGTAGTTGTACTCCTCGCCGAAATTGCCGTGTTCGTCCTTGCGCATATTGACCATCGCCTTGATCTCACCGGTGGCTGTCTCCATCAGTATGACGCATCCGGCTTCAAGTTCGTTGCTCTTGGCCAACTGACGCCTGAGAGCGCGCTCCGAGATGTCCTGCATGTCGATGTCTATGGTGATCTGCACGTCAGTGCCGTCTATCGGCTCGATGCGCTTGCGCTCGTTGTCCTCGATCCAGTTGTGATGCTCCGTGAGGCGGATAGGCTGCACTCCCGGCACGCCGCGCAGGATCGAGTCGCAGCTGCCCTCGATACCGATTGATTTCCATTCGTTCGCCTTGATGTGGCCGAGTGTACGGAATGCGAGTTTGCCGTAAGGATATTCCCTGTGGTCATATTTCTCTACAATCAGACCGCCTTTGCGGCGTCCCTTCTCGAAGATCGGGAACTCCTCGGCGCGCTTCATCTGCTGATAGGTGACCAGTTTTCTGTTTATTACGGTATACCTGCGCCCTGCCTCGCGCTGCGATTTGAGCAGTTTTTCGTATTCATTTGCGCTCTTGTCCCCATAGAGTGCCGCGAGCGAATCCGCGAGTTCCGGCAGAGCCGGGTAGAAGAGGGTGTCCGGCGCCTGGGTGCAGTCCATACATAGTTTGTACTCCGGGATGGAAAATGCCATATACCTTCCGTCCGCGGCCAGTATGCTGCCTCTCGTGCATGGAATCTCGCGTTCCTTGGAGGTCTTGGCCAGTATGCTGGTGTCCGGCTTGTGGATGTACTGCAGGTCAATAATGCGCACCACTGCTCCTATCGCCATAAGAACTATGACGATGAATACTCCTCCGACCTTATATATTGTCCTCGGGTTCATTCCGCTGTCTCCACAATCTTTGCCGGTTCCACCGGAGCCTTGAGGCCTGAATTGCAATCCACAAGCATCTGCTCGATGCGGGTTCGCTGATCAAGGCCGACTAGTTCCAGATCGCGCTGATGATAACTTACTTCGAGCGATTCGATGATCCTGTCGTTCTTCTCGACTTTCACCAACTGGTTTTCAACGAACAGGCTCCATGCTATTATGGCGCAGAAAAGCAGGAATACATAAAAGAACAGACCCAGGTGTTTGTCCAGATTCTTGCGGAGAATTATATCCCCGCTGATCAGGTCGACAAACCTCTTTCCCGCCTTTCTGACTTTTTCTTTCATTCCCGTTCAAGTGTTTCTGCGATTCTATTTTCTTTCAGCGGCCCTCAGTTTTGCGCTTCGGGCACGTGTGTTTGCCGAAATCTCCTCCTCCCTGGGAAGAATCGGCTTTTTGTTGACCGGCTCGTAAGGTGATTCGCCGCGTCCCATCAGGTCGCGCCGGATCTCTCCGTCGATGTTCCCGGCCTTGATGTAATTCTTCACGATGCGGTCTTCGAGCGAGTGGTAGGTTATCACCGACAGCCTGCCGCCGCTGCGGAGGGACTTGATCGAGCCTTCCATAAATCCCTGGAGATCCTGCATCTCTCCGTTGACCTCTATTCTCAGCGCCTGGTATACTTTTGCCAGATACTTGTGCTCCTGAAACTTGGGCAGGACGCTTTCCAGCGCCTTGTCCAGATCTCCGGTGGTGGTTATGCGCGCAGCATCCCTTGCTGCACAAATCCGCTCTGCTGCACGTTTCGCATTGTCAATCTCGCCGTATATGCGGAGCACTCTCTCAAGGTCAGCGCAATCATACGAATTGACAATATCCCCGGCATTGCGCTGTGCCAGCGCGTTCATTCTCATATCCAGCGGAGCATCGAATCTGAATGAGAATCCGCGTTCCGATGTGTCGAACTGGTGGGACGACACCCCAAGGTCTGCGAGAATGCCGTCAACCTTGTCGAATCCGTTATATTTCACGAAATTGTGCACAAAACGGAAGTTATTGTGCACAATTATCAGTCGCTTGTCCTTCGGGGCGTTTGCCAACGCCTCAGTATCTTTATCGAACGCAATCAGGCGTCCTTTCGGGCCGAGCCTCCGTAGAATCTCCCCGCTGTGTCCACCCCCTCCGAAAGTGGCGTCCACATATACACCGTCAGGCTTGATATCAAGCGCCGCGATGCTCTCCTCAAGCAAAACGGGTGTGTGGTAGGTTGACATTCACGCCTCCTTTTATCCGAGGAGCTTCTCGGCAAGGGCCGTGTAGTCGCAAGGACGCATCCTGGTGGCGTCGAACTGCTCTTTCGGCCAGATCTCAATCATATAACCGGATCCGAAGAACACCACTTCCATACCAGGAACGATTCCGAGTCCTTCGGCAAGGTTCTTCGGGATACTAATCCTGCCGATTTTGCCATCGGGCTCAACGGGGGCGGCGCCCCTGTTGTATTCCCTCCAGAAGGCAGCGTGCTCCCTGTTGAACATGTTCAACCTGGAGCGCACTTCCTCTGAACTGACATCCCACTCGGAGCGGGAGTACATTTCGAGGCAGGACGAATACAGAGAAGGCTTGATGATAAACTTGAGTTCATCATCGGGGCCGAAAAGGGCCTTGAAGGCGCTCGGGAAGACAACTCTTCCCTTGTCGTCGACTTTCGCCCTGTATTCTCCGTAAAAACCTGCCATCTGATATAGTGGTGTTAGTGATGTGTGGATGCAAAGTTATGAATACTTTTCCACTTTATTCCAAATATTTCCAATTTTTTACACAATTTTTTCAACAACCCTTCCAACCGGCATTTTGGCAAGATTTTCGCTATGCAGATTCACAACATCAGATAATCAAAAACTATAAATAATGAAGAGATTTATTCTGTCACTTGCAGCACTTGTGGTCTGTGCATCATCGTTCGCCCAGAGCGGCCGCGATTTCTACAACAAATACTCGGATGAGCCTGGCGTGAACGCAGTGTTTGTGTCTCCGGCGCTTTTCCGTATGCTCGGCCATATCCCGGACAGCGTGCTCGGCGAGGATTACAGATATTTGAGGCCGATAGTCAAGTCGCTGACGGGAATGTACATCCTCAGCAGTGACAATCCGTCAGTCAATGGCAGAATGTACCGCGATATCACCAAGCACCTCAAGAATAATAAGTTCGAGTTGTTGATGGAGGCGAAGGACAATGGCGGCGTCGTCCGCATCTATACCCTCGGCGACGAGGAGACGGTCACCAATTTTGTGCTTTATGACGACAGTGCTTACGAGAGCAATTATATCTGCATAGACGGGGTGATGCCGCGCAAGGCCATCGAGGAGGCCGTTGCGGCAGGAATGAAGTAGGCCTTATCTGACGCGGATTATGTTCCAGCCGTCCCGAAGCGGGAGGATGAAATTCTCCAGGCGCGGGTCGGCTTTTACTTTGTCGTTGAATGAGATGATGCCCTGTGTCTGGGCATCGCCCTTAGGATGCTCCTCGAAGACCTTGCCGTCCCAGAGGACATTGTCGGCAATGATCCAGGTCCCGGAATGCACCAGCGGACAACTGTTGCCACCATCCATAATGAGTTTCAAATAGTCCGGATATTCGCGCTTGTTGGCGTCGATATAAATGAGGTCGTAGGTCTCTTCGAGAGTCGGTAACACTGCTTTGGAGTCGCCGATTATCAAACGGATGCGGTCATCAACTCCCGCGCGCCGATAGCCTTCTCGGATGAGGTCCTCAAGTTCGTCGTTGATTTCCACGGCATCGAGGCGTGCGCCTTCCGGCAGGGAGGAGGCAAGGCATATCGATGAGTATCCGGTGAATGTCCCGAGTTCCAGCACACGCATCGGATTGAGCATCGCGGAGATGGCCTCAAGCAGTTTCCCCACTTCGAAACCGGCGAGCATTCTCGGATAGTTTGTGCGCAGATGTGTCTGGCGGTCTATCCAGTCCAGCACTTCGCTGCGCGGCGTCGAATGGGATTCGATATATTTTTCCAGGTTATTCATATTCAAAGTGCCGCAAAGTTACCAAAATATTCGTACTTTTGTGGAATATGGGACAGTTTATAGTATCAGCACGCAAGTACAGGCCAAACAGCTTCGAAACGCTTATAGGCCAGGAAAATATCGCCAGAACCCTCAAGAATTCGATCATAAGGGACCAACTGGCTCATGCCTATCTGTTCTGCGGTCCTCGCGGCGTGGGCAAGACCAGTGCGGCACGCATATTCGCGAAGATGATCAATTGCTCCAATCCGTCAGCGGATATGGAACCCTGCGGTGAATGTGAGAGCTGCCGTTCTTTTGCCGAAGGCAGGTCATACAGCATCCATGAACTGGATGCCGCATCCAACAATTCCGTCGAGGATATAAGGGCTCTGACCGACAAGGTGCGCATACCGCCACAGGTGGGAAAGTACAGCGTATATATCATCGACGAGGTCCATATGCTCTCCCAGGCTGCTTTCAATGCTTTTCTCAAGACGCTTGAGGAACCGCCTGCACACGCTATTTTCATTTTGGCCACAACGGAGAAACACAAGATCCTCCCTACCATCCTGTCCCGCTGTCAGACTTACGATTTCAACCGCATCGGTATTGAGGATATAGTCCGCAATTTGCGTGATATTGCCGCAAAAGAGGGGATAACCATCAGCGAGGATGCGATGCATATCATCGCTCAGAAGGCCGATGGCGCGATGCGCGATGCCCTGACACTTTTTGACCAGACGGTGGCGTTCTGTGGCAGGGAGATTACTTACGACCAGGTAGTACGCAATCTCAACGTCTTGGACTATGCTTACTATTTCCGTATGACTGACAATTTCCTGCAGGGGGATTTTCCGTCAGCATTGCTTACTTTTGATGAAATCCTTTCTCGCGGCTTCAACGCGCTTCATTTCATATCCGGGCTCAGCACACACTTCCGGGACTTGATCGTATGCCGCAGCGGCGCATCGCAGTCCCTGCTCGAGATAGCACCTACGGTGGCTCAGCAATATTTTGATACAGCGCAGAAATGCCCGACCGATTTTCTATTCGAAGCGTTAAGTATCACTTCGACATGCGAGTCGCAATACAAGCAGAGCGGTAATCCGCGTCTGCTCATCGAGTTTGCACTGATGAAACTCTGTCGCATTGTCCCGGCCGCTGCAGCGGCATTCTCCGCAACAGGAGGACAGGCGGTGGCGTCGGCTCCAGTCGTGGCGCCGGCTCCGGTAAATCCGGCTCCGGCTGCCGTCCAGCCCGCATCAGCCCCAGAACAGACCCTACCGCCTGTTCCACGGCCAGCTCCTGCTCCAAAACAAGCGGCCAAGGCTCCGTTGGGCAGTATGTCCATAAAGGATATTATGCAGGATGTCAGTCGCCCGGCTGCAGTTCCGTCCGTTTCCTGTGCAGATGCTGCGAATAACTCTGCCGCTGCCCCTGTGACCATTGAAGCCGTATTGGCGGTGTGGCCACAACTGGCGGAAAACGAATCCGCTCCGAATCTCAAGGCAACTCTCACTACTTTGAAGCCCACCCTTGATGGAAATGATATCCATTTTGAAGTCAAAAATTTCGCCCAGAGGGACTGGATTGAGAAGAATCGTCGCATGAAGCTTGAGGATATCCTGCGCAGGGCCCTCTCCAATAACAGCGTAAGACTGATAGTGGATGTTGCACCGGTTGAGGCGGATGGTTCGGCCAGGAAACTCTATATGCCAATGGATAAGGATGAATATCTTGCTGGAAACTCACCCGAATACCGTAATCTCAAGACAGATTTTGAACTCGAGGTCAAATAACCCGACATTAATGATATGAAACTTTATTGCACCGACATAATCAAGAAATATGGCAAACGTACTGTCGTAAAGGGCGTTTCCATTGAAGTTGAACAGGGTGAGATCGTGGGTCTTCTCGGTCCGAACGGCGCCGGCAAGACCACGTCTTTCTATATGATCACCGGACTGATCAAGCCGAATTCCGGCAAAATTTTCCTTGATGACGAGGAGATAACAAAACTTCCTATGTACCGCAGGGCTCAGAAGGGTGTGGGCTATCTTGCGCAGGAGGCTTCAGTATTCAGGACGATGAGCGTAGAGGACAACATCCTATCTGTGATGGAGATGGCGGGATTTGACCGGGAATACAGGCAAAAGAGGCTTGAGGAACTGATTGATGAGTTCGGTCTTCATAAGGTACGCAGGAGTCAGGGAGTACAGCTGTCCGGTGGAGAACGGCGCCGCTGTGAGATTGCACGCGCTCTGGCCATCAATCCGAAGTTCATACTGCTAGACGAGCCTTTCGCCGGTGTCGACCCTATTGCAGTGGAGGATATCCAGCATATCATCGCCAAACTCAAGACCAAGAATATCGGTATCATAATTACCGACCACAACGTACACGAGACGCTTGCCATCACCGACCGTGCATATCTGCTGTATGAAGGTTCCATCCTCGAGAGCGGTACAGCCGAGCAGCTGGCCAACAATCCGGAGGTCCGCAAAAAGTATCTCGGACAGAACTTCGAACTCCGCAAAGCCGTCCTTCGCGAGCGTCCGGAAGATATTCAGTAATTCCTGATCAGCCGGAACCTCAATTCAGTCTTTCTTATAGAAGTCGCAGCCTTCGCACCCGCCCTCGGGGCAGGCGCCTTTGCGCCAGCGGCGCATTTCTTCGGTTCGGGCGCAGTTTATGCCCTGTCTGCGTAGTTCCTGATTGTGGGAGATTTCCCCATCGGGGAATTTCCCGTCCTTGAGGACAATAATCGAAATGGCCATCGCAGCAATGCAGATGGCCACTATTATCGTTGCTGTGATCAGCAGCTTCATCGAATCAGATGCATTTATATGGCGGGACGATCGGATGATCTCCTACGGTGAGCACCGGCGGAATCTGGATTGTCTTGAACGATGACGCCCCCTTGAGGCGGACTATACGTGCTACGATCTCCTTGTCAGCGCCTTCGGCAATGAGTCCTTCAGCACTGCGGCCCTCTTCGTGAAGGGCGTGGAGTATAGGGTCGAGAACATCGTAAGGAGGGAGGGAGTCGGTGTCCTTCTGGTCCGGACGGAGTTCGGCGGAAGGAGCCTTGGTGATGGTGGATTCGGGGATTATCACGCGGCCCGCGCGTGTGTTGACGTCCCTTGCGAGTTCGTAAACCTGGAGCTTGTAGAGGTCGGCGATGACCATCATTGCGCCGCAGAGGTCTCCGTAGAGGGTACCGTATCCCATAAAGAGCTCGCTCTTGTTGGAGGTGTTGAGAACAAGTGCGTTGAATTTGTTGGAATATGTCATCAGGATGGCCCCGCGGATGCGGGCCTGGAGATTCTCCAGGGCCACGCTCCACTGGCCGTCATTGAACCACATCCCCAGTTTCTCCATATATCCTGCGTAGATGTCCCCGATAGGGACTATGTCGTAGGATGCGCCGAGATTACGGCAGAGATCCTCCGCATCCTTGATGGAATGCGATGAGGAGTACTGCGAAGGCATCAGTATGCCGTGTACGTTCTCCACGCCAAGGGCTTCGCAGGCGAGCGGGAATACCAGGCCGGAGTCTATGCCTCCGGAGAGTCCCAATACCGCCTTTTTCATTCCGCATCCTGCGAAATAATTGCGAATCTTGGAGACGATAAGTTCGTGGACCTGCTCAATGGGGAGATTCGGTTCGAGTATCATTGCTTAGCAGATGAAAGATGTGCTGATAGGCTCGAAGTTGTGGACCTTTGTGATGATCTCTGCGAAGAGATCGGCAACGCTCACGACAACGAACTTGGAAGTGTCCACGCCCTCCTTGAGAGGGATGGAGTCGGTGATGATGAACTGCTCGATGGCGGATTCGGAGATGCGCTTGTAGGCCTCACCGGAGAGGACAGGGTGGGTGCAGATGGCTCTGACACTCTTCGCGCCCTTCTCCTTGAGCATGTTGGCGCACTTGGTGATGGTGCCTGCGGTATCTACCATATCGTCGACGATGACGACATCCTTGCCCTCCACGTCACCGATGGCGGTCATCGAACCGACGACATTCGCTTTTGCGCGGGACTTGTGGCAGATGATCAGGGATGCGTCGAGTCTCTTGGCGTATGCGTTGGCCCTCTTCGCGCCACCCATATCCGGGGATGCGATGGCGAGGTCTTCGGACTTGTGTTCCTGGATGTATTTGATGAGCAGTGTGCTGGCATAAAGATGGTCAACAGGGATATCGAAGAAGCCCTGGATCTGGTCGGCGTGAAGGTCCATCGTCATTACGCGGTCGCAGCCGACTGATTCGAGGAGATTGGCAACAACCTTTGCTCCGATCGGGACGCGCGGCTGGTCCTTGCGGTCCTGACGGGCCCATCCGAAATACGGCATCACTGCGATGACCTTGTGTGCGGATGCTCTCTTGGCGGCATCGATCATAAGGAGGAGTTCCATAAGATTGTCTGCCGGCGGGAACGTGGACTGTACGATGTAAACCATCGCACCGCGGACGCTTTCAAGATATGACGGCTCGAATTCGCCGTCGCTGAACTGGAGAAGTTCGGACTTGCCGAGCTCAACACCGAGCGATGCAGCAATCTTTTCGCCGAGATAACGTGAATTCTTGCAGGCGAATACTTTAAGATTGTGCTTGAGAGGTTGCTGTGTAAAAGCCATGACAGATAGTGTTGTATTGTTTATTATTGTAGTGGTTTCTGTGTTTTCGCGGTCCGTGATTCCGTTCCTGCCGGTTCGAGGCTTCCGAGCACCTCGCCGATGTAGCCGAGTATCTCTTCGCGGCCGGTCTTGTCCTTGGATGAGCTGACAAACACCGGCGGCAGTTCCTCCCAGTATTCGAGGAGGGCCTTGTTGTTCTTCTCCACCTGCGCCGCAAGCGCATTGGAGCCGGATTTGTCACCTTTGGTATAAATAATCGAGAACGGAATGCCCTCTTCACCGAGCATTATCAGGAAATCGAGGTCGATCTTCTGCAGGTCGTGGCGGGAATCCAGCAGCACGAAAAGGAGGACCATTTCCTCGGACCCCTTCACATATCCGTTGATGATGCGTGAGAGTTTTTCGCGGCCTTTGTGCCCCATCCTTGCGTAGCCGTAGCCCGGCAGGTCGACGAGATACCATTTGTCATTGATCAGGAAATGGTTCACGACCTGCGTCTTGCCCGGCGTGGCTGACGTGTGGGCCAGTCCGGGGTTGTTGCAGAGGCAGTTGATGAGGGATGACTTGCCGACATTGGACCTTCCGATGAAGGCGAATTCGGGATAACGGGCCTGAGGCCGGTCTTCCAGCCGCTCGCTGCTTCCTGCAAATACCGCCTGTTTGATTGTCATCGGTGCATTCGGTTTAATGAATGCAAATTTAGAAAAAATGCGTCAAACGGGAGCAACGGAAATGACAAGAAATGCACAATATATTTACATATTGTGCGGGCGTTTCAGGGACAGTATCAGATTAGGCTGACAAGAACGTAGAGCCAGTGTGCGATGAATGCCGCTCCGATGCCGCCGATGGTGTGCGCGAGGATGGCCTTCGGGGTCAGTTCACGGTAACCGAGGGAGTCTAGCATTGCGGTGTGGGTGCTGAGATATCCGCTCCAGCACATTCCGATTGCGGTGAATACTGCGATTGCGTTGCCGTCGGCCCAGCCCTGGGCCACGAAGTCAGGCACGAGTCCCAATGCCGCGCCTACTGCACCGAGGGCGGTGATTGGGAATGCCACCAGGTGCGGGTCCTTGAAGCCGAAGAGCCAGTCGAAGATGAAGTTTATCTTGCCTGCGGCCCACGGGAGAAGCTCGGTGCCCTCATAGGCAGCGCCGGTATATGCTCCGGTAGCTGAAGGGCCGAAAGTAAGGATCATCACGAACGTGGAGATGATCAGGACGCCGGGGATGATGGACATTCCCGTCTCCACACCGCTCCTGCCTCCGTCAAGCAGGGCGTTGAGGATGCGGATGAACAGCGGCTGCTTTGCCGCGGCGCTCTCCGTGCTGTCGGTTCCGTCAGCGGCGGAGGACTTGACGGATGCCGCTACCTTCGCCTCTCTCTCCTCGCGGTCGATGGCTGCCTCCACGGACTCGACGGCGGCATAGACCGCCTCCTCATCCTTGTATTTCGGGTATGCCTTGATAATAAATCTCTGCATCAGTCTGGTGGAGATGATGCATCCGCAAAAGGCTCCGGCAAAGCCGATGATCGGCTCCTTGTAGAATCCCTGGCCTATCATGAAGATGATTACAAGCAGACCCATTCCGAATGCCGTGCCGAAGTTTGTGAGCGAGATGTACTGGAATTTCTTGAAGTATTTTGCGAATTTGTTGTCCCTTGCGAGCGTTATGATGGCGGGATTGTCCGAAAGGAAAGTCAGGACCGCTCCGAGGGAAGCTACGCCGGGAAGGTGGAAGAGCGGCTTCATCAGCGGGCGGATGAGTTTCTCGATGAGGTCCGCTACGCCGAATTCGACGAATATCTTGCCGAGGGCGCCGGTCAGGACACAGATGGCCATCAGGTAGAAAACTGTATTGATGAGCAGGTCATACGACGTGTGCATCAGGGTGTTGAGCATGTTCGGGAGGCCCATCACAATGCCCAGGTATCCGAATATGACAAGGATTACTATAAGGCAGGTGACGCCTTTGGGCCAATGTAGTTTGCTCTTGGGGGACATTGCTATCTGACTGTGATAAGATTGATTTTCCATTTGAGACCCAGGTCGATGCGGAAGAATTCATTGGGTACTCCGCCGAATTCGCCAATGGACTTGATGGCGATTCCGAAGAGCCTGATGTCCTGGCTCTTCCTGACCGGGTAGTATTCGAGTCCGGCTCCGAACATCGTGTTGTCCGTATGTGTGGGTATCGTGAGGTCGAAGTCGCATTTGTCGTTGTAGTCGCAGGTCACCTTGTAGATGGCGGCCCATCTGTCGGTGAATCTGTATTCGCCGCGGGATGCGAATGTGATGTCGTTGCGGCTGAATGGTCTGTTGCCCCAGTCTTCAGATTTCGACCTTTTGAGGAGATCCACTTCGATGAAGCCGTTGTCCCATTCGAAAAGGTTTCCGAGAGCGAACTGGAAAGATATGTCATCCGGACCCTGCTCATTTACGGAGAAGGTATAGAGCGGATGCCAGAAGCCGTGGTGTGCGCGCCATTCCAGCGCATATCCAAGATAATTGTCGGTATCGGTGTCGAACGGGCTGCGGGTGAGCAGGAATGCGAAGCTGTCGTCAGTCGTCGGGTGCACGGCTACGCTTATGCCGGGCAGATATGCGTCAATGCGGTGAACGTAATGTGAGAAAAATGGAATGTCGATAGGGTTGTCGTCGTATTCGTAGCTGCCCACATCCAATACTATCTTGCCGCCGGTGAAGGTCCAGAAGCCGCCCGGGGTGGTATATTCGAGGAAAGACCAGTCGCTGCTGTCGAAGTATCTGGTATCCTTGTTGGGTGTGTTGAGGCGCTGCGCGAAGGAGTATTTGAAGCCGTTTCCAAGGTCACCGTATCCCCTGAGAAATATATATCTTCCGCAGAAGCCAGACTCTTCGCCGGCGATAATGTCCTTTCCGTTTATCCAGTTATAGTCTACTCTAGTGTAAAAATCGAGAACAGCGCGGTCCTGTGCGGATGTGGCAAATGAGAAAGCCGCCAGCAGGAACGGTATTGCAAGTAATCTGCGTAAAAAATATCGTTTCAAAGCCCGTTTTGTTTAAAATTTTGCAAAGATAATCAAATTCTTACTATTCCATTCATCTGCTCCGGAATAGATATTTTTTCATAAATTTGCCGTCATATGCCGAGTGAGGGAAGGGAAATATTGAGCCTGAGCGATCTTCTGGGCGCGGTAAGGGAGTGTGTCAGCGATGCATTCCCGTCCCGGCTGTGGGTGCGCGCGGAGATAAGCGAGGTGAAGAATCATCCTTCTGGGCACTGCTATCTCACTTTGGTGGAGTCGTCCGGAAAAAAAGGTCTTGTGGCGAAGGTTTCCGCTGTCATCTGGGCGTCATCCTACAGGCTTCTGCGTCCGTATTTCGAAAATGAAACGGGCGAGGGGCTGTCAGTCGGTATGACTGTGCTGGTCTGTGTGCAGGTCCAGTATTCGGAGTTGTATTCTCTTTCGCTGGTCATTACCGATATCGATCCGTCGTATACACTGGGGGAACTGGAGCGGGAGCGGCGCGCTACGATAGCCCGCCTGCAGCAGGAGGGGATGATGGATATGAACGCCACCATTGACCTGCCCCGTCTGCCGCGCCGTCTTGCCGTGATTTCGGCGGAGACTGCGGCCGGATACCGCGATTTCATGCACCATCTGCACGACAACGAATTCGGTTTCAGATTTGAAACGGAGCTTTTCCCGGCACTTATGCAGGGCCGCGAGGCGCCCGGGAGCATAGTGGATGCTATGGACGCCGTTGCCGCGAGGGCGGAGGAGTTCGACGCTCTGCTGATGCTGCGCGGAGGCGGCGGTGCGATGGATCTCGTCTGCTTCGATGATTACGACCTGGCCGTGAATGTGGCGCAGTTCCCGATTCCGGTGCTCACTGGTATCGGGCACGATCACGATTATCATATAGTGGATATGGTGGCGCATACAAATGTCAAGACGCCGACGGCTCTGGCCGACTATATGGTGGATCTCTTCGCACAGGAGGACGCGCAGCTGGAATCACTTGCCGGCAGATTGCGTCTGGCGGTCCGTGGCAAGGGAGCGGCGCAGATGTCGAAGTTCGATGCGCTGTTGTTGAGGATACGTGCGGCGGTCGATGCCCGCGTCCGCGACCGGCTTTCGGCGCTTGACCGTCTGGAGATGCGCGTGGCGGCGGCGGATCCGTCGCAGGTGCTCTCACGCGGCTTCACGATGACGCTCAAAGGAGGGCGCAAGGTGCTCTCCGCATCGGAGCTTTCCGAAGGGGATCCGGTGAAAGTGCTTCTGGGCGACGGCAGCGCTGAGGCTGTGATAACGAAAATAGAAAAGTATTGATATATGGCTGAGAATCAACAGGATTATGAGAAGGTGACCGCCAGGCTGGAGGAGCTTGTGGCACGGATCGAGGACCCGGAGAGGGATCTTTCGACCCTGCAGGTGGACATAGCCGAAGCGCTGGAACTCATCAAGTGGTGCCGTGAGTACGTGCGCGGCAACAACGAGCAGATAGAAAAACTCCTTGAGCAATGTCAGTAGCGGCCACAGGCTTTTTTGACGGAGTCCATCCCGGACACCGCAAGGTCATAGGGGAGATGGCCCGTCTCGCCCGCGAAATGGGGGAGAACGGGATTGTCGTGACCTTCTGGCCGCATCCGCGCAGTGTGCTGCAGCAGGATGCCGATAGATTGCGTCTGCTCAATTCGCTCGATGAGAAGCGGGCGCTGTGCTTCGCTGCGGGTGCTGACAGCTTCGAGGTGATGCAGTTCACGAAGGAGTTCTCCAGGATGACGGCGGCGGAGTTCTTACGCGAGTGTCTGGTGGAGCAGTGCGGCGTCACGGATCTGGTGCTAGGTTCGGATCACCGGCTGGGTTGCGACAGGATTGACTCTGCCGAGGAAATGGCCGAGGTCGTCCGCTCCTGCGGGATCGAGCCGCATTTCGTGGACGATGCTGTCACTGAAGGCGGCCGTACCGTGAGCAGCACGCTGATCCGCGGGATGCTCGCATCCGGGGACGTGGGCGGCGCAGGTGCCCTTCTTGGCTATAATTATACACTCCGCGGCGCGGTGGTGGCCGGCAACCGCATCGGGCGCACTATCGGTTTCCCGACGGCCAATATGAATCTGTACGAGCCGCTGAAGCTCATCCCGGCTGGTGGCGTATATACGGTGCGGGCGGAGGTTCAGGGCCAGACTTATTCCGGCATCTGCAATATTGGTCATCGTCCGACAGTGGGGGACAACCGCGGGTTGACCATCGAGACACATATCCTGGATTTCGACGAGGACATATACGGCCTGGACATTTCCGTCACATTCATTGACCGCATCCGCGACGAGCGCCGTTTCGGCTCATTGGACGAACTTCGCGCGCAGTTGGAGGATGACCGCCGCAGGGCGGCTGCTATCGGAGTTCTTTAGTCGTCCGCAATCAGGACGATGTCTCAAAGAAGGCCTTTTTCCTTGACAATACGCACCAGTTCGGCGGAGTTGGAGGCATCGAACAGGGCGAACAGTTTCTTTTTGTACCACTTGATGGTTTCAGGACTCAGGCACAGGGCCTCGGCTATCTGCGGATTGGTGTAGCCCTTTGCTATGAGATCCAGAATCTCTTTCTCGCGAGGTTTCAGAAGGATACTGACCGGCTTCGGAGCATTGCTCAGGGTCTCGACGGTCCCATCCATCACTTCCGTCAGTTCGGCCTTTTTCTGTTTCGTCCTGCGCAGCCCCTTTGTCACGAAAACGGTGATTGCGGTGAGAAGGATGAGAGCTGCAAACAGTATGACAATCATCATAAGGTGTTTTTTCTGCAGAGCCAGCACCTGCCCCGTGTAATCAAGACTCTCCATCCTGAACTGCAACTCCTCATCTTCGTGCTGCGCGAAATACCTGTTGGCGTCATCCAGATATCGTATGGCCTTTGCAGGCCTTTCCATATCCAGATACAGGCTGCCAAGCCCCTTGCAGGCGGTGGCGACGGCGAGGGAGTCATCCGCCAGTCCGGCATATTTCAGACTCTCCCGGTAATATTTTTCCGCTTCTTTCAAAGAGTTCCCGTTGCGCATAGTCTCCCCCATATTATAGTACAGTGTGGCGCTGCTGTTGTGCCACTCGCGCGCCTTGAAGATCTCCCCGGCCTTGAGGTAATAATCCATAGCAACGTCGATGGAGTCCATCATACTGTAGAGATTGCCCAGAGTGCCATACATTGATGACAGGGAATTGTCTCTTTCGGTCTCTTCGGTTACCGGTATCTTTTCCACGGCATCCATAGCGATGCTGTAGTAGAAGGCTGCGCTGTCATATGCTTCCTTGTACCAGAAATGCTGGCCTATGTTCTTTGCAGCAGCGCATACCCATTCGGGCCAGTCCATACGTTCGGCTATGCCCAGCATCATACGTGCATAGTATTCGCTCTTCACGGAATTGGTGTTCGAGTAACCATACATCAGCTCATCGAGGTCCTTGACCACGTGTTTGAGATCTTCCTCACCCGCCTTGTCGATGTCCTGTGCAGTCCACCCTGCCATCACAGCCTCGAGCGAATCCACATTATGAAAGCGGTGATCGGTATAACTTGCTTCTATAGACATATTTAGGCATAGAATGCCCAGAAGTGTCAGCATTATCTTTCTCATACGGCAAATTTAGTGAAAATGCCATATTATCAGAATTGCCAGAGCCGTTAATAGTGTATTTCTACCCGAACGGGTGGTGTTTTTCTTTGCTAAAATAAAGACATTTGCAGGCAATACGAGGCATATGGAAATTTTTAATGAAAAAGAGATGAGCATTGCGCGTTATGCCGCCACCGGTATGACGGCACGGGAAATAGCTGCTGCCATGTGCCTGAGTACAGAGACGGTCAGATGGTATCGCAAGAGGATGCTCCGCAAGGCGGAGGCAAGGAATTTCGCGGAGCTGATCGCCAGATTGAAAGATGATAAAATTATTTAACAATTATTGATATGAACCAGAAAAGGATTTTATCACTTGCCGTCATAGCGCTTGTCGCCTGCGGCAGTGCGGATGCACAGAATGTTCTCGGCCGTATAGCCGAGCGCGCCAAGAGTGCTGCTGAGAATGCCGTAAGCGGCAAGATCGAGAATGCCATCAGCGGCGCTATCGACAATATGGGCAAGAAGAAAGACAAGAAGGACAAGAAAGATAAGGACGGTGACACCCAGGACGTTTCCTCCAGCGCCTCCAAGGCCTCCACTTGGGTATGCCCTGAGTGCGGCAAGGCCGGCAACACCGGCGACTTCTGCGGTGACTGCGGTGCGAAGAGGCCTGCCGGTGCGACAGCACAGGATCCGACGATAGCTACATCAACTGACTTCAAGCGTGGAAGCGTCATCCTCTTCCTGGACGATTTCGCGTCAGAGACTGTCGGCGAATTCCCATCGAAGTGGGAACTCAACAATGGCGGCAGTGTTGAAGTGAAGACTCTAGACGGAGTGAAAGCCGTGGAGATTACTAACGGAGGATACATCACTCCTCTCATCAAGCAGGAGGGCGCATATCTTACCGAGGAATTCACGGTGGAGTTCTCCTACTATTATTGGCCAAGCCAGGAGGACGCCGGATTGGATTACGTCGGAGCGAATGACATCAAGTTGTACTTGAACTCAGACACTGACCGTTCAAGAAGCGAAGAGTATGTAATAGCTGATGAAAAAAGAATTGCCTTCTCAATAGGTTTCCCTGTCTGCGATTCTCCTAATGTCAGTTATGCATACTACAACGGAAAAAAGCCTATAGACGGTAGCACCAAATATAAACTTACCAAAGGCTGGCACAACGTGCAGGTTTCGTTTAACAAGCGTGCGCTGAAAGTATATATTGACGGCAACCGCATCGTCAACCTGCCTCAGGTGGCACAGGCCACATGGATGGCCTTTCAAGTTCCTTACGCTTATTCGAACCTGACCTTTATCAAGGATGTTGTCATAGCACAGGGTGCTGTGGAACTCTATGACCGCAATGCCCAGGACATTACAGCAGTCGAGAAATCGATGCAGGAGACCGGCAAGTTCGTCACAAACAACATTCTCTTCGAGACCGGCAAGGCCACTCTCAAGCCTGAGTCAATGGCCGACATCACCTCTGTCGCTGATTATATGAAGAAGAATCCTTCAGTCCGCTTCGAGGTCCAGGGCCACTGTGACAACCAGGGCTCCGACAAGGTCAATGACCCTCTGAGCCAGCAGCGCGCCGAGGCCATCGTGGCCGAGCTCGTGAAACTCGGTGTTGATGAATGGAACCTCCGCGCAGTGGGCAAGGGCTCTCACGAACCTGTCGCTGACAACAGCACGGAAGCCGGTCGCGCAAAGAACCGCAGAGTGGAATTCATCAAGAAATAATTCAGAATAATGAAAAAGATATTTGCAATTCTGGCAGCTGCCATGCTGCTTGGTGCTCCTGCCGCAAATGCGCAGGCGCTCTTGAACAAACTCAAGGAGAAGGCCGGCGAAGCCGTAGGCAACGCCATCAACAGCAAACTTTCCGAGAAGGTGCAGAACGCCGCATCCAAGGTCGGCGAGAAGATAGGCGACAAGGTCGGCGAGATAACAGGTGTGGATGTCAATTCCGCAGCCAAGACTGCAAAGGACGGCATCACTGTCGTAAGCGGTGACGAGATGATACAGCCTCGTCACGCAAGCTCCTTCTGCTGGACCGAAGCCGTGACCCCGAGTACCGCCAAGTTCCCGGCTCCGCTGCTCAAGGAGCTCCCTGCCGTGCCTTCCGCAAGCGAACTTGCCAACCCGACAGAGGCGGCTCAGGCTGCATATTACCGCGCCATCAAGGCCGTAACCCTCCGCGCGGAGGAGCTCAACAGCAGCACCACCTGCGAGGACGATATGACAGAGCTCTGGAGAGCGGATTACGAGAATGCCCTCACCAAGAGCTTCGGTCTCACCAAGGCTGAACTCGAGGCCCTCGAATCAGGCAAGCTTACTCCTGAAGAGGAGGAAGCACTCCGCGCGCGTATAGCCAAGAATCTTCTCGGTGGCGCCTCCGTCGCCGACCTCGAGGCCGAGGCCAAGAGGGTCGAGGCAATGGGTGAGGACGGTTTGATGGAGGTCACCTACAAGGCCACCAGCGCAGTTTATGACAAGCACAATGCCGAGATAAAGAAGTATATGGGCGTAACTGCCGATGAACTCAAGGCTCAGATGCGCCTCAATATGCAGGATACGAAGAACACTGGAAAGAGCGAGAAGGAGTTCGAGGCCAAGGTGAAGGCATACCAGAAGCAGCAGGCCGCTGCTGACAAGAATTTCCAGAAGGAAGCCGATGCTTTCGGCAACTCGCTGCAGAAAGAGGTCCTCGCTGCCGTAAGGGCCGCCACTCCGGGTGTGGGCACCGCTCTCGATATGATGGGCAATATCGGCAAGGTGACAGAGGCTCTCTCACCGCTTATGGAGCGTCAGAAGAAGCTCGAAAAGTACGCCAAAGACGTGATGGCCGCATGGCCTGAGACAGTGGGCAATGTCAGGGAGATCGGCCTCGTGGACCGCAAGAAACTTGAGGACATCAAGGCGAAGATCCTGGCGTCGAATGACCCTGCAGTCTATAATCCCCTCTATGTCCAGGCCGGTGAGATCATAAAGAACCACCGTATGAAGACCGCCCAGGCGTGGGCCGCTGACGTACAGAAGCGTTTCAACAAGATACAGGAAGCTATGCCGAATCTCGTCCAGATACAGCGTCAGGCAGTTGAGGACAAACTCATCCCTGAATGTGCGCTCTGGCGTACACCTCTCAATCTCGTGATCGAGGCCGGCGACATACTGCAGGATGCATACGCGGATTTCCCTATCAGCTATCCTAAGATGTACGGCGAGGAAGTCGTACGCAAAGTCAAGCTCAGCGCTGGTGAAGAGCCTTGGTGGCCTGAATTCTATATCGCATCCGAGACTCTCAACGAGATACTTGCAGGCAAGAACATCTTCAAGGCTGACGGCAAGGGCAATTATTATCAGTTCAATGCAGGCAAGTGGATACCGGTATCCAAGGATTTCGGCCTGACGAAGAAAGCCGGCAAGGCTGACGTTAAGAGCCAGGGCTGGACATCCAGCGACGGCAAGCGTACCGTGAAACTCGACGCGGAGTACGGCCAGCAGATATTCCTTCCTGAAGGTGACATCATCACCGATTTCGCCGCTGTCGAGAAGCAGGGCAACGATATCGTATGGGCCCGCATCAGCACCGAAGAGGATGCTGACGGCTCAATATACTACGTTATTACAAAGTGTACATACAAGCTCTGATATCACTTGTTGCATTGCTGTTTGCAGCACCCTCGCCTGACGGGAGTGCTGCAAATGCTTATTGTGAGGCTCATCGCGCTCAATGGCAGGAGATCTGGCAGCAGTTCGACGTACCCTGTGATATCGCAGAGTCCGTCGTATTTCCGGAACTGATACGCTATTCCACACTTAAGGATGCGGTTGAGACGACCTCCGTCAAGGCGCTCTATCTTAACAAGGGCGCGGCTGCCTGCGACTTCTCGATAGGCGTATTCCAGATGAAGCCCTCCTTTGTCGAGGATCTGGAGAAACGCTGGATGCGCAGCGGTCTGGCGCGGCAGTACAACCTCTTCTTCGACACGAAGGACAGCCAGACGGCACGCAAGGTGCGTATCAGCCGGATGGGTGAGGAGCAGTGGCAGTGCGTGTACCTTGCCATTTTCCTGAAGATGCTCTATCTGGACTACGGTTCCGTGAATAAGGATGGCGTGCACACCCAGGATGGACTGGACAGCCTTCCGCGCAAGGAGCAGGTGCGCCTGGCGGCCACTGCCTACAACCGCGGCTGCCGCTGGGTCAATCCCGGCTACGGGCCGCTGGAGGAGCTTCGCGGCAAGTCCCGCGATAAGCGTTTCCACACTGCATTCGTGCCTGTTCGCGGCACACGCCGCTACGTCTATGCGGACATTGCTTTGAAACATTTCAAGGAAATAAACAGATAATCATAATCTTAACCCACAATCTTTACACACTATGAAAAGACATCTTTTAATCCTCGCGGGCATTGCAACCGCACTCATGATGGTATCCTGCAAGGGAGGTAACAAGTCTGCTGCTGAAGGTGCAGAGGAAGCTGTTGAAGAAGCAACTGAATTCAATGGCGAAATGTTCTCCAAAGAGGCAGTGCAGTTCTATGTAAAGAACTTCAAGCTGAAATTCAAGGACATCGAGGCGGATTACGCCTATGATGACTCCAACAAGTACAATTTTGCAGGCGAAGCCCGTCAGATAGCAGCCGGTTTCCCTGTAAAGGAAGGAGAAAGCTTCACTGACGAGCAGTACAACGCATTCGTCACCAAGATATATAACGCAACCAAGGCTGTTGCTGACAACGGTATCTGTGTCAATGGTTTCGAAAAGAAGGACAACAAGGATGAAGCTATGGCGGAATACACAATCGAAGAGGCTCTTGCCGGCACTACAGTCTTTGGTATCCGTATTGACGACGCAAGCTGGGCTTTCCTGCTTGACGGCAAGTTCAATGTCGCTTCAGTCAGCAAACTCTCAGCAGGCAACGGCTGTATGGTGAAGATCTACGAAGGCCTGCAGAAGAGCTTCAATGAGACTATGGAGGACGCAGAAAAGGTTCTCGAAGAGATTGACAAAGACCCGGCCAAGAAGGCTGCTGTCGAGAAGGAAGTCGACAAGGCCCTGAAGGAAGCAGGTCTCAAGTAATGAAAAAACGTTTCATATTATTGGCGGCAGTCCTGCTGGCGGTATGCTCTCCTGCGGCGAAAGCCCAGTATCCCATTGAGAAGGAACTGCTCGCCGAGGCCGACAGGCTTTACGCCGAAGGTGATGTGTGGTATTCTGCCGGCTACAAGCTGCAGGCCGACTGGTATTATGCGCAGGCTGTGGTGGCTGTGCAGTCATTCAAGTTCGCGGTGTCCAACATAGCGCTCAAGGTCGTCCGGGCGCAGGAGGATTCGGTTGAGGCTGCCAGCAGGGCGGCCCTCAAGGCGGAGATTGCCAAGGCTCCCGACACGGTGGATGACAGTATGAACGACATATTCGGCTTCAACTTCAACAGTGTCCTTTCCACTCTCAATTCCATTGCAAAGGCGGCGGACAAAATGGCCGATGACATAGACAAGGCCGCCGACGCGATTACGGCAAAGGGGGAGAAGTTGGGCATATCGATGGACGATGACAAGGAATCCCGCGCGGAGATGTGGAATATTCTCGCCAACCAGAGCATAGTGTCACCATATCCATATTTCTTCGAAGGACTTGTCGAAAATGCATACGGCAACAAGGATGATGCTGCCGTGGCCCTTCGCAATGCCTTCTCCAATCCATATCTGCTGCACACGGACCTCGATTTCAGATTCCTCAACGGCATCACACTTGGGGAACTGCGAGCCCTCTATGCGCGCCTGGATGCAAAATACAGCGAATATATGCAGGGCCTGTCGCTGAGCACAAGTTCCTTTATCAGGGACTGGCGCAACTTCAACGATGACTGGCTGATATACGCCGGCACGAAGCTGCTCACGGAAAGCAGGAACGGCATAATAGAGGCTGTGCCTTATTTCGATGCCGCCGTCAGCGCCAATCCTTTCAATGCGGAGAATTTCGTCGTGGCGGCAGCGGCCCACATCGCCTCCGGTGACTATTCACGCGCCGCAGAAATGGTAAATGAAGGCCTGCTGCTCGACCCGTCCAACAGCGACCTCAAACAAATGGTATCCGATCTGAAGAAATGAAAAAGCTGACAATAATATGCGCCATCCTGCTGATGGCCTGCCTTCCGGCCCGCGCGCAGTTCCCGCAGGTTGAAGGCGATCCTATAGATTATTCACGCATCAGGTACCCGCACTATCCGGGTTCATACCCTGCTACGTTCATGATGGAGATCGTGATGTTCAGAGAGTCCGTGTTCGAGGATTATCCGGATATGCTCAAGGGCAACATTACAGAGGTAATTATGTTCAACGGCGAGCTGATCAAGACCAAGGAAATCAATTACAAGATGCTTCAGAATGCCATCAACTGGGGTTTCAACGAATCGGGCATACGCGACCGCAGGCATCTCCAGCAGCTGATCGACCAGGTCAACGCAGTCATCAGGGATGATGCCCGCGACCAGTTCTGGGAGAATATGCAGAACAATGCATCCAATGTCGTAGGCAATGTCGCTGGAGACATCACCGAAACCTCTCATGTGGGCAACGGCCTGATGGCAGCCAAATATGTCCACAAAATAGTTGACGTGGCCACCGGCCGCAACAGTTTCTCCCAGGCTTTCCTCAATAGCGGAACCGCTTCCGATGCGGCTTCCATAGGTCTGCAGCTTGCCGGAGCGGCCGCTGAGACGGCGGAGGCCACCAACGGCCTGTTTTTCCTGTTCGATTTCTGGAAGACCTTCTTCGACGAATACTATGAAGCTACCAGCGTGAAGCCGGCGCGGACAGCGGCCATGTATGCGGCCCGGATGATAAACAAGTTCTACGACAGTGTGAACAAAAATCTCCGGGACATTGCACAGAGTATTGACGGTGAGAAGTGGATGATTTATTTCAAGGGAAAGCAGTCCTGCCCTTTCGTTTATTATGATGAGAAATGCTCTATGTCCCTGTCCGTGGTATGTTCGCTTGACAAGATTTTTCCTGTCGATGATGACCGTCCTGATGCCGAAGAAAGGTTTCACGACAGCTTCGAGGGCCGTTATTTCGGATACATTGAGGCCGACCAGACCTGCGACATGCAGAACTTCGACAGAAATTTCATAATAAAGGACAAAGGTATGGTGACTGAGAACTCCAAGTTAAGCGACATAGGGGCAATCAGCGCGGATAGTCCTCTTCATATGCGTCAGAACGCGAATATGTGGTATCAGCTGGCCCTGAGGCACAATGCTGCAGGCGAAAAGGTGACCTTCAAGCACGAGACCAAGGCCGGCACCGCTTTCTCGGCACATTACAGCATGCCGGTGCTGCTGACCCTCAAGTCACCTTCCTCATATCAGAACAAGGCCTATACCACTTACTCCACTCTCGACGGCGAGGAGGAGATAGGTGGAGATTATCCTAAGATGGAGGTTACAGACATTCGCCAGACATACGACCACATATTCACCGTCAGTGACAAGACGATGAAATTCAAGCAGGAGGAGACTTTGAAGGACGGCAAGATGGTCCTCTACTCCAGCGACAAGGTGATAAAGGAGGATGAAGCCGAAAACTGTCTTATCGGCCCTCCCCGAGGAACAATGTGTGTCAACCTTCAGCAATCCATCGCTGACGGTACATTCAGCAAGACAAAATAGTCCTATGATACTCAAGAGATATATTTCACTGGCACTTCTCTGCCTTGCCTGCTTCTGTGGCAGTTCCTGCGGCGCGGGCACTGCTCCCGCGCTCAGGCCCATGGAGTCCATTGTCAGCACAGTTGGAAAGAAATGGTGCATAGTCCGCGACGACCAGACGCGCCGCAACCCTTTCAGCTTGCGGGACCGCAGGACCCTCGAACCGGCATTCGCTGCCAAGTTTGAGAAATATCTTGATACTTTCGAGATTGACGGCCGGCCTTTCCTGGCGGCAGCCAGCTGGAATCCGGCATTCGAATACCTTTGGAACGCCTGGATATTTGATGGCAGGCAGTGGATACAGCTCCTGCCTCAGCCCTGCGTCGAACTCAAACTCATTGCCGAGCCCGGACAGCCAGTGCGTCTTGAGGGCACGGGCCTTGACGGACAGCCTTTTAGTTTGATTCCTTAGAATTCCAGCCCGAATACGCGGTTCCCGATATCGCAGTATCCCTTTTCTCCAAATGATACGCTGCGATTGAAGATTATATCCGATTATTTTATATCTTTGCGGTGTTAAATAGATTTTGTTTTTGAAAGGGTCCCGGCAGGCCGGGATTCTTTCTAATTTTTTTATCATAAATTATGGCAGAAATAGTATACGTCACCCAGGAAGGTCTGGATAATTTGAGGGACGAACTCAGCAAACTCATTGCACGCCGTCCGATTATTTCGGCAGCGATTGCGGAAGCCCGCGACAAGGGCGACCTTTCCGAGAATGCCGAATACGACGCGGCGCGCGAGGAACAGGGACTTCTTGAGCTCAAGATTTCCAAGCTCCAGGAAAAACTCATCAACGCAAAGGTCATCGACGAGTCCAAGCTCAATACAGACAAGGTCCAGATGCTCAACAAGGTGACCCTCAAAGATCTCAACAAGAACAAGACAGTCGAATACACGCTCGTGGGCGAGAGTGAGGCCAATTTCAAGGAAGGCAAACTTGCCGCCTCCACACCTATCGGAAAAGCTCTGATGGGCTGCAAGAAGGGTGATGTAGTGGAAGTCAAGGTGCCTGCAGGCATCCTCAAGTTTGAGATTCTCGATATATCGATATAGTATATGGCTACAATTTTCACAAAGATCGCCAATGGCGAAATCCCTTCGTACAAGGTTGCGGAGGATGAGAACTGCTACGCTTTCCTCGACATCAATCCGCTTGTCGAAGGACACACCCTCGTGATCCCGAAGACTGAGGTCGACTATATCTTCGACCTTCCTGAAGACAAATACGACAAACTCTTCGCTTTCGCCCGCAAGGTTGCCGCCGCACAGAAGAAGGCCATCCCGTGCAAACGAATCGGTGTAGCCGTTCTCGGGATGGAGGTGCCTCACGCACATATCCATCTCGTCCCGCTCCAGAGCGAAGCCGACCTTGATTTCCGCAAAGAGAAGAAGTCATTCACCCCGGAGCAGTTCGCCGCAACAGCGGCAAAGATTGCAGAAGAATTCAACAAACTCTAAAGAATATGAAACGCTCCATACTGATGGCATCCCTGATGCTCATCGCCGCCGCCTGCACAAAGACCCCGACCGCCCGCATTTCAGGAACTGTCGACAGCCTCAAGGACTCCTGCATCGTGCTTCAGAGACTCGATATCAATATGCTTCAGCCGGTCGATACCATAATGCCTGACGCTGAAGGCAAGTTCGACTGCAAAGTGAGCCTTCCCGAGGACACTCCGGCATTCTACTACCTCTTCGACGGTGAGAACCAGATAGCATCCGTCGTTCTCCTGCCGAAGGATGACGTTCGCATCTCAGTGGACAAATTCGGTACATACACGGTAGAGGGTTCTGTGGAGTCCGAACTGCTCCGCGATATCGACGAGGAGTTCTACAATGCACGCACCGAAATGGAGTATCTTGCCAATATGGCTGTGGCCGCTCCGACCCAGGCGCAGGTGGACGAGATCAATGCCCGCCTCAGCAGGGCTTATGTGAATTACAAGCGTACCGCTCTCAACCATATCATGAGCAACCAGAAGTCGATAACATCTGCCGTTGTCGCTTTCCAGAAGTTCAATGATGATCTCCCTGTATTTAATGAGCTGACGGATGTCATAGTGTTCAGACAGCTGCACGATTCCCTCCAGACGGTATATCCGAAGTCTCGTTATGTCGTTGCACTTATGGACGAGATCAATCGCCGCGACAAGGTATTCAAGTTGAGCCAGAAGATCGAGCAGATCGAATCGGTCAGCTTCCCCGAACTCAACCTTCCGGACATCAATGCCCAGCCGAGGATCCTCTCCGACCTCAAGGGCAAGGTCATCGTTCTGTCATTCTGGAGTGTATCACAGGCCGAGCACAAGATGTTCAACAATGAACTTCTTGAGATCTACGGCAAATACCACGAGTCCGGACTTGAGGTCTATCAGGTGTCATTCGATATCGACAAGCCGACCTGGGCTGCAGCAGTAAGGAATCAGAACCTCCCTTGGATCAGCGTGAATGACGGATATGGTGTCTCTTCTCCGGCAGCTGCGGCATACAACATCTCCAAGCTCCCGACATTGTTCATCATCGATCGCAACGGGGATATCGTGGCCAGGGACGTATATGATCCGGCCACTCTCGAATCGCTTGTCAAGAGATGCCTGTAATGGCTAGAGAACGGATTTTCTGCTGATTCCGGCAACGAATTCCTTGAGATAGAAGGGTTCAAAGTACGCAACGTCTTTGAACTCTTTTTTATTGTATGCTTCTATGGCTGGCTCCACCATAGCACTGGCGAGAGGGAAGCACTGCTCGAATGTGGCGTTCGGGCTCTTGCAGACGGTGCTGAACTTCGCGGCGCCGTCGCCGATGAAAAGCACCGTATGCTCTTTCAGTAAATCAGCGAAGCTGCTTTCATCAAGGATGGTGGCCTCTGTGGCGCGGATTTCATTGCATTGGCTGTCAAACACTGCTGAATAGACTTCCATTCTGCGAGCGTCTACCATCGGAACGATGAAATCTGCCTTGCCACGTCCCTGCATCGCAAGAATCTTGAGAGTTCCCACGGAAATCAGCGGTTTGCCGCTGCCGAAGCAGAGTCCCTTGGCTGTGGAGACGCCTACGCGCAGCCCGGTGTATGAGCCGGGACCCTCGCTTACCGCAATTGCATCGCAATCCGATACCTTGAGACCTTCTTTTCTGAGCAGTTCCTGAACGAATGGAGCAAGCTGGGAGGCATGCTGCTTTGATGTCTCTGTCTTGACTTCCACAATCTTTTCTGTTCCGCGTGCAATCGCTGCCGAGCAGCATTCGGTGCTCGTTTCGAGCATCAGCAAAATGGGTGTATTCATTTTTGTCCATTCGTGACTCTGATCGCAGAACCTTCCCGTAAATCCCTGGTGACGGCCTGATATGGTGCACAAATCACCTTTTGGCCTTCGCTGATTCCGGAGAGGACTTCGATCCGGTCAAAATCCTGAATTCCAGTAACAATTTCAACGGAGTGCACCTTCCCGTCGCGACCTGTTGTCCAGACTGATTTCATTCGTCCCCTTGAATTCACGCACTGTGCGGGGATTGTGAGGACATTTTTTCTGACATCTGTGACGATGGTCGCAGTAGCAGACATCCCCGGCTTCAGGGATGTCCCCGGAAGGAGTGCAATCCGGACTTCAAAGTTAGCAACTTGCCCGAAGGTTCCGGCAATATTTTTTGCGGAATTTGCAATTTGTGTGACTTTTCCCTTGAATTCCTCGTTTCGTCTGGCATCTGCAATGACGGTGGCGTCGTCCATTTCACTCAATCTGGACACATCGTTCTCGCTTACATCCGCTACGAGTTCAAGATGATTGAGATCGGCAATCCGCATAAGTACTGTGCCGGCCATCTGGCTTGTTCCAACAACCCGTTCGCCTTTCTGTACATAAAGTGCTGATACTGTTCCGGTCATGGGGGAGAGTATGACAGTGCGGGACAGATTATCCTCCGCTTCACGAAGTGCCGCTTCTCCACGCAGGACGGCATAACCGGCCGCTTCGAGTTCGTATGCCGAAACGGAAGCGTTGAGTTCTGCCTGTTCCAGTTCGCAGCCGGAGGCAGCATTGCCCTCCCTGAGTCTGGATATGCGTTCCAGCTCAATCCGGGCCTGTGTCTCCTTTGCCTGATATTGTGAGTATTCAGCCTTGAGCATTCCAAGAGAAGCCTCGGCACTTCTGATGGCAGCAAGATAGGCATCCTGACGCACTTGCAGCAGAGTGTCCCCGGTGTGAACGAAACTGCCTTCCATTATTGGCAGCCTGATTATTTCGCCTGATACCTCCGCTGCTATACCGACTTCTGTCACAGGCCTTATTCTCCCCGTTGCCGGTATGCTTTCCGTAATGTCGCCAATCAAGGCTTCAGATGTTTCAACTTCAATTTCACCACCGTTTTTCTTTGCGGATAATATCGCCGTGGATGCAGCAGCGGTTACCGCAACCAAACCTGCAATGTATGTGATTCTTTTCATAGTGAATTGTCAGTCATCTGAATGCCGTATTTGTACTCTATTATTTTCAATTGCATCATATAACGGTATTTTGCCTGGAGGTATTCCGCTTCTGACCGCTTCAGATTGCTGTGGGATATGAAATATTCAGTATCGGGGATTGATCCGCCGCCGAACTTAAGGAACGCGGTATCATATGCGCTACGGGCTGCATTCAACTTGCTGACAGCTGCTACGAGGTTCTCGTACAACCCGGATGTTCCCACTGCATCTGAGTAAATCTCCGCTTTCACCCGTTTCCTGATCTTCTCTACTTCCAATTCATCCTGCCGCACTTTGGCCGATGCGTTTCTCAAGTTCCGGATTGCTTCGGATCCGTTGAGAATCGGAATAGTAATGCTGATCCCCAGACTTGCATTGCCGTTGCCGGCCATCTGTTTCCTGAATGATCCATTTGAGATGTTTCCATAATATGAACCGTATCCTCCGGAAATAGACAGGGCAGGCAGCATTGCCAGCCCTGCGGCCCGGCATCCACCCCTGTCGGCAGCGAGTGTTGCTTCGGCAGCTTGTATTTCAGGGCTTTCCCACTTGCTGACCAGCATCAGAAGCCTGCTGGTATCCGGAGCTTCAATAAGATCTTCCGTCGGAGGAATGATTATCAGCTCCTCCTCCGGCGGGAGATCCAGATAGCTTTTCAATGTCATCCTGGCAATATTCATTTTCCCAGATGCGTCAGTCACTTCTGCTTTTTCACTGGCGGCCTGAGCTTCCATCCCGGCAATCAGGTGTTCGGAAATGGTCCCTGCGGCTATTTTCTTGCGGGATTCGTCGAGTTTTCGTGATATCTCTTCAAGGTTCTTGTTTGCGGTTTCGAGAACCTGCTCCGCAAGCAGGAGCTCGAGATACGCACCGGTTACTTTGATGACGATTTCGGAACGGGCAAGTTCCATGGCTGCTTCTGCTTCTGAAATGAACATCTTCCTTTGACAATTGACCGAACGGGCCTTTATCAGTTCATTCAGATTCAGAGTCGCGCTGGCTGAAAGAGATGCGGTGTAATTCATCCTGTTGTCGATGATAAGAAGTTCCTGCATATCCACGGATCGTCCCCAGCCGAAATCATTGCCTGCGGATACATAGACGGAGGGAAGCCAGTCGAGATGCTGAAGTGATGCTTCTTCACGGCACCTGCGTAACTGAAGGCTGCTTTGTTTCAGCCCGGGGTCACACTCGATGGCCCGTGAAATGCAGTCTGCAAGGCTCAATGCCTTCGACTGAAGGAACATCAGCATTATCGATATGGCAACCCCCGTCATAGAACAAAAATTAACGTACTTTAAGGAGTGAGAACAGGGATGTGAATACCCTTGCAATAACGCCCGCTACATAGCCAAGCATATAGAGCGCTTCCTGGGCACCTTTGTCAACTCCGCCAACGATACCGAGCATCTCGGCCTCGTCCATTGCTGTCAAGCCGTTGTATCTCATAGCTTTTCCTCCAATTAAAGGATCTTGACGGCAAAGCCGTCGGCAAACCCCTTGATGACCTTAGGGATGTAGTCGGCGATAAAGTTGATGACATACTTCACCTTCGTGACGATGGTATCGAAAGATGATCCACCTCTGATCTGGAGCTCGGAAGAATCCATTTCCAACAGCCCCAATCCTAACATTTTTTCTTCCATTTCTTTGGCTTTTATCAGTTGGTCCGGACTTGGTATCAGGTGTCCGGTAATCACCTGCTGAGTGCGCACTCATTCATATTTATCAGATTATCTGCTATTGCCGCATTGTCGTTGCGGTGCGTTATCATCACCACGGTTCCTCCTGCGTCGCGGAACCGCCGGGCCATTTCGAGGATGTATGCCTGCGACTCATGGTCCAGAGATGACGTGGCTTCGTCCAGGATCAAAATTTTCGGTTTCCTGTACAGAGCCCTGGCGAGAGCCAGCCGCTGCCGTTGTCCGCCCGATAACAGAGCCCCGCGTTCTCCTATGGCGGTCAGTATTCCCATAGGCAGTCCGGTGATGAAGGTCTCCAGTCCTAAGGATCTGATGATTTCCGATACGCTCTCCAGATCGGGGTCCCGGCCGCTTCCAGTGATGTTTTCCAGTACGGAGCGGTTCATAAGTACCGGCTCCTGGGGGACGATTGATATATAGTCGCGCCATTGCGAAATGCCGGTCAGCGAAATGTCGGTGCCATTGACAAGTATTTTCCCGGAGCAGGGCTTGTAGTCCCGCATCAGAAGTGCTGCGAGCGAACTCTTTCCGCATCCGCTTTCTCCTCTGACGGCGGTGATCTTTCCGGCCGGAATGGTGATGTTCAGGTTGTCAATCAGTTTCGGGCAACCTGGATATGAGAAGCATACGTCTTTGAAAACTATCTCCTCCGCCTTGCCGGGCACCGGCAGCGATCCTCCTTCTTCCTCAGGCTCCAGCATCGTGATATCCCTGAGTCTTTCGAGTGATATCTTCGCCTCGTTCAGGCCGTCGCTGATGTCTGACAAACTCGAAAGGGGTGAGGAGAAGTATGCCATCAGCGAATAGAATGACACCAGTTCACCGGTCGTCAGTTCCCCGCGCAGTACGAAGAAAGAGCCGCAGAGCAGCACGGTCAGCATCATTGCTCCCGACAGGGCTTCGCCCGCAGTTGAGAATATGCTTATGCATTTGCCACCTTTGAACAGACTGCCGCAGAATGTGGCGTATCTGCGTTCCAGATTGAGGAAGGCATTTCCGCTCCGGTCGAAATATTTCAGGGTCCGCACAGCTGAGATACATTCGACACTCTGTTCCTCAAAGGCCGCGGCGTCCTCAATCACACGCCGTTTGACGCGTCTGTTGGTGTGGTCGGATATGACGAACAGCAGTATGTACAGCGGGATGAATGCCATCGTGATAAGGGCGAGCTTCCGGTTGTAGTGTACCATAAGGGCGGCGGAGGCCGTCAGGACAGTGACTCCTGTCAGAATCGACGTGACCCCCTGGATCAGGAAGTTGCGGACTTTAACTGCATCCGGTATTCTGGAGTTCAGTTCTCCAGTGCTCCGGTGCGAAAAGAACCCGACCGGAAGTTTGAAGAGGCTCCGGAGATAGTTCAGTATCAGGCTGCCGTCTATCCTGATGCCTGCCCTGAGGGCGAACATCGATCGTCCGTAGCCCACGATAAGGCTGAATACGGTCAGAGCGGCCATCATCAAGCCCGCCTTCGCAAGGGCTGTCCCGTCGCCCGAGGGCAATACGCAGTCGATGATGTGCTGAAGGAAAACGGCAGTAAAGATTCCTGAGAGGATAGTGACAAAAGATCCGAGCAGAGCCAGGATGAAGTCCTGCGGATAGCAAGCAAGAATGAGAAATAACTGCCTCATAGAGGAGGCGGTGTGTCGGACGTTCACCGCTCTGCCCGGATCCGGGGTCATTATGATAAGGTATCCACTCCATAATTCACGGAGTTTTGCAGGCTTTATTCTGATATGCCGGCCCTCTGCCGGGTCCATTATTATGGCACGGCCCCTGCGGAAACCGTACAATACCACAAAGTGAAGGTCGCCATTCTCCTTGACAAAGTGCAGGATAGCTGGGGTGTCAAGCCCTTTCAAGGCACTGATGTCCCTGTCGGTGGATTTGTATCCTCCGGCGTCGAAGCCGAGCGTCCTGCATGCGTCGATGATACCCTTTGCGGAGGTGCCGAGACTGCCTGTCCCCGAGGCCTCCCTTATGATTGTCAACGGGATATCCTGTCCGTAATGGCGGGCCAGAGAGCAGATGCAGGCCGCTCCACAGTCTGTTATGTCGTGTTGTCTGATGTCAGTTTTCATAGTTGCTGTCCGTCAATCTGTAATACAGGGGAGCGGCTCTCTCTCCTCAATATCCTTCTTCATACCGCTCCCCGCTTACATAAATACAAAAAGCATAGGGATAAACATCGCGCTGGTCAGTGCTATGGTAATGATATATACGATCTTAAGGATTCTGGTGTTGTGTGGCAGAAGGCCTTCGACCGTCATCTTCATATCCTCGATGTGAGGTGTGCTGTCAGCGTGTCTCATTTCCCTTGGCGTTTGATTCGGACGCAAAGGAAATACGTATCCGCAAGGATGCGGGTACAAATCCGGCAAGATTTCAGGGACAGGGAGTTTTTTGTGCTCCCAAAAAAATTAGAAAAGTGATTTCAAATACGGAAAAAACGTTTTTGCTATATCCAGCATGAACGGATACAGCTTTGACTCAGCGAGTTTCTCTTTCGGAATAAAACCGGTGAGCTGATTGAGGGAATCTGCGAGATAGACCAGGAGGGCAACCAGAAGAATGAAGAGGAAGAGCGACAGCATCACTCCGAGAATCCGGTTGAGGAATCCCGCCGCCGTCGCATTGATCACTTTCTGAATTATATTGCCGAGCAGGTTGAGTACCAGCGCCACAGCGGCGAAGATAATCAGGAATGAAACGGCCTTTGCCCAGAAGGGCTCCAGCTTGACATATCCGAGCACCCAACCCGAAACGGGATCGGCGAATTTGAGCGAAAGCGTGATGCCGAGATAGATGACGGCAAAAGAGACTATCTGCTTGATCAGACCGTTCTTGATTCCGAAATACAGAGCCGGCATAAGGCAGACCAGAATAATGATATCTATTGTTCCCATATTATCTATAATCGAAGTCTCAAAATTACTTATTTATCGTATCTTTGCAAATTCAAATAACTGCGCATATGAGTTTTCGTGAATATAAGAAACTCGACCTCGTCGAGATCAACAGTACCGTACTTGAAAAGTGGCAGCGCGGGAATGCGTTCGCCAGAAGTCTTGAACTGCGCGAAGGCGCACCCCGTTTCATTTTCCACGAGGGCCCTCCTTCCGCCAATGGAATGCCGGGCATCCACCATGTGATGGCACGCTCCATCAAGGATGCGGTATGCCGCTACAAGACACAGAAGGGCTATCTGGTACAGCGCAAGGCCGGTTGGGACACGCACGGACTTCCTGTCGAGCTCGGCGTCGAGAAGATGCTGGGTATCACCAAGGAGGACATCGGCAAGAAGATTTCAGTCGATGAATACAACTCCGCCTGCCGCAAGGAGGTGATGAAATACACCGCCAAGTGGCGCGAACTTACAGACCGCATCGGCTACTGGGTCGATATGGACAACCCATACATCACGTACGACAACCACTATATCGAGACTCTCTGGTATCTGCTCAAAGATATTTATCAGAAGGGGTATCTCTACAAGGGATATACTATACAGCCGTATTCACCGGCTGCCGGCACCGGTCTCAGTTCGCACGAGCTCAACCAGCCTGGATGCTACCGGGATGTCAAGGACACCACCGCCACGGTGCAGTTCAAGGTGATCCGCAATGCAGCTTCGGAATTCCTCTTCGAGGGTACTGAACTTCCGGTTTATTTCATTGCCTGGACCACGACTCCGTGGACTTTGCCTTCCAATACCGCGCTCTGCGTCGGCCCGAAGATTGAATATCTCCGCGTAGAAAGCGTGAATCCCTATACAAAGGCTCCGGCTACCTATATTGTGGCCAAACCGCTACTCAATGCGCATTTCAATGACAAGAACCCGTACAAGGTCATCGGGGGAGCAGTCCTCGGCAAGGACCTTGCGGGAATAGAATACGAACAGCTGATTCCTTGGATGAAGGCCGAAGCGGGCGCATTCAGGGTGATAACAGGCGACTATGTCACAACCGAGGACGGTACCGGTATCGTACACATCGCTCCAACATTCGGTGCGGATGATGACAAAGTTGCGAAGGCATATGGTATTCCACCGTTCTTCGTAGCGGACAAGGACGGATCCAACCAGCCTATGGTGGACCGCACCGGCCGCCTCTACCGCATTGAGGACCTCGATCCGGAGTTCGTGAAGACCAGGGTTGACGTGGAGAAGTATTCGCAGTATGCCGGCCGCTATGTCAAGAACGCATACGACAGCACGCTTGCTCCGGATGCGCCTACGCTCGATATCGACATCTGCATGGACCTCAAGCAGCAGGGCATTGCATTCAAGATCGAGAAACACACCCACAACTATCCTCACTGCTGGCGTACCGACAAGCCGGTGCTCTATTATCCGCTCGACTCGTGGTTCATCCGCGCTACGGCGGTGAAGGACAAGATGGTCGAGCTCAACAATACCATCAACTGGAAACCTCAGTCCACCGGAACCGGCCGTTTTGGCAAATGGCTCGAGAATATCCAGGACTGGAACCTCAGCCGCAGCCGCTACTGGGGCACTCCGCTCCCTATCTGGCGCACCGAGGATGGCGTGAAAGAGAAGTGCATAGGTTCGATTGCAGAACTCTACGATGAGCTCGAGAAGTCGGTCGCAGCCGGTATTATGGCAAGCAATCCACTCAAGGACAAGGGCTTCGTGCCAGGCGATTTCTCCAAGGAAAATTACGACCGGATTGATATCCACCGTCCTTACGTGGACGGATGGTTCCTCGTCAGCGAAGACGGACGCAAGATGGTACGTGAGAGGGACCTCATCGACGTCTGGTTCGACTCCGGTTCGATGCCATATGCACAGGAAGGTCTCGCAAAGGCCGACAAGCCTGAATTCGGTCAGACGGCCGACTTCATCGCCGAAGGCGTGGACCAGACCCGCGGATGGTTCTACACACTTCACGCCATCAATACGATGGTCAGCGGCAAGTGCGCTTATAAAACCGTGATTTCCAACGGCCTTGTGCTGGACAAGGACGGCAACAAGATGAGCAAGCGTCTCGGCAATGCGGTCGATCCGTTCAAGGCCCTCGATGAATACGGCGCCGACTCTCTCCGCTGGTATATGCTGACCAACGCCCAGCCTTGGGACAATCTCAAATTTGACGAATCCGGCGTTGATGAGATACGCCGCAAGTTCTTCGGAACACTCTACAATACATATTCGTTCTTCGCCCTCTACGCCAATGTGGACGGCTTCGATGCAACGGAGCCCGCAGTTGACGCATCCGAACTTCAGGAAATTGACCGCTGGCTCGTTTCCCTCCTTAACTCCCTTATCCTCAAGGTTGAGGCTTGCTATGAGGACTACGATATCACGACCGCCGGCCGCCTGATCCAGGATTTCGTCTGCGACGATCTCTCCAACTGGTACGTGAGACTCAACCGCAAGCGTTTCTGGGGTGGTGGAATGACCCGCAGCAAGCTCGCCGCATATCAGACCCTCTATGAGGCTCTCAAGACAGTCGCAGTGCTTGCGGCGCCTATCGCTCCATTCTTTATGGAACGTCTCTGGTGCGACCTCGTTCCGGGAGTAGAATCCGTTCATTTTGAAATGATGCCTGAGTGCTGCAAGGAAAGGATCGACACCGACCTCGAGGAGCGAATGGCTCTCGCACAGCAGTGCTGCTCGATGGTCCTTGCACTCCGCCGCAAGGTTAACATCAATGTCCGCAAGCCGCTTGCGAAGATTATCATCCCTGTAATCGACCCTAAGGTCCAGAAGCAGCTTGAGGCAGTCAAGCAGCTGATTCTCACCGAGGTCAATGTCAAGGAGGCCGAATTCATCCACGATACCACAGGTCTGATTACCAAGAAAATCAAGCCTAATTTCCGCAATCTCGGCAAGCGCTACGGCGCCCGCATGAAGGAAATCGCAGCCTATTTCGGCACAATGGACCAGCAGACTATCGCCGCAATCGAGGCTGCCGGCAACTACACCCTCACGCTTGAGGGCGGCCCTGTGGAGCTCGAGAAGGAGGATTACCAGATCACTTCTGAGGATATGCCGGGCTGGCTCGTCGCAACCGAAGGTACACTTACCGTTGCGCTCGATGTGACTGTCACCGATGACCTGCGTCGCGAAGGTGTCGCCCGCGAACTCATCAACCGTATCCAGAATATCAGAAAGGAAAGCGGATTTGAAGTGATCGATCGCGTGAAGGTGACAATTGCCACAAACGCCGCCGTCCAGGAGGCAATAGCGCAGTTCGGAGGCTATGTGTGCGAACAGACTCTTGCCGAATCGGTGGATTTCGCTGATGCTCCGGCCAATGCGGTCGAAGTGGAATGGGAGGACGGAACTCTTGGTATTTCAGTCACAAGGGTGTGATATTCCATACTTTTTAATAACTTTGAAATTTCAAACCTATCAGCAATGGAGCAGAATACAGAAACCCAGGAAAGAGTACGTTACAGTGATGAGGAGCTGCAGGAATTCAAGGCTCTGATTCTTGAAAAGCTGGAACAGGCACGCAACGAGTACAATATGCTCAAGGGTGCCGTGAATCACAGCGCAAGTAACGATACAGAAGATACATCTCCAACATTCAAAGTGCTTGAGGAAGGTGCTTCAGCCCTTTCCAAGGAGGAGGCAAGCCAGCTGGCATCCCGCCAGTACAAGTTTATTCAGAACCTTGAGGCAGCTCTTGTCCGTATTGAGAACAAGACTTACGGTATCTGCCGTGCCACCGGCAAACTGATACCGAAAGAGCGTCTCAAACTTGTGCCTCACGCAACACTCAGTGTTGAAGGCAAGGAACTGCTTAACAAGTAAGGCATAACGATGAAAGTATCAAGAGGGACAAAGATTACTGTTTTCGTCGTTCTGATGCTCCTCATTGACCAGATTATCAAAATTCTGGTCAAGACCAATATGACTGTCGGTGAGAGCATTCACGTATTCGGCGACTGGTTCCAGATCTATTTCATCGAAAACAACGGTATGGCCTTCGGAATGCAGTTCGGGGGCTCTGTCGGCAAATATGTCCTTAGCATATTCAGAGTTGTCCTTGTTGTTGTCATTCTTTTGTATATCAAGAAGCTGCTCAAGCGCAAGGAGACCCCGATGGGAGTCCTGATCGGCCTTGCCGCTATAATGTGCGGAGCGTTCGGCAATATCATCGACTCGCTCTTCTACGGGCTTCTCTTCTCTGAGAGCACCTATACACAGGTCGCGCAGTTCCTCCCCGAAGCCGGTGGATATGCGGGGTTCCTGCAGGGTAAGGTGGTCGATATGCTTTATTTTCCGATTATTGACACCGACCTTCCGCAGTGGGTTCCTTTCTGGGGCGGCAACCACGTGATATTCTTTCGCCCGATATTCAATTTTGCTGACAGTTGTATCACCTGCGGAGCCATCTATCTGCTTCTGTTCCACTGGCGCTTCTTCTCAACCGATTTTTCCGAAGAAAAAAAATAACCGGCGGGGGCGCGGATGCGTTCCCGTCTTTTTTTGCTATCAAACTCTAAACATACTATTATGAAAAAGCACGTATTACTGGCATTAACAGCCATTCTGATTTCGGTCAGCCTGTCCGCTGAGGACAAGGTGACACAGAAGGTCCTGGAGATGGGCCGCACTGACAACCGTACAATGCAGCATGCTGATTTCCTTTCCAACCGCATCGGCGGCCGCCTTATCGGCTCTTATTCCCTCGTTCAGGCTGAGCAGTGGGTCAAGGAGCAGTTCGAGTCCTGGGGACTGGAGGTCATGATGCAGGAGGTCGGTGAAATCAATGTCGGCTTCAACCGCGGTCCGTGGTTCGGCCGCATGATCGGCGAGGATGGTATGGTACTGCACTTCTGCACACCTTCATATACAGCCGGCACCAAGGGGCCGCAGATGGGCCACGTCGTTCTTGAACCGCGCACACGCGCCGAATTCGAGCGCTGCAAGGGCCGCCTCAAGGGTGCATGGGTATTGTTGGATACGCCATCCACAGGCTTTGCGCTCAACAGGTCGGCGTCCGCTGACTCAATCCGTGCCGCCGCTATAGAATCCGACATACAGGCAAAGAAGGAAAATGCAGAGATAGAGCGTTACAACCGCCAGCATCCTGACAGTCCGAAGAAGCTCAAGAAATTATCCGCCGAACCGGCACTTTTCTACAAGGAGATGTGCGAGGCCGGCGTGCTTGGCTTCATTCAGCCTGCAAAACTTCCTATCACCTGCCTCTATGACCGCGCAAACTGCTATCAGATGACTATGGAGACACTTCCTACGGTATGTGACATCAAGCTTGACCAGCGTCAGTATGCCAAGATCCGCGAAAAGGCTGCCGCAAAGGAGGATTTCTATCTCGAATTCGATATCCGCAACCATTTCGCAAAGGGTCCGGTGAAGTATCACAATGTGATCGGCATAATGAAGGGCAGCAAGTATCCTGAAGAGACTGTCATCCTCGGCGGCCACCTCGACGCTTATGACGGTGCCACAGGAGCCGTGGACGATGCGAACGGCGTATCGGTCACAATGGAAGCAGCACGTCTTCTTGCCGCATCCGGCGCAAAGCCAAAACGCACAATTCTCTTCTGTGTCTGGACAGGTGAGGAGTTCGGCCTTCTCGGCTCGAAGTTCTTCGTCGAGAGCGGTGTCTACAACATAGACAAGGTTTCCAACTACTTTAACCGCGATTCAGGTCCTACACTCGCCACTTCCATCACTGTGCCGCCAGCAATGTACGACGATTTCGTGAAGGTTGCCAAGCCGGTCGAGAACTATGTGGAAGGTGCTCCGTTCGTTGTGAAGAAGCGCGAGACTACCCCGAAGCGTCCGAAGTCCGCAGGTGGCAGTGACCACGCGCACTTTGTGCTCCACGGCGCTCCTGCATTCGGTCTTTCGATCTCCGACCCGTTCGGATACAATTTCCAGTACGGCGAGATCTGGCACACTGACCGCGACCGTTACAACAAACTCATTCCTGAGTATATGGAGCCGTCATCAGTCATCAGCGCCGTCATTGCATACGGCATTGCAAATCTTGACCACCAGCTGTCACGCGAAGGTATGTACGCTGACTAAGCGAGCACCGTCTCTTCCAGCAGCGCGTGGAACTCCGGGAAGCGCACTTTTGCATTGCGCTCGATGATCAGGGTCTTGAGTCCGGCAAACGGCTTGAGATCCTGTTCTATTTTATCCGGGTTGCAGTCATCGCCGAAGTATCCCTTGGCGAACCAGTGCCAGAATTCCGCGGCGGTTTTCATATCGAGATGGAATGTCTCTTTGATGAACTCGGGAGAGGAGTATTTGCAGCAGAGGGGCACCATACCGAGGTCGAAGAGAGGATTGCCGCAGGCGAAGTCGCCGAGGTCAATGAAGTAGCGCTTGTCGCCGGCCATTATGGCGTTGCTGTACTGCAGGTCTCCGTGGATGGCGGTATCGGCATCGGGAACGCTGAGAATGAAATGCTCGAGACGCTTTTTCTCTTCTGAGGTGAAGAACGGGCTTTCGGCAAGCATCTCCAGGTCCACATCCCTGATGTCGCGGAATATCCCTTTGTCGATGTGAGTGCTGTGAAGTCCCTTGCACATTGCCGCAAAGTCCCTTGCATATTCCTCCACCTTTTCCGGATTGTCCGCCGTGGCGCGTGAGAAGGATTTCTTGCCAACAATCCTTTCGAAACGGATGCCGTAGCGCCCATTGCCGTCGGTGATGAATTCCCCAGGCTTCGGGGTCGGTATCCCGGCATTGAAAACCTTCTGGGCCATTGCCAGTTCGCTTTCTATAATCTCATAGGGTGCTGAAGCATTGTAAAGTTTTATCATTATGTCCGGATTTGAGCGGTGGTTGAGGCTCTCGCCGTTCGCACCTTCGCCCGCGTGGACATATTCGTTGATATCTATGATTATCGGTTCCATTTCTTCAAATATCTTTTCTTTAAGGTGGTAATATCTTCATCCGTAAGACACAGCGGACCTCTCAGGTATGCGTCCATCGAGCCCCAGCGTCGGTCTATCAGGTCAAGCGCAGCGGTGAAATAGCGTATGTTAACCCCGATGAAAGTGCGTATGACCTCGCGCTCCTCCTCGGTGCCGACAAGCGAGCACCAGTAGTCCGTCTCTTTTCGGTAATAGTCGTCGGAGATGCTGTAGTCTTTGAGTATCAGTTCCCTGTCCGCTCCAAGTGCCGCGAGTATGAATGCCGCGCCAAGTCCGGTGCGGTCCTTTCCCTGGGAGCAATGCCAATATACAGCTCCATCTGTGGTGGAAACAATCTGCATCAGAAAGGCGGCGTACTGAAGCTGCGTATATTCGTTGGTAACCATATCGGTGTAGATTCTGCTTGCGATGCTTTGCACCAGGGGGCTGGAAGCATTGCGCACCAGCCAGTTGCCAAGGTCAAGGAATGCTTCTTTCGGCAGGGACATTTCGGCCAGGTCCTCTGTCGTGGGGTCGATTGCCGGAAGCCAGATATTGTCCGCACCCTCGACGGGTTTGTCGGGCGAACGCCTGAGCTCCCCCTCAGTGCGGAAATCGAACACGTGAGCAAGCCGGTACTTTTCGTGAAGTTCCGACAGGTCGGCGTCCGAGGCCCCTCCTAGAAATCCGCCTCTGAGCAGCAGTCCCTCGCGCACGACGGAGCCGTCGGGCAGGATATATCCTCCGAGGTCGCGGGCGTTGGGAATGCTGTTAAGTATGAATCCCATCAGCGGATTTCGATGATGTTCGAGAAGCCCGTGATGTCGAATACTTCCTTTACCTGTGGCTGCATGTTGAGCAGGGCCATTGTGCCCTTCTTTGCGGAAACGGCTTTCTGGAGCATCAGAAATACTCTGAGACCCTGGCTGGATGTGTATTCCAGACCGCTGCAGTCGATTTCGATGTCCGGCTGTGCGTCTTCAGTGATGACGGATATTTCCTTCTGGAACTCCTCGGCATTGGTGGTGTCCACACGGCCTTCAACTGCCGCGAAAACCTTACCGTCTTCCTTGTTGATAGTAACTTTCATATTGTCATTTGATTTTAATTGTCATTATTGTGATATCGTCATTCTGTGGTGTCTCTCCAGTGAACTCCCGGATACTCTTGAGCAGTCCGTCGCAGGCTGCCTCTGCATTGGAGTACCGGTCCGCTTCGCAGGCCCACCCAATCAGACGCCCGTCTCCGTACTGGCTCTTGTCCTCGCGTTCCGCTTCAGTCACGCCGTCGGTGTAAATTACAAGACGCGTGCCCTTTTCGAGGATGGTATGTTCCAGTTCATAAGGAAATCCCTTGAAAAGGCCCACCGCGATGTTTGCCTTCTGCTGCAGGAATGTGGCTTTTCCGTCCGGCGCTATCACGATAAGGCGGTTGTGACCGGCATTGCACCAGAACATCTCGCCGGTTTCCAGGTCTATGCGGCCTGCAAACAGAGTGACGAACATATTTGCATCGTTGCCTTCGCACAGCGTGTCGTTCATTTGGGCGACGACCTTGTCGAGCGTCAGTCCGAGATTGGAGACGAATCTGAACGACGACAGTGTGATGGCCATCACGAGAGACGCCGGAACACCCTTGCCTGAGACATCTCCGATGGAGAAATAGAGCAATTTCCCGTCGCGGACAAAGAAATCGTAGAAATCTCCGCCCACCTCCCTCGCCGGCTTGAGTACAGCGTGGAGATCCACATTCTCAAGTTCCGGGAATATATGCGGCACGATGCCCATCTGTATCTGGCTGGCAATGCTCAATTCGCTCTCGATACGCTCCTTTGCCGCAACGGTTTCCTTGAGTTCTGCAATGTGCCGGTTGAGGGAGGTCTGCATATATTCGAAAGAGTCGCGCAATTGACGGATTTCGTCCTGCGAATTTATTTCCGGGAGTTTAGAATCGAATTTTCCGCCGGCGATGCTAAGGGCGGAATTGTTGAAATCCGCGAGTGGTCTGGTGAGTTTCTGTGCGATAGCATAGCACAGGAAGCCAAGCAAAATAAGGCCGAGAATACCGATAAGGAGAAGGATGATATTCATCCTTGACGCATTTTTCAGTACTTCGTCATAATTGCAGATCAGTGCTGCAGACCATCCGTTCTTCAGAGGCCCGTATGCCATAAGGGAGAATTTGCCGTTGTTGGTGATCTTGGCGATACCCTTGCCGCCGTTGAGCATATCCTCGGCGGCCACGATTGCCCGTCCGTCTTCGAGATCACCGAAAGAGGTCAGTATGTCAGCTCCGAAAAGACCGCTTTCGCGATTGGCGATGTATTTGCCGGTGGCGCTGGCCAGAATTGTTCTGGAATGTGGATACGGGTGAACTTTTTCGAGGATTTCGGAGACGGTCCCGAGATAGAAATCAGCTGTGATGACGGCTTGGACTTTGCCGCCATCCCCCAGGACGGGACGGCTGTATGTGGCCATCTCCATCTCCCCGCCGCCCGTGTCGATATATGGTTCACTCCATCCGGGACGGCCGGTCGATGCCGGTCTGGCGTACCATTCCATCGTAAAATAGTCATATGCTTCGTTGCCCAGTTGGATACTCTTCAAAGTGTCCCCGTGGGCCCTGTCTTCATAGGTGTAAGGTGAGAACCAACGTTCTCCCTTGACCGCACCTTCCGGGAAGGCCACCGCGCTGCCATATACCGTTCCGCTCTCGGAAACGAGCTTGCGGGTGATATGGTACATATATTCCGGTTCGTCGATGTGCTCTTCCACGAGCCACGCGATACCGTCGACCGCATCCTCCACCTGCTGGATTTCGTTCTCGATTTTGTTCACTGCCGCCTCAAGAAGATTCTGGGCCGATCTGGTGGCCTCTTCCGCTAGCAGTTTGTGGGAAAACCAGGCTGTTGCGGACAGACATGCCAGAAACAGAATGGTTGTGATGAACAGGAAGTCCGTGCTCAACCGGTTTGAAAATGATGTCTTTCTTCTGCTCATCGCACTCTGATTGACATTGTAAACATATTGCAGTGGTTCTCGAACCGGTATTCGAGGGAATCCATCATCTGCTTGCAGAGGAATATGCCCAGACCTCCGACCTGCCTCTCTTCAAGCGGTGCATTGATGTCCGGGTCCTTTCTGGACAGAGGGTCGAATTCCACTCCTCCGTCGCGGAACGCGATTTTGAGCATCCCGTCGTCCTCGGTTACGGCAACTTCCACCCAGGTGGTTCCGGAGTAGCAGAGGATATTCTCCTCCACCTCTTCGACGCAGAGCCTGACCTTGAATTTCATATCGTCCGGCAGCGGGGCCACTTCGGGACACCCCATCACGCTTTCGATGATTTCCGCATTGCGCCCTTCAACGGGTTCGAATCTTTTTTTCATCATTTCTGCCTGTTTACTTTATGGATGCATCAGGAGCGCCGAACACCTTGTCGATAAGTGCGGTGAATTCGGCGAATGCGAATGTGCCGGCAAGGTCATCCAGTGCAAGCGCCAGTCCGCGGTAATGCCACTCGTGGTCGGCCTTCCCGCCCGGGGCGTGGAATATGTTCCAGAGGGCGTCGCCGCTGACGCAATAGTCACGGGCGATGGCCCTCATATTGGAGAGTTTGTCTCCCATCGCGACGATCTTTGCGTCGCGGGGCGCTGCCGCCAGCCTGTCGATCGCGGCCTTCTTGCGCTGCCGCCAGGTGTCCTCCTCCTTGCCTTCGATCATCACGTCGGATTCGGCGTGGACCAGAGCTGCGACTCTGTCTCCGAATTCGCTGCGGATATCTTCGATTGTCACATCGGTGTCCTCCACAGTGTCGTGAAGTGCCGCTGCGGCAAGAAGTTCCTGGTCGGGAGTGATGGTGGCGACGATTTCGACTGCCTCCATCGGGTGGACGATGTATGGGAAGCCCTTGCCGCGCCTTTCGGTGCCCGCGTGGGCTTTGGTCGCAAATATTATCGCCTTGTCAAGCAGTGATGTCTCAAGCGGTTTGTTTGCCATAGGATCATATCTGTTTGTTCATGAATGAGAGCTGCCTGGCGGTCTCGACAATGCGTTCCGCCCTGGCTTTGTTGTAGTCCGACGGACCGTTGAGTGTGTCGAACATATATGTGAGCCCGCGCTGACCGCCGCCGTTCTCGAGGATATGGACCACGAGCAGGTCCTGGATGGCGATCGTCTCGCTGATAATGTCTATATCGGTATTGCCGATTTCGTATGTGGCGAGCTGATAGGCATCGTCAGAGTAGTCGCGGATAAGTGCCGCTATGTCACCGAGGGTCTTGAATCCGAGAGTCTTGAGGACTTTCAGATAGTGTACTGAGGATGCCGGGTGGATTTCGGCCTGGTTGATGGCGGCGATGCGCCTGTTGAGTTTGTCGAACGGCTTGAGCTTAAGATAGGAATTGAATGTGTCGCCGTCGAGCGGCACTTCATCGAATCTTCCACCGCTGACAAGCTGCTGGACCTGACGGCGGTAGTTGTTGATTTCGGTGCGGATGGTGCTGAACTGCTCGTCTGCGAGTTCGAGCATTCCGGCGAGGCGGTTGAGATTGCGAAGATAGTCGGCCGGCACTTCGACCCCTGATTTGTAGCCGGTATCGTGGTACATATTCGCCCAGACGTGCTGCAGTGCGGTGCGCATCTGAAGTTCAAAGCGGAATCCGTTGATTTCCGGCATCTGCGGGTCGCAGTACAGGTCCTTCGGGATGCGGCAGATATAGTGCAGCGAATTGTAGCCGAAACTGTTGAGTTCGTGCATCTTGCGTTTGTCGACGCTGTTTTCCCAGTCGATATCGAATATTTTGTCGGCCATTGCCGCAATCTTGTCGACGTCGTCAGTGTAGAAGGTTATCACCCTTGCTCCGAAGATGTCTGTGATGCTTTCGAGGGTCTTGTACTTGGCGCCCTTGAGTTCGAGTTTGCCCGCCAGGCTCTCTTCGGCCTTGATGCGGCTCTCCAGTGCGGTGATGTAAATGCCGTTTTCCGACAATGCCTTCGAAAGCACGCCGGTGACTATTTCCTTGATTTTCTCGAAGACCGGCAACTTCTCGCGATATTCCTCGAGTATCATCGAGCAGTGGAGGTCCAGTCCGTATTTTTCGATATTCTGCTGCATAATACAAATATATATTTTTTTCGTCAAATATTGGAATAATAAGATTTATGTCTAAATTTGTGATATCAAAATGATATTAAAATTAATTTTCAGGAATATGGAAAACAATAAGGAATTTGCCTATAAGGGCGTGGTTGTCAATGGTTTTATAGCATTGTTCATTGCGATAATTCTCATAGCTTCGGCTATTTTCTGCTTTGTGATGGCCGAGAAGGACGGAGCGGTCGCTGCAGTGGCGGGCATCGTGCTTTTGCTGCTTTTCGCCCTGACGGTAAACGGTTTCGTCAAGCTTGAGCCGAATGAGGCCAAGGTCCTCGTGTTCTTCGGCAAATACATCGGTACGTTCTCGCGCACAGGCTTTTACTGGGTCAATCCTCTGGCCGGCAAGAAGAGTGTCAGTCTCCGCGCGCGCAACCTCAACCCGGAGCCGATCAAGGTCAACGACAAGGCCGGCAACCCGATTCTCATCGGTATGGTGCTCGTCTGGAAGCTCGAGGATACCTACAAGGCTCTCTTTGAGATTGACAGCCAGTCATTCGTCTCCTCGGGTTCCACCAAGGGCAGCGTCACCAGGATGCTCTCCAACGCATTCGAGAATTTCGTTTCGGTCCAGAGCGATGCGGCTCTCCGTCAGGTGGCCGGCTGTTATGCATACGACAATGCTTCGGTTGATGACGAACTGACCCTCCGCAGCAATGCCGACGAGATCAACGAGCAGCTGGTCGCTACGCTCAACGACCGCCTCGCGATGGCCGGCATCCGCGTGATCGAGGCCCGCATCAATTATCTCGCATACGCACCTGAAATCGCTGCGGTGATGCTGCGCCGCCAGCAGGCCGACGCCATCATTTCCGCAAGGGAGAAGATAGTCGAAGGTGCGGTAAGTATGGTGAAGATAGCCCTTGACAAACTCAAGGATGACGAGGTGGTCAATCTTGACGAGGAGCGCAAGGCCGCTATGGTCAGCAATCTTCTCGTAGTGCTCTGCGGCGATGAGCCCGCACAGCCTGTGGTAAATTCCGGTTCCCTCTATTAATGGCCAGAGAAAAGGAAAATACAAAGAGTTTTGTCCTCCGTATCGATGCCGATACGATGGAGGCGCTGGAGCATTGGGCTGCGGACGAGTTCCGCAGCACCAACGGTCAGCTGCAATGGATTATCAACGAGGCGCTGCGCAAGAGCGGCCGTCTCAAGAAGAAATGAACTTGACACTCTAAGATGAAAAAGGCAATACGTTTCGCATTGGCCGTGTGCCTATGCTCCTGGGCGGCGTTCGGTATCTTCTATGCCGCCTGCGGCTTTGACGTCAGCGACAAAAAGGTGGCGCTGCTTATTTTTGAGACGTTCTATATGTTTATGCCGATGCTGGTGGCCTGCGGGCTGCAGCTTATTGACAAAGAGCCGTTCCGCAGCACTGGGCTGCTCGATTTCAGGATAAACAGGAAATGGCTGTACGCGGTCCTGCTTCCGCCCGGTCTGCTCGCGTTGACGGTTCTGATATCGGGACTGTTCCCGGGGGTCACTCTCCGGTACAGTGCGGATCAGCTGATTTCGATGCAGTCATTGTCCGAGGAAGCGGCGGCGCAGGTCCGCGAACAGATGGATGCGATGCCGGGGTGGGTGATGATTGTCTCCACCATTTTCAGCGGAATCGTTGCCGGATGCACCGTCAATGCCCTTTTCGCCTTCGGCGAGGAGTACGGCTGGCGTAATTATATGGTCAGTGCCCTGCGCGGCGTGAAGTTCTGGAAGGCTGCGCTGATCATCGGTTTCGTCTGGGGCATCTGGCACGCACCTCTTATTCTGCTCGGTCACAATTATCCGCAGCATCCGGTGGCGGGGGTTCCTATGATGTGCGTCTTCTGCGTTCTTCTGGGCATACTGGAACTGTATCTTGTCCTTCGCACCCGTTCGGTTATCCCTGCGGCAATGATGCACGGCACTTTGAATGCCATATTCGGCGCGACACTTTATCTGATACAGGGCGGCAATGACCTGACCACCGGCCCCGCCGGCCTCGCCGGATTCATCGCGATGTCAGCTGCCATCGCCGCAATATACATTTATGACCATCGCCACGATAAAATAATGAGTTCTGAAATACAACTATGAAAACTAACCGTTCCCTGTCAATCGCAGCGCTCATCGCAGCTGCATTCGTTCTCTTCCCGACGCACGGCAGCGCCTGCACTTCCGTAATAGTTTCCGGAAAATACACTGCATCCGGCAAATCTATGCTCCTGAAAGTCAGGGATAACGACCTGAAGAACGCCAATACGACATTCCAGTTCTTCGAGGGTGAGAAGTACGTATTCCTCGGCAATGTCTCAGATGCCACAAAGCCTCACCAGCGTATCCGCAGCACGGTAGGCGGATACAACTCGGCCGGTCTCTGCATGGCCAGCCTCACGGCTCACGGATTCCCGCTGGATACCGCAAAGAAGAAATTCTCCGGCGGAAATGTGATCTATGAGGCGCTCGGCTCCTGCGCGAACCTTAAGGAGTTCGAGGCGTATGTCGAACGGAAACTGAAAGAACACGTCATAATCACGAATATCGGCGCCATTGATGCGGAGGGTGGAGCGGCATATTACGAGTTCGGCGGCCATACCTACACCAAATATGACGTCAACGATCCTGAATCCGCTCCGGAAGGCTATCGTGCCATCACCAATTTCTGCTTCTCGGGTGACACCACCAAAGGCGGCGGACTCGAAAGATATGACTCGGCAATCGAGGGCCTTGCGTCATTGAAGAAGAACAGGGACGGCAAGTACGACATTGATCATACGGATATCTTCGACAATGTCGTGCGCTCTTTCCGCCATCACCGCAAGGGCATCTCGGGCCTGGATGACCTGAAGGACAGTGAGTATTATCCTTTCGCCGGCTTCATAACCCGCTACACCACCAACTGCGCTTATGTCTTCGAAGGCGTGAAGCCGGGAGACGATCCGAAGTTCACCGTGCTCTGGGCAAATATCGGCAATCCCTGCTGCGCTCCGTCCATACCGCTGGTCCTTGGAGAGGAGAATATCCTTCCGGAGTGTATCTGGGCCGGGGACCGCGTCCCGTCCGCAGTATGTCAGCGTGCTGGTCACATCCGTGCAAAATATATCTTCGACAAGGACAAGATGATGAACGTCCCGAACATCAAAGCCCTCGTAAAGGCGATGCTCAGGATTGAAAAGCCTGTCCGCAAGAAGTTTAACTCACTCCACGATGTGTGGGCTGCCGGCCGCATATCCGATGAAGAGTTTTATTCTTCATATCGCAGTGCAGGAAAAGGCTGGTGGGCCCGTTATTTGAAGGAAACAAAGGATTGGGCGGAATAGTGCAGAATTGCTATCTTTGCCGCCCTTTTCATTAAAAATTGTTATGAACAGGCAACGGCTTATAGTAATCTTATTATTTACATTCATTGCATCCGGTCTGCACGCCCAGCAGTATACCGCTTCCGCACAGTACGGGAAAGGGCTGATGTTCGGCGGAGCGGGACGCGTTCTGGATGTAAAGACATTTGGAGCGGGTCTGTCCGTATCCTGGCCGGCGGTTCACGAACAGGGTCACAGAATGCCCTGGAGGATGGGCCTGATGGCCGATTTTACGCATATCCCCAACGGCATCGCAGGTGAAAGGGCCGGACTGGGCGGCTTCGTCCAGTCTCCGATTGCGCGCATCATACCATATATACCAGGGCCATCGATGCTTCCGGCGGGAGAGCTTGCTCTTGAACTGTGTACCGGATTCGGCCTGTACACCAAGCCTCTGTCATACACTCACGACGAGATCAACCACTACATCTCCACGCCTCTGAACTGTATGATCGATTTCGGTCCGGTCTATACCCAGCCGCTCTGCAATGGCGGAGCCATAGTGGCGGGATTCAAGTTCGTGCACAATTCGAACGGCTTCTTTGCAAAGCCGAATATGGGTATGAACTTCATCCAGGGCGAGTTAGGATGGCAATTCGACCCCAAGGTGAGAAAGGGGAGGGAGAGCCGGACGCTCAGTTTCTCGGAAAAATATGACGCCCGCACGTCATTCTTCCTGATGGCCGCCCCGGGCTTCAACGTACCTCGCTCCGTTAATGCCCATAACGGCGAACTTGCGCCCGCCTATACCATACAGACAGGATGGCGCTGCGCATACCAGAAGTGCCGCGCAATAGAACTGTCGCTCGACTGGGCCTATAACTTCTCCGATGACTACGACTATCGTCTGGCTGGGGAGAAGACCCCGTTTCCGCTCTTTGTCGCCGTGGCGGCAAGCCACGTGACCTATTGGGGACCGCTTTCGATGCGCTTGGGAGTGGGATGTCACGTGATCGAATCCTTCGACTGCCCGCGTATCTACGAGCGCGCCGGAGTCTATTACAACTTCTTCAGCAAGTCCGGCCGCCATCAGTTCGCCGGCATCGCCATCAAGGCCTCCTTCGTCCGCGCCGATTACATCGAGTGGTCCTACGGCATAGATTTGTGGTAGTGCCTCGACGTATTCCGTGAATTTTGTTTAAATTTACAATTCAAACGATTCACGATATGGCAAAAGTAATGACCAGAGAAGAGCGGACGTATCACAGGATTCGCAACCTCTGCGGCTTCCTCGGTATGATACTTCCTTGGATAGCGCTCTTCTCGGCTGGTATCGCCCAGCATCCGAGCGATGAATGGTGGTGGAGCATCTCCGCCACATATTATCAAAGTCCGGCTCTCGTGGGAGTGCTGGTCCCGGCAGCAATAGTGCTGATCTGTTATGTCAGCTACGAATGGACAGACGACCTCATCACCACCCTCAGCGGTATTTTCGGTCTCGGCATCGTGCTCTTCCCGTGCAAGGTCAGCTGGCTTCCGGCCGGTACGCTCGTGGGTTTCTTCCAGATTCCGATGGAGATTTCCCACATCGTGCATTCCTGCTGCGCGGCTCTTTTCTTCCTGCTCATAGCCGCCAACAGCCTCTTCCTCTTCACCAAGTCCGGCGAAACCCAGACGGACCGCAAGAAGATCCGCAATGTCATCTACCGTGTCTGCGGATGGGGAATGGTGGCGCTCGAGGTGGTCTTTGCCGTAATCAGGATCTGCAAAGCCCCGGGATATTGGACAATGATCCTCGAGATACTTCTCCTCAGCCTCTTCGGATTTGCGTGGCTCGTCAAGGGCGAAGCGTTCCCTTTCCTCAATGACAGGGAGGAGGATATGACAAGGTGATATGAAGCGTATCGCACTTACCGCCCTGCTGTGTATTGCGCTGGTTTCCTGTGGCGCTTCCGGCAGGTCTGTCGATTCGGATGACAGTGGATCAGGAAACAGGATTATGCCCGGTGCGGAGTCTGTGAATGAGTATCTGCCGCTGCTCTCGGGGAAGCGGGTAGCACTTCTTTCCAACCAGACGGGAATGATCACCGCTGACAAGCATGTTCTGGATACTTTGATATCGCTGAAAGTCAATGTGGTCGCAATCCTCTCGCCCGAGCACGGTTTCCGCGGTACGGCGGATGCCGGAGAGCGTGTGGGCAGTTCTGTCGATGAACGGACGGGCGTCCCTATAAAGTCATTGTATGACGGCAGGGGAGGCGTTCCGTCACGGGAGACGATGGAGAGCTTCGATGTGCTGGTATTTGACCTGCAGGATGTGGGTTGCCGCTTCTACACCTACAATGTGACTATGGCGAAAATGATGGCCGCCTGTGCCTCCGCCGGCAAGAAAATGATAGTGCTCGACCGTCCCAATCCTATCGGGTTCTATGTGGATGGTCCGGTCATCGATCTTGAAAAATACCGTTCCGGAGTGGGCTGGCTGCCAGTCCCGGTCTGCCACGGGATGACGCTCGGAGAGCTTGCGATGATGATCAATGGTGAGGGATGGCTTCCGGACGGGGCCCGATGCGACCTGACCGTCATCCGCTGCCGCAATTATTCCCACCGCTCGAAATACGTACTTCCGGTAAGGCCGTCCCCGAATCTCCCGGATATGCGCTCGATCTATCTCTATCCGTCGATGTGTTATTTTGAGGCGACACCCGTCAGCCTGGGGCGCGGCACGGACAAACCGTTCCAGATGTACGGTCATCCGGATATGAAGGGGGATTTTTCGTTCACTCCGATAAGTGTTCCCGGAGCGAAGAATCCGCCGCAGAAGGACAAACTCTGCCACGGCGTGGATCTGCGCACTGAACCTTCTGTCGATGAAATCAATGCCGCCGGCATCAATCTTGAGTATGTTATCGACGCATACAACAATCTGGCGGTCGGAGATGCATTTTTCCGCTCTTTCTTCGAGAATCTGATCGGCCGCGGATATGTCCGCGAAATGATCGAGGCAGGCGCCACGGCTGATGAGATAAAGGCCCGATGGACACCGGACGTCGAGGCGTTCAAAGTGCTCCGCCGCCCGTATCTGCTGTATGAGGAATAGCGGTCCGGCCGCCTCAGTACGGATGTTTTTAGCCTTGTGACGTGGCGGCGGCCACGAGCGCCAGCGCAAAGAAGCGGAGGACTTTCATTTTCCTTACATTATCATTATGTGGCCCTTGAATGCCTTGTACTCGTCCACGTCATCCTCGGCTATCGTCTTCGGGACAAAGGAGAAGATGCATTCCTTGATGCACATCTTGCCGGCCTGCTCGACCCATTTGACCTCATAATGGTCGTTATCCTTGTACTGGTCCCTCATCTTCCTGAACATCTTCACGAAATTGGTGTAGAGTTCGAAGTCGTTGGTGTGATAGTATGCCTTGATGCCGTTGAGAGTATAATAAACAAGATATTTCTGCATTGCTGTTGGAATTATGAGTTCAAAGGTACGCATTTTTTTCCTATTTTTACTGCTCTAATTTTTTGCAACTATGCGCGAACTCACACTCAACGAAGTCTACAAGGCATGCCACGTGCTCAAGTCCATGATCAAGCCGACGGCGCTGATAAAAGCCCCAGCGGTCAACCCCGATTCAGATGTATACATCAAGCCTGAGAATCTTCAGATTACCGGCTCATTCAAGGTAAGGGGTGCAAGTTATATGATTTCCCAGCTTACTGAAGAGGAGAAAGCGCATGGCGTCATTGCTTCGAGCGCGGGAAACCACGCTCAGGGAGTCGCATTCGCCGCAACTTCCTGCGGCATCAAGTCCATCATCTGTCTGCCCGCAGGTGCACCTATATCCAAGGTGGAGGCGACCCGCAATCTCGGCGCTGAGATTTGCCTCGTGCCGGGCGTATATGACGATGCATACAACAAGGCAATCCAGTTGAAGGATGAACTCAATATGACATTCGTACATCCGTTCAATGATCCGCTGGTCATCGCAGGACAGGGTACGATAGGCCTTGAGATCCTTAATGATATGCCTGATGTCGAGGCGATTATCGTCCCGGTGGGCGGCGGCGGGCTGCTGAGCGGCATCGCATACGCAGTCAAGCAGCTGAATCCTTCCGTCAAGGTGTACGGAGTTCAGGCTGCCGGTGCTCCGAGTATGGTCAGAAGCCTCGATGAAGGCAAACTCCTCTGTCTCGACAGCGTTTCCACCATTGCCGACGGCATTTCTGTCAAGAAGCCGGGCGATCTGACATACGAACTTTGCGCAAAATATGCCGACGGGGTCATCACTGTATCAGATGACGAGATATGCTCCGCAATCCTTCTGCTCCTCGAGAAGCACAAACTCATTGCGGAGGGCGCCGGAGCCATTTCGGTAGCTGCCGCAATGTCCGGGAAACTCCCGATCAACGGCAAGAAGACAGTCTGTGTGGTCAGCGGCGGTAATGTCGACGTGACATTCCTCAACCGTATCATCAACCGCGGTCTCCAGCGTGGCGGTCGTCAGTGTACGTTGACCGTCGAACTGATGGACAGCCCGGGCCAGATGGTGATCGTGAGTCAGATCATCGCCAATGAGGGCGCCAACGTGACAAGCGTGATGCACGAGAGGACCAATCCTGAAATCTCCGTCAACGCCTGCACGTTGAGGATGACGATGGAGACCCGCAATGCGGAGCATATCCGCACCATCATCGACAAGCTCAAGGGGAACGGGTTCAGGATTCTGTCAGTGAACTAGCAAGCCTCTGTCTCTCCTAAAAGTCAATATTCTTTCAGGAGATTTTTTAATTAAGGCCCGGTCGGCGGATGCGGACCTGGATTGGTATTGCGTATCAATAAACGTGCAGACTTGTCTGTGACGCAGGCAGCATACCGACTCCATACCAGGCAATCTGCATTGCCGCGAATGCGAGAATAATGCAGATCAGCAGCGTGTATCTGCGCTTCAGAAGCCCGTCGGGAAGGTGGGTGCCAAGAAGCGTGAAGAACCACGTGACGGCAGCCCAGCACTCTTTCGCATCCCAGGTCCACCAGTCACCCCAGGCCGCCTTTGCCCACACCGCTCCGCAGAGCATTCCAAGCAGAAGCAGACAGGATGCGGTTTTGAAAAGCTTGAGAGTCAGGTTGTCAGCGGACTTTCTTCCTCCAGCCGCAGTGTATATTCCTGTTACAAGCGAGAGCGACAGAGCCGAATATGCCAGCATATAAATCCCCAGGTGCGGGATGAACCAGAAACTCCGCAGCGCCGGAACAAGTGTTCCGAAATTGATCCGGGCAACTGACAGAATCGCGAATGCTGCCGCAAGCGCCGTCAGTGCCAGCAGTATTCCGGACTTTTTCCAACAGCGGACAAGCCCTGCAACCGCACCTGCCGCCAGAAGCAGTATGCCGATGAATACTGCAGGCAGCCAGGGGTCGCGTACCACTTTCAGTATGCTGTAATTGCCGTTTTCCCGGTCGTAGTCGAACTGATATATATCATATCCGCCAATGCGGCACGGGTGGTTGACGGAGGTGATGTACTCTGAATCGCCAATCAGGATAGTGCTTGTATACTGTCTGGGACTTTTGCCGTCAGCATAATAATCGATATTGAAACTCTTCAGTGTGATGCAGAAGGGCAGAGATACTACGTTTCCATCCCCGGTGATTGCGTCCCTCTCTTCATGGTCCTGGTATACGGCAATCTGCGCATCTATGACATCCGGAGCACCCCAGAATGCTCCGAAAAGCAGCAGGAACATCCCTGTGTGACTGAGGATTCCGGCGCCATCGCGCTTCGTCCTGATGCTATCCGCTACAGCCATCCCAAGCGTCACCATCATCGCTATGGCCACTGCCCACATTATAGGGCTGCGCTTCAGGCCGAGGGCCCAAGTGCCTTCGATTGCCACCAGCACCAGGAATGCGGAGATTATTATAAAAGCCAGTGGCTTTCCGCACAAGATCCGCCTGAACCTTCCTTCAGGCAGATATGCCAGAGTCACCACACCTGCCAGCAGACATAGCGCCAGTATCAGTGAAATTGGAAATTGCAGAATGGAAATGTCGGTCAAGATGTTCAGAGTTAATATGTTCAGGTGCGTCAGAAGACGAACCTGGCCATCATATTCCTTGCGTTGATCACTGACGCGACATAGGTCACTATCGCTGTCAGGATGACGGCGCCACCGGCTATCCCGACAACCCTGGCGTGATCCCTGTCAGCCTGCCCGCCCGGCATCCTCTGGTTTGATCTTACGAGATAGCATCTCCCGTCGGCATGCAGGAAGAAGTGTGCATAGCTTCTCTCTTTTGATACCCAGGTGGTATAGTCGGGTCTGAACATACCGAAATGAGGATCGATGTCGGTGTCGTATTTGGTGGTCAGCTCCTCATAGACGAGGATCTGTCCGTCAGAGCCGTCGGATTCAACCCTGTCCGGAGCTCCGTAGGCCATTACTATTTCGGAGTGGGTCCTGCCAATCCAAGTCTCGTTGTATTCCTGTTCTGCTGAAATGGATGCAGTCCTGAGCGTGGCGCAGGATGATAGCATCAATGTCATCGCGGCCATTATGAGAAAGAGTTTGCCTGTGTGTTTCATAGCGTGTGTTTTTCTGTTCAGAGATGCATAAAATGTGCCGCAGGGCAGAATCTAGAACCTGTATGGAATCTTTGTGATCACGCTTGACGGAGAATTGTCATAGTTCATATATGCTCCGTATGAGACGCGATAGATGCAATGCTCGGAAGTGTCGATCTCGAGGATGGAGAGAGAGATTTCGTTGATTGTCCCGGCATCGTGATATACTTTGTTCAATGCCGTTCCCTTGGCTGCAAGGGAATGCTCGCCGAGCATAAGGATATCGTACATCTTGGAGCCGTCGGTCTTCTGACATCTGTAATAGTTCTTCGAATGTATATGGCCGAACAGATGGCAGATGTAATGAAGGTCTCCAAGGTCGGAGAAGTCTTCATTGACGGTGATGTCCTGAGTCCCGCCTTTGGCCTTGTCCTTATAGGTATGTGACAGGGTTGTCTTGTGCTGCATCGCGTCTATTATGTCGGGAATCATCCACCAGTCCTGATAGAAATCAGCATCCGGTTTCGCCTTTTCTTCGTTGAACGGCAGGTCGTTGTCACCGAATGAGTAGTGGCCCATCGTTATTACCTTATATCCCTTTGCCGCGGCGTCTCTCAAAGTGGCGATCAGCCAGTCTATCTGCTTCTGTGAGAAGGTGCAGGTCATGAATTTCCTCTTGGAAGAGTACTCACCGTCAGGATAGTCAAACATGTCAAGCATCACCATGCGGATGGTTTCCCGCTTGTTGGAAACATCGACGTATCCGTATGTCCTGAAGTTAGCCGAATCGCCCCAGTGGACATCGGACAGGGATGATATCCTGGAACTCATCTTCCTGAAGTATTCGGCCTTTGTGGTATTCGGGACGTCGTGGTTTCCATTCACCCCAACGTACGGGACTCCGTTTGTGCCTTTCGAGAGGATGCTTTCTACATTGTCCAGCAAGCCCAGGGTGTACTCTCCGCTACTGTTTGAAGACGCCCAGCCGTCATCGCCGGTATTGGCGATCACGTCACATCTGCCGGAGGCCAGACTGATGGCTTCGGACAGAAGGCCGGTGGATCTGTGCACGTCGGTGACGTGCATTATTCGGAATCTGTCATACCAGGCGTTTCCGACGCCCTGTGCATCGTTCTTTCTCCCGTGCCTGACAGCATAATAATACGGCTCAAAAGAGATCAGTCTTCTTGTGGCAAGAGGGATCTCGGCGATCTCCACCCTGACACTGTCGGAAACTCTTTCTCCGTTTTTGCCGTCTGGTGTGAGTTCAGACGTAAAATGGCCTTTGCCTCCGGCTTGAACACCGATACTGGAAATAAGAAGTAATGCTGCAATGACGATTCTTTTCATAACTTTATCAATATGCTGGGATATAGTGAGTTATTGTGAATAACTGCGGTGAAGTTGGATGCCGCTTAATTATCAGCAAATTCGTGAAAAATCTTGAGATATGCAAGGGCTGCTCGGAAGAATTGGAAAAATGGACTTTTATTCGGCCGTATAATATTAAGAAACTGACCGGAAATGAATCTTATATATGTTATGAAAAGCAAACATTATTACAATCCGACCACTGAGGTAACTGAGCTGTTCCTGACAGGAGTCCTTTGCCAGAGCTCTTTGGGATGCATTGGCGACGGTTCTCTCGTTAGTGGCGGCAGTGGCGGCAGCGATCCTGTCGGTACCGGAGATGATTTTATTTGGGAATAATGAAACGCATAGTATTGTCGATGGCCATAATTGCCGCAATGTGTTCCTGTACCAAAGAACAGGAAGGGCCATCTTTGGAATTGCATATCGTGGCGGCATACGCGGATGACTACATCTGCAACTCGAGTTTTACCCGTACATCAATCACTCATAGCGGTGAAAGTGCCCCGGCATTCGAATGGAAGTCGGGCGATGTCATAGGTGTGATACCGATGGATGGCAGGACTGTACAGTCCAATTACGAGATGACGGAAATAGGTTCGGACCCCAGGGTCGCCAGTTTTGACGGAGGTGTGTGGGCACTCAAAGAGGGTAGGGAATATGCAGCATATTATCCGTTCGGCAGAGTGATTGCTGACAGTAGGGACAATCTTGAGTTTTCATTCCTGGGGCAGACTCAGAGTGTGAACAACAGCCTTGAGCACATCGGGGACTATGACGTGATGTACGCTCCTGCGGTGACGGCCTCATCAGGTACCACTACATTCCGATTCAAGCATCTGATAAGTCTGATCCGCGTACAGATTACCGTACCTCATACAGATGAATATACTGCTGTGACCTTTGAGTCCAGCTCAGACTGGTTCGCCGCCAAGGCCGCTCTCTCGCTCGCAGATGGCTCCATGATACCTTCCGGTAATCTCAAGAGCTGTACAGTCGCTCTTGACGATATTTCAGTAGAGGAGGGCGAAGTCCTGACTGTATGGTTTGCAATGCTTCCGACCGGCGCCTTGAACGGAAAGACGCTCACCGTAATCTTATCGGGCAGGAACAGTACCTGTAATATGGATATTTCCGGATTGAAGGACTTCGAGAGGGGAAAGGCCTATTCATTCAAGTGTTCAGCCCCTGTACAGCCGGGTGGCATGGAGTGTGTGGATCTTGGCCTCAGCGTGAAGTGGGCCAGCTGCAATCTTGGCGCAAATGCTCCGGAGGGATATGGCGATTATTATGCTTGGGGGGAAATTTCGCCATACTATAGGAGCGGCGGTTCTCAGAACACCTGGGAAGATGGCAAAGCAAGTGGCTATGCCTGGGGCAGTTACAGATGGTGCAACGCATCCT
>JAZRZH010000002.1:0-5521 GCA_045601245.1 Bacteroidales bacterium
GGTTTGGCACCTCGATGTCGGCTCGTCACATCCTGGGGCTGGAGCAGGTTCCAAGGGTTCGGCTGTTCGCCGATTAAAGTGGCACGCGAGCTGGGTTCAGAACGTCGTGAGACAGTTCGGTCTCTATCTGTTGTGGGCGTAGGAAGTTTGAGAAGGTCTGACCTTAGTACGAGAGGACCGGGTTGGACGAACCTCTGGTTTACCGGTTGTGGCGCCAGCTGCACCGCCGGGTATCCACGTTCGGTTAGGATAAGCGCTGAAAGCATCTAAGCGCGAAGCCATCTTCGAGATGAGACTTCCATTTAGGGTCGTGGGAGATGACCACGTTGATAGGCAGGATGTGTAAATGCAGTAATGCAAAAGCAGACCTGTACTAATAGCCCGAAACCTTCAAATGAGTACTTTACTTCGATATTTCTCTCAGTGACATATTGCGGCGGTTATAGCGGTGAGGATCCACCTCTTCCCATCCCGAACAGAGAAGTTAAGCTCACCCGCGCCGATGGTACTGCTACACCAAGTGGGAGAGTAGGTTGCCGCCACCTTTGAGAGCCCGACAGATATACTGCCGGGCTCTTTTTTATTACTTTCATTATGTCGTTAAAAGTTCTCATAGGCCCAAATGGCAGCGGCAAAAGCCGCTACGTATCCGGATTGCGCGGCAATCTGAGATATCTGACATTCCGCGACAGTTACGGCGCATCCGATGCCGGATACTACCTTCAGCAGCGCTGGAACTCATCCGAATACGATGAAGTTCCGCTTGTCCGCGACTTTCTGGGCTCTTTCAAGCAGTCCGATTTCCAGCGTTCAATCTTCGATGCATTCGGAATCGATGAACTTCTCGACAAACCTCTCGTTCTTCTGTCGAGCGGAGAATTGCGCAAATTCCAGCTTGTCAAGGCTGTTCTTGCCCGTCCTCAATTGCTTGTTATCGATTCGCCATACATAGGTCTCGATACCGCTGCCCGCGGTCAGGTCGCTTCCTTGCTAAAATTCCTTTCCTCCGGACAGGATATGGACATTATGCTTGTCCTTTCCAGGGAGGAGGATATCCCTGACTATGCCGATGAGATTGTGAGGTTTGACTCCGCTGCCGCTCCTTCATCCGATCTTCCGGATGCGGTTCAAAGGGTTTCGGCACTGCCGGGCATCGGAAATGACGGTTGCGATGTGGTGAAACTTAACAGGGTCTCCATAAGATTTGACGACAGGACAATCCTCAAGGAGCTCGACTGGACTGTGCGCCGGGGGGAGAAGTGGGCATTGGAAGGACCCAACGGGGCCGGAAAGTCCACTTTGCTTAGCATAATCTGCGCTGATATCCCGCAGGCCTACGCCTGTGACGTCACGCTCTTCGGCCGTCGTCGGGGGACAGGTGAGACAATCTGGGATATCAAGCGTCATATCGGATTTGTCAGCCCCGAACTCCATCGGGCATATTGCCGCAACGTACCTGTTTTAGACGTGGTGGCAAGCGGACTTCACGACAGACAGGGGATGTATGTCGCAACCGATGCATCACAGATTCCAGATTGCGAATTCTGGCTCGATGTATTCGGCATAAAACATCTCAAGGATAGCATCTTCACACAGATTTCCAGCGGCGAACAGAGACTGGCCCTGCTTGCGCGAGCATTCGTCAAGGATCCGGAACTGCTTATACTTGACGAACCGCTCCACGGCCTGGACAATGCCAACCGCGAGAGGGTCAAGGCTGTCATCGATGCATTCTGCGCCCGCAGCGGCAAAACGCTGATAATGGTTTCGCACTACAGGGAGGATTTCCCGGCTTGCATCACCGACCGGCTTGTGCTTCAGAAGCATTGAGATTGACCGGGAACCCGATAATTTTATGTAAGTTTGAATAAACATAATTTAAATAATCTTCTATGAAAACAATGCATTCCGCAATCATTGCGGCTCTCGTACTTCTTCTCGCCCTTCCGGCACAGGCAAAGGGCCCAAAAGGTCATCTCGTAATCATCGGCGGCGGCAAACGCCCGGCTTCCATTACCAATACGATTATCGAATTTGCCGGCGGCAAGGACGCGAAGATTCTAGGTATCCTCACTGCCAGCGGCACTCAGGAGTCCACGGCAAAGGACATCATCAAGTCATTCGGTGAAGCGGGCGCTGCCAGCGTAGTCTGCATTGCGCCGACACGCGAGCAGAGCGATGACCCGGAATATGTGGCCAAGGTGCTCGACGGCATTACCGGAATCTATTTCTGCGGTGGCCAGCAGAACCGTACCGTGGATACATTGTGCGGCACACTCCTCCACAGGGAGATGGAGACCCTCTATCAGAATGGCGCAGTGATTTCGGGCTCCAGCGCAGGTGCCGCAATTATGAGCGACCCTATGATAACGGGCAGGCGCAATGATGGGTCCGATATCGGGTTCAATTCGATTTCGGCAGGCGTCGTGAATGTCAAGAAGGGCCTGGGCTTCCTCAAGGGTGCCATCGTGGACCAGCATTTCCTCAAGCGCAGCCGCGAGAACAGGCTTATGTCATTGGCGCTCGACAATCCTCAGTATGTCTCGTTCGGCATTGACGAATCCACAGCAATAGTCGTCTCGAACGGCCGCGACATAAAGGTAGAGGGTGAAAGCACCGTTATGGTGATCGAGCCGTCCGCTAAGTCTGTCTCCACGGATGCACAGGGCAATTACCGCGCAGACCTCAAGGTCAGGCTCCTGCTTGCGGGCGACACCTATCGGATCAAATAGCATTCCTCTCCCCGGAATAATTCAGGATAAGGGCCCGTCGGGGTGTATATATCTGATTGTGAGATGATTTTTTTTAAAAGAATGGTTGTTTATGATCATTATTTGCTAAATCTGCAGGATTTTTCAATAAAAATTCAGTAAAAGTATCCAGTATTGAAATGAGTAAACCTTACAAAAGAATGGCCCTGGCTCTTCTTGATATCAGTCTTGAGGGGCAGATTCTGACGGGCTCATACACTAAATCTCCAATCAAGTTGAATGAGGTTACAGTCGATGATTTTGACAACGGATTCGGCGATGAACCCTTCAAAGACATTTCATTAGAATAATACCCAAGAGCAATGAAAAGAATCAGTTCGATTATTATGGCTCTTTCTGCATCTGCGCTCTTGCTCGTATCATGCGGAATGGAACCCACGGCAGGCGAAGGGAAAGTGTCTGCCATAAAGCTTACGGTCAGCGGTGTGGATACCAAAGTTTCAGCCATCACTACCGGAACTATCAATAGTTTCAAAATCAGTTCGTATATCACGGGCAAATGGAGGGTCGATCAAGCCGCTCCGAGTGAACCGGAGCATGAGGCCGGAGTCTATGTTGACCCAGTCGGCGGCAAACTTAGCGGCATCCTGGTTTCCAAAACAGACGACGAATGGAGAATTGCCGGCAATGAAGACTACGGCAATCCGAGTTTCTCCTGGATCAGCGGAGTGGCTATGAACTTCTTCGCTTATGCACCTGTCTCTATGAAGGGTACTCTCACTATCAATAAGGCTGAGTCAGGCACTACGAGCATAGATGCGAACTATCCGTTCGAATATTCGTCCTTGGCCAACACATCTGATGAGGTCACTTCCTCAAACTGTGATGACCTCATCTTTGCCTATACACAACATACTGCATCTTTCGGAACTGACCCTGCAGATACTGATCATTATGGAAAACTGATTGACGGATCGACAGACAAATTCAGCCTTAAGTTCTATCACGCCCTCGCACAGGTCCGTTTCTGCGTGAATCCGGCCGATTTTACAGATATGAAGTTGGTTTATATTAAGTTGTATGGCCCTAAATCAACTTCCGATCCGACAAAATATGTTGGCATCGCCAGCAAGGGCAAATGCACCTTTACAGGTCCGTCCACATTCTCTGATTGGACTGACCTTTCAAATCGTTATATCTACAGTCAGACATTCAATGGCGACACTGGTGTCCATTTTTCAAGTGGAGTTCCAAACGACAATTGGAGTTCAAGCACATACGGTACAAGTCCGAATGTCCAGACCATCTATACCTGCAATGGCGATGCACTCCTCGTCATTCCGCAGTCACTCACCGAGTGCGTAGTGGAGGTTTGCATCAAGGATGCGGCAAGCCATCTGCAGTATTTGAAGGGAAATCTTCCTCCGACAGGCGATACAGGCCCTGTAGTATGGAAGTCCGGCAATTATTATACTTACAAAATCGGCACGACGGGCTCGAGGGATGAACTCTCATTGAATATGACCTTGGTCGATTGGGCTGAAAGAGAGAGTTATATCCCTATAAACTAGAAAGATATGAAGAATTACAAATATATCATCATGGCAGCGGTGCTGGCATCCGCTGTTTCGTGTAATGAAAGCCTGATTCCAGACCCTGTCGAAGATTCCGGCACTCCGATCAGGTTCAGTGCAGGACTCATAACCAGGGCCTTCCTGGGCTCGGATGACATCAACACTGCAAACACCCGGCTTACCATCTATGGCCTTGAAAACAAAGCTCCTTTCATTGAGGGCGGGACTGCTACATACAACGCTGCCAAAAGCAGTTGGGAACTCGGCGATGAATACTACTGGGGCAGAAACAAGACCTATAAATTCTTCTCCTATCTTTCCAAGGATAAAAACGGCAATACCGCTCCTGCAGGCATCAGCGTGCAGGACAGCACACTCAAGGTCCCTTCCAGGACCTTCGACTTCGCTGCTGCTGACAACAACTTCGACTTCTGCTACTCAGAAGCGGTGAACAGACCTGGAGACAACGCCGACCACTCTACGGTGGCCTTTGACCTCAAGCACCTCTACAGCGCCATAGCCTTCTCGGCACACAACTACACCGGAAGCAGCATCACCATCAAGGAAGTGTCTCTGTTCGGACTTAAAAACAAGAAGTCTGCGACCATCTCTTTCTCCGACAGCGCCAGGGTCACATTCCCTACGGACAGTGCCTCCTGCACCTGGACCTGGACCTCCGGCAAGAAGCTCAACTCCGCCAATATAACCATAGCCAAGGATGCGACCTGCGCAAACCTCGTCGGTGACGGTACTGCTGCTGCCCAGCACTATATGTTCTGGCCACAGGACAGCACCGAACTTAAAGCCACAGGGTGGACCGGAAGTTCTGCCGCCCCTACCGGCGGCGCCTATGTCAAGGTCGTCTACAATCAGGGCGGCTCCGACATCACCCGCTACGCCCAGTTTCCTCAGGACAACGACGGCACCAAGAACCTCGGCTGGCCTGCCGGCACCAAGCACAAGATGGAGCTCTCTTTCCGCGACAATATGTTCACCCTCCTGCTCCAAGCCAGGCCTTGGGACTACATCACGCCTGTTGTGGACTACGGCAAAGAGGTGGATAAAAGCACCATCGAGGCATTGCATTTCGATGAGACCACCTGCACAGTCGATGAGGGCAACCATATGGTATATTTCAAGGGAAGCAACCCTATCACCGGAACATTCAAGATTACAAATCCTACCAACGCCACCTGGGTGATATCCAAGGAAGGAGACTACGATGCCTTCGAACTT
>JAZRZH010000003.1:0-47661 GCA_045601245.1 Bacteroidales bacterium
TTCGAGCGGAGGAAGCGTGCTCTACACGGTGTCGCTGAGCGGAAGCAATCCATCCGTGACCATAAAGGATCTGCCTACCGGCGTCAATTATACTGTCAAGGCCAGCTCAAGCTGGAGCTGGGCATACGGAGACCCTGATCCTACCGGACATACATTTGGTCTTGGCGCATCCGGCTATACAGCCAGTTTCGAATACATCAAAAAAGACCCGGTCAAGAAGCATGACGAGAAAACTAACGTAAACTGGAAACCATCACTTTAATAATATGCGTTGCAGGCATATTCTGATACTGGCAGCATTGCTTATCCCCGCGTTTTCTTCGCAGGGACAGATGCTCCCGCCGGCAGTCACAGCCTTCGGCGATTATTCATACAATGCGACATACGGCCATCAGGCGGCATTCGACCTGCTGGCCGATATCCCGGTGAACCCGTACTTCACGGTCCGACCTGGACTGCAGACATCCACCGCGAACATCCACACCCTGGCGCTGAAAACCAGCGCACTGATGCCGGTCTCCGCAGGCTGCCTGTATATGAACAACCGATTTCTGTTCAGGGACGTGGCCCGCAGCAATATGTACGACGCCTGCCTTGCCGTCTCATTCGGATACAAATGGAACTGGATTGACGTGGAGGCCGGAATGTTCGGGCGCTTTATGGATGCCTTTGACCGCGAATGGCACAGCACCGACGAGATCATCTGCGAGCCGTTCAACCTGCTCTACCGCATCCGGCTCTCGCTCAGGCCGGACACATCACTCTGGAACGCCTATGCGGAAGTGGCGGATTTCGATTATTTCCAGATGGAGAGGATGTGGCAGCCTTCACTCATTCTGGGCGGCCGCTACGATTTGTCCAACCGCCTGTCGCTCAAGGCCGAAGCCATCAGCAAACCGAGCGGAATGTTTCACCTGAACGCCGAGTTCTACTCCATCACGGGCAGAATCGGTGTCACATATCAGTTCTGATACAATGTGGAAATTCATAAAAACGCTCTTCATCATCCTTGCGGCCACAGCATTTTGCTCCTGCAGCGATGACCCGGAACTCGACCTCTACGGGATGATGGACGGCCAAAGCCCTGATGTGAATATCCGTTTCGACGGAGCGGCGCAGACAAGGGACAACAGGGTGATACTCTCCCCTTCGGATGAATACAGGGTTTATCTCGGAGCCGACATGCACATCGGCGACATCTCACGCACCGCCCACACAGATGATTTCCTCAGCAGATTTGCAGGTGACGACGGCGCCACGATGGCACTGATCCTCGGTGATATTGTCAACGGCAAATATTATACACATTCCGCCAGTGTCCACATCCGGGAGATGGCCGGGGAAAAGACCGGTGCAGTCTTTGCGACCGTAGGCAACCACGACTTATATTTCGGGCTCTGGGAGCAATGGGAGGCGGAATGGGGAAGCGCCGCCTATACCATTGAAGTCAAGACCCCGTCATTCACGGACTTCTACGTATGCGTGGAGAGCGGCAGCGGATACCTGGGCTCGAAGCAGCTGGAATGGCTGGACAAGACCCTCGAAGCGGCAGCGGAAAAGGATTACCGCCACCGCATCGTATTCACCCACACCCATATGTTCAAGAAGGACATGACCCAGGGACACACCAGCAACTATCCAATTGAGGAGACATACGAACTTACTTCCTTATTCCGCAGGACTGGGGTGGAAATGTTCCTCAGCGCCCACTGCCATTCACGCAGCAGGACATATTTCAACGGAGTGGAATATATAGTCCTCGACGCTCTGGAAGAGAGTTGTCCGGATGAAAAAACCGGCTGGTCAGTCCTGACAGCCGGTCAAAATCTCAAATGTGATTTCTATCTGTTCGCCGAACGGTGATCCGGTTACGGTCTGAACTTATATCCGAGGAAATCGAGAATCTTGTAATGTTTCTCCTTGAGTGAGGTATCGAACCTTGCGAAATCCTTTGTTCCCTGCGGACACCACTGCACCTCGCTGAGAGCCAGCATTCGCGGCAGGAGCATATATTCGAGATGCTCAGGCGTGGCGATGTATTCGGTCCATAGATTGGCCTGGACACCGAGAATATGCTTCTGCGCATCCGGCTCGAGGCCGTCGTACGGCTCATAACCGTATACTTTCTCAAGAGGCAGGGCGCTCTTCGCATTTCTTGTGATACCCAGCGGTTCGGCGTCGAGGTTTCCGCTCTGGGCATAGTCGAAATAGCAGTATGTGTTAGGAGTCATTACCACATCATAACCGGCCTTCGCGGCAGCTACACCGCCCTTTACGCCCCGCCAGCTCATCACGGTCGCGCCTTCCGCAAGCTCGCCTTCAAGGATCTCGTCCCAGCCGATGATCTTCTTGCCCTTGCCGGCGAGGAATGCCTGCATCCTGGCAGTGACATAGTTCTGCAAGCGCTGCTCGGCAGATGCCTTGTCGTCGCTGACAAGCCCGAGTTCACGGATCTTCGCCTGACAGTCAGGGTCGGTCTTCCACTCGGTCTTCGGACATTCGTCACCGCCGATATGGATATATTCGCCCGGGAAGAGGTCAGCCACCTCGGAAAGGATATCCTCGAGGAATGTCAGGGTCTTCTCCTTGCCGACACAGAGCACCTGCTTCGAAATGCCCCAGCGGGTCCACACCTTATAAGGAGCGCTGCCGGCGCAGCCGTACTCCGGATATGATGCAAGCGCTGCGAGCATATGGCCCGGGAGGTCAATCTCCGGCACTATCGTGATGCCGAGCGAGTCCGCAAAGCGGATGATGCCGCGGATCTCCTCCTTGGTATAGAAACCGCCGTAGCGGATGCCGTCGCTTGATTTGGTATCGTGTCCTATCTGTGTGCCTTCGCGATATGCGCCGACTTCTGTGAGCTTGGGATATTTCTCTATCTCAATGCGCCACCCCTGGTCTTCGCTGAGATGCCAGTGAAAGCGGTTGAGCTTGTACATCGACATCACTTCCAAATACTTGCGCACCTCGTCGGTGCTGAAGAAATGGCGGCAGCAGTCAAGATGCATTCCGCGATACGCGAATCTCGGGGCATCCTTGATGCGGCAGCACGGAAGGATCCAGCGCTGGCCGCCTGCCGGCTTGGAAGTATATATAGCAGAAGGAAGCATCTGGCGGATGGTCTGCACAGCATAGAGGAATCCGTTGTAATCCGATGCCCTTACAATCACAGCCTTATGGGTAATCTCAAGGTCATATCCCTCAGGTGCGACGAGTTTGTCCATCAGAAAGCACATTCCCTTTGCATTGCCCTTGCTGAAGGATTTTGCGACCTTATCGCTGACTTTCAGAGATGACTTCATCCCCGATGATGCAGAAAGCGCTTCGGCGAAATCGGTCACCAAGGCGACGGCCTTCTCCCCTATCGCCGGATCGCATTTTATATTGATGCCGGCAATGTCAAACGAACCGTGGCCGGCGACATAACTCTGAGGCTGCGGGATTATCTGAGGATTTGTCTGCGCCCCGGCGGCAACGAAGCCGGCAATAGCAATGATGAAAGTGAAAAGTCTCTTCATATAATGTGTCAGTTTTCTGCAAATTTAAGAATTAATCATTTTCATACGGACCTTTATAACTATATTTGAAAAAAATAATGAACGAAACAGATATGAAACGCATAATGACAATCCTCACCGCCGTTGCAGCAATCACAGCCTGCACGTCGCCGGAGGCGAAATATGAAAAGACCGTGAAAGGCATTATCTCAAACTATACCGCCGGCTACGACAGCAACGCCGATGTCAACAATATCATCTTCGTGCTGGGCAAAGGCGGCAGCGACGCCGACGTGAGGCTCCTCACGCGCGACGGGAAAGGCGGATGGAGCGAGACGCTCGCCTGCGACGGCCATATCGGCAGAAACGGCCTGGACAAGGAGCGTGAAGGCGACGGCAAGACCCCGGTCGGGGACTTCGGCATCATCACAGCATTCGGCATCAAGCCGGATCCGGGCACCGCGCTGCCGTACATAGATGTGACTCCGGATCTCTGGTGCTGCGGCGACAGCATTGCCTACAACCGCATCATCGACATCAACGAATATCCTCACGAATGCGCCGGAGAGCATCTATGCGAATACGAGCCTGCATACAATTACGCATTCTTCCCGGATTACAACGCCGGATGCACCTTCGGTCTGGGCTCGGCGATTTTCTTTCACTGCAACGGCAGCAAGCCTTACACCGCCGGATGCGTGGCGGTGGATGAAGAGGATATGGTCGCCATATTGAAGGCACTCGACCTGCATTCAAGAGTGATCATAGACAGCATTCCGGGTGTTACAGCACTCCGGCGACGGTGAACGACGGCGGGGCACAGATGTTCCGCTTTCCGTCAATAGCCGTATTTTTCAAAGAATTGGAGCAGCCTGCGGCCCATCTTCGGGCTGCGCTTGATGTAACTGCTGTGGCTCGCGCCTTCGAATACTTCGAGTTCGGCGTGAGGTATATTATCTGAAATGAGCCTTGTATGTTCAACGGAAATCAGGTCTTCGCCGCCGACGGTGACCAGGGCCGGACAAGGGATGGCACGCAGGTCCACGGGGTTAATGTGGGGTTCGTCGAGCATCATCAGGGCCAGAGGTGTGCCTTCGCTGAGGATGTAGGCCTTGAATTCCTCGAATCCCGGGCCGCAGTCGGGCTCGAGATTTGCGCCGCTGAGCGCTATGAGGCTGCAGGTCCCCGGATGGGCCATTTCTATCATCAGTGCCTCGATGCCGCCGTCACTCCAGCCGTAGATGGCCGGCTTGTCGAGATGCATTGCGGATATGAACTGATATGCATCCTCGGCCATATCGGCATAATGGTATTCGCTCAGCGGGGTGTTGGCGCCCTGGCCGCGGGAGTCCGGACTCCAGACGCGGTAGCCCGCCAGCGCGAGTTCCATCGCCTGGGTCTGCATGCTGAAATGGGAGCCGCCGTTGCCGTGGAGCAGTACGACGGGACGACCGCTTTCAGGGCCGCGGGTCACGTAATAGAGTGTCTGGCCGTTGACGGCAGCCCAGCCGCCGGCTTCGGGATATCTGCGGCATTTGAAGCGCAATGCATTGAAATAGAAGAAGCCGCGTATCTTTCTGAATATTTTCATAGAGTGATTGTTCTTTGACAAAGATAGTAATTTTTGTATCTTTGAAAGATTTTGAACTTCAGACAATGAGACAGCTTATCAATCATTTTACTGACAACGACCTTTACACTTTCACGTGTCAGTATTACATATTGGAGAAATATCCCCGCGCGGAAGTGGAATACACCTTCTTTGACCGCAACCATCAGGTCTATCCCGAGGGCTTTGCTGCTCTGCTTCAGGAGCAGGTCAACTATATGAAGGACGTGGTCATCACCGATGAAGAGGTGGACTTCATGGCCCGCAAATGTATCTGGCTGCCTCTCTGGTATTTTACGTTCCTGAAGGGCTACCGCTTCAACCCTGCCGAGGTCAAGGTGTCGCAGGATGCGGAAGGCCATCTCGAAATCAGCGTGAAGGGCAAATGGTTCTCCACCATAATGTGGGAGATGCCGCTGCTCTCCTCGATTTCCGAACTTATGCACATCCTCCGCGGAGACCTCGACCGCTACGACGCGGCTCTCGAAGAGAAGCGCTCCGTCGCCAAGATGGAGGAGATTTTCGGCAACGGTCTGACAATGGGTGATATGGGCACACGCCGCCGCTTCAGTTTCGCACATCACGATATGGTGGTCCGCACGATGAAGGAAGTCGCCTCATCCCGCGAATGGCCGGGCAAATTCACGGGCACCAGCAACGTATGGCTGGCTATGAAGTACGACTGCAGCCCGCTCGGCACAATGTCGCACCAGCTCATCTCCTTCGAGGAGAACGTCAGCGGCCTTTTCGAGTGCAATTTCAACGTGATGAAGAAATTCAGCGACGTATTTGACGGCGACAACGGCATCTACCTCTACGACTGCTTCGGCGACAAGGTGTTCTTCTCCAACCTCTCCAAGAGGATGGCTATGATGTACAAGGGCCTCCGCGTGGACAGCGGCAACGAAGAGGAGCAGACCGAGAAAATCATTGCAAAATACAAATCATTGGGAATCGACCCCGCCACCACGCAGGTCGTTTTCAGCAACGGTCTCAACATCGAACGCGCCATTGAAATCCACAAGTACTGCGCCGGACGCGTACAGGACTCCTTCGGTGTGGGCACATTCCTCACCTGCGACGTCACCGGAGCGGACCCGATGAACATCGTGGTCAAGCTCACCCGCGGACGCATCACCGAGCAGCGCGAGTGGCACGACTGTGTCAAGCTCTCCTGCAACACCAGCAAGACCCTCGGAAATGAGGCGAAATGCAAGTACCTCATCAGCCAGCTTCCTGAATAATAACAATCATCTATATGAAACACACATTTCTCACATCTATTATTGCGGCAGGCACGATCCTTTCCGCAACAAGCTGCGGTCTTCTCGCCAATGTAAATTGGGATGCCGAGCAGCTGGCAGCCGCTGCAACCAGCGCTATGACAGCAGTATCCATCACAGACGATCAGATTGTCGCACTCAGCCAGCAGGCCGTCAAGCAGTATGATGCCGAAAATACCATCGACACAGGCGTATACTACCAGCGTCTCAAGAAACTCCTCGGCAAAGTCACGGAAATCGAGGGCATCCCTATCAATTTCAAGGTGTACAGACTCAACGAAGTAAATGCATTCGCCTGCGGCGACGGCTCCATCCGCGTATACAGCGGCCTTATGGATATTATGAATGACGGCGAACTCATGGCCATCATCGGCCACGAAATGGGCCACGTCGTCCACAAGGACACCAAGAATGCGATGAAAAAGGCATATATGACAGCTGCGGCACGTGACGTCGTCAACGCAGCGGGTGCGGTCGGCCAGATCACCAAGACCCAGCTCGGTGACATCGCCGAGGCATACGTCGGATCGCAGTTCAGCCAGCAGCAGGAATTCGCAGCTGACGAGTATGGATTCAAATTTTCCACAGAACAGGGCTTCAATCCTTACAGTATGGCAACAAGTCTTGAAAAGCTCGTACAGCTTGCCGGCAGCTCCAAGGCATCCCTCGTCCAGAAGATGTTCTCATCTCATCCGGACAGTGCGGAAAGAGCCGCTAAAATGCGCGAAAAGGCTGATACATACACAAATAAAAAATAATTTTTATATTTGTACGAAACTTATTAATCTCTAAAATACAAGACAATGGGAAAATTTGAAATCTCAGTAAGGAAGAACGGCGAGTTCCAGTTCAACCTCAAGGCTACCAACGGACAGGTAATCCTCACAAGCGAAGGTTACAAGACAAAGGCCGCTTGCCTCAATGGAATTGAGTCAGTCAAGAAGAACGCACAGGAAGCAAAGCGCTTCGAGACCCTCGTGGCAAAGAACGGCAAGCCTTATTTCAACCTCAAGGCCACAAATGGCCAGACCATCGGTCAGAGCCAGATGTACGCAAACGAGAAGAACTGCGCCAACGGTATCGCTTCAGTCATGAAGAACGCTCCTGAGGCAGAAGTCGTTGAAATCTAATATCCTTCTGATGAAGAGAATCCTTAACGCGACTGCCGCCGTCATCTGTATCTTCGCCGCATTGACATCCTGCAAGAACAGCAGTAAGGAAGCCCCATCCATTATTGGAGAAGAGGATACTGCAATGGATTCATTTGACCAGGACGTCTGGGAAACTGAGGAACCGGAAGAGATCACTCCGGTCGAAACGGTGGAAGAATATGAAGACACTGATGTCGACACTCCGCCCACATATTCGGAAATCGACACCAAGCCGAAATTCGACGGCAAGGAAGACAGGACATTCCAGAAATGGGTGGCCGAAAATGTCGTATTCCCACAACAGGCAGTTGCAAACAATGAGTCCGGCACGGTGCTGGTGCAATTCACCATCGACTCTTTAGGCACGATGACAGATATTAAGATCATCCGCAGCGTTTCGCCGTCTCTGGACGCCGAAGCGGTCAGAGTACTTGAAGCATCCCCATCTTGGACATCAGGTTCACACGAGGGCAAACCGGTAAATATCAGTTATATGATGCCGGTGAGATTCAGTCGGAACTAACGGGATTCACAGACAAATAAGCGGGGAGCCGGATGACTTCCCGCTTATTTTTTACAAAAACTGAAAAAAAGTCAAAATTTATTATCAATTATTCCGAAATGTTACTACATTTGCGGCAATTATATGCTATGGGCAAAAACGAATAGCACCTAATTGATAGAAAGTTAGACACAAATATTTTATTAACCTTAAACAAACACAAAAATGAAGAAAGTATCTGTAATGGCTCTCGTAGCATGCGTTGCTATGCTTGCTGTATCTTGCAAGAACCAGCCTAAGGAAGAAGAAGTAGTCGTTGAAGAACCAGTCGTTGAAGAGGTTGCTCCTTGCTGCGACGAGGCTGCTGAAGCTGTTGAAGCTGCTGCTGAGACAGTTGAAGAGGCTGCTGAAGCTGTTGAAGCTGCTGCTGAAGAAATCGCTAAATAATTACGATTACTTACAAAGCAATAAGCGGTCTGACTACCAAGTCAGATCGCTTATTTTTTTGGCATCTTCCTTCCGCTGTTCGCCGGTCAGAAGATTCTTGATGCTTACCGCTCCTTCGGCCATCTCGTCTCCGCCGACGATTGCAAGGTACCTGATACCCTTGCGGTCGGCATACTCGAACTGTTTCTTGAGCTTCGCGGCATCAGGGTAGATTTCACAGCGGACTCCGCGCCTGCGCAGGTCTGCCGCCACCGGCAGGATGTATGCCACCTCTTCTTCGCCCATATTGGTAAAGAGAATGTCGGCGGTACCTGTGATATCCTTCGGGAAAAGGTCAAGTCCCTTGAGCACGTCATAGATGCGGTCAGCGCCGAATGAAATGCCGACACCGGACATATCGGGAAGTCCGAATATTCCGGTAAGGTCGTCGTAGCGGCCGCCGCCGCAGATGCTGCCGATCTCAAAATCCTTCGCCTTGACCTCGAAGATTGCACCCGTATAATAATTGAGTCCGCGGGCGAGCGAGAGATCCAGCTGGACCTCGGATGAGATACCGGCCTTCTCAATGAGACCGAAGAGTGTCCTGATCTCCGCGATACCCTTCATTCCGACCTCGGAGGAAGCGAGCACTTCGCTCATCTTCGCGATTTTTTCGGATGTCGTGCCTTCAAGCAGCAGCACCGGCTCGATGACTGAGATTGCAGTTTCTGTGAGCTCCTTCTCACGGAGTTCTTCCTTGACTGCTTCGAGGCCGATCTTGTCAATCTTGTCGATTGCCACGGTGATGTCAACCATCTTGTCGGGCTGGCCACAGACTTCCGCAATTCCTGCGAGTATCTTGCGGTTGTTAATCTTCACGCAGACATTGATACCCATCTTGCCGAATACTTCGTCCACTATTTGGACGAGTTCGAGTTCGTTGATGAGGGACTTGCTGCCGATGACATCCACGTCACACTGATAGAATTCACGGTAACGGCCCTTCTGCGGTCTGTCAGCGCGCCATACCGGCTGTATCTGATAGCGCTTGAAAGGGAAAGATATCTCATTCTGGTGCTGTACCACAAAGCGTGCGAACGGCACGGTGAGATCATATCTGAGGCCTTTCTCGCAGACCTTCAGGGAGAGTGCGTTGCTGTTCATTGCGGTGCCTTCCGGAGTCTCCTTCTCGTAAGATTTGAAATCTATTCCTGAAAAAGCATCGCCGGAATTGAGCACTTTGAAGAGAAGTTTGTCACCCTCGTCACCATATTTGCCGAGTAGAGTGCTGAGGTTCTCCAAGGACGGAGTCTCGATGCACTGGAAGCCGTATTTGGCGAATACACTTCTTACTGTATTGAATATGTAATTTCTGCCGACCATTTCTGCCGGTCCGAAATCGCGTGTTCCCTTAGGTATTGATGGTTTCTGAGCCATATTATTTCGTTTTATTCTTAATGTATTCATCTATAGCGGCGGCAGCCTTTCTGCCGGCACCCATCGCCAGGATGACGGTCGCTGCGCCGGTGACGGCATCTCCGCCTGCGAAAATGCCCTCGCGGGTTGTCGCACCCTCTTCGGAAGCGACGAGGCAGCCCTTGCGGTTGACCTCCAGGCCATCCGTTGTGGCGGATATCAGAGGGTTAGGCGACGTACCAAGAGCCATTATCACGACATCCGCCTCAAGGTCGAATTCCGAGCCCGGGACAGGTACAGGACTGCGGCGGCCGCTTTCATCCGGCTCGCCGAGCTCCATATGGAGGCAGCGCAACGCCCTGACCCAGCCCCTGCCGTCATCAAGAATTTCTACAGGATTGGTGAGCAGGTGGAATTCAACTCCCTCCTGCAATGCGTGATGGACCTCCTCGGAGCGTGCCGGAAGTTCCTTTTCAGTGCGCCGGTATACAATCGACACCTTCGAACCTAGCCTGAGCGCGGTGCGCGCGGCATCCATAGCCACATTGCCGCCTCCGACAACGGCCACTTTGCGACCGATGAAGATTGGGGTGTCGCTGTTCTCCGAATACGCCTGCATCAGGTTGCTGCGGGTAAGATATTCATTGGCGGAGAAGACTCCGTTGAGATTTTCACCGGGAATGCCCATAAACTTCGGCAGACCGGCGCCGGAGCCGATAAAGACGGCCTCAAAGCCCTCCTTGTCCATCAGGCTGTCAATGGTGATGGTGCGGCCGATGACCACATTGGTCTCAATCGTCACGCCGAGCGCACGGACATTGTCGATCTCGTGGGCCACAACCTTGTCCTTAGGGAGACGGAACTCAGGTATGCCGTACTGCAGCACTCCGCCCGCCTTGTGGAGCATTTCGAAAATCGTCACCTCATATCCCATACGGGCCAGGTCGCTGGCGCAGGAGAGGCCGGAAGGGCCGCTTCCCACAATGGCCACCTTATGACCGTTCGACTCTGCCCTGGCTGCTGTCGCAACGCCGTTTTCGCGGCTCCAGTCGGCCACAAAGCGCTCGAGGCGGCCAATTGAGACCGCTTCGCCCTTGACGCCGAGCACGCAGCCCGACTCGCACTGGGTCTCCTGCGGGCAAACCCTGCCGCAAACAGCAGGCAGAGAACTGTCCTGCGCTATGACCTGCGCAGCAGCGGCGAAATCGCCATCCTTGACCTTCGCAATGAAGGCCGGTATCCCAATATGGACCGGACAGTGCTGAACGCACTGAGGGTTCTTGCAATTGAGGCAGCGGGATGCCTCCGCAACGGCCTCGACACGGTCGTAGCCATAGCAGACCTCCTCGAAATTCTTCGCCCTTGCTGCGGGATCCTGCTCGCGCACCGGAACTTTCTTCAATCTGTCCATCATCCATTCCTCCCTATCCTGCATTTGTGGTCCGCTTCGACCTCCTGCTCGCGGTACATCGTCTGCCTGCGCAGCGCCTCGTCGAAATCCACCTTGTACCCGTCGAATTCCGGACCGTCCACGCACGCGAAGCGGGTCTGGCCGCCAACGGTGACACGGCAAGCACCGCACATTCCTGTACCATCGACCATCAGAGTGTTGAGGCTCACGGTCATCAGGATTCCGGTGCCGCGCAAGGCCTCGGTGGAGGATTTCATCATTATCATAGGACCGATTGCGACGGCCTGGTCATAGTGCCCGCCTTCAGCGAGGAGCCGCTTGACCACACCGGTTACAAGCCCCTTCTCCCCTGCCGAACCGTCATCGGTGCAGATATAGAGATTGTCGCAGACAGAAGCCATCTCCTCGCAGAAAATGAGCATTTCAGCATTCTTGGCACCGATTATCACATCCACGGCAACACCTTTGGAATGGAGATATTTGACCTGCGGATAGACCGGAGCAGCGCCGAGTCCGCCCGCAATGAAGAGGAATCTTGTCGCCTTGAGAAGGCTGTCATCCCATTCCGTGAAATCCGATGGTCTGCCGAGCGGGCCGACGCAGTCAGTGAAACTGTCACCCTCCTCCATCGCACAGATGAGACGGGAGGATGCACCTACCGCCTGAGTGCATATGGTCACCAAACCTTTTTCAGGGTCGAAATCACATATTGTCAATGGGATGCGCTCCCCCTGCTCACGGGCACGCACTATCAGGAACTGGCCGCACTGCGCGGAAGCTGCAAGCCTCGGGGCTTCGACATCCATCAACGTGACCAGCGGGTTGAGTATGCGTTTGCGAACTATCCTGTACATCCCGGGCTACTTCTTGGCTGGCGCCGGTCCCACGATTTCAGCCTTGTAGCCGAGTTTATTGATGGCAGCCGCAAGCTTTTCGGTATCTGTCTTGCGGGTATCATACTTGATCCACACGGTCTTGTCCGCGAGTGTGATCTTCATATCCTTGATGCCTTCGGTGAACGGGAGGTTGGCCTCAACCTTCTTCACGCAGTTCTTGCAGTCGATGGTCGTGACGAAAGTCACCTCGGCGAGGTTCTTTGATTCTTTCTTTTTCGCTCCCGCCTCGTATGAGAAGAGGAGCGTGAGAATCGAAACGAGTACAAGAGTAAGTGTTCTTTTCATTGTTATATTGATTTATATTGTCATTTCCATAGTGTGTAGCGGAGCCCGGCATATACTTTCGTGCCCATCAGCGGTCCCCAGATGCAGCTGGCGTTGAAGCCGAGGCTGAACGGATTCTCCGCATTGAGGATGGCGTCCTCCTGCCTGAAATTGGTGAGGTTCTCGCCTCCGACATATACGTCGACGCCTTTGAATTTGCGGGTGACCTGCGCGTAAAGCATCGGATAGACCGGTGAGAATTCCCTGCCCATGAAGTAAGGAAGTTTCATCGGGCCGTTGACCTGCGCCGTGAAGTCGAATATCCATTTGTTCATCGGCAATGCGTACTGCATATTGAGCACGCCCTTGTAGCGGCTGGTCATCGGACGCTCCACGAGGCCCTGGCCGCGCAGATTCACCTTTGCGTCAGTGTATCTGAATGTGGCCACGATGTTGAAACGCTCGAACGGATCCACGTTGAAATCCACCTGATATGTATTGGTGAAAGACTGTCCGTCAAGATTGTAGAGGCATACTGCGGAAGGCCTGATCTCCTGGTCGACGATCACCTGATGGACAAACTCATTGCGGAAATAGTCGAAACTCAGATAGGTATTCTCCTCATCATAGCCGAACGGGAGGTAGAAAGTGATGTTGCCACCGAATGTCCAGGCATCCTCAAGAGTGTTCAGATCCTTGTCCGGAAGGATTTCCCTGCCGGTGGAGAACATTCCCAGATTGTCAGTAAAGAAGTTGGAACAGCGGAATCCGCGGCCTCCGAGGGCACGGAAGACAATCTCGTCCGTGAATGAATACTTGAGGTTGGCGCGCGGTGCGAAAAGCCATCCGTGCTGGTCATTGTATTCGAGGTTGAGTCCGCCGACAAATGTCATCTTGTCATCCAGGGTGAATGTGTATTCGCCGAATGCGGCAAGGGAGGACTCCCTGAAACTCAAATCAATCGGATCTATCATCAATCTGTCCGTCATCACCTGGCCGAACTTGTCGGATTTTGCGGTGAAACCGGCCTCAACCTTATGCAGGTCATTGATCTCATCCTGGAAGATGATGTTCAGGAACCAGGAATCCTGGTCGCCGTCGAAATCCTTGAGGCCGAAGAACGAATCAAACTCGTGGTGATTGAAATCCGCCACCATCGCAATGTTGGCGGTATTCGCCTCATTCAGAGGAACGCCTACCTTGAGGTAGCCGTTGAGGCCGTTGTTCACGATATTGGAACTCCATATCCTGTTCTCCAGGTTGAAGGCATTGTCCTTCGTAGCACTCATCTGGCCGCCGAGCCTGTTATCGTTGATGTAGCGGAAGCCAAAACGGACCTGCACACCGCTCGGGTCATAGTAGAGCCATCGGTTGGAAACATTTATCTGCATATCCTCCGGCTCGTCACGGAATCCGTCGCCATTGTTGTCCATAGACATCGCCGTGGAGCCCACGTGAGTCAGCAGGATGGTGCTCCACTTGGGATTGAACTGTATCGCCGATACCACATTTGCCTCGAGCATCGCATCGTTGCTGCCGTACAGCTGCACGAAAAGCGGGGTCTCGTCCGTAGGCTTGCGGTGCTCCATATTGATCTGGCCGGTAATGGCCTCAAGCCCATTGATCACCGATGACGGCCCCTTCGCTATCTGGATGCTCTCCAGCCACTGTCCCGGAACGAATGAAAGTCCGAACGGATTCGCAAGACCTCGCATCACCGGACGGTTCTCGTCAAGCATCTGAGTATATGTGCCGGAAAGTCCGAGGAGCTTGATCTGGCGCGCGCCTGTCACCGCATCGGAATATCCCACGGTGACGCTGGCGGAGTTCTCGAAACTCTCGGCAAGCGCGCAACAGGCCATTTTGCAGAGCCCGGCCGAAGTGATGGCCTCGGTCTTGACCGAATTCAAGCGGGAAAGGCCCGCCTGCTTCGCGGTAACTACAGACTGCTCGACCTCATTATCGCCGGTCAAATAAAAGTCCGCGGAGCTGATCTCCGGGGTGATGACGAGAGTATCGCGGGAATAGCCGACATATGTGGCTATGAGTGTAGCCCGTTCGCCGTATCCGGATATCGAGAAGCGACCCGAGGCATCCGTTTCGATAAGTTTGGACTTCTCGAGGTGATATACCTGTGCGAACGGAAGCGGCTCTGCCGCTCCATTGCTCCGCCGGTAATGGACGGTACCCGTAAAATCCTGTGCTCCAGCGCTAATCGCCAGCGAGAGGAAAAGAAGGCAATATATTATTCTATTCTTCATAAGAATCCTTTTTTCCAAACAAGCAAAATTAATCAGATTTGCCTATATTTGCAAGAAATGAACCATAAGGGTTCGTTCCTACTCATCATAAATAGGTATTATGAAAACATTCTGGAAAATCATTTTCGGCTCGGCCATAGGATATCTTCTCGGGTCGCTGCTTGTCATATTCCTCTTGATCTTCTCCATCGCCGCCCTCGCAGGGTCCGGCAAGGAGACCGCATCGATCCCCTCAGGAGAAAGCATTCTGAAAATAGACTTCACTAAGCCTGTTACCGAGCAGGCAGAGGAGTCCTTCAATTTCACAATGGGTGCCGACGGTTCAATGAGCGCGATGAGCGGCTCGATATCAATCTATTCGATGGTCAAGGCCATCGAAAACGCCGCCTCGGACCCGCAGGTAAAGATGATTTACCTCACCCCCGACGACCCGTCGTTGACGATGAGCTTCGCCACGGCCGAAGAGGTTCGCAGCGCGCTTCTCAAATTCCGCGAATCCGGCAAGGCAATCGTCTCCTACTCCAACCAGATGACGGGGGAAGGTTATTATATGGCATCAGTTTCCGACAGGATTATGTTCAACGCATACGGAGATCCTATGATATTCGGTATGAGCACGGGCGTGCTCTTCTTCAAGGATGCGCTTGACAAACTCGGGGTCGAGATGCAGTTGATCCGTCACGGCAAATACAAGGCCGCCGGCGAACAGTTCACAAAGAACGGGATGACCCCTGAGAATATGGAACAGAACAAGGCTATGGTGGACGCTATGTGGGACGCTATGGCGGATGGCATCTGCGCTTCACGCGGCTTCGGCAAGGATGAGTTCAACGGATGGATCGACAACCTCGAACTCACTACCGCACAGAGCCTTCACGATAAAGGACTCGTCGACGAACTCTGCTACCAGAGCGACGTGGATGACTATTTCTGCTCGATCTGCGAAGTCAAAAAGCCTGAAGACCTCAAATTCGTGGACATCGCCGAATATATCAAGTCAAAGACCGGGACCGGCGCATACGGCAGCAAGAGCAAAAGCAAGATTGCCGTTGTCTACGCTGACGGTGAAATAATGGTCGACACCCCTTCCGACAGGAATATCTCCGGCATCCGGTTCGCCGATATGCTCGCCGAAATCCGCAGGGACTCCACTATCAAGGCTGTTGTCCTCCGTGTCAATTCCCCGGGCGGTGCAGCCCAGGGCGCAGAGATGATCAACCACGAACTATGCCTGCTCAAGAAAGACAAGCCTGTCATTGCAAGTTACGGCGATTATGCGGCATCCGGCGGATACTGGATTTCCGCAAATGCTGACAAGATATTCTGCGACAGAAGCACTCTTACCGGCTCGATAGGCGTATTCTCCCTTGTTCCTGCAATAGGCAAGGCCCTCAACGGTAAGGTAGGTGTCAACATAGTTCCGGTCAACTCGAACAAACACAGCGATATGCTCTCGATGATGCGCAAACTGGACCCGGAAGAGACAAAATATATGGAAGATGCCATCGAGAAAGTCTACGGAGATTTCACCAAACTTGTATCAGAAGGCCGCGGAATGTCTGTCGAAAAGGTTGACGAAGTGGGCCAGGGCCGAGTATGGACCGGCATCGACGCCAAGGAAGCGGGTCTGGTGGATGAGATCGGCGGACTTATCGATGCCATCAGATATGCCGAAGAGATAGCCGGACTCAGTGAAGGCTCATACAAGATGGTCGAATATCCTGAAGTCAAGACCGCATATCAGAAATTTATGGAATCAGTTTCGGGCACGGGAGTTGCAATCAGAACTGCCGTCAAGGCTGCTGATAGTCCGGAATCGGCTTTTGAAGCGGCCTATTCATCCCTCAGAAACGAGACATCCGCACGTGTATACGCCAGGATGCCGTACATTTACGAATTCAGATAATATATGGCAGGTATTTCGGCAAAAGAGATAGCAGAGAAGCTCGGCGGGACCGTCGAGGGCAACCCGGACGTCAGAGTTGATGCCCCGGCCCGCATCGAATACGGCCGTCCGGGCACCGTTTGCTTCTACGCGAACCCGAAATACGAACATTACGTGTACTCCTGCAAGGCCGATGTCATCCTCGTATCCAAGGATTTCCAACCGAATGAGCCGATATCCGCAACACTCGTCCGCCTGGATGACCCGTATGCCGGAGTCGCCGCGCTCCTCAAGTGGTTCAATGACTTGAAGAAGCAGCGCAGGAGCGGCAACAGATTCCGCTGCAGGCTGCGCCCGTCGGTCAGCATCGCCGCATCGGCGCGCATCGGCAAAGGCACATACGTCTATCCGCAGGTCTATCTCGGTCCGCACGTCAAGGTGGGCCGAGACTGCATACTCTACCCCGGCGTGAAGGTTTACCACGACTGCGTCATCGGAGACGGATGCATCCTTCACGCCAATTCCGTGATAGGCGCTGACGGATTCGGCTTCGCTCCGGAAAAGGATGGCACATACAGCAAAATTCCGCAGACCGGCAACGTCATTATCGAAGACAATGTCGAAATCGGTGCCTGTACCACCATCGACCGCTCCACGATGGGCTCCACAGTCATCCACAGCGGCGTGAAGATCGACAACCTCTGCCAGGTGGCGCACAATGTCGAAATCGGCAGCGATACGGTCATCGCCGCGCAGAGCGGTGTTGCCGGGTCTACAAAGCTCGGGAAGCACTGCGTCATAGGCGGGCAGAGCGGAATCATCGGACATATCGAGGTTGCAGACAACACCACCCTTGCCGCACGCAGCGGCATCATCGGCAATGTCCGCAAGGAGGGTGAGGTCCTCCTCGGATACCCTGCATTCGACCACAAGGAATACCTCAAGGCATACGCCGCATTCAAGGCCGCGGCGAAGAAAAGCAAATGAAACAACGCACACTGGCCAGATCCTGTCATTTCGAAGGCCTCGGACTGCACACCGGAGCGCCGGTAACCGTAACGGTCCAGAGCGCACCGGCTGATTTCGGGCTCTGCTTCGTAAGGACCGATGCCGCAAGACGCCCCGTATATGTAAACACATTCACCGCCGTATCATCCGACCGGTGCACTGCACTCCACGAAAACGACGTGGACATCATTACTCCGGAGCATCTGCTTTCAGCGCTCGCGGGACTCGGCATCGACAATGCCGCTATCTCAATCAACGCGCCGGAAGTCCCGATTCTGGACGGAAGTTCCGAAGAATTCGTGAAGGCGTTCCTGGATGCAGGGATCAAGGAACTTCCCGATGACAAGGAGTACCTGACCATCGACGAGCCGTTCGAATACGAATGTGAGAGCGGTGCGAAATACCGTTTCGAGCCGTCCGACCGTCTGGAAATTGACGTGGAGGTGGACTATCCGTCCAAGGTCGTAGGCTGCCAGAAGGCTCATTACGACGAAGATACGGACTATGCTTCCCAGATCGCGCCCTGCCGCACGTTCTGCTTCTTCAACGAACTCGAACCGCTTGTAAAAAAGGGGCTGATCAAGGGCGGAAGCCTTGACAATGCGCTTGTCATCGTGGATGAGGAGCCTTCGGACGAAACGCTCGGCAGACTGCGTGATATATTCGGGATGCCGGATCTCAAGCGCGCCCCGGAAGGATACCTGAGCAACTGCAGCCCGAAATTCGACAACGAGGTCGCCCGCCACAAGCTGCTCGACCTGATCGGAGACCTGACTCTCGCGGCAATGCCGCTCAAAGTGAAAATCACTGCTTACAAACCGGGCCATAAATCCAACGCCGAGGCAATCGACGCGCTGGTGGCTATGGCATATTCAGGATTAGGAGAAGAAGACAATGATGACGAATAACAGTTTCATCCATCCGGACGCGAAAATTGGCAGGGATGTCGAGATCGGGCCATTCTGCTATATTGCCGCAAACGTCGAAATAGGCGACGGCTGCAAAATCGGACCTCACGCCACTATATATGATTATGTGAAGATGGGCCGCGGATGCTCCGTATTCCCAGGTGCCGTCATCGGCGCCATCCCGCAGGACCTCAAGTTCGAAGGTGAGGTCACCTGGGTGGAAATCGGCGACAACACCACAATCCGCGAATGTGCGACCATCAACCGCGGCACCGCCGCCAGCGGCAAATACAGGACCATTGTCGGCAGCGACTGCCTGATAATGTCATATGTCCATATAGCCCACGACTGCAGGATCGGTGACCACTGTATCTTCTCAAGTTTCACCGGACTTGCCGGCGAGACCGACGTGGACGACTGGGCCATTTTCGGAGGCGGTGCACTCGCGCATCAGTTCTCTCATATCGGCGCCCACGCGATGATCGGCGGCGGCAACACCATCACCAAGGATGTCCCTCCATACGCACTGGCAGGCCGCAACCCGGTAGTGTTCGAAGGCGTCAACGTCATCGGCCTGCGCCGCAGGGGTTTCTCAAATGAGACCATCTGTGAGATCAAAGAGATTTACCGCATATTATATGGTCCCGGCACAGTCGCACAGGCGTGCGAAAAGATCGAGGCTGAATTCCCGCAGAGCGACCACCGCGACAGGATACTCAACTTTGTCAGGACATCCGGCCGCGGCATCATAAAAGCCGCAATCTGACAATGGCGATTTTCGGGCAGTGCATCCTAACTACGGCATATCTGCCTCCGGTGGACTGGTTCAGAGCTGCCGCCAGAAGCGGCAAAGTACTCATAGAGCAGTGTGAAACATACCAGAAACAGTCCTACCGCACCCGCTGCACCATCCTGACATCGCAGGGGCCGGAATCCCTTCTGGTACCCGTCCAGCGCGACGGCACGCATAAAATCCCGATCAGGGACATCCGCATCGATTATTCCGAACCGTGGGTGCTCAAGCACAAGCGCGCGCTAGATGCGGCATACAACTCATCCGCATTCTGGGAGTACTACAAGGACGACATATCCGCAGTGCTTGACAGCAGGAAGGAGTTTCTTTTCGACCTGAACATGGAACTCACCGAAATCCTGCTGAGGATGACCGGCATCCGCGCTGACATAGGATTCACCGAAGATTTCCTGCCGTCATATCCGGAAGGGGACCTGCGCTCCGTGATCCAGCCGAAATACCACGGTGAAGCCATTTTCGATGCAAAAAAAGAGAAGACCTGGTTTCAGGTCTTCCCTTCTTCCACCGGAAATATCTCCGGCCTTTCCGTCATCGACCTCCTCTGTTCCGAGGGGCCGAACGCCACTGAATTCCTTCTTTAGAATCTGAGAGCGAGCGTAAAGACGAGCTTGCTGATATTCTTGTCGAAATCGATTATCGGAGATGCTATGCCACCGAAGTTGTCAAACGCAGCGAATGACTGGCGTTCCGGAGTGAGCATTGTCTGATATGCAATGTCGAACCTTGTGCGACCTTCATCACCCAGTTTGAATCCAAGACCGAAGGAGATAAGGTCTGTCGAAGAATAATCGTAGATGGCATAGTTGTTATTGTCTACCAGTGAGCCCGGAGCGTCATAGTGATTGTAACCTGCGCGGAGAGCTGCCAAATCGCTTATCCACGCCTCAGCACCGACGCGGAGGACTCCCGCATAACCGAATCCGTTGCGGATCTGACGGTTGGCATCGGAGAAGCTGGCTTCGTTGCCGTTGTACTCGGACATTCTGATGGTACCGTAGTCCACGCCTTCATAATCCACGCTGATCAGGCCGAGATTGCCGAAGGTGTATGCAGCACCGAGACTCCAGCGCATCGGAGTGGTGATCTTGTATTCGTAGTTTCCTACCGGAGACTCGGAATAGTATGAATTACCATTGTCAAATTCTGAAGACATTGTCCTGCTCCAGGTATCGGTCAATGAGAACCAGGTCGGAGTGGTGAAGGTGGCACCAAGCCTGAGGCCAGGGACAGGTGTGCAGATTGCACCGAACTTGAGGCTGACGCCCGCGCCGCCGGTATTCTGCCAATAGTTGTTGGTCAGAGCCACGAAGCCATCCTGGAAGTCGGTGGAGCGCTGGGCGGTCTCAGCATAATAATCATTGATCGTATAATCAACGGTCACCATATTGAGGTTTGCTCCGAAGTAGAGGAAATCATTGTAGTTCGCTCCGAAGTTGAAAGTGATCTCATTGGTGCCGCCGTAAGTCCGGCTCTGATAGTCCTGGCGTAGATTGCCGCCCACGCCGATCGTACGGCTGCCGTCCGGCTCGTCGAAGTAGTTTTCGGTCGCACCTATATAGCTGTTTGTACAGTTCTCTTCAGGATCTATAAGATAAGTGTCATATGCGAGGACTGCATTCCAAGGCAGCATCTGATTGTCGTACGGTTCGTACGTGTCGGTCTTTTCGAGCAGGGAGATATCCACGCCGCTCAAACCTGCCGCTATCGATGCCGGCATGCTGGTCCTGTTATTGATGCCCGATGCGTAGATATTGTTGTTGAAACTGTTGGTGCGGTTGACGGTGAAACCGAAATTGTAGTTGAGGATACCGCTTGTCCTGCCGGTGTTTGTAGTTGTCACCACACCGACGTTTGACAACGCCATTCTTGTATTTCTGTCCGAAGTGGTGTAGCCGTTGAAGGTGGTGTTACCGCCGGCTGTGATTAGAGCAGGCGAGAAGGAGAATTCGTTGCACCTGTAGATTCCGGAACTTGCCGGATTCACGGAGATGGCGCCGAGGTCACCGCCGAGAGCGGTGAAGGCATTGCCCATCGCCAGGGATCTCGCCGTACCCTCATAGTGGTTTTCGGAGACCATAAGCGCATCTGCAGGACCCTGGGCGAAGACTGCGTTTGCAGCGAGGATAGTAGTTATTATTGTAAAGAATCTTTTCATTTTTCTAATAATGCTTTTCGTAAGTGATGTTGAAGAGTACAAGTTCGGCCGTCAGGCCATATTAGAATAGATTCCGATTATCTGCGTCCACCGCCGCCGTGGCTTGAGCCGCCGCTATAGGATGAACCGCCGCCGCTGAATCCTCCGCTCGAGCGTCCGCCGCCGCTGTAGGAAGATCCACCGCTATAGGATGATGAGCTTGAAGAGCGGGATCCGCCGTATGAGGATGAACTGCTGTTGGACTCCCTGCTGCTTGATGAACTGCTGCCGCTGTAGGACTCCCTTCGGGATGATGAACTGCCGGAAGAACTGTATGAGGAACGTGTGTTGCCACCGCTGTAGCTGCTGCGCGAACTTCTGGTGCCGCCGGTGTAGGAACCCGAGTTCCTGTTGCTGGTGCTGCCGGTATAGCTGCCTGAACTCCTTCTGCCACCACCGACAGTGGATGTCCTGCCATAGGATGAGGACGGTGCGGAGTAGCCGCTGCTTCGTCTTGTGGATGTAGAGCCGTATCCTGTGGTATATGCACCCGGAGCGTAGCCGTTCCTGCGCATCGACGTAGCATTGCCCGGTATGCTTGTACTGCCGGAATGTCTTCTTCCGTATGCCAGATTGTTGCCGTGATATCCGTGGTGATCCGGATAGAATGCGTGGTGATGGTGGTAGTGCGGACCGCCCCAGCCCCAGCCATAGCCGTAATACCAAGGGTCGTACCAACCGTAGAATCCACCGTACCATGCATAGTCATAGTACCAAGGGTCATACCAGAAACTGCTGTAATACCAAGGGCTGCGCCACCCGTAGAGACCGCTGTAGGTCCAAGGACTGTAGAAACTGTAGTATGGGCTGTACCATCTGCTCGAGTATGGGTAATCATACCAGCCGCAGTAATTCAGCGTGACATCGTATGTCGGACTGTCAAACCTGTGGAGAAGCTCCTCATAGGAGACTCCGTCCGCGAGGGCTATGTTGCCGAGAGAATCAGTAGTGATGTAGGATGATGCGTCGTTGTAGGTGCGCACTTGATCGTTCGGAGCAATGACAACCGCCCTGGACATAGGATCCTGTCTGTAGTAGATTCCGTCATCATAGACAGAGGAAGCGTAGTAACCCATTCCGCAGGAACTTGTCATAAGAACAGCTGCGACCAGTGAAAGATAGAATACTTTGTTTTTCATTTTTACCTCCCGTGTCAGTAATTTTTATAATTTTGCGTTTTCAGTCGTATAGCACTATGCAAATATACGATGTTTATCGAATAATAAACAACATTTATACCAAAAACTAATATGGCAAAAGAGATTGACAACAAAGAGGTCGTAAACCGCGAGGAAGACTACTCCCGCTGGTATAACAACCTTGTCGTAAAAGCGGATTTGGCCGAGCAGTCGGCAGTGAGAGGATGTATGGTTATCAAGCCCTACGGCTATGCCATCTGGGAAAAGATGCACGAGCAGCTGGACAGGATGTTCAAGGAGACAGGACACGTCAACGCTTATTTCCCCCTTTTCATCCCTAAGTCATTCCTCAGCCGTGAAGCGGAACACGTGGAAGGATTCGCAAAGGAGTGCGCGGTCGTGACACACCACCGTCTGAAGGTGGACCCTGAAGGCAACGGCGTCATAGTGGACCCTGATGCGAAGCTCGAGGAGGAACTCATTGTCCGCCCTACTTCCGAAACCATCATCTGGAACACATATAAGAATTGGATCAAATCCTGGCGCGACCTTCCTATCCTCTGCAACCAGTGGGCCAATGTCGTACGCTGGGAGATGCGCACGCGCCTCTTCCTCCGCACTGCGGAATTCCTCTGGCAGGAGGGCCACACAGCCCACGCCACCCGCGAAGAGGCCGTCGAGGAGGCTCAGAAGATGGTCAACGTTTATGCAAAGTTCGCCCGCGAATATATGGCGATGCCTGTTGTTGTCGGATGCAAGAGCGAGACCGAAAGGTTCGCAGGAGCGCTAGACACCTATACCATCGAGGCTATGATGCAGGACGGCAAGGCGCTCCAGGCCGGCACGTCCCATTTCCTCGGGCAGAACTTCGCCAAGGCGTTCGATGTCCAGTTCGCCAACAAGGAGGGCAAGCTCGAATATGTATGGGCCACTTCGTGGGGCGTTTCAACCCGCCTTATGGGCGCTCTCATAATGACCCACAGCGACAACAACGGACTCGTGCTGCCACCGGCACTCGCCCCGATCCAGGTCGTTATGGTACCTATCTTCAAGACCGACGAAGAGCATTCCGCAATCATCTCGAAGATGGAGAGCCTCAAGGCTGAAATGGAAGCCAAGGGTCTGTCTGTCAAGATTGATGACCGCGACAACCTGCGTCCGGGCTTCAAGTTTGCAGAATGGGAGCTCAAGGGCGTTCCTGTACGCATCGCCATCGGTCCGCGCGACCTCGCTGCGGGCACCGCCGAACTTGCACGCCGCGACACAATGACGAAGGAGTCCGTAGCGCAGGAAGGTCTCGCCGACAATGTCAAGGACCTTATGGACGTCATCCAGAAGAACCTTTACGCCAAGGCCGATGCATACAGGATGGCCAACATCAAGAAGGTCGACACCTGGGAGGAATTCAAGGTCGAGATCGAAAAGGGCGGGTTCCTGCTCTGCCACTGGGACGGTACCCCGGAGACCGAAGAGAAGATCAAGGAAGAGACAAAGGCGACCATCCGCTGCGTGCCTCTCGACACCTGCATCTGCGAGGAGGAAGGCAAGTGCATCTACAGCGGCAAGCCTTCACAGAGAAGAGTAATTTTTGCTAGAGCATATTAATATTTATCATTATGAAAAGAATCTTATCCTGCCTTGTGGCACTCGTATGTGCGGCATCAGCATTCGCACAGGAAACAGCACCTGAGACAGTTCCGTCATATTGGAAAAAAGGCGTACTGACACAGATCGGATTCTCACAACTGTCGCTCACCAACTGGGCGGCCGGCGGTTCCGGATCCATCTCCCTCAACACTTACATTGATACATACGCTGATTACAAGAAGGACAATATCATCTGGAACAACGAACTCCAGATGGGTTACGGCTTCATCGAGTCATTCGACGAGAACGGCTTCAAGAAGAGCGATGACCGCCTTATCCTCGACAGCAAGTGGGGTTACAAGGCTACGGACAAACTCTACTTCTCATCCGTCTTCAATATGCGCTCGCAGTTCGCGACCGGATATTCCGGAGACAAGGTGACATCATCATTCTTCGCTCCGGCCAACCTCTCCCTCGGTCTCGGTATCGATTACCAGCCGGCCAAGAACATCGCGATCAACTTCGCGCCTCTCACCGGCAAGGCCGTAATGGTGGCCATCCCGGAACTCCGTCCGAACTACGGCTTCTCCGAAGACCAGCTGGATTACTTCACCAGGTTTGAGCTCGGTGCCCAGTTGAAGGTGGATGCAAAGCTAGCAGTCAAGGATTTCACGGTCGCATCCAAACTGCAGCTCTTCTCCGACTACCTTGACAATCCTCTTGACGTGAAAGTCAACTGGGATGTCAATGTGGATGCGAAGATCAGTAAATTCTTCTCAGTTAGTATGCGCACCAGCCTTATCTACGACAGCAAGATCAAGAGCGCGCTTCTTCGCGACAAAAGGACCCGCGAACCTATCCTTGACGAGAATGGCAAGGAACAGCTCGTAGCAGGCATACAGTTCAAGGAGCTCTTCAGCGTAGGCTTCTCATATACATTCGGTCAGGCCAAGAAGTAATCCGATGCAGTCACGGTTCGATACAGCGCTGGGCCGCCTTTCCGGAAGACCGGACGGGCGGCCCGCCGTTTTGCTGGCGGTAAGCGGAGGTGTCGATTCGATGGTGATGGCACATCTGGCACTCGCCAGCGAAGTGCCGTCAAAAGTGTGCGTCGCACATATGAATTTTTCGCTCAGGGGCGATGAGAGCGATGGAGACGAAGCACTCGTGAAGCAGTGGTGCAGCGAACACGGAGTGCAGTTTTTCTCCAAGAAAGTCGATACACAGGCATACGCAGGACAGCGGGGAATCTCTATTGAGATGGCTGCCCGCGAACTGCGATATTCCTGGTTCGATCAGTTGCTAGAAGAGAATGGGCTTGACTGCGTATGCGTGGCTCACAATCTCAACGACAGCGCGGAAACGACGATACTAAACCTCCTCCGCGGCACAGGCCTCAAGGGCATCACCGGCATTAGGCCGAAGAATGGCCGCATCATCCGGCCGATGCTTGAATTCCCTCGCAGCGAGATTTCCAGATATGCCATGAAGAATGCGGTCAAATTCCGCGTGGATTCAACTAATCTTGAATCGGAGTATTCCCGCAACCGTATCCGCAACGAAGTGTTCCCGCATTTCGAGCGTATCAATCCGTCATTCCTGCAGAGCCTCACGGTCTCAATGGAGCATTTCACCGAGGCCCAGGATTATATAGACGCTCATATGCAAGATGAGGAGCCGGCATTCCTCAGGGAGGAAGACGGCGTTCTCAAACTTGACATCGAAGCGCTGAAGAACGACAGATCCCGCAGCTACAGGATGTTCGACATACTTTCACGCTACGGCTTCAACGCCGCCCAGGTCAGACAGATCGAGGAGGCAATGGATGCCGGTAGCGGCAAGCGCTTCAACTCCCCTACCCATACCCTGGTGCGCGACAGGAAGACGCTCAACATATACCCGCTCGAAGCTGACCCCGAGTTCACGATCGAGGTGAACATTATGGACAAACCTGAGGATTTCGACCCGAAGGCAGCTCCGCAGGGCGTACTTTATGTCGATGCAGACAAGTTGACGCTGCCGCTCAAATGCCGCGGATGGAAGGCTGCGGACCGCTTCAGGCCATTCGGAATGAAGGATTTCCGCAAACTGAGCGACTTTTTCAGCGACCTGAAACTGGATGTGGAGCAGAAAAAACGGCAGCGCATAGTCACTACACTGGACGCCGACGGCGCCGAACAGGTTGTCTGCATCGCCGGCGTGCGCATAGACGACCGGTACCGCGTCACATCCATCACAAAGAGGGTGGCGGTGATCGAATAATTATTTGCTATTTATCTCTTAATGACTTATCTTTGCAGCCGTAAAGATGAAGTGTGCAAGGGGGCCTGATGGTCCCCTTGTCTATTGATATACCGGGCAGTCCGGAAACAGAAAAAAGATTATGATAGCAAAGGAATTGATAGCAGCGATTGCAGAGGAGTACCTCGCAGATACACCGCTCGCGCTTGTTAAGGTCAAGGTCAGCAAGGACAACGACATAGACGCCACCATCACCCGTGAGGATGCCGGTGTCACAATCGACGACTGCGTGGCGCTCAGCCGCCACATCGAATCCAAACTCGACCGCGACAAGGAGGACTTCTCCCTCACCGTCGGCTCCGCACGCCGCAAGACCATCGGCAAGTCCGAGGACGACGATGACGAATAATATCTGGAAATAATTACAATTAAAAATATAACTTTACTGAAATGGAAGGTTTGAACCTTATCAGCTCATTTGCTGATTTCAAAGAACAGAAAAGCATTGACCGCCCTACTATGATGAGCGTGCTGGAGGATGTATTCCGCACGCAGCTCGCAAGGATGTATGGCGAGACAGCCGAGTTCGACATCATTATCAATATTGACAAGGGTGACTTGGAAATTTGGCGCAACCGCACTGTCGTAGAAGAAGTTGAAGATCCCGCAAGGGAAATCTCTATTGACGAGGTACGCAAGATCGACGATTCATACGAAATAGGCGAGGAATACCCGGAAGAGGTGAAACTCGCTGATTTCGGCCGCCGCGGCATCCTCAACATCAGACAGAACCTCTCCGGCAGGATAATGGACATCGAGAAAGCCAATCTCTTCAACAAATACCGCGAAAAGGTCGGTGAAATCCTCGTGGGCGAAGTTTATCAGGCCTGGAAGAAAGAGGTTCTCGTAATGGATGAGGACGGCAATGAACTCGTTCTCCCTAAGACAGAGCAGATTCCTACCGACTTCTTCCGCAAGGGGGACACCGTCAAAGCCGTCATTTCCAATGTCGAGATGAAAAACAACACTCCGGTCATCACACTTTCACGTACTTCCACCGTATTTCTGGAGAGACTTTTCGAGCAGGAGGTACCTGAAATCTTCGACGGTCTCATCACAATCAAGAAGGTTGTCAGAATGCCGGGTGAGCGTGCCAAGATTGCCGTCGAGTCATACGACGACCGCATCGACCCTGTAGGAGCATGCGTAGGCGTCAAGGGATCCCGCATCCACGGCATCGTCCGCGAACTCCGCAACGAGAACATCGATATCATCAACTGGACATCCAACACACAACTGCTCGTCAGCCGCGCCCTCAGCCCGGCCAAGATCAGCTCTATGGAAATCGACGAGGCCGGCAAGAAGATCCGCGTCAACCTCAAGCCGTCCGAGGTTTCCCTCGCCATCGGCAAGAACGGAAGCAACATAAAGCTTGCCGGAATGCTCGCTGGCTATGACATCGACGTCTACAGGGATGTCGAGGAGACCGAAATCGATGAGGAGGACGTTCTCCTTGATGAATTCAACGATGAGATCGAGCAGTGGATCATCGACGCCCTCAAGTCAATCGGGTGCGATACCGCCAAGAGCGTTCTTGCCCTTCCGATCGATGAACTCGTGAAGCGCGCCGATCTCGAAGAGGAGACCGCTGAGGAGGTTCAGAATATCCTCAAGTCCGAATTCGAGTAATCCTCACGTCGGAAACTAAATTTGTAAAAACATAAAAACGGGAGTAAAAAATATGGCAGAAGGAACAATCAGAATCAACAAAGTACTGAAGGATTTCAATATCGGAACGGGAACTCTGGCCGAGTTCTTCAAGAAAAAGAATATCGACATAGAAGTAACCCCAACCGGCAAGATTCCGGAGGATGTATATGCCATCGTGGCCAAGGAATTCGGCAAGGAGCAGATTCTCAAGGAGCAGTCACGCAAAGTAGCCATCAAGGTAAAGGAGATTACCGAGATCGAGAATTCACGCACCTACGCTGAAGAGACGGAACCTGAGAAGGAGGTCATTATCAAGACCAATGTCCTTACGGAACCGGCAGCAACCAGGAAGAGCGAACCGGCCAAGGCCGAAAAGCAGCCAGCAGATACTCCCGCTGCACCTCAGATGGCTGCCGAACAGGCAAAGCCGGAGACCAGTGCCGAACCTGAAACGGCTGTTGAAACTCCAACTCCGGCAACTCCAGTTCAGGAAGTCGAGCCCTCTCCCGCAAAGCCTGAGCTCAAGGTGATAGGAAAGATTAACCTTGACGCACCTAAGAAAGAAACCCAAAAAGCTGAGGCTTCGAAGCCTGCAGAAAAGACGGAACAAACACCTGAAAAGCCGGCAGAACCGATTCCAGCAAAACCTGCGGAAGAGGTAAAGCCTATCAGGGAAGTTCCCGAGCATATTGAGACCAAGGTTGAGAAACTCGCAGGTCCGAAGATAGCAGGTACCATCGACCTCTCCCAGTTTGAGAGGAAGCCGTCACATTCCGACCACGACAAAAAGGACAAGGGCAAACGCGAACGCATCAAGAAGGGCGGCAGCGCAAAGGTCGATGTCAACAATACAGCAGGAAGCAACAAACGCGACAACAACAATAACGGCAATAACAACCGTCCTAACAACGACAACAGGAGCGGCAAGCCGTCAAAGAAGGAGCGCTTCAAGGCCCTGAAGACAGAAGTCAACGAAGACGAGGTACAGAAGCAGATCAAGGAGACCTACGCAAGGATGGTCGAAGGCAAAGGCAAGACCAAGACTTCGAAGCACCGCCGTGAAAAGCGCGAGGAGGTCTTCCAGAAGATGCAGGAAGAGCAGGAAATGCAGGAGTTGACCAACAATGTATTGAAGGTCACTGAATTCGTCACCGTCAACGAACTCGCCATTATGATGAACAACACCCCTGTGGTCAAGGTCATCGAGGCCTGTATGAACCTCGGCCTGATGGTATCCATCAACCAGCGTCTTGACGCAGAGGCACTCGTGCTCGTCGCCGAGGAATTCGGATATAAGATCGAATTCGTGAAACCTGAGACCCAGAGCGCCATCGAGGAAGTCGAGGACTCCGAAGAGGATCTCCTCCCACGTCCTCCTATCGTCACGGTGATGGGACACGTCGACCACGGCAAGACTTCCCTCCTCGACCACATCCGCAAGACAAATGTTATCGCAGGCGAGGCAGGCGGTATCACCCAGCATATCGGTGCATACAGCGTTGTACTCAACGACGGACGCCACATCACTTTCCTCGACACCCCTGGTCACGAAGCATTCACCGCAATGCGTGCCCGCGGCGCAAAGGTCACCGACCTTGCCATCATCATCGTCGCAGCCGATGACGCCGTGATGCCTCAGACAATCGAGGCCATCAACCACGCACAGGCCGCAGGTGTCCCGATGATCTTTGCAATAAACAAAATAGACAAGCCTGGTGCAAATCCTGACAAGATCAAGGAGCAGCTCGCAAATATGAACATCCTCGTGGAGGACTGGGGCGGCAAGTACCAGTGCCAGGAAATCTCCGCGAAGAAGGGTCTCAACGTAGACCTTCTCCTCGACAAGGTACTCCTCGAAGCCGATATGCTCGACCTCAAGGCCAACCCTAACAAGCACGGTGTGGGAAGCGTCATCGAGTCATCTCTTGACAAGGGCCGCGGCTACCTCGCAACTGTCCTCGTACAGAGCGGCACACTCCATATCGGAGACGTGATGATCGCAGGCTGCTACACCGGCCGCATCAAGGCAATGTTCAACGAGCGCGGCCAGAAAGTGACTGAAGCCGGACCTTCAACGCCGGTATCCATCCTCGGCCTCAACGGCGCACCTACTGCAGGTGACACCCTCAACACTATGGACGACGAGAAGGAGGCACGCGACATCGCCAACAAGCGCGAACAGCTCATCCGCATTCAGGGTCTCAAGACCCAGACACACATCACCCTCGAGGAGATCGGACGCCGTATCGCACTCGGCAACTTCCAGGAGCTCAACATCATCGTCAAGGCCGACGTGGACGGCTCCATCGAAGCCCTCTCAGACTCCCTCATCAAACTCTCCACAGAAGAGATTCACGTCAATGTCATCCATAAGGCAGTCGGTGCCATCTCCGAATCCGATGTCCTGCTGGCCGTCGCATCCAACGCCATCATCATCGGCTTCCAGGTCCGCCCTATGCCGAATGCACGCAAACTTGCCGAGAAGGAATCCATCGAAATCCGACTTTACTCCGTCATCTACGACGCCATCGAGGAGGTCAAGAGCGGTATCGAGGGTATGCTTGCTCCTGAACAGAAGGAAGAGATTACAGCGACCGCAGAGGTACGCGAGACCTTCAAGATCTCAAAGGTCGGCACAATCGCCGGATGTATGGTCAAGGAAGGAAAGCTCCTCAGGACTTCAAAGATCCGCGTAATCCGCGAAGGCATCGTCATCTACACCGGTGTCCTCGGCTCATTGAAGAGATTCAAGGACGACGTCAAGGAGGTCGCTTCCGGATTCGACTGCGGTCTGAATGTGGAGAACTTCAACGATATCAAGATCGGCGATATCGTGGAGGCATACGACATCGTCGAGATCAAGCGCAAACTCTAAAGGAGAGCGCTTCTTGTAGCGGCCACGTCGTGGACGCGCAGAATGGATGCACCGCCCCGCACCGCGAGACGGTGCATTTCATTTGTGATGCGGAGGGCATCCTCACTGCCTGCGGCGGCGCCTGTCATCCTCTTGCGGGAGATCCCGACCAGGATCGGGCGTCCGAAGCACTGCAATTCATCCAGCCGCTCCAGAAGCGTGATGCACTCCTCCCTGCCCTTCGAGAATCCGAATCCGGGGTCCAGAATCCACTCCTCCACCCCGCAGGCATCCGCACGTAGCGCGAAATCCTCGAAATAACGGCGGACCGATGCAACGATATCGTCATAGCGATACTCGTCGTGCATTGTGAGGAAGCTGCCGCAGCGGTGCATCGCGACATACTGCAGGCCGAGCATCCCGGCAGTGGAGAGCATCCGGCTATCCTCCGTCCCCGCGGAAATGTCATTCACAATAAAATCGCCTACTATGTCATACGCCCTGCGCACAACCCCGGAGCGGAACGTATCAATGGAGAGCCGTTTGCTTGCATACTCCCCCGCCCATATCTTCAGGACGGGTTCCAAGCGCTCCCACTCCACGCTCTCAGTGACATATTCCGCACCCGGACGGGACGATACAGCACCGACGTCGATGATATCGGCGCCGTCCGCCAGAAGTTGTGATACCCTTGTGCGAAAAGCCTCCTCCGAGGCGGCCCGGCTTCCAGTATAGAACGAATCGCCATTCACATTCACGATTCCCATCAATCTGACATCAGCGGAGTGCATAATCGGATAATTTCTTAGAATCATTTCAAAACAGATTCTTAACTTTGTGACAAAGTTATGCAATATTTATGCTGATAGTACTCGAAGGCCTTGACGGAGCGGGAAAATCCACACAGCTCCGTATGATTTCAGAATATATGTCCCAATCGGGGAAACAGGTGGATTTCCTCCATTTCCCGCGCTACGACGCACCGGTCTTCGGCGAAATGATCGCCGGATTCCTGCGCGGCGATTACGGATCGATAAACCAGGTTCACCCGCAGATAGTGGCGCTCCTCTTCGCTGAGGACAGGCGCACGGCCGCAGAATCGCTGCGCAAAATGCTCGCGGACGGACATTGCGTCATACTGGACCGCTATGTCTATTCGAACATCGCCTTCCAGTGCTCGAAGCTCGCGGACCCGGAGAAGGCCGAAGCGCTCCGCAACTGGATTCTTGACGTCGAATACAATCAGTTCGGCATCCCTGTCCCTGACCTTAACATATTCCTCGACGTGCCCATCTCCTTTGTTGACGAGAACCTTCACAATGAGCGTGAAGGCAGCGACCGCGACTACCTGGATGGCAAGAAGGACATCCACGAGGCGGATATCGAGTTCCAGAAGAAGGTGCGCGCCATCTATCTTGACCAGTGCCGACGCGACAGCGGATTCATCCGCATAGAATGCTCTGACGAAAAGGGCGCAATGCTGCCGGCAGAAAAGATTTTTGAAAAAATCAGGGCTGTACTATGAACGGACTCCATAAATTCGTCCGAATCCTTTTCGGCTTGACATTCATCATTTCCGGCTTCACCAAACTGATTGACCCTGTCGGGACAGCTCTTGTGGTCAAGGAGTATTTCTCGTTCATGCACCTGATGTTCCTCAGCCCGTTCGCGACGGCATTCGCCGTCACGATGTCAGCGCTCGAGATGCTCACCGGAATATGCATCCTCAACAGCATCCGACTTAAGGTATTCTCATTCATCGGTATGGTAATGATGGTTGCTTTCACACTTGTGACCGTCTATCTTGTGGCATACAACCCTATCAAAGACTGCGGCTGCTTCGGAGAGGTGATACACCTCACCAACTGGCAGTCGCTCGCAAAGAACCTCGTTCTGCTACCGATGAGCATATTCATTTTTGTATGGAGCTTCAAAATAGCTGAAAAAGCCTCCGCAGCGTTCGACTGGACGGCAGCCGCAGTATTCGCCGCATTTGCCGCAGCCATCGCCCTGGATGCACTGCGGGACATCCCGAGGATGGATTTCACCGCATACAACATCGGAACTGATATGAGCCGCATCACCGGAAGCGGCAGCACATCCTTCGAAACCACTTTCATCTACGAAAAAGATGGCGTGGAGCGGGAGTTCTCACTTGACTCACTGCCCGGTGACGATTGGACATTCGTGGACGCCAGAACCGAAATGACAGCCGGGGACGCATCCGAAGCGATGGCCGATATAGCATTGAGAGATGTAAGCGGCACTTATCATAACGACATTTTCCTGGCAGAAGGTCCTATGGTGGCCGCCATCGTACGGGACAATGCATCAATGGACAAAGCACACTGGGATGCCATTTCACATCTGAAGGCTGATCTGTCACTGCACGATACGCCGTTCTACGTTTTTTCAGACGATGCTGCGATACCGGAAGGTTTCGAAGACAACCTGATGCTTGCGGACAGGAAATCCCTGATTACATTGCTGCGGTCCAACGGTGGTGCCGTATACTTCAATGACGGCATTATTACCAGAAAATGGTCAGCAAGACGGATTGCAGCAAGAAAAGTATCAGAAGTTACGGAAGAAGATCCGGATATAACACTGGCCGCGAGTGACCTGGCCGGCAAATTGTTTGCAATGGCAGTGTTATGCTCCCTGACATTTCTTATCATCATTTTCCTGGTGATACGGAAGGCGGCATTTCACAGTAAATTTGAATAATTATAAAATAAAGACTATATTTGTAGACGGAAATATTACCTACAACTAAATGTTATCATTATGGCAAAGAAATGGATTTGCACCGTTTGTGGATATGTTCACGAAGGTTCTGAGGCACCGGAGCAGTGCCCTCTCTGCAAGGCTCCAAAATCAAAGTTCAAGGAAGTTGTTGAAAGCGGCGAAGGTCTCGCATTCGCTGACGAGCACAGACTCGGCGTAGCACAGGGCTGCGACCCAGAAGTATGGGATGGTCTCCAGAAGCATTTCCACGGTGAGTGCACGGAAGTCGGAATGTACCTCGCAATGAGCCGTCAGGCAGACCGCGAAGGCTATCCTGAGGTAGCAGAAGCTTTCAAGCGCTATGCCTGGGAAGAGGCTGAGCACGCATCAAAGTTCGCTGAACTCATCGGCGAAGTGGTTTGGGATACCAAGACCAACCTCAAGAAGAGAATGGAAGCCGAGGCCGGCGCATGCGAAGGCAAGCTTGCTATAGCCAAGAAAGCCAAGGAACTCGGCTATGATGCTATCCACGACACAGTACACGAGATGGCAAAGGATGAAGCCCGCCACGGAAAGGGTTTCGAAGGTCTCTTCAACAGGTATTTCAAGAAGTAATCTACCAGACAAGATCCGTTTCCTTGTTCCAAAGGAGGGTCTTGTAATAACGGTTGAGAACAATGTATTCGGGGTTTGGCAGATACATGCCGAATCCCGAAAATTTATTTATCCTTATCTGAAGGAATGACTCTGTAGCAGCCTTATATGCTATGGCGTCGCTCATCGCCTCCTGGAAATCAGCATATTCCTCAGGCGTCGAAACGCTGTGGACAATATCTCCAAGATCGAACAGCCAGTGGCAGGAACACCTGTCAAAGACCTGGATAGATCCGGGATCCAGAGACATCAGGGCTTCGTGATGATTTTTGATAATCGAAGCACAACAGGACGCCAGCCTGTCCATCGCAACAGATCTGACAACGGTCATAGTACCGCCTCCGTACTGCTTGACATAATAATCATAATACTCTTTTGCAACAGCCTTAATCGCAGCCTCCTGATCCGGATTGTTGAAAATCTCATCCATCATCATATAGTACGGGAAGCCCTGCGCCATGATTTCTGTAGGTGAAATCACCAGATAGTCGCATTTGTCACGGAATTCATATGCCACTTCCACACATCCCATATGACAGGAGTCAAAGAAGATGCAGTCATATTTGAAAGGCAGTGCCGCCACAAGGTCTGCAATTTCAATCTCATCATCAGAGGAATAGTCCTTTCCGAATGTTTTTCTCAAATAAGGTTCCCGTCTGTACGTTGAATACACCTTGTCAATGTTGATATTTGCTGAGAGTTTCTCATAATAGCCCTTTGGCAGAAATCCGGAAGAATGCGACCAGAGCACAAGATTGTGGTGCTGCGCCGGACAGAGACTCTCGGCATCCATTATCACCTGCTTCAATGTCTCAACCTTGGCGGAATTCTGGTCGGAAGGATACGAGCATAGCACCGTCTCCAGGATTGCGCCCTCCGGATCCCTCGAAAGTTTAATCAGTTTCGGACATTCGTCAGGGACGTGATAATACACGAGCAGCAAATCGCTGTCTACACTGCCGGACGGGATAAAGCCGCTCCTCAACTGCGACATGCAGTCCGGGGCATTCCAGGACAGGGAATTGTTTCCTGCTATATAGATCAGCACGGATGTCTTCTCCCGCGGCTCCGGCTTATGGGTGCAGGATGCCGCCACAAGCGCGCAGAGACACAGGAAAACGGGCAGGAATATGGATTTCAAGCGTTTCATCGATTCCAAAGGTATGAATTATTTCTTGAAGGTGAAATAGACCGCTCCGATAAGGCACAGGAATGCCCACAGATTGTTCAGCGACAATTTTTCGGATTTGAAGAAAATGGTTGTGAATATCACGAACACGATAAGAGTCACAACCTCCTGGATCACCTTAAGCTGCATCAGCGAGAACGGGCCTCCGTTGCCGAGGAAGCCTATCCTGTTGGCAGGGACCTGCATACAGTACTCAAAGAAAGCGATCAGCCAGCTTGAAACGATCACACCGAACATCCCCCAGGTCGAAAACAGCTTCGGCGTGCCGAATTTGAGATGTCCGTACCAAGCGAATATCATAAAGGCATTCGACACAAAAAGCATTGCAACCGTTATTATTCCTTTCCACATATTGTTTTAGACATAATAAGACTGCAAAAATACAAAATCTTGTTATTTTTGCATATTTGGAAATTATTATACATATAACCGTCAACCTATGGGTTCAGGACTACAGATTTCGAAGCGCGGCGAAGATATGCCGGCTTCCCCTATCAGAAAACTCGCCCCTCTGGCATACGCCGCCGAGGACAGGGGCATCAAGATATACAGACTCAACATCGGCCAGCCGGACCTTCCGACTCCGCAAAAGGCTCTTGACGCTCTCAAGACATTCGACAGCAAGATACTCGAATACAGCCCGTCACAGGGCAACCGCTCGTTCAGAGAGAAACTTGTAAGCTACTATGAGCGATACCAGATCAAGCTGACACCGCAGGATATCATCATCACCACCGGAGGCTCGGAGGCCGTGCTGTTCGCATTCCTCTCCTGCCTCAACCCGGGTGACGAGATCATCGTACCGGAGCCGGCATACGCCAACTATATGGCATTCGCAGTCTCCGCAGGCGCAGTGATACGCACCATCACCACAACCATCGACGAAGGATTCTGCCTGCCGAAGGTCGAGAAATTCGAGGAACTCATCAGTGACAAGACCAAGGCCATCCTCATCTGCAACCCAAACAACCCTACGGGTTACCTCTACACGCAAAAGGAGATGAACCAGATCCGCGACCTCGTGAAGAAACACAACCTCTACCTCTTCAGCGACGAAGTGTACCGCGAATTCATCTACACCGGCTCGCCGTACATCTCCGCCATGCACCTCGAAGGCATCGAACAGAACGTGGTCCTGATCGACTCGGTCAGCAAGCGCTACTCCGAATGCGGCATCCGCATCGGCGCGCTGATCACCAAGAACGAGGCTGTACGCAAGACAGTGATGAAATTCTGTCAGGCACGCCTCTCCCCGCCTCTTCTCGGACAAGCCATAGCCGAAGCCTCGATCGAGGGTACGGAAGCCTACAGCCGCGACGTGTATGAAGAATACGTTGAAAGAAGGAAGTTCCTCATCGACGGCATCAACAGGATTCCCGGCTGTTACTCACCGATCCCGATGGGCGCATTCTACACCGTGGCCAAACTGCCTGTCGACGACGCGGAGAAGTTCTGCGCCTGGTGCCTCACTGACTTCAATTACGAAGGCGAGACCATTATGATGGCTCCGGCAGCGGGATTCTACACTACTCCGGGCATCGGAAAAGACCAGGTCCGTCTGGCATACGTCCTCAAGAAAGATGACCTCAGAAGAGCCCTCTTCATCCTCGAAAAAGCTCTCGAAGAATATAACAAACAGAAAAATGGATAAATTAAAGACATTAATGCTCGCTGCGGGAATCGGCCTTGCAATGACCGCCTGCTCCGAAAAGGAAAGCGAATTCAATTACACAGTGGACCAGTTTGCAGACATAGCTGTACTTAAGTACCAGATTCCCGGCTGGGATGAACTCTCCCTCCAGCAGAAGGAATACATTTACCACCTGAGCGAGGCCGCAAAATCCGGCCGCGACATCATCTGGGACCAGAATTTCAAATATAACCTCCGCATACGACACATCCTCGAGGACATCATCGAGAAGTATGACGGCGAGCGCTCCGGCAAAGAGTGGGACTCCTTCATCGTCTATGCGAAGCGCGTATTCTTCAGCAACGGCATCCACCATCACTATGCCGACGACAAGATCATCCCGGGATGCTGCAGCGAATATTTCAGCAGCCTGATGAACGCGGCAGGCGTCGAAGCGGAAGAGGCCGATATGCTCATCCACGTCATTTATGACGAGAATCTCTTCAACACGAAGCGCTGTCAGGATGACAGCAAGGACCTTGTGCTCGAATCCGCAGCCAATCTTTACGAAGGCGTGACAGCGGACGAGGTCAACGCATTCTACGCGAAGATGATGGATGTCAATGACCCTCATCCTGTCTCATACGGTCTCAACAGCAAACTCGTCAAGGAGAACGGCGTTATCCGCGAGGAAGTCTACAGGGCTGACGGACTCTACGGCCCTGCCATCAGGACCATCATCGGCCATCTCGAGGCCGCAGCAGCAGTCGCCGAGAACGATCTTCAGAAGAAATATATCACTGAACTCATCGAATATTACAAGACCGGTGACCTGCGCATGTGGGACCAGTACAATGTATCCTGGGTCGGTGACATCGACTCCGACGTCGATTTCGTAAACGGTTTCGTGGAGAATTACGGCGACCCTCTCGGACGCAAGGCACAGTGGGAGGGCATCGTGAACTACCGCGACAAGGAGGCCTCACAGCGCACGAAGACCATCAGCGACAATGCGCAGTGGTTCGAGGACAACTCACCTGTAGACCCGCAGTTCAAGAAGAAAGAGGTCAAGGGCGTATCCGCAAAGGTCATCAACGTGGCGGTAATAGCCGGTGACAACTACCCTGCCACCGCTATCGGCATCAACCTTCCGAACTCCAGCTGGATCCGCAAGGAATACGGCTCAAAGTCCGTCACCATCGCAAATATAACCAATGCATACAATGAGGCCGCCGCCCAGGCTCCGAAGAGCATTCTTACCGAATTCGCCTGGGACCAGGCTGAGATAGACCTCTGCAAGAAGTACGGCAATATCACCGACAACCTCCACACCGACCTTCACGAGTGCCTCGGCCACGGCTCGGGACAGAAACTCCCGACCACTCCGCAGAAGGCTCTCAAGGAGTTCAGCTCAGCCATAGAGGAGTCCCGAGCAGACCTCTTCGCGCTCTACTACCTCGCCGATCCGAAGCTCGTCGAACTCGGCCTGCTTGACGACCCTGACGCATACAAGGCCGAATTTATTTCTTATATCCGAAACGGCATTTTCACACAGTTCACCCGTATAGAGCCGGGCAAGAAGAACACCGAGGCCCATATGCAGAATCGCAAGCTCGTCGCCGAGTGGTGCTATGAGAAGGGCAAGGAGAACAATGTCATCGAGAAGAAGGTGCGTGACGGCAAGACATACTTCGTAATCAACGATTTCACGGCACTTCGCAGCCTGTTCGGCGAATTGCTCAAGGAGATCCAGCGCATCACCTCGGAAGGCGATTATGAGGCAGCAAAGAGCCTTATCCAGACCTACGCCATCGACATCGATCCGGAACTTCACCGCGAGGTGCTCGAGCGCTACGCTTCGCTCGACCTCAAGCCATACAAGGGATTTGTCAATCCGGATATCGTCCCTGTCGAGAAGGACGGCAAGGTAGTCGATTACAGAATCGAATATGTCGAGGACTTCCTGCAGCAGCAGCTCGATTACGGCAAGAAGTACAGGACCCTTTAATTGATATGTGTCCCGGCTGTCGGCCGGGACACATATCAATTAAAAAAGGCTGCTGTTCAGAAGAACGGCAGCCTTTTTTATTGTCTTCCAGCAATTATTTTGCAGCCTCTACGGATGCCTTGCGGAAATCCTTCATAAGCTTTGCAATGTTGAGAGCGTTCTTGCGTGCGCGTGTGCCGGCAGCCTTATTGCCCTTTACCAACTGAGCCTCTGCGTTCTTCTGGAATTCAGCGATCTCAGCGTTGATAGCGTCTACGAGTTCTTTCATAATTTTGATTATTTAGTTGATTAAAAAATGAATTTTCATATTTGTTGCGAAAGTTATGCATAAATATTTAATAAACAAAATATTATGCGATTTTATTTGATCTTGTCAGGTGGAAACACGGTGCAGAGACCGTAATTCGGTTTCTTTTCGTCAACACTGATAGCCGCGTTCCTGCGGTCTGTCGCTGTCCTGGTCGTATTCGTAACATTAGCAGGCAGTTTCGGGAATGAGCCGGTTGCGATATGGGTCAGACAAGCCTTGATACTACCCTCTTTCGCATTGAAATCGTGATACAGATCATCCGGCCAGTAGAAATCAGGTACGAATCCATTGTCCGGAATAGCCTGCCCCTTGCCGTTCATATTGTAGAAGCAGATTGGAAGGAACACCCACTCAAGGTTGGTGTAATCCCCGGCATTGTACCGCTGGTAATCCTTGTTGGAACCAGGATACATCAACACGTACATTCCATTTGGCTTGCCATAGGTTGTGTCGCCGACCATCTTGACATCCATCAGCGGACGCAGGCCGTTGGTAATCATTTCGCTTGCTGATGCAGTGCCCTCTCCGGTAATCACATACAGATGCTCGATGCCTATTGAGGAGCCGGCAATCTTCTTCCTGCTCACCGGATCATCGACCTCATCGCCGATCTTTTCGGACTCATTCTCGGAAGCAAGGATAGTATTATGGACACGTGAAACATATATCTGACCCTTGGAGGATGCAGGGGCGAGATAATTGACAAGAAGCTGGCTGGCGCGGCTGTCACCGCCACCGTTGTAACGAAGGTCAAGAATCAGCGTCCTGACTCCCGCTGCGCGGAGGGTCTCCATCGAATTCTGGATATCATCAAGGAAATTGGCCTTGAAGGAAAGGTAATTGAAATACCCCACAGGCTCCTTGAGGCCGGGGAAATCCTTTTCGGTAAATATCTTGGTTTCAAGAGACGAGCGGACATTCAGTTCGGTCGCCCACTCGGTAGTGAATGTATGCTGAACGCCCTCAGTATCGAGAAATGTGAATGTCTGAGGAGATGCCGACATAGCTAACTCAAAAGAGCCCTGGATGATGCGCTCCATCACCTCCATATTGCCGACGTGGGTCAGCAGCCAGCCGCGGGTGACGCCCTGCTTTGCAAACGGAGAATCAGGATAGACATACCTGACATATACACCGTAGTCGTCAAAATACTCTATCGGCTGACCTAGGCTCGCGCCGTATGTACCGGTCACTACGCCGCTCTCGGAATCCACGAAATACTCCTTGTCACACATCCAGCTCCACCGGTCCCCCTTATAGAGCAGCGCGTCGAAATAATCATATATGTCGCAACCGGTCACCGGCACACTTGCATTATGGTTGATAACCTCTTTCTGCCAGTAATAATAGACATCCATATACTCCGTGCGGAGATAATCCTTGGCTGCAAGCTGCTCATCAACGACAGGCTTGACTTCAGGGTCTTCCGGCCATGGAGCTGGAACAGGTTCCTTTTCGTGACAGGATGCCAGAAGCGGGACAAGCACCATCACGATTGCGGTTGCGCGAAACAATCCGAAAATACTCTTCATCTGAATCAATTATTTAACGATATAAACGTCTTCGCCGTCCTCGTGAAAGAAATACTCCTCACGGGCGAACTTCTCAAGTGAATCCTTGTGAGAGCGCAGGTGGTCCAGACGGTTCTCTTTGCGGCGGATCCCGTCCTGAAGCTGCTCGATCCTCACAGCCTGCTCACGAAGATGACGGCGTGTACGGTACCAAACCCCGATATTGTTGTTATCCAGAAACAGCATCCATATAATGAACAGGAATGTGACGATAAAAAACTTATTGGTAATGATGCGGAACCACAGCTTCTCCTCCCTGAGAGAAGAGATGCGGGCGCGCAGGTTATCGTATCTTTCCTTTATGGACATCGTGATATGGTAATTTTACAAAATTAACTATTTTCAATTACCGCACATCGATTTTTGTTGTAAATTTACAATATGAAAAAGAACAGATACGATTTCTGCCTTCCCACTCTGGGTGGCTCGTGGCTGCTGGTCGCGCTCTTCATTGCCGGCTCGCTGGTTTTCGGACTGATACTCGGCGCATTGCAGGGCATTTCCGGATCCTCCGTCCTGAAGGCACAGTCATTATCTTACGCCCTGTCATTCATAATCCCGTTCGCCTATATCTTCCTCAAGGCGGGGCAGGCGATGAATGCGGACAACGCCGTCTCCAGACCGGTCAACAGGCTTGACTGCGGCGGGTTGAAACCGCTGGCCTTTTTCGGCGTAATCGCGCTCACTATGCTGGCTCTCACAGTCATAATCGAGCCGCTCTCGACTTTCATCCCGATGCCGGACAGCATCAAAGCGTTGTTCGAGGCCATATTCAACAACTCCTCCACCTTCGACCTGATACTCTCCACCTGCATCCTGGCCCCTCTTTGCGAGGAATTCTTCTGCAGGGGCATAATGATGCGCGGAATAATGAACCACTCCACTCCGTGGAAGGCAATACTCTGGTCAGCATTTATATTTGCGGCAATACATATGAACCCGTGGCAGTCCATTCCGGCATTCATTATCGGAGTATTCTTCGGCTGGATATATTACAGGACCGGATCCATTTGGGCCACGATTTTCCTTCACTGCCTCAACAACTCCACTGCAGTTGCGCTTTCGAAGATATTCCCTGAAATGGGAGCTGACGAAGGCATCATTGACCTTATGCCGTCAGGACAATATGCCGTGCTTTATACCGTCTGCCTGGCAGTGGCCGCAGCGTGCATATGGCTGCTCAACAAAAAACTTCCTCACAAATCCGACAGATGAACAAGAAATTATACCCGATGAAATTCACCCCCATCCTCCAGCCGAGAGTATGGGGCGGTGACAGACTTATCAAAGGATTCGGAAAGGAACTTCCGAAAGACGATGAAGGCAATCCCGTGACGCTGCCCGAAAGCGGCGGCATCGGGGAATCCTGGGAAATCTCCGCAATGGGCGAAGGCCGCGTTTCGGAGGTAGCGGAGGGATATCTCGCCGACAATCCGCTGGACGACATACTCGAGACCTATCTGGGCGACCTCGTGGGCGACAACATATTCGACTGCTACAACATGCAGTTCCCGCTGCTGGTCAAACTGTTGGATGTAGAGGAGTATCTGTCCGTACAGGTGCATCCGGACGACGACACCGCCGCCGAGCGCTTCGATGATTTCGGCAAGAACGAATGCTGGCACATAATGGAGGCATCCGAAAATGCCACCGTCTATATGGGATTCAAGCGCGACGTGACCGCCAGCGAATTCTACGAGAAATGCAAGGACGGCACCGTGAAGGAAATCCTCAATGAATACCACCCGAAGGCCGGCGAATCATTCTTCATCCCCGCGGGCACCGTTCACGCCTGCGGCGGAGGGCTCGTAATCGCCGAAGTACAGGAGCCTTCCGACATAACATTCAGGCTCTATGACTGGGGCCGCGAGAACAATCCAGCCACAGCACGGACAATGCATCTCGAAGAGGCGATTGACTGCATTGATTACCGCAAATACGACGACTCCCTCTGCCACACGCTGCCATCAATCTCATCGGTAACGATAGCAGACTGCGACAGCTTCACGGCAAGCGTCGTCAGGGCGGACAGGCCGGTAAGCCTCCAGACAGAGGACTTCAACAGCTGCATAGTTTTCATCTGTACGGAAGGCTCGGCCACATTCAGGACCGAGTCTGACAAGGCCGAATACAGCCTGACCAAGGGTGAAACCATACTCATTCCGGCAAATTCGGACGATTTCACGATTATCCCGACGACGGGCGGTGTCACGCTGCTGGAAGCCCATATCCGCAAGATAGAGGAGCAGAAGGACGATTATATCAACGAAGGGACGGAGGCCACGCTTCCGGAGGAGAAGGAAAACGATGGATACTACAAGAATTGACAAATTTCTTTGGGCCATCCGCGTCTACAAAACACGCACCGACGCCACGGACGCCTGCAAGGGCGGCAAGGTGGAGGTCAACGGCACCGAGGTCAAGCCCTCCAAGGAAGTGAAGGCCGGAGATATGATTTCCGTCCGCAAAGGTGCGGTGCATTTCACATACAAAGTTCTCGCTCCGCTGGAGAAGCGGCAGGGCGCCAAGGAGATTGACAAATACGCGGAAAATCTCACGCCGGAGAGCGAACTCGCAAAACTGCGGGCCCCGGTGGAGACTTTCTTTATCAAACGCGACCGTGGGATGGGACGTCCTACCAAGAAGGACAGGCGCCAGATGGACGAACTTTATTCCTCCTTCTTTATCGGGGAGGAAGAAGATGATTGACACTGCTCAGCCGCAGGTGAAGGCGCTTTATTATACTGCGTCATAGCCCTGTCGACACCTTCCGTCGCAGCGCATTTCACAGCAGAAACAGCTCTCTCAAGTATCTCGGGGAGAGCTTTCTTTTCCTCCAGCAACAGTTCACCAAGGACATAGTCAATCTGTCCGCCGCGGGAGAAACCGTTGCCAATGCCTATGCGCAGACGCGCATAATCCTCGCTTGCCAGACAAAAGTCGATGTTCTTCAGGCCGTTGTGCCCACCGGCACTACCCCTCTTGCGCATACGCATCGTGCCGAAGGGAAGCGCGAGGTCATCCACGACGACCATAAGATTTTCGCGCGGTATCTTAAGGGTCTGGAGGTAATAATTGACCGCCTTGCCGCTAAGGTTCATATACGTTGAAGGCTTCAGCAGAACGAACTTGCGTCCCTTGAAAGAAACCTCTGCCGTAGCCCCGTAGCGACCGGTCTTAAATACAGTATTGGATGCCTGAGCCCAGGCATCCAATACCATAAATCCTATATTGTGACGGGTATTGGCATATTCGTCACCGATATTGCCCAACCCCGCTACAAGATATGTCATAATCTACACGATAATTACTCTGCAGCAGCTGCGGCGGCAGATGCGCGGGTAGCGCGAACTGCGCAGATGAGAGTACCCTTAGGGGATACGATATTGATGTTGTCGTAGTTGAGATCCTTTGCGAAGATCTGGCTGCCGATGCCCATAGGGGTGATATCGACTTCGAGTTCGTCAGGAAGGTTTGCGATAAGGCCGCTGACGCGGAGCTTGCGTGTTGAGACAGCGAGCTTGCCACCCTGCTTTACACCTTCTGAGTTACCAACGATCTTTACAGGAACATCGATGGTTACAGGCTTGTCCTCTGCGAGAGCGAAGAAATCGACGTGGATTGCAGCGTCGGTTACAGGATGCCACTGTACATCCTGAAGCTTTGCGATGAACTTCTTGCCGTCGATGTCGAGGTCAACGATGTGTGAATACGGTGTGTCGGTGAGGTTCTTGAGATCCTTTGCCTCAACTGAGAAGAGGATGTTCTCAATGCCCTGGCCATAAATGACGCAAGGGACTTTTTCGTCTCTGCGGACGCTCTTGACGTCTGCCTTTCTGCCTGATACCCTGGCGGTACCCTGGAGATTCAAATGCTTCATAATAAATGTTTTAAAAATGTGTTACTCATCCTGAAAACGGTTCAGGACCCATTGCACCAAAAAGTTGCCTTTTTAGCAGGATGCAAAGGTATGAAAGTTTCCGACAAATACAAAAAATACCCCGGAAGTTTGCTCCCGGGGTATTGTAATTATACGAAGGTGTGTCAGACTACCAGGTGGCCGGAGTCATAGCTGCACCACTCTGATAATCGTAGAAGGTTACAGGGCAAGGAACGCCGTTGTAGTAACCGTCGTTGACATACTTGACAGTTGCGCGGGTTGAAATCCAGTCCATTGCATCAGGACCGCAGTAGATGCTGATCGCGCCCTTGTTGATACCGGTCTGTGTAAGCGCACCGTCACCGGTCGGCTTGTTGGTGGTACCGGCGAAGAAGCAGGTTGTCGAACCTGTGCAGCTTGTACCCACGAAGTTGTTACCGAAACGGAATGTACCGCAGTTCTTGCAGTTGTAGAAGAGGTATGACATCACTACTACATTTGAGGTATCCCATTTGGTCAGATCGAGTTCATCACCCCAGAAGCCTGAGAACATATAGGTCAAAGTAGTCATTGTAGAAACGTCCATACCATTCAGGTCAACCTTGAGGCCGTCGGATGAGTGATAGAGGAAATCGTGAGGGGCAACGAGTGCGGAGAAATCAGCATCACGGTCGAAGGTAACCTTGGTGAAGTACGGGCAATATGCGAACATATACTTGCAGCCTGTGAGAGCGCCGATGTTCTTGAAGCAGGTGAGATCGTACTCTGAGAATTGGGTGCTGCGATACATATAGTTCATTGTCTGGACATTCGAGCAGTCGACGTAGTCAGCGAACCTGATGGAAGTCAGTGATGAGTCGTATGCGAACATATAGGACATCGAGGTATCCATATCGAAATCGAATGTGGTAAGATCAATTTCCTTGAGGCGACCGCAGTATTCAAACATATAACCCATATCGTTGCAGTTTGCCGTGTTCTTGAACTTGGTCATATCGAGGTTCTCGATAGATGCGCAGTTGTAGAAGCAGTAGCGCATATTCTCTACGTTCTGACAGTTGACCTCTTCAGGGAACTTGATTGACTTGAGGCTCTCCATATAGTAGAATGTGTAGCAGAGAGATGTGTCGGATGAGAAGTCGAAGTTGCTGAGGTCGAGACTCTCCAGTCCGGTCATATAATAGAATGTACACCTGAAGCTTTCCACATTAGAAGTATTGAAGCTTGAGAGGTCGATGCTCTTCACCTTGCGGAGGTTGCGGAACATATTTGACATATTCTTCACGTTCTCAGTGTTGAAGCTGCTGAGGTCGAGTTTTTCGAGTGCGAAGTATACGGAGTCTGCGTTGGAGATGTAGCTTCCAAACATATAGGTCATATCCTCAGCTGCGCTTGTATCGAGCTTGTCAAGATTGCTGATATATCTGAGGGCGAGGAGATTACGGAACATATGGGAAGCATCTGCGCCGGTGCAGAACTTGGCTGCAGGGGTACTGATCTTTACAACGCCTGTAGCTTCGTCGCGTACCATATAAACAGGTGCGGCAGAAGTTGCGTCCTGGATCTCGACACCTTCGGTAGATGCGCTGTTGACCTCGAATACAATACCGGTGACGTCATAGTCATCAACTGCTGCGAAGCCCTTGACTGCATCCATGTCGGTAAGGTCGACAGTAGTCATATCGGCACCCTTCACGTAAAGGTTGAAGATAGCACCTGCAGGGAGAGTTGCTGCCGTTCCGGTAGGAAGATCGGTAAGGTTGTTGAATGCGATGTCGCCTTCGGATACCATAGAACGGTCAACCTTGATGCTTGCGCCACTCTTGAGGCTGAGGGTCTGGGTCTTGCCGTCAACGGTGTTGATGGTGATCTTGAGGCCTGTATAGGTGCCTGCAGGAACAACGAAGAGAACCGGCTTGGCTTCTGCGCCGAAACCGAGACCTTCTGAACCGAAGCTCATTGAAACGCCTGCCGTACCTTCAACGACTGCAGCGTTGTCAACCACTGTGTAGTGACCTGAAAGGCCCTGGTCAGCGGTGATGGTGATGTTCTTTGCAACTGCGCCCACTGATGAGGTGACGTTGAACTTGAGGATACCGCAGAGGTTCTTGAATACGAACGGTGCAGGTGTCTCAGCTGTAGCATCGACTGTTGCCGTTGCAAACATAGGGTTGATTGCGACACCGTTTGCGACGTAATTCTGCTCGTATGAGAGGACATCCTTAACGTTTGCAGGATAGTATGCCTTCACGAGGCCCTCAGGGTCATTCTCGGATCCTGACTTCTTTGCGAACCAGGTTGTGCTTGAGCCGCCTTCCTGTGCATAGTAGTAACCATAATTACCGCCCTCGATATCTTCAGCGAAGTATACCGGGTCAGACATCTGCCAGACAACGTGATAGAGGTCGCCGTCCTGGCTGAGGATTGTACGGGTTTCATTCTCGATGGTTCCGTAGAACATCTTTGAATCCTTGCTTGGTGCCGGCTCGTTAGCCAGCTGGCAGCTTGCGGTCATCGCCGCAATGGCTGCGATAGCGAATAAAGACTTTCTCATTGCATTACCTCCTTAAAATGGTTTGACAGACTCGAAGAGATCGAAAGTGAAGCCAGCTCCCTTTCCGAAGTCCTCGTTG
>JAZRZH010000004.1:0-66460 GCA_045601245.1 Bacteroidales bacterium
TATTCATAACTTTTACTCTGTTTTGTGTCCCGTTGTCCCTTGTCCCAGAGAATGGGACAGCAGGGACAGTTGGGACAAATTCGACATATTCTGTGGTTTTGTCCCTAGTCCTGGGACAGCGGTCGGATGTCAACCGGGACAAGCCCGAGATCATCCATCAAAAGGGCAACAACTCCTTGGTATTCAGGTGAAATGTACTGAGCAATCTGAAGAAAGTCCGGATTTTCCAGCGGTGTCCCATAGTGGGACGATGACGGGGAAGGAGTGGGACAATCGGTAGGAGGGACAAGGGAACCGTCCCGGATCTGAGCAATCAGTCTGTCGGCGATGTCGATGTGTGCGTCCCGCTCCTCAGGCGTGGCCGTAGTCTCCAGATAATCTGATACCGTGATGCGCAGCGACGTGAGTTCCGAAGCCTTCTGCTTCCATAACTCGTAGCCATCAACATCAGGAAAGGCGATGATGGTTCGTTGCTGCAGAACATTGAGCTTATCTCCGAGCTGGGACTTGCCTCCGGTAGCCAGCCAGACATATTCGGGCATCAAGGCTGAGCAGATCACTGCCGTCTTCTCCGACTCCACGAGCGCGACTGTGCGTCCGGAACAATGGGACAGCAGATGTTCTCCGAAGAGACATTGCGTGAGCTCCCAGTCGGCCTTCAGAGCGCCACTACGCTTCATCAGCGAGTGTACCCAGGTAATCCGTCCTCCGACAGCTTCATCCTTGATACGATGGCCTGTATTGGGGTCGTATTTCATTACCTTGCCTGTGCGACAGCGGCCGTGGATGTCAATCTGAAAGAAGATGACGTCTGCGCTTTTGGTGACACCTATGCGGTATGTTTGCCACCTCAGGCTGTGCCTTCGGTGCCACAATCGCTCACGCTCGGGAGAGCAATAGGAGATAAGGAAAGGAACACACTGGCCTGCGGCCAGTAATGTCCACTCACGAAAAAGTCTGCTCAAGCTAGCTTGGCAGACTTTTTTATTCGCGTCCAAACGCTTCGCGTTGTATTCCTTTCCTTGAATAATTGCTTTCCTCTCGCTTACTCGCTTACTTCCCAATGCAGAAGTTCCTGAATATGTTCCCAAGTATCTCATCGGTGGAGATTTCGCCGGTGATGGAGCCGAGGTGGTAGAGGGCTTCGCGGAGGTCCTGGGTGAGGAGGTCGGTGGGAAGGGCGGGGGTGTTGTCGAGGCCCTGGCGGACGCGGGTGAGGGCGGCGGATGCGGCTTTGAGAGCCTCTGCGTGACGGGCATTGGTGACCAAGACCGCATCACGGTTGCCGGCGGCGGTGTGCAGCTGCGATGTTATGCAGTTGTCCTGCCCGGCGTTGCCGTTTGATGCGTAGCCGCTGATTTCTCCACGTATGCAGGCGGTCAGTGTGCTGCGGAGCGCATCCAGACCTTCGCCGGAGGCGGCGGAGATGTCAAGGCATTGTTGGGCAGTGACGTCAGCGATTCCGCTCAGGCAGCAGTTAGCTGCGGCATCGGCGCCGGCATCTGTTGTTCCTGTCGGGCAGAAAGCCGACCAGGCAGCACTGCTGTTATCGGTACGGTTTCGGGCGCAATCATTGTCGCTGTCAGCGGTAGCCCCCTCGGCGTCGAAAGCTTTACCGGCGATGTCAATCTTGTTTCTCAGCAGTATGAGGTGCTGGCCTTCGGTGATGTGCGACGCGATGGACTCGGCGGTGGCATTGAAATCGGCGGGAGGGAGGGTGCCATCGATGACGCCCAGGACGACCGAGGCGTTTGCCAGGGCCTTGAAAGAGCGTTCGATGCCAATTTTTTCGATAACCTCATCGGTCTCGCGGATGCCTGCGGTATCGATAAATCTGAACGGCATCCCGTCGATGACAAATGTCTCTTCGACGGTGTCGCGGGTGGTGCCGGCTATATCGGAAACGATGGCGCGGTCTTCACCGATCAGGGCGTTGAGCAGGGTGCTCTTGCCGCTGTTGGTGGCTCCGACGATGGCGACCGGGATGCCGGTCTTGATGGCGTTGCCGAGTCTGAAACTTGCCACGAGGCTGCCGATCCTGGAGATGGCGGCGTCAAGCAGGTTGCGGAGTTCGGTCCTGTCCGCGAATTCGACCTCTTCTTCGCTGAAATCGAGTTCGAGTTCCATCAGCGAGGCGATGTGCAGCAGCGCGGCGCGCATTTCGGAGAGTTCGCGTGAGAAGCCGCCTTTCATCTGCGAGATTGCCACGCGGTGTGCGGCTTCGTTTTCGGCGGCGATGACATCCGCAACTGCTTCCGCCTGAGCCAGGTCCATCTTGCCGCTGAGGAACGCGCGCTTTGTGAATTCCCCGGCGCCGGCCGGGATTGCCCCGTTTTCGAGCAACAGGGCGATGACCTCACCCACGATGTATTGTGAGCCGTGACAGGATATTTCGGTCGAATTTTCGCCCGTATATGAGGCCGGAGCGCGGAATACCGACACGACAACGTCGTCGATGATGCGCTCCGCGCGGCGGATGGTGCCGTAATGCAGCGTATAGCCCGCAGCATCGGTGATGGATCCGCCGGAGGACGGCGTGAAGATGCTGTCAGTCACTTCGATCGCCTTCGGGCCGCTGACCCTGATGACGGAGATGGCTCCGCCGCTGCCGGTGGCCGGCGCGCAGATGGTGGTGTCAAAGAGCCCGTCCGTCATTGTATTATGCTTTCTTTCTGAGTGATACGACGTTCTCGACGTGGGTGGTGTGCGGGAACATATCTACCGGTTGTACGAATGTGATGTCGTACATCGGAGCGAATATGGCGAGGTCGCGTGCCTGCGTTGCCGGATTGCAGCTGACGTATACCATCCGCTCCGGAGCCGCTGCGAGAAGAACCTCGGCGACGTCGGGATGAATGCCGGCGCGCGGCGGGTCGAGCACCACGATGTCCGGGCGTCCCTGCTGCTCAATGAACTGCGCATTGAGGATGTCCTTCATGTCGCCGGCGAAGAAGCGGGAATTGTCGATGCCGTTGACCTGCGAGTTGACTTTCGCATCCTCGATGGCCTCCGGGACGTATTCGATGCCCACGACCTTCCCGGCGAGAGCGGAGAGGAAGAGGGCAATGGTGCCGGTGCCTGTGTAGAGGTCGTAGATGACAGGCTTCCGTGCGCCTCCGGCAAATGCCGGGATGGACGCGATGTGCTCCTTAACACAGTCGCGGACGACGGAGTAGAGGCGGTAGGCCTGCTCGGAGTTGGTCTGGTAGAAGGATTTCGGGCCGATCTTGAAGCGGAGGTCCTCCATCTGCTCGTAGACTGCAGGATTGCCGCTGTAGAGCGTGCAGTCAAGGTCTGTCCAGGAGTCATTGCCCTTGGAGTTGATGATATAATGCAATGATACGATCTCCGGGAATCTTGCCTGAATGGCGTCGAGCAGCGCATTGATCTTTGCCTGGCCGTCCTTGTCGGTGGCAGCGTCAGGTCCGAATATCACGACGAGCATCACTTCGCCGGTGGAAGTGGTGCGGATCATAATGTTGCGCAGAAATCCGTGCTGCTCCCTGAGGTCGAAGAATGAGTAGTCGTTCTCGAGAGCGAACTGCTTGATAAACAAGCGGATGGCATTGGACGGCTCTCGCTGGAGATGGCACTGCCTGATATCCAGCACCTTGTCGAAGAATCCGCTGACGTGGAATCCAAGACCGCAGCGTTCCAGGTCGGAGAGTTCGTCGGCGCTTTCATCCTGGAGGATCCAGCGTCGGCGGGAGAAGGTGTATTCGAGCTTGTTGCGGTATTCCTCGATTTTCTCAGAGCCGAGGGTTGGACGGACCTCCGGGATTGTCAGATGGCCGATGCGCACGAGCTGGTCTTCGACCTGCTGGCGCTTGAAATCCAACTGCATCTGATACGGGAGCGGCTGCCAGGTGCATCCGCCGCAGATGCCGTAGTGTTCGCAGAAAGGCTCGAGGCGGACAGGGGAGGGCTGGACCATCTTTGCGATGTATCCTCCAGAGTATCCGCGGCGTACTTTGTTGACCTGTACGTCCACTATGTCACCCGGAACTGCCTGTGCGACGAAAAGCACCTTCCCGTCTACATGCGCCAGGCCGTTTCCCTCGGCGGCGACTGCTTCGATCTCCACGTTTTCGATATATGGTTTCTTCTTGCGGCTCATCTTATTGTCATTTAATCCTGCAAATATAGCGAATTAATCTGACCATTCTCCGGCTTCCTATGTAGATGGCGGAGATATGAGTTGCTATGACAAAAATCCCTGCATCGTTTTCTTGATGCAGGGATTTATCGTTTGTTTCTGATGTATCCGATACTTACTTGATGAAGCGGAAATGGCCGATGAACGGAAGTTCCTTCGCTTCGCCCTTGACGGCATTGATGATGCCGATAATGGAGAAGATGAATACAAGGATATAAATGATGCTGGCAATGATGCGGATAACTGGAATGAAATGGAGCAGATAGGCCACAACTTCAGCGGCGAGAAGGATGATGCCCTGATTTGCGTGGAACTTGGCGAATCTTGACGTCTTTGCGCAGATAAGAGGGATGATAACGAGTATTCCGATATATGCGAGGACCGCCATTACTTTGTTTTTCTTGATGTCTTCAGGGTCGAAAACGGCACCTGCTTGAGCATCAGCTTCACATTTGGCCTCATCAAGCTTTTCCTTGACGTCTTCTGTGAAATCCTGAATCTTGTCTTTCGCGTCTTCTGCGAAATCAGCTATTTTTTCTTTTGCGTCCTGTGCGAAATCGGTAATCTTTTCCTTTGCATCTTCAGCCGCATCCTGGATTTTGTCTTTGAATTCTTCCTTTTCCATAGCGTTAGTATTTAGTGGTTTGATGTACAAATATATAGATTATTTATTGATTTGTCATAAATGTCGCAAACAATTATCTTTGCGAGATGAAAACAATAATGACCAGGATGAAGGGCTTGCAATTGGTCGTGGCGATTCTGGCTACGGTATTGAGCCTGACGTCGTGTCGCGATAATATGAGCAACAGAGGTATAAATATCATTAATCTGTACGGAGACTGGCATCAGATGGGATGCCAATATGGCACTGCCGCAAAGCCGATGCTGGAAGATGTCCTATGCTATATCGACGCAAAGCTGCAGGATGAGGAGCCGCGGATGTCTCCGGCTGCAGACATTGCCGATAAGCTTTATGCTAATTATCCTGACTATCTGAAGGAGTTCTTTGCCGGTGCTTCCGAGACTTCTGGACTGTCGCTCGACCGGCTCAAACTCTGCAATGCCTTGGAATATATCGAGGGATGCTTCTTCTGCTCCGCTATGGCGGCCTGGGGTGATTATTCAAAGGACGGACTGATATATGGCCGGAATTATGACGCTGAGAGTTATCTGGAAATAGGCCGTGACATAGTAGTGACCGTATTTCATCCAACTGATGGCCCCGCCGCGGCGATCATCGGCTATGCGGGGGAGATATATTGTGTCAACGGATTCAATGAGAACGGAATATTCATCGAACTCAATAACGGGATGCCATCAGCTGGTTGGGATATCCATTGGGATATGCGCCCCGGCACGACGGAGCTCTTCGATCTTCTTTTCAAGGCCCGCAGTCTCAATGATGTGGATGCGTTCTTCAATTCAACCCGCAGTGCGGCCTCGTTTATCATAGGAGTCGCAGATGCCAATGAGGCACGCCTCTATGAATGGTGCTATGATGGAGCAAAGCGCAGCGACAGCCTGACTCCGAATGGGCTTATGCTTGCCACAAATCATTATGTCAATCCTGAATGGGCCTTCGCCACACCTTGTGATGCCGACTCCTGGAATTCGCTGACCCGCCGAGCCAATATGGCACAAAGAGCTCAGGATCACAAGGGCGGGATTGATGTCGGCGCTATGAAGGATCTGATGTCAACTCCTATCGAAGCCGGTGGCCCATATCACGACAAGACACGCTATCAGATAATTGTTGAGCCGGGCAGGATGATGCTCCATCTCAATGTCGTCGGCGGAGATGGCTGGGTCAGCCTTGAAATGGGTGAATTATTTGCCTGGCAGTCCAAATAGGACTCTGTAAAATATCAGTCCTCATATGGGTCAAACATCGTAGTGCTGAGGTATTTCTCGGCACGGTCCGGGAATACGACCACGATGTTGCCTGATTCGATCTTGGCTGCGGTGCGCGCTGCGGCGAGCATTGCAGCTCCGCTGCTCATTCCGACGAAGATTCCCTCCTTTGCGATGATCTGGCGCGCCATTTCTATAGCCTCCTCGCTCTCCACCATTTCCTGACGGTCGATTAGATCGGGGTTGTAGATTTCCGGTACGATGGCCTCTTCCATATTCTTCAGTCCCTGAATGTAATGTCCCTTGGTCGGCTGTGCGCAGACTATCTTGATGTCCGGGTCCATTATCTTGAGGAACTTGGTAAGGCCCATAAGAGTTCCCGACGTGCCGATGGCTCCTACAAGGTAGTCAACCTTGCCTTCACACTGCTGCCAGATCTCGATGGCAGTGCTCTTGTAGTGTGCCATATAGTTGCCGGCGTTGGTGAACTGATCCGGCATGAAGTATTTGTCGGGGTTCTCGTTGACAAGCTTGTGCGCCATCCTGATGGCTCCGTCTGTGCCCTGGTCGGCAGGGGTAAGGATTACTTTGCCGCCGTATGAACGGATGATCTTGCGTCGCTCGATGGAGACGGCCGAACTCATGACGATTTCGACTGGGTATCCCTTGACGATGCCGGCGATGGCCAGGCCTATGCCGGTGTTGCCGGAAGTCGGCTCGATGATGGTCTTGCCCGGATAGAGTTTGCCTTCCTTTTCGGCCTGTTCGACCATCGCTATTGCGATACGGTCCTTGATGCTGCCGGTCGGATTGAAGCCTTCCAGCTTTGCATATATGTTGACTTTCGGATTCGGGCAAAGTTTGTTGATGCGGACCATCGGGGTGTTGCCGATGGTTTTTAGTATGTTGTCAGCAATCATCTGAGTTCGAATTTATCCTGCAAATTTACGAATTTTTCAGACATAAATCCCGTATCCCTGCTTGATTTCCTTCATCACGAAGGTGGAGAGGATGGAGCCGATGGACTCCACGGTGCCCAGTACGTTGATGATGAAGTCGTTGTAATATTTCATGTCAGGTGCGTAGATGGTCAGTATGTAGTCGAATTCCCCGGCCACGTTGTAGCAGGCCGAGACCTCCGGGATGTTGCGTATCACCGATACGAAATCCTTGGCGATGTCCCTGTTCATCTGCTTCAGTTTCACGGAGCAGAATACCATGAATCCGCGTCCGATCTTGTCCGGATCGAGCACGGCCGTGTATTTCTTGATGTATCCTTCGTTCTCCAGCCTCTTGATGCGCTCAAATACCGGTGTGGTGGAGAGGTTGACCTTTGCCGCTATCTGCTTCGTCGTCATTTTTGCGTCGTCCTGAAGGCATCTCAATATCTTGAGATCCATCTCATCGAGTTCGCTGTTGCCTACCATAATAGAATATTATTCTTTAATTTGCCTGATTTGCGTATTTATCCGCTAATAAAACTATATTTCACAGCAAAAATAGAAATAAATTCCAAATATATCCCAATGTATGGAATATCTTTATATTCTACTTATATTTGCAAGGTTCATTGATGTGTCTTTGTTTTGCATGCTCTTGCCGGCTACGGCAAGATTGACTCGGACGGGGCTCAATCCGCATAACGGCGGCCCATCCAACTCCTTCCTTTTAGTCATTTTCTCCGCGTGATCGGAAGCAAGCTTCCATCACGCTCAGATAATGCCTAACGGTAGTCACCTCAATGAACTGGCACTTGACAAACAAAAACAAATAACAATATAATTATGACACAGAAAATCGATACCCTTTGCGTCCAGGCCGGCTACCAGCCTAAACGCGGTGAACCACGCCAGATGCCTATCATCCAGAGCACAACATTCAAGTATGAGACCAGCGACCAGATGGGCCGCCTCTTCGACCTCGAAGATGCCGGCTATTTCTACACACGCCTCCAGAACCCTACTAACGATATGGTGGCAGCGCGAATCGCAGCTCTCGAAGGAGGCGTGGGCGCTATGCTCACATCCTCTGGACAGGCTGCTAACTTCTTCGCCTGCTTCAATATCTGCGAGGCCGGCGGCCACATCGTCAGCACCTCCAGCATCTATGGCGGCACATTCAATCTGCTCGACACCACAATGCGCAAAATGGGCATCGACATCACCTTCATCGACCAGGAGGCGTCCGACGAGGAATTCGAGGCTGCATTCAAGCCGAATACCAAGCTCCTCTTCGGCGAGACCCTGACCAATCCGAACGTCCGTGTGCTCGACATCGAGCGCCTCGCGAAGATCGCCCACAAGCACGGTGTGCCATTGATCGTCGACAACACATTCCCGACACCTGTCAACTGCCGTCCTTTCGAATGGGGTGCTGACATCGTCACCCATTCCACGACCAAATACATGGACGGGCAGGGAGTACAGGTAGGCGGCTGCGTCGTGGACAGCGGAAACTTCGACTGGATGGCCCACGCAGACAAATTCCCGGGCCTCTGCACGCCGGACGAATCATACCACGGCCTCATATATGCCGAGCGATTCGGCAAAGCCGCATATATCACCAAATGCACCACGCACCTGATGCGCGACCTCGGATCCATCCAGGCTCCTCAGAATGCTTTCTACCTCGGCCTTGGCCTGCAGACCCTCCACGTAAGGGTTGCGCGCCACTGCGAAAGCGCGCTCAAGGTTGCAAAATATCTCAAGAACCATCCTGCTGTCAAGTGGATCAACTATCCGGGCCTCGAAGGCGACAAGGAATACGAACGCGCTCAGAAATACCTGCCGAACGGCTCCTGCGGCGTAATGGCGTTCGCCATCAACGGCGACCGCGCAACGGCCAATAAATTTATGGATGCGCTCAAGTTCATAACCATAGAGACACACGTAGCCGACTGCCACACCTGCATACTCCATCCGGCATCGCACACACACCGCCAGCTCTCCGACCAGCAGCTCCTCGAGGCCGGCGTGGCACCGGACCTGATGAGACTAAGCATCGGACTTGAAGATCCGGATGACATCATCAGCGATATCGAGAACGCAATTAACGAGGCATACAAATAAATACTGACCGATTATGCAAGTCCTCAAATTCGGCGGCACGTCCGTCGCAGATGCCAATAATATGTCCAAAGTCGTGGCCATAGTCTCCAAGGCTATGGAATCCGACCGCACCATACTCGTCTCGTCGGCGATTAGCAAATGCACCGATACGCTCATTGAGATCGGCCGCAGGGCCGCGGAGCGTGATGACAGTTACAACAAGCTGATCGATGACCTCCAGCACCGTCATGACGATATAATTACGGAATTCCTTCCGGCGGACAGATGGAAGAAGACAATCGACGCCTGCGGAGGGATATTCAGCTATATCCGCGGTATCGCGCAGGGCGTATGCCTTCTCGGCGAACTCAGCCCGGTGAGCCTTGACGCCATCCAGGGTTGCGGCGAACTCCTTTCCACAACCATACTCGCCGCCAAATTCGACACTCTCGGCGCATCGTACAAGTGGATCGACTCAAGGACAATCTTCAAGACCTCGCCAGTGGCCGGCAGGAATGTGCTTGAAAGCGAAACCACCTACGCCAACATCGCATCGATGGTCTCCGCGAACCCGGGCGTAAGGCTCTTCATCGCGCAGGGATTCATCGCTTCAGACGAAAAGGGCAGGATGACCACCCTCGGCCGCGGAGGCTCGGACTACACCGCTTCCATCTTCGCAGTGGGCTGCAAGGCCCGCCAGCTGCAGATATGGACCGACGTGTCCGGTATGATGACCACCAATCCTAAGATTGTTCCGACCGCCCGCACAATCAACCACATCTCTTACCGCGCCGCACTGGAGCTTTCGCATTTCGGAGCGAAGGTCATTTATCCGCCGACGATCCAGCCGGTCGTTTCCGAAGGCATTCCGATCTATGTCAAGAACACCTTCGCGCCGGATGATTTCGGCACTCTTATCGAGAAGGAACCGCCGTACAGCTCATCTAATCTCATCGGAATCTCCAACTCCGATAACATCGCGCTCCTCTCTCTGGAGGGCAGCGGAATGGTTGGCATCCCGGGATTCTCCAGCAGGCTCTTCGAGACGCTTACTCGCCACGATATCAATATCATTCTCATCACCCAGGCGTCATCGGTGCACACGATGTGCATCGCCGTTTCCGAATCCGACGCCGAGAAGGCGAAAGCTGCCGCCGATGAGACATTCGCATATGAGATCTCGCTAGGCAAACTCAACCCGCTCAAGATAGAGAAGGGCTACTCGATCGTCTGCCTTGTGGGTGACGACATTCTCAACCACAGTGGCGCTACGGGCAGAATGCTCGCAGCGCTCGGTCGCAGGGGCATTCCTATCCGCGCCACAGCGCAGGGCTCTTCAGAGCGCAATATTTCCGTAATCGTCTCTTCGGACAATGTTGAGAATGCCATACGCAGCATGCATCACGAGTTCTTTGACAAGGGCAACGAAAAGGTCATCAACCTCTTCCTGACGGGTTGCGGCACGGTCGGCGGATCGCTTATCAAGCTTCTTGCCGCCAATACACAGAGCATTGCGGAGCGCACCGGCAAGCGCGTGAAACTCATCGGCCTTGCCGACTGGCAGCACTATGTCATCGATGAGGAGGGGCTCGATCCGGCAACTGCGGTTTCACTGCTTCCTGAAGGAGCTTCCTCCGAGAACAACGGTTTCGTGGAGGCGCTCAAGTCTGTTTCTATGGAGAATTCCGTATTCGTGGACTGCACCGCCAGCAAGGAGATTTCCCTGCAGTATCCGGAACTCTTCAAGTGCGGATATTCCGTAGTGGCCTGCAACAAGATAGCATTCTCCGCTCCATATGTCGAATACAGGGCGATGAAGGATGCGGCAGTGAAATATGGCGTATCGCTCAGATACGAGACCACTGTTGGCGCCGCCCAGCCGATGGTTGAAACCGTCACCCGCAGCATCAACAGCGGCGACGAGATCCAGCGCATCGAGGCTGTGCTCTCCGGATCGCTCAATTATCTCTTCAGCTCTTACCGCGGTGCGGAAGGGCCGACATTCGCGCAGATTGTCGGAAAGGCGAAGGAACTCGGCTATACCGAGCCTGACCCGGGCATCGACCTGAGCGGACACGACGTGCTCCGCAAGATCATCATCCTTTCGCGCGAGGCCGGTCTGCCTCTGGATGAGGAGGACGTAGAGAAAACTCCGCTGCCTGCTCCTGAGGATGAGGCGGCGTTCCGCAAACTCTATGATGACGCCGCGGTGGAAGGCAAGAGGCTCAGATACATCGCGTCCCTCGTCAAGACTGAGAGCGGCTACAAGGCTGCAATCGGGCTTCGCGCCATCGGCGCCGACCATCCGTTCTTCAACCTCGTGGGTGCGGACAACAGCGCTATGATCGTCACGTCGTTCTATCCTTCGCCGCTGGTCATCCAGGGTGCGGGTGCCGGCGGACCGCAGACGGCGTCAGGACTTCTGAATGATATACTTAAATAGCTTTTTCGGCCCGGTCCGCTCTTTTGCCGGCCGGGCCTCTTTTGATATGATCAGAACGATAATATTCGATTTCGGCAATGTGCTGGTGGGATGGGATCCGCTGAATTTTTATATTCCCTATTTTGGGGATGAGGAGAAGGCTCGCTGGTTCATCTCGAATATCTGCACCCTGGAGTGGCATTCGTTCCAGGATGGCGGCCGGCCGATGGCCGAGGGTACAGCCGAACTTGTCGCCAGGTATCCGGAGTGGGAGAAAGAGATACGGCTCTATTATGAGCATTTTGATGAAATGATTCCCGGTCAGGTCTCTGGAATGGAGGAGTATGTCCGCGAGCTGAAGGCTGCCGGATATCACGTCTGCGGCCTGTCGAACTGGTCCGCGGAGTCTTTCCCTGTCCTCAGTCCGAAATATCCCGTGCTGGGACTCGTCGATGACAAGGTGATTTCGGGCTTCGAGAAGCTTCTGAAGCCGGATCCTGCTATATATACTCTAGCCCTCGAGCGTTTCGGCGCCGTGCCGGATGAGACCGTATTCATCGATGACAATCCGGCCAACGTCGCAGCTGCCCGCGCGCTAGGCATACATGCCGTCAGATTCGAATCCTGCACGAAGTTGCGTGAAGATTTGGGAGAAATGTTTAAATTTGAAACCAATTGAAAATATCATCATTATGGTCAAGAAACACATCCGCACGATTGTCTGCCTGATGGCGGCGGCATTTGTATTCGGACAGGCACAGGCTGACGCCTGCACGGGCGTCTATATCGGCCGCAAGTGTTCTGCAAACGGCAATGTAATCATCGCAAGAAGCGCAGATTCACACAATTTCCTGAGGCATATCGAAATCGTCAATGCCGTGACAGGACAGCCGGGCAGACAGGTCAGCGATATGGATGGATTTGTCTGGGCGCTGCCGGAGAATACATACAAGTACATAGGCGTGCCATATGCCGACATCAACGACATCGGTCATTACGCATCCGCCGTGACCAACGAATACGGTCTGGCGATCTCTGCGACCGTAACCGGATACAATGCTCCCGCTGTGCGCGAGGCCGACCCGAACGTGCCTGACGGCATAAGCGAGAAGACCCTGCCGTCAATCCTTGCCGCCTGCTGCAGGACGGCCCGCGAAGCGGTTGAGCTTACCGCGCGCATAGTCGATGAGATGGGCAGCGGCGAGCAGAATATCGTGATGATGGCCGACACTAATGAAGCCTGGTATATGGAAATATACAGCGGCCACCAGTATTGCGCGGTCAGGATGCCGGACGACAAGGTTGCTGTATTCGGCAACGAATTCATGCTCGGTACGGTGGACGGGGATGCCGATGATGTCATCTGCTCCGACGAAATCTTCTCATTGCCGGTCGCAAAAGGCTTCGCAGTTGAGGAGGGCAATGGATGCCTCCATTTGAGCCGCACATATATGGGTGACGGCAGATACTACGATTTCTCTCATCTGCGCACCTGGCGCGGCCATCAGCTGCTCGCACCGGCCACAGCTGGCAAGTATGACCCGAAGAAGTATTATCCGCTCTTCTTCGATCCGGAAAAAAAGGTTTCGCTCACAGATGTGATGTCGCTCTTCCGCGACCGCTACGAGGGAACGCAGTACGATCCTGACGTCAACGGCCGCAAGGACATACGCGCCATCGGAGATGAGGAGCAGGGGATGGTCCACATCATCGAAGTGTATGACAACCTTCCTGCGGAAATGGCCTGCGTCACCTGGCTCACCCTATCAGAATCCGCATTCGCACCGTTCATTCCGATCTCCAATGCCATAATGGATTGCGACAAGCGCTATTCATACGAAGTCACCCGATACGGCTACGATCCTTCATCCGCCACGGTTCTTTACAAGAGGCTCAATTCGCTCTGCGCCCAGAAGCGTGTTCAGTACGGCACAAATGTTCGCAAATACTGGGAGACGGTCGAAAAACATTTGGTGGAGGAGATGCCACGCGTTCTCGCGGACGCCTCTGCTGACAGATATGCGAAGGTCTATCTCACTTCTTATTGCAAGGACCTTCAGGAAAAGGCTTTGAGTGATGCTCAGCGCATATTCAACGAACTGACCTGGTATATGGTCAACAATTCGTACACTTATACCTATGACTACAGTTTCGACACGCTGAAGGATACAAAAGGGGCCGATCCGGCTCCGTTCGATCCGCTCTGCGACATCGCGCGGTTTGCCGAATGGTCGGGACTTAAATTTGATGGCACCAACCTCACAGCCGCTGATGGTGGCGCAACGGCTTCATTTGTACCGTCAGACGGGCATCGACGCAATCCCGGCACTATTTCATTCAACGGCCGCGACGGATTCAACCGTCAGATTGAAGGCCGAGTGGAGTCTGTTTCCGGGAAGTTGTTCGCGCCTCTTACGGCCCTGCTGAGAATCGGGGCTGAGAAATAATCTATCCTTACCGGACTGATTTACTCTGAATCTGCGGCATTGATGAGGCTCTAGAAGCGTATCTTCGCCGAGCCGTGAGCATAAGCGCGCGAAAAATGGCTTTGGAGATTGATTTCATAACTTTGCTTTTATCTTATCTACAAAAGTAGTAAATTTGCCATAAATAGTAACTACAACAATATGAAAAGAACAATTGCATCTCCAAACGCTCCTGCCGCTATCGGACCATACTCCCAGGCAGTTGAACTCAACGGCACACTCTTCGTTTCCGGTCAGCTTCCGGTGAATCCTGCCGACGGCACAATGCCGGCTACTATCGAAGAGCAGACAAAGCAGGCTCTCAAGAACATCGGCGCTATCCTCGAAGAGGCTGGCCTCACATACAATGACGTAGTGAAGACCTGCGTGCTTCTCGACGATATTGCCAATTTCGGCGCAATGAATGCCGTATACGCTGAATTCTTCCAGCAGGACAAGCCTGCACGCGTATGCTACCAGGTCGCAGCCCTGCCTAAGGGTGCCAAGATTGAAATAGACGCAATTGCCGGAAAATAATGAAGCTGTTCAAATCACTGTTCGGGTCCGCCGCTGTTGCCGCGGCCTGTACAGCTTCAGCCGGTTTTTCCACTACCACTTTCAATACCCCGGATGGAAGCTCGATGACGGCATCGATGATATGCCACGGTTCACTTGCGTTCACCTTCAATAAGATTAATATCTATGTCGACCCGGTGTCTGAAATAGACGGCAGGCAGATCGACTTCGCATCGATGCCGAAGGCCGACTTCATTTTCATCACCCACGACCACTATGACCATTTCGACGTCAAGGCCATAGAGGCGCTGGAAAAGGAAGAGACCATAGTCGTACTCAATTCCATGACCTGGGAAAAACTTGGCAAAGGCAAGGTAATGACGAACGGTGACAATCTGGCTCTCACTGATAATGTCACTGTCAAGGCCGTACCTGCTTACAATAACACCGAGGACCATATGAAATTCCATCCTCAGACACGCAACAACGGCTATATCTTCAACTTCGGAGGATTGAAGGTCTATGTTTCCGGTGATACAGAGGACATTCCTGAGATGGCGGAGTTCGGACCTGTCGACGTGGCATTCCTTTCGACCAACCAGCCTTATACGATGACTCCGGAACAGTGCGTCAATGCGGTTAGAATGATCAAGCCGAAAGTAATTGTGCCATATCACCTTGGTGATACTGATCTCAATCTTTTGAAGAGTTCTCTGGAAGATATTGCCGGGGATGTCCGCATATTTGAATCATTAAGATAAACCAATTATTCCACTATGAAAAAGATTCTATTGGCCGTTATTGCTGTCCTCGCCCTGACATCCTGCGCCAAGGAGAAGGACCCTTACAGGGTGTCCCTCGAAAATGCAATTATCGAAAAACTCGGTGACGGCACAAAAGTTTATATCGAGACTTTCGAACGCGTCGATTCCACCACATTCGGCAAGGAACTCGAATACAGACAGCATATTATGGATCTCCGTCTCCAGCAGAACCTCAAGCTGCTCGACAAGTACCGCAAGCAGGGGCTCCAGTCCACCGCACAGATGAAGCGCGAGGCTATCCTGCACGATCAGGAAGTTATCGCCGGCCTTGCGGATATGGCTGAAAATCTCGGCGAGCTGAAGGACAAGGTCGCATATTATGACTATCATTTCACCGGAAGGGCCAGCAGGAACGGCTCGAAGGCAGAATACAAGGATTACTACTGCACCATCACACCGGAAGGCGAGGTCATCAATATCGACTCATCCGTCAAGACGCTTCACAAGCCTATGGGCCGCGTGATCCCAGGATATCTCGACCTCGTCAAGAACGGCGAAGACCAGGAGTAGCATCCTGAACAGATGGCGAGTTATCTTCAGATAGAGAACATTTCGAAGTCGTACGGGCCGAAAGTACTTTTCGAGAATATCGGCTTCAACATCAATGAGGGCGACAAGATCGCCCTCGTCGCTCCAAACGGTGCCGGCAAGACTTCTCTTATGCGCATCCTGGCCGGCAAGGACAAGTCCGATTCGGGCGGCAAGATACTGTTCCTCAAGGACATAATGATCGCATTCCTCGAGCAGGATTACGATTATGACCCGCAGTCGACGATATTGGACCAGATATCGACGCACAGCGCGCCGATGACCGCCGATTTCGATGAAAGCAGGAGGGCGGATTATTTCCAGAAGGTCCGCGAGACGCTGAGCAATTTCAGGCTTCACGACACTTCCATGAAGATGTGCGAACTCTCGGGTGGCGAGGTGAAGCGCGTCGCGCTGGCGGAGGTACTGGCGCTCGGCGCTGACTTCCTGATAATGGACGAGCCGACCAACCATCTTGACATTGATGCCATAGAGTACCTCGAATCTTATCTGGGCCGCAGCCGCTGCACACTGCTGATGGTGACACACGACAGGTATTTCCTGGACCGCGTCTGCAATATCGTGATGGAGCTCGATCGCGGCAATGTGTATCTCTACAGGGGCAATTATCAGAATTATCTCGAGAAGCGCGACGAGCGCATCGCCAACTACAACGCCCAGACCGACAAGGTACGCAATCTGCTGCGCCGCGAACTGGAGTGGATCCACGCCACGCCGTGCGCCCGCACCGGCAAGGCCCAGTACCGTATCAACGCATTCCACGAACTCAAGGACCGTGCGGAGCAGGTGTATAAGACAAAGCAGATAACGCTCGACGAGGTGCAGGGTTCGTCCCGCCTCGGCACCAAGATCATCGACTGCAAGGATCTGTCGTGCCACTACGGTGATGACTGCTATCTTGACCGCTTCACATATAAGTTCCAGCGCCGCGACAAGATTGGCATCGTCGGACGCAACGGAGTGGGCAAATCCACATTCATCAATCTCCTGACCGACAATCTTGATGCATCCGCCCGCGTGGACGGCATCATCGAGCGCGGCACATCCCTCAATATAGGCTACTACCGTCAGAGCGGCATTGAATTCAAGCCCGGCGAGACCGTGATGGATATTGTGGGGGACACCCGCCTGCTCGAGCAGTTCCTCTTCCCGCACGATATGTGGACCACGAGGGTCGAGAAACTCTCCGGTGGGGAACGACGCAGGCTCTATCTTCTCACCGTTCTGAAGCAGCAGCCGAACCTGCTCATCCTTGACGAGCCTACCAACGACCTCGATATCGTGACACTCAACATCCTTGAAGAGTATCTCAAGGAGTTTCAGGGCTCGCTGATGATCGTTTCGCACGACCGCCATTTCCTCGACAGGATAGTGGACCATCTGCTGGTCTTCTGCGGTGGCGGAGTGGTGAAGGACTTTATCGGCAATTTCAGCGAATACCGCGCATATATCAAGGATTACGAGGCGAAGAACGCCGCCGAATCCCGCGCTGCCGCCGAGCCCAAGGCAGGTAAGATGCAGAATCTCCCCCAGAAGAAAAAGATGAGTTACAAGGACCGCAGGGAGATGGAGATGCTTGAGAATGAACTCGCCGCGCTTGCGGACGAAAAGGCCCGCCTCGAGGAGGCCATCGCCTCCGGCACAATGGACTTCCAGGCTCTGCAGAGTGCATCGCAGCGCATAGGGGAAATCATATCACTGACAGATGAAAAGGAGTTCCGCTGGCTGGAACTCTCCGAGAACGGATAGACTATGATACCAAGTTCAGTATACCGCTTTCTGCTCAGGAATATGGGCTGGAAACTGGAGGGGGAGAAGCCTCTGGAGCACAACTGCATCTTTCTGCTTGCGCCGCACACGAGCATCTGGGATTTCGCCATAGGCTTTATGTATTACCGCGCAAAGGGCGGCCACCTCAAGGTTATGATCAAGAAAGAGGCGTTCTTCTTCCCGGTCAATCTGCTGCTGCGCTCGATGGGCGGATTTCCGATAGACAGGTCCAATCCGCAGGGTACCATCCGCGCGTTGATAGACCGGATGGAGGCCAACAAGGCAAAAGGAGAGGATTTCCACCTCACGATATGTCCTGAAGGCACCCGTAAGGCAATCCGCAAATGGAAGACGGGCTACCATACCATCGCCAGAGCCACCGGAGCGCCGGTTTATCTGACATTCATTGATTTCGGACAGAAGCGGGTCGGTATTATGCCTGGCAAGGTCGAACTGACGGACAATGCCCGCGAGGACACGGACCGCATACAGCGGATATATGAGGAGAATAATTTCCGGGGTCTCCACCCGGAAGGATATGTGACACACTAGGAGAGCAGCGCCAGCAGGCCGCTGAAGGTCATATAGGCATAGACGCATTTTCGTATGACCTCGATTGGCATACGATTGCATACACGGGCACCGAGCAGCAGACCAAGCAGGACTGCAGGAATGCCAATGAGCCAACTATGGCATACCGTCGGCGTAATGAATCCATTTGCAGAGCGGAAGATGGTCATCATAATATTGCCTATGATGAAATACCATTGGCATATGCCTATATACTCTTCTTTGGTGTCGGTGCAGGCTAGAAAATAGATTACGGCAGGAGGGCCCTGCATTGCGAACAGACCACCCATAAAGCCGGAGAGCGTACCCATAGACAATTGTACTGGTACATTCGACTTCATCTTGATTCGGTCCCCGATGAAGAAAAAATAGATGCTGATTGCTATGAGAAGTGCGCCGAGCACGTGCTTCATGATGCCATCATTAACGGCGGATACGAGGCGTATCGAGAAGAAGGAGGCCACTAGGAAGGCCGCCAATATCAGCCAGAGCTTTTTCCACGGCACATATTTGAACATACGTATACCAGTGACCAGGGCACATACTATTGCGAGCAATCCGGAAAGCGCGGTTGCCTCGCCGTAGCTAGGCATAAGGAACGGCAGTACGGTCATTATGAAAACGCCGAAGCCGAAACCCGTCACCCTCTGGATGAAACTTCCTCCGAAGGCGAACAGAATGAGCAGGATTATGGCCGTAGTGGACATAATCTTACTTTTTCCTGACAGGGTCCGATGTCAGACCGACACCGAGTTTCTTGAAAATCTTGCGGTCAACCTCGCTGAGCATCACGGTGGTATGTACCTGACATCCGTTTAGCTGAGGCAGGCATCCGAGGGCCTTGCGGCAATTCTCGTCCGTGGTGCTGAGCATCGCCAGTGCGACCAGCACTTCGTCGGTGTGGAGGCGCGGGTTGTGTCCGTGCAGATATGATACCTTCATCTCCTGGATAGGCTCGATCATACTCTGAGGGATGAGCTTGATATCGTGCGCGATGCCGGCAAGATGCTTGGTGGCATTGAGTATGAGTGCGGCGCATGGGCCGAGGAGTGAACTTGTCTCAGCGGTGATGATGGTGCCGTCCGCCAGTTCTATAGCGGCGGATGCAACGCCGGATTTCTCCTTGCGCTGGCGCGCTGCCACAGTGGTGCGGCGGAAATCGGTGGTGATGCCTGCCTGCTTCATCAAGAGTGCGATCTTGTTGACTTCGCTCTCTTCGCATAGACCCTCTGCAAAACGTCCTAGTGAGGTATAGTAGCGGCGGATTATCTCATCCTTTGCGGCATTGCTGCAGACCTCGTCGTCCTTGATGCAGAAACCGATCATATTGACTCCCATATCGGTAGGGGACTTGTACGGGTTCTCTCCATAGATGCCTTCGAATATGGCATTTAGAACCGGGAAACTCTCCACGTCGCGGTTGTAGTTGACAGCAATCTTGCCGTATGCCTCGAGGTGGAACGGGTCGATCATATTGACGTCATTGAGATCCGCGGTGGCGGCTTCGTATGCCAGATGGACAGGGTGCTTGAGCGGCAGGTTCCAGATAGGGAAGGTCTCGAACTTCGCATAGCCGGCCTTGATGCCGCGCTTGTGGTCCTGATACAGCTGGCTGAGGCAGACGGCCATCTTGCCGCTGCCCGGGCCAGGGGCGGTGACGATTACGAGAGGGCGTGTTGTCTCGACATAGTCGTTCTTGCCGAATCCCTCCTCGGAATCGATGTATGCCACATTTTCGGGGTAGCCTTCAATCGTGTGATGGAAATACACCTTGATGCCGAGTCGCTTCAGACGGTTACGATATGCAGTGGCGCTTGCCTGCCCGTTGAAATGGGTGACGACAACCGAACTTACAAGGAATCCCTTAGATATGAATTCATCCCTGAGCCTCAGCACGTCCACATCGTAAGTGATGCCTAGGTCCCCGCGGACCTTATTCTTCTCGATATCGACGGCGCTGATAACAATGACTATCTCACAGTCATTCTGCAACTGCATCAGCATCTTCAGCTTGCCGTCAGGCTCAAAGCCCGGCAGCACGCGGCTGGCGTGATTGTCATCGAAAAGTTTGCCTCCGAACTCCATATAGAGCTTGTCGCCGAACTTGGCGATGCGCTCCTTTATATGTTCTGATTGGATTTTGAGATATTTCTCGTTGTCGAACCCGTACTTCATAGTTTGAAAATTACGGGTTACAAAATTACCACTTTCCGACGGATTTCAAAAATGATTTTTACATTTGCGTTATGAAAACAATAGAAGCAATCTCTATCAGATACGCAACGCCAGACGATGTCCCGACCATCCACGCAATGGCCGATATTGTTTTTCGCAAAACTTACGGGGATATACTCTCACCGGAACAGATCGACTATATGATGGACTGGATGTATTCCACCGATAGCCTTAGTGACCAAGTGGCTGGAGATGGAAAGTGGTTCCTGATTGCCGAGGCTTCGGGAAATGGAGAATCCCTCAAATGCGGATACGCATCTTTCGAGACAGAAGGGCGGACATCCGACGGAAGACCGCTGTTCCATCTTCAGAAACTGTATGTGATGCCCGAATGGCAGGGTTGCGGACTCGGTGAAATGCTTCTCAATGCAGTCGTGGACGGCATCCGCTCCGCTGCTGGCGGCCCGGCGAGGATGGAACTCAACGTGAACCGTTACAACAAAGCGGTCTCATTCTACGAGAAAATGGGTCTGAAGCGCGATCGGCAGGGGGATTTCGAGATCGGCCACGGATGGTATATGAACGACTACATCTACGCGCTGGACATACTGCCGAAAGCCTGCGATCGACTTCCCTGATATCCGCTTTCCGGCGGACCTCCGTATTATTTGTCGTAATTGTATTTCTCCCAGAGGGCTGTCATCCGTCTGCGGATCTCCTCTTCGCGCGGGTTCGGCCCCGGCTCATAGAACTTCGTCCCCTCGATGCCTTCCGGCAGGAATTCCTGATCCACGAAGTTGCCTTCGTATGCGTGGGCGTACTTGTAGTCCTTCGCATATCCGAGTTCCTTCATCAGTTTTGTAGGAGCATTGCGCAAATGGAGCGGTACCGGTGGCAGGACACCGCTGCTGACCGCAGCCATGGCGGCGTCTATCGCGCATATGGAAGAGTTGCTCTTCGGTGAAGTTGCGAGGTAAATGCAGGTTTCGGAGAGGATTATGCGGCTTTCCGGCATTCCGATCTGATGTACTGCATTGAAGCAGGCCTGGGCGAGCAGCGCGGCGTTCGGGTTGGCGAGGCCGACGTCCTCCGAGGCCAGGATCAGCATCCTGCGGGCTATGAAGAGCGGATCCTCGCCGCCAGAGAGCATTCTTGCCATCCAGTAGAGCGCCCCGTTGGGGTCGCTGCCGCGGATACTCTTGATAAATGCCGAGATTATGTCGTAATGCTGTTCGCCGTTCTTGTCATATAGCGCGATGTTCTCCTGAAGGCAGTCTGTGACAGTCTTGTTGTCAATAACGATGTCGGCCTCGTCCGGGAATGATGATATAGTGATGTCAAGGACATTGAGGAGCTTGCGTGCATCTCCACCGCTGAAACGGAAGAGAGCCTCCTTTTCTTTGACTTCAATATTGCGTGACACAAGATATGCATCGCTTTTCAATGCTCTCATTAATAGCTTGTTTAGGTCATTGACCTCAAGTGATTTGAGAATATAGACCTGACAGCGGGAGAGAAGCGGGGTAATGACTTCGAAGGATGGATTTTCGGTGGTAGCGCCGATAAGGGTGATGACGCCGCTTTCGACTGCGCCGAGGAGCGCGTCCTGCTGTGCCTTGTTGAAACGGTGGATCTCGTCGATGAACAGGATAGGCGTACCCTTGTGGAATACACTCGAGCGGCTGCGGCGCGCCTGCTCGATCACGTCGCGGACATCCTTGACACCTGAACTTATTGCCGAAAGCGTATGGAATTCGCAATCCGTGCTGCCGGCGATAATGCGGGCAAGAGTGGTCTTGCCGACGCCCGGAGGGCCCCAGAGAATGAACGACGAGACATTGCCGCTCTCGATCATCTTGCGTATCACGGCACCTTTACCGACCAGGTGTTCCTGTCCCACGTATTCATCCAAGTTCTTCGGTCTCAACCTTTCCGGCAGCGGTATCATCGGTTTGTCCATAAATAATCATTTGTAAACGTTTACAGATGGACAAATTTATGAATTTTGTCCCATTGACAAGTCTTTTTATTTAAATTAATACCTATATTTGAGGAATTGAACATTTCAAACTTAACAGATGAAATCATTAAAAGTGATTGCTTTTGCGCTGATAGCCCTCGCGGCTTCAGCCTGCGTGGAGGATATTCCGGAGAAAGACCCGTACGGAATACTCTCAATTACATTGAATTCGACCATCGGGGACATTCACGTTACCGATCTGCGCATTACAGACGGCAATGATTTGCTGTTACAGACCGACAAAGCGGTCGATGTCACCGGAGCAGGGCAGACGCTCGATTTCAAGGTGGAGGAGGGTACATATGAGAATGTCACCATCGCCATAGCGACTGATGACAACCGCACCGGACTCTTCACACTCAAGAGCGGGACCGGCCTGGCCATCAACGGCGGCGCATCCACAATCTGCCCGATAACGATCACATCCCTCAAGGACAATTCTGCAGCCGAAGAGTCATTCCTTCCGTCGGGAAGAATGTTCAATATGGCGGTAAAGGCAATGGCGCGGCAGAAACCGGACAGCCTTCACTGCACATATTCGATGGTGGACTCGATAATCACATCCATAACGTTTGTCAACGGATCACCGGCAACTGACGGTGTGCGCATAGACAACTTCGACGGCGCTCCGGCATATGCGTTTTTTGACAAGGGAAGCGGAGCGATAACCATCTCTACCAGCGCGACGAGATTCCGACTCAACGCCTATCCGGCATCGATGTTCGACCACCTGGAGACTTTGGAGAGTATTGATTTCGGCAATATGTATGCACCAGAGGTCTACAAGATGGAAAGGATGTTCTCGTACTGCCGCAGTCTGAAGACGCTGGATCTCAAGTTCATTGAAAATACATCCCAATGCACCTCGATGGACAACCTCTTCTCCTACTGCGGTTCGCTCGAATCTGTCGACGTGTCTCATTTCAATACGGAAAACGTAGGTCATATGCGCAGTATGTTCAACCACTGCACATCGCTCAAGGCAGTCGACGTCAGCAATTTCAATACTGCGAACTGCAAGATCATGACTTATATGTTCTATTTCGCTTCGTCTCTCGAGACCCTCGACCTTTCGAACTTCACCGTCAATCAGTTGGAAGCCTCCAAGATGACATATCTCTTCCACGGGCTTTCATCCCTGAAGGAGTTGCGCCTTGCGAAGAACTTTTATCCGTCAGACCTCGGCAGCCCGACCAGCTGTTTCGCTTCGACCACCCTTGCTTATGAAGACCGCATAGGAAGCAAGGCCGGCGGCCTCACGATATATTCGGACCAGGCGACGGCCGACTGGCTTGTCACCACGACTCTCCGCTGGATCAACAGCGGATACAAGAATAACAAGGCCATACCAGTGACATTCAGGAATATCGATACAAACGAGCCATTGACAGTGAAATGGGCAAAGAACTAAGGAGGACCGGAAAATGAAAAATATATATATTGCAATATTTGCCATCGCGGCCGCAACGGTTGCCGCTTCATCCTGCCATAAGGTCATAGATGAACCCGTAATCAATAATACCGAGGTAGACTGGTCATCCTGGGAGGAATCCATCGAAGTTGTGATTCCTGACGACGTGCTCGAAGAGGGCTACTACAAGGACGTCATAATGGACGGCGGCACATACCTTACCTCGCGAGAACGGCTTCCTGCCTGCGATTCATTCGACATATCTCTGGATTTCCTTATGGGTGAAAGATATCCAACATCTGACGCCGATTCCATCTTTCAGATTCAAAAGTTCGTCGGTTCAGAAGTGGACCGGAATGGCTTCCTCATGTACCCTGACGGAAAGCCGCGCTACAAGGTGTTCTACTCCTGCGGCGGCAGTTCAGGCAATCACGGCCGCTGTCTCGGTGCGGCAGGACGCAACGCTGTGCGCACATTCTTCCGCAATGGAGGCTCCTACCAGGGTTCATGTGCGGGAGCGTTCCTTGCCAGCGTGGGTTCCGGCGGCATCACCGGTGACGTGTCATCCAATTTCTACGGCATATGGCCGGGCCACACCACATCCAGCGGCCTGAACACGCAGACGCCTACCGGGATGTTCATCGAGCCGGGCAGCGGTCTGCTCAATTACTTCGATTTCGGTGGCGATATGTATGTGGACAGCGTACGCCACCACGGAGGATGCTATACGGTCGACCTCATTCCGGGCACTGAAGTTCTGGCCCGGTATGATTATCCTAAACTTACAATGCACCAGAAGGCATCCATCTGGGCTTGGAAGAACTCCAGGCACGAAGGCCGAATCATCTGCTGCGGTTCCCATCCTGAAGAGGTGGACGGCGGCGAACGTATGGAGCTTATGGGCGCAATGCTGATGTATTCGATGGACGGACGCGGCGTTGCCACGGTCAAAAAGGTACTCACCAAGGGCGAGGAATACCTGGCTGACAAGGAGAGCACGGCAAATGACCCTCTCCATGCCAAGATTGGTGACGGCCAGTATCATCATTTCGCGGTCGGTATCCCGGCTTCCGCGAAGAACGTAAAGGCACGTCTCGAGTATTTCGGGGAATATGATATCCATCTGCTTGCCAAGAAGGGCACATTCGCGTTCGAGAACAACGCTGACTGCGGCAATACTTCGAATGAGTGTGCAAAGGAACTGCTGCTCGAGTCCGTCGAGGGCGGCACCTGGTTCTTCAGCGTACACAATGACTCGCGTCCAGACTCAGTCATCGACGAGCACGGCAACGTCAACTACACCGGCAGGACAGAACTTCTCAACGGTATCTCCTACAAGATTTCAATTACTTGGGAATAACATTATATGAACAGACGAATAATACTGACATTGATGTTCGCATCCATTGCGCTTTGTGGATGCCGGCAGGACAATGATGATTATTTGCAGAACGCAAAGATCTTCACCGGTATCATAGAAGGTCAGGATGTGCGAACATACCTTTCGCCTGACAACGAGATATATCACGTATATTGGAAAGCAGGAGACAGAATAAGCATCAAAAGCGGAGCCACGAGTGCAATTTACGAAGCGGTATCCGGGGATTCGAATTCTACCGAATTCAAGATGGTTTCAGGAGACGTTCTGACATCCGGTCCGTATACCGCATATTATCCGGCATCTGCTGAGGAGTCATTCTCAGCTGTCCAGGAATATGCTGTCGGCACGGCCTCATACATACCTATGATGGCAGTATCTGACAATGAAACCCTTTCTTTCAAGAATCTCGGCTCTATCCTGAGGCTCGGCGTCAAGACCTCAGGTGTGGCGGTAAAGAGCCTCTATCTGTCTGCGGACCAACCGCTTGCCGGCAAGTTCACGGTTACCGAAAATGCTGCTGTCATTCCGGAGGGCACGGGCATTGTCGTCAGCTGCGGAGATGGAATCACCTCCTCTGACTCGGCAGTCCCCGTATTTGTCTCAATACCTGCCGGTTCATATACTAACTTTTATGTTACTGCATACTCGGCTGACGGCAAGGAATCCTCGGTACTTGTAAGAGGTGACGGGAAACTCACCGCGCAACGTTCAAAGTGGCACGAGATTGACCTTTCATTCGACAATTTTGTTGAAAGCCGGTCGTTCGACCATATTGAAGCGACACTCGAGAGCGATCCATATTCAGACGGCAAATGGGCTGCGGGTGATGCGGTCTGTTTCTTCGAAACGGGACGCGGGGGCAGGATATTCGAACTCGACCCGTCAATGGACGGCGCAGCCAACGCCAGGATCATCAATGATAAAGTCGGTGCGGGATGTGCCGTATGGCCGGCCTCTGCCGCATCAGAAAATCCGATGGCCGGTATGGCGCTCCCTGTCAGTATGACCGGGATTCAGCCGTTTGTCTCAAACGGAGTCTCAAGGGATGCTATGGTAAAGGTATCCGGAATCGGTCCGGACGGCAAGATGGCCTTCAAGAATATCAACGGCATACTCCAGTTAAGCATTGACGGCATCCCTGGTGTTTCCGAAGTGCGTCTCACAACACTGGGCGAAGAAGCGCTGTGGGGTGAAGCCACGGTTGACGTGTCATCGGCTGAGCCGAAGGTGACTTTTGCATCGAAAGCGGACGATTTCCGCACTATTGTGCTCAAAAAGGCTTCAATTCCGGCAATCAACGGGACATCCGGAAATGAATGGTTCGTCATCGGCGGCAGCGCAACAATTACGGACGGACATTTCGACGGCATACAGAAGGATGCATCAAATACATTCAGATTCGTAGTCCCTGCAGGATCGCTGTCACAAGGCTTCAGGATTACAGTCATCGATGCCCATCAGGGATTCATGCAGAAAGAGTTCCCGTGCGTCGCGATCACACGCGGAGCAGTCACCGATGCAGGATCGATGCAATATGCCGACCAATCTGAAGTCATTGCCCGTACCGATGTGCCAAACAAGGCATATTATAAAGACATATTCATGGACAGCGGCATTGAACTCTCCCAGAATCCTACAATGCCGATAGAGACATATCTTAATCTTAAGTTCGAACATATACTGGCATCCAATAACAGCACCGGCAAGGACCGTCAGCAAACGCTGTTCTGCGGCAGCACAAGTGACCTTAACGGAGTCCTCCTGTATCCCGACGGAGCGCCGCGCTTCAGAATGATGTATGTGAGCGGAGGCAGTTCCAATGCCCACGGACTGTCGCTTGAGACCACGGGCCGCGAAGCGGTACGCAGATTCTTCAACGCAGGTGGATGCTATGTGGGATCCTGCGCCGGCGCATATCTCTCGACACACGGAGTGTATAACTATTCCGTATCATATTCAGAAGGTTTCTTTGACCTCTGGCCGGGCATTGTATACCGCACATCTACTGATAACGTATATCTTGCCCAGGATATTCCGACTGACAGCCCGCTGCTTAAATATTATGACTTCGGCGGAGATTACCACGTGGATTCAGTACGCCATCACAACGGACCGTATTTTTCTGAATACTACCTTGTTCCCGGTACTGAAGTGCTCTCCAGGTTTGATGCGCCGGCATACAGGTTTGACGGTGAGCCTGGTGTCATCGCGTATAAGGAAAATCCTTTCAAGGGGCGCGTCATCGCTATCGGAAGCCACCCGGAGCAAGTGGCCTACGGCGAGAACCTGGAATTCATGGCCGCAATCGCCAAATACGCCTTCGACGGCTTCGGAGTCGCGCGTCTGAAAGCGGTCCTGCGTAATGGTCAGATCAGGGTGATGAACAAATCTACCAAGGACAATGATCCTGCATACACAATGATCGGTGACCTCCAGTGCCACCATTTCGCATTTGCATTGCCGGAAGGGGCTAGGGATATCAACATCACGTTGAGCACCGATTCAAAATTCAACCTCAGCCTGCGTCTGGCGAAGGACACCTATGCTTTCCGTGAGGATGCCGAATACCGCGTCGAGAACACATCTTCTACTAAGAAACTGCACTTCGATTCGCTGCCTGCGGGCATCTGGTATATCGGTGTCCAGTGTGAAGACACGGTGACTGCGACCAAGAATACCAACCAATATGATTATACCGATACAGAAGTCCTTAACGGAGTTCCGTATTCGATATCAATAAACTGGAAGTAGGAGGGATACACTATGAAAAAAACTTACATAACTATTCTGGCAACAGCCCTGGCACTTGTCTCTTGCAGCGAAAACGGAATTATCCCTGAGGACAGTTCCATCCGATGCACGGTCGAGAGCCTCTCGACAAAGACATCCCTCGTCAACAGCGGTGACAGATATGACATTCATTGGGAAAGCGGAGACATCGTTGCGGTCACCAGCGATGCCGGCACTGCACTCTACACGACATCCCAAAGTGGTTCCTCAACGGCCAAATTCTCCAAAAAATCCGGCAACGACCCGTCGGGTGAAATCTTCACAGCATATTATCCGCAGGAACTGGCGGACGGATATCTTCCTTCCGAGCAGAAATACCGCTCCAACAATATATATCATTCCCCGATGATTGCATCATCGACCGGCACTGATTTCCAGTTCAGAAATATCTGCGGCATAGTAAAACTCAATCTCACCACGTCCGAAAGCAACGTGAAAGTCACATCCATAGAACTGATGTCCGATGTCGGACTCAGCGGTGATTTCTCCATCGTTGACGGCGCGGCTGTCGTTGCAGGGGCCAAGGGCATCACTCTGAACTGCGGTACGGGGGTCTCAATCTCCACCGACCCGAGACCGTTCCATTTCTCCGTTCCGGCAGGCGATTATACCAATTTCACAATCATTGTCAGGACATCTAACCACCAGTCTGTCACGGCTTCACTCAAGAGCGGTTCCGTATTTGAAGTGAAACGTTCGCAGATCTGCGAACTCAATATGGATCTCACTTCGTTTGAAGACAAATCAGCGGGTGAGGGGCGTGCCATCCTGATGAACGGCACGGAGGTCAACGAACGCATCAAGGAACTTGTAAGCTCCACTGCGAGAGTATCCACACTGAACAAGACATTCAAAAAGATTGAGTTCAAGACAGGATGCTTTGACAAAGCCGGTGTGGACATCAGCGATCCTTCTTCCGAAGTTCCGGTATATGCGTCGCTGAAGAGCAATGTCGTGACTATCTATACGCCGGCAGCCGAACTATACACCAATGAAAGCCCGGCATATATGTTCTATTATATGAGCGGCGTGACTGAAATTGTCAACCTGAAGGCGCTCAATACTGAGAACGGCGTTTATTTCAATAATATGTTCCATATGAGCGACTCCCTGTCTAGCATCACCAGCCTTGACCTGAGCAATTTCAAAACAGGAAAAGGTTTGAACTTCAAGTCGATGTTCAACGGCTGCTCTAGCCTTACCGAACTGGATGTCAGCAGTTTTGATACATCCAACGGAGCCTTTTTCAGCTATATGTTTGACGGATGCCTGAATCTCAAGGCATTGGACCTGAGCAATTTCAATACTACCAAGGCTATCACTATGGAATACATGTTCAGGGACTGCCAGGCTCTCGAGTCCGTCAATCTGTCTTCATTTGACACCGGGAACGTAAACTGTACAAAGTATATGTTCTGCCGCTGCAGGTCCCTCAAGGAACTCAACATCGATAATTTCACGTGTCCTAAAGTCACCAGCACCTCATATATGTTCAGTACTATGGACAGCATCGAGGTCATCAGCATGAAAAACTTTAACTTCAAGAGTATCACGTCATCAGACAATATGTCGTATATGTTCTACAATGAGCCTAACCTCAAGGAACTGTATTTTGGAGCTGACGCCTGCCCGACAGGTGGAAAGCTTACTCCTTCGAGTTTCTTCCTCAGCAAGGCCAACGCCAAGGGGTTCAGGACTGCTTCCAATACCGGGAAACTTGATATCTGGTGCTCTTCAACGACAGCCACGTGGCTCGCAAAGACAAATCTGCGCTGGATAAACAGCGGATATAACGGTCAGACAAAGATTCCGGTTACATTCCACGATTATAAGACCGGTGCCACAATAAAAGTAACTTGGGCATCGAATTAATCCATAGCACGGGCCTTCCGGCCGTTGAGATTGCGGGCAGGGTGAATGAATCACTTGCCCGCAATTCCAATATTGTCATAACCGCACCGCCGGGTGCCGGCAAATCCACCATTCTTCCGCTGACTATTCAGCAGGGTGCCGCCGGTGACGGGAAGGTCATCGTACTTGAGCCGAGGAGAATTGCTGCAAGGCAGATTGCGGAACGGATGGCATTTCTTTCCGGTAATGCTGTCGGCGGTCTTGTCGGATACCGTGTGCGCTACGAGAGCCGTGTATCTGCCGCCACCAGAATCGAAGTCCTGACTGAAGGTATCCTGACGAGGATGATAGTGGATGACCCGACTCTTGACGGCGTCTCCGTGCTGATATTCGATGAATTCCACGAGCGCAGCATAAACTGCGACCTTGCTCTCGCCCTGGCTCTGCGTACGCAGAAAGTCATCCGTCCCGACCTGAAAATCGTTGTGATGTCAGCGACAATGGACGCCACCTCGGTATGTTCCGCGCTGAATGCTCCGCTGATAGAGTCCGAAGGCCGTATTTATCCGATTATAAACGTTTATGACGACTGCATATCGGATATGCGTGATATAGCGGGCCCGGTCGCGCGCAGCATCCTGAGGGCGTTTAGAGAGCAGGAGGGTGGCATTCTCGCCTTTCTGCCAGGCGAGGCGGAGATCCGCAAATGCACCGCTCTGCTCGAAGAGGCTCTTCCTGATGCGGATGTGTTCCCGTTGTACGGGATGATGCCGTTTGAGCAGCAGAACCGTGCAATCGCACCCTGTCTCAATTGCGAACGCAAGATAGTGCTGGCGACACCGATTGCAGAGACGTCCCTGACAATAGAGGATATACGCGTTGTGGTGGATTCGGGGTTGTACCGAAGGCAGATCGTTGACCCGCAGAGCGGCCTGGGACGGCTCGAGACGGCCAGGATCAGTATGGATATGGCGGACCAGCGACGCGGCCGTGCAGGCAGGGTCGCGCCCGGTGTGTGCTACCGTCTCTGGCAACGTGCTGAAGAGTGCAGTATGAAGCAATGTCGTGTGCCTGAGATCCTGGAAGCCGATCTGGCGCCGATGCTGCTTCAGATTGCTGCCTGGGGCGGATGTGCCGCATCAGAACTGGATTGGATGAGCGCGCCGCCGCCGGGCGCGCTGACAAAGGCTTCATCGTTGCTTCAGATCCTTGGAGCATTGGACGAAAAGGGTTCCATCACTGCGCACGGCAGGTCACTGGCATCGATTCCTTGTCATCCCCGCATAGCGAATATGCTTGTTGGTGCTGTATCTGCTGATGCCAAGGCGCTGGCGGCAGATATTGCGGCGCTGCTGGACGAACGTGATCCTATGTCACAGAGTATTGGTGATTCGGATATTTCAACGCGTTTGTCGGAGCTTCGCCGGCAGCGGTTGTCTCATCATCCGCAGCCCCGCTGGGCAAATATCACAAAGGGAGCACAGCAATATCGTGATATGCTTCAAGTTGCTGAAAATAATGACATTGCGGATCCATATGAAGTCGGTATCCTGCTCGCATCGGCGTATCCCGAGCGCATTGCAAAACAGCAGAAGGAGGGATGCGGCCATTATATTCTGGCAAACGGTGAGAAAGCCTCTGTCGATAAGGAAGATATAATCGCTTCATACGACTGGATATCTGTCGCTTGTATGAACTCTTCAAAGGGCGGAGAGGGGAGGATATTCCTGGCTTCGCCATTGGATCCGTTATCAGTCGAAAAGTTCGCCCGAAGCCGTCAGAATGTATCCTGGGATGCTCGCAAAGGTGTTGTTATTGCCCGTAATGAGTTGAATATCGGATGTTTGAATATTCGTTCCAATCCTGTCAACGACATTTCCCAGGAAATTGTATTTAACATAATATGTGAATCTGCCCCAAAATACGGCCTCAGTATGTTCGATTTCAATGACGATGTGGCAAATCTTCAGCGCAGAGTCGCTGCCGCGGCATTGTGGCATCCTGAACTTGAATTACCCGATTTGTCGACCGAATCCGTGCTTGCATCCGCTTCAATCTGGCTTCAGCCGTATATCGGCAAGGCAACTTCGGCTGCCGAACTCAAGAAAATCAATTTGTGCGAAGCACTGCTTGCTACTCTCACATATGATCAGCTTACAGCGCTCAACCGAATTGCACCTTTGCACATTCAGGTACCTACAGGCAGTCGTATATCTGTCGAATATCGTCAGGGCGCCGAGAATCCGATATTGCGGGTAAGGATACAGGAATGCTTCGGAATGTGCGATTCTCCGAGAGTTGACGGAGGCCGCATTCCTGTAGTGATGGAGCTTTTGTCGCCGGGATTCAAGCCGGTGCAGCTCACGAGCGATCTGAAGAGCTTCTGGTCAGAAGGATACTTCGAAGTCCGCAAGGAACTAAAGCGCCGCTATCCTAAACATTACTGGCCGGACAATCCGCTTGAGGCGGAGCCTGTAAGAGGCGTTCCAAAAAAGCCAATTCATACCTGAAATATGTTCTCAGAAGCATATCATTATATTTAACACAATTTATATTATGTTAAATAAAGATGTGCGGCGCTTCTATCTCCATTCAATCTGTGATATATCGATAACATTTCCCGGCCGTTCGGGAAATGTCGTATAGACGAATTTGTAGTCGCGGAATTGACGGTCAATATATTTGAGATGAGAGAATTTCGGAGATCCAAAGTCGCCTGAACTTCCGTAAAGCAGAATGGTCTTCGTATCTTCCTGAATTTCCCACCAGCCACCGCCCCAGATTTTCTCATAGCCGATGCGGAGGTCAGAATGATTGAGTACTTTACCTAAGCGTAGATAACCATTGCCGTCGCGCGCGTCGTCGGCAATGATGAATTTCGGATACATAGATAAATGACTCTATGCAAGGAGCTTGCGGACTATTGTGGAGATGGTCCTGCCCTCTGCGACACCGGCAAGCTGCTTGGTGGCCACGCCCATTACCTTGCCCATATCGGATGGGGATGATGCTCCGACCTCGGCGATGATTGCCTTGAGCCTCTCCTCCACTTCCGCCTCGGAGAGCATTTTCGGAAGGTAGGTGTTGAGGACTTCGGCCTCTGCCAGCTCATTGTCAGCCAGTTCCTGACGGCCCGCGGCAGTATACTGCTCGGCGGATTCCTTGCGCTGCTTTGTGAGTTTCTGGATCAGTTTGATGATATCAGCGTCCTCAAGCTCCTTCTTGCCGCCTTCAGCGGTCTTTGCGAGGAGAATAGCTGATTTGATTGAACGGACTGCGCTGAGGCGTACGGTATCCTTGGCCTTCATCGCCTCCATTATATCCTTCTGGATTTGAGATTCCAATGCCATAATGAAGTGTATCAATATTTTTACAAATATAACTCCATTATGGCAATGTTGTACCTCGATCAGATGATATCCACCGGCATAATGTTGCTGATGGTTATTCCCAGTACTTATCTGCACCAGGTCTCAAAATGCCTTTCAATTCACCCTTGCTGAGAGTAATATCAATCGGTCCGGAAGCGTAGCATCCGATGGAATATGTGTCATAGATGAAGGTCATCCCCTCCTCGTCAAAAAGGAATACCTCTGGGATGAACACTTCGGCATCTTCGAACGCGCGGTCATCCTGACGCACCTTCCCGGTGAGAATCTTCAGAAGTCTGTCACTGTTGGAGACAATGTCATTGACTGTGATGCGTTTACCGGTATTCGTGTCAAAAGTCATATAACGGTCTGCAGAATAGCCGTGAGCGCCGCCGGTGAAATCATACGAACTGACTACATACTGCAGGTAATCCTTGCCCATCGAGAATACATCTCCGTCAATGAAATGCTGGTGCATATACGCATAGTCCGGAGCATCCAGGCCGTATTGCACAATCTCACTCGCGCAGTCTGATATATATCCTTCGGAAATGCTGTCAGCGAATGCGGCCATTGCGTCGCTGATATCCATATCGCGGTACTGCTCGCCGAATGCGGTGGCGAGTATCTCACTGTCTATAATCTTTGCGACCTCTTCGGAAATGCCGTCGCGCAGCAGATTGAGGTTTATCCGTATGCTGTCGCAGGAAGCGCCGTATTTGGCGTCAGCACTCTCGCGGAGGTCTCCGGTGAGGCCTTCAGTGGCATAGTGAACGGATTCGAAAGAGTAGTTTTCTGTCGGGTCTTCAGCCTCTCCGCCCTTGCAGGATGCCGCCAGGAGAGCTGCCAGAGCCAGGATTGACGGCAAAATGAGTTTTTTCATAGTATGATTATGATATTATTTGAGAAGTTCTTCACTGCGCTTGATGAAATCGCTAAGAGCTTTGCCCTTGAGGAGACCGTTGGCGAGGAGCGCCAGGTCGGCGGCCTGCTTGAGCAGGGAATTGTCAGCCTTGAGGCCTGCAACGCCCTCCTCTCCCATTATTTTCTTGATGACAGGGTTCTGGGCATTGACGATGATATTATATGATTCCGGCATTTCGCCATAGAAGTTCATTCCTCCGCCGAGGGCGGCCATTTCGCGGTAGCGGCGCATAAACTCACTCTGGGTGATGAGGATAGGCTGTGCCGTCTCACCGAGGTTCGCCATCTGTATCTCGTACTTGTAATCGGTCGGCAGGATGGCCTCGAATGTCTCCTTGAGGCTCTTCTGCTGCTCCTCCGTGGTCTCGAACTTCTCAGCGTCCTTCTTGACGATGAGATTGTCCACAGAGTCTGAATCAACGCGGACAAACTTGGCGTCCTTGAACTTGTTCTCGAGAAGGTTTACGAAATGGGCGTCGAGCGGGCAGTCGAAGAGCAGAACGTCGTAACCCTTGTCCTTGGCGGCCTCGATGTATGCGAACTGCTTCTGGACATCAGATGCATAGAGATAAACGACCTTCTTGTCCTTGTCGGTCTGCTCTGTCTCGATGGCCTTGCGGTAATCATCATACTTGAAGAACTTGCCATCTGTGTTCTTGAGCAGGGCGAACTTCTGAGCGCGCTCGTTGAACTTCTCGTCAGTGAGCATTCCGTACTCGATGAAGAGCTTGAGGTTGTCCCACTTGGCCTCGAAATCGGCCTTGTCGTTCTTTGCAATCTCCTCGAGACGGTCTGCAACCTTCTTCGTGATGTAGCCGGAGATCTTCTTGACGTTGGAATCAGCCTGCAGATAGCTTCTGGAGACGTTGAGCGGGATGTCAGGAGAGTCGATGACACCGTGAAGCAAGGTCATGAACTCAGGGACGATATCCTCGACAGAGTCGGTGACGAACATCTGGTTGCAGTAGAGCTGGACCTTGTTCTTGGTGACTTCGAGCTGGTTCTTGATCTTCGGGAAATACAATATACCGGTGAGGTTGAACGGATAGTCCACGTTGAGATGGATGTAGAACATCGGATCGTCGAGCATCGGATAGAGGGCGTGGTAGAAGTTCATATAGTCCTCATCCTTGAGGTCGGCAGGCTTCTTTGTCCAGATCGGCTCCGTGGTGTTGATGATATTGTCCTCGTCGGTATCGACGTATTTGTCATCTTTCCACTCCTTCTTCTTGCCAAGAGCAATGCTTACCGGCATGAACTTGCAATACTTGTGCAGCAGTTCGCCGATGCGCGCCTCTTCGCCGAATTCCTTGGACTCGTCGTCGAGATAGAGGGTGATGACAGTGCCGCGGTCGGCCTTGTCACACTCCGACATCTTGTACTCGGGATCGCCGCTGCACTCCCACTTGACGGCCTTGGCTCCCTCTTTCCAGGAAAGGGTCTCGATGGTCACCGTTTTGGAGACCATGAATGCGGAATAGAATCCGAGGCCGAAATGGCCGATGATGCCGGTCTGGTCCTTGTATTTCTCGAGGAACTCCCCGGCGCTTGAGAATGCGATCTGATTGATGTATTTGTCGACCTCCTCTTCGGTCATACCGATACCGCGGTCGGTGATTTTCAGAGTGTTGGCCTTAGGGTCAGCATCGATGCGGATGGTGCAGTCGCCAAGTTCACCCTTGAATTCGCCCGAACCGGCGAGGGTCTTGAGCTTCTGTGTGGCGTCAACCGCATTGGCCACGAGTTCGCGGACGAAGATATCGTGGTCCGAATAGAGGAATTTCTTAATTACCGGAAAGATGTTCTCGGTAGTTACTCCAATTGTACCTTTTGACATAGTGTATATCGTTTTATTATTATTCTGTCGCCAATTTGTGACAGCCACAGGAAGGCAAAAAGGATACCACACGCGCCTGTGCGACAAAATGGCAGAAAGATTGCAAAACGAAAAGAGGCGCTTACTTTCGTAAGTGCCTCTCTCTAACGGGTGGGAGTAATAGGATTCGAACCTATGACCCCCTGCTTGTAGGGCAGGTGCTCTAAACCAGCTGAGCTATGCTCCCGTTGATTTTGCGGTTGCAAATGTATGGACTTTTTTTAATTCCGCAAAATTATTTTGACTTTTTTCGCAAAAATGGCGCGGAATAGATCTTCAGAAGTTCCTGCCGAATCGCGTTTCTGTCGCAATCTGCGGGGATTTCGTCGAGTTCCGATTCTATATGTACCTGGAATTCATCGTTATTACAGACGCCATACATCATCTGGGCCGCGAAAGTCGAGGATTCCCACAAATGATAGCCGGCTACAATCTTTTCGTCTATGATCTCCGCGAGCCTGCGGTAACGGTCATTCTTGCCATATGAAGCGGCGTCTCCAATCTCATCCGCCGTGAGAGGTTCGCAGAACTGCATATGCACACGCCCCTTCTGCTGCTTGATGCCGGCAATGATGCTCTCGATATCCTCCATAGGCGCCTTGGTGTACGAACCGCTGACAATGCGCTTCCAGTTCTCCACCGCCTTGCGCACTCCGCACGGCTCATATTCATATGATATGGAGAGCGGCAGTATGTTCAATTCGGCGAAATTCTCCTCAAATGCGCCGTCACCGCTGATATCCAGCATCTTGAGCAGCCCCTGCTCCGTCTGGTCGTATCCGTTCTTGGTGCGGCCCTGGCGATGTGCGAGCCATATCGAGGCTCCGCCGTCCTTGGCGCGGGCCCCATCCACATCCAGGCTCTCCCCCGTTATGCGCCTGCGTATATACTCCGACAGCTGGCAGGATGCGGCGTAGAGTTCGCGCGAAGAGCCGCTGCGGACCACCTTGACCATACGGTTGGAGCGCATCAGGTCATTTACGAACGGTATGGAAACGAGGTTGTCCCCCACTGCAATCTCCGTTGTAGGCAGTGACGTAAGCACCATCAGATGCTGCAGGAAAGCCGAATCCAGCACGATATCGCGGTGATTTGAGAGAATAAGGTACCTCTTCTTCGGGAAATCCCTGAAATACTCCAGGCCGTCAAACGTCAGGCCGTCAGTGGTTAGGCTGACAATGCGTCCGATAGCCGGGGACATCACCCTGGTCTGAAAATCATCGATCCCCCTCACGGTACTGAGTGTTTCGCGCATACTCTGCGGATCCTCGCCTGGATAGAGGAATTCGGAGAACTTGTCCACAATCGGGTTCTCCGCAAAGCGACGCATCGCCTCCTTTGCAGCCGGGTCCCTGTATGGTCTGATATCCTCGAACATAATTGAAGTATTACTTTAGATAAGCTTCTCTTTCCTGCAGTAAAGGTCTGCCAGCGGAACAATCAGACCGAGATAAAGCAGCGTCAGGGCAAGTGATGGCCAGAACTTGTCAGTAGCAAAGGAAATATACTCGGGAATACAGTATTTAGCAATATATAACACCGTTGTTATGACCCCTATCAGCATAAATCCACGCCATCCGAAGAGCTTCCAGAGGACAATCGAGAGCACTGCGAAGGCTGCAGGCAATATCAGGTAATGCGTCGGTTGGCCGATGATGAGTGCGACCGCTCCGATGACCAGAAGCAGAGCCATACTGGAGTAAAGAACCTTGAAATCGAACTTGATTTCCCCGGATCCGGTAGCGCTTCTGCGGATTGAACCCGATGAAACCTTATCACCCGCCTTCTTGCGGAAAATGAAGTATATCCACAACGAAAGCGCCACTACAATTACAGGTGCGCCAATGCCCAATAACCAGGAGATTACGCCTGCTGTAAGTTTGATGATACCCCAGGCAATACCGATGAATAGCGCCACTCCGAATCCCATCCAGAGCAGCACTTTGGCCAGCGGCGAGACCTGAAGACGGCCATTGGTGAATGAAAGCACCATCGAAACAATGAAAAGGCCCAGGATAACGGCGCAGCAGGTGGCGTATCCCCCGCTTGCAAAGGTCAGTTTATCGGCCTGAACAGGCTTAGGTACATATCCGGACGCAAAGATTGCGGCCGCTATGGCAATCAGCAGGATTATGAATCTGTACTTTTTCATATCTGTATATTCTCTTTCTTCTGAAGTAATGACGAGTCACCATAACTCAGGAAACGGAAGCCATTGTCCATCGCGAAGCGGTAAAGATCGCGCCAGGTTTCCCCGATAAAGGCTGCAATGAGCAGCAGAAGGGTGCTCTGAGGCTGGTGAAAGTTCGTAACAAGATAGTTAATAACGTTGAATCTATAGCCTGGAACGATGATTATCTGCGTGCGGGACACAAGACGGTCCAGATTGTTGGATTTGAGGTAGCAGATGAGCGCATCGAGCGATTCGGCGGTCGAATACGGGTATCCGGAGTCGCGGTAAGGCTCCCACTGCGATACGGATTCCGGCTTTCCACGCTCTATGCACTGCACCCCGAGGAAATAGAGCGACTCGAGGCAGCGGGTGGATGTAGTGCCCACGGCGATCACCGGACCGTCGACTGCCTTGCGCAGCGTGGTCAGGAACTCCAGGGAAACCTCGAAAGGCTCGCTGTGCATGGTATGATCGGCGATGTATTCGCTTTTGACCGGCATAAATGTGCCTGCGCCCACGTGGAGGCAGAGCTTTTCGCGCCGTATGCCCTTGGCGTCAATATCATCGAACTCCTTCTGCGTGAAGTGCAGACCGGCCGTAGGAGCCGCTACAGAGCCTTCCCGCAGTGCATAGCAGGTCTGATATCTGGTAATGTCCAAGTCCTGGGTATCGCGCTTCAAATAGGGCGGGATAGGGATTCTGCCGCAGTGCGTGAGTACGGACGAGAAGGATATGCCGGTATTCCAGGAGAATTCGACTATGCAGGATTTTCCGTCGTTCGAGACAAGATCAGCCTTGAGGCCTATGGCGGAGATTTCCGGGTCGTCCGCGGTATTGAATAGCGACAATGTGTCGCCTTTCCATTTCTTGAGGTTGCCTACGATGACCTTCCATCGGCAGAATGCGGTGGATGCGAAGTTTATCTGGTAATCGGACGGGGTGTCCGGTTCGAGGCAGAATATCTCAATAATCGCCCCTGAAGCGCGCTGGAAAAGCATTCTGGCGGGTACAACCTTGGTTTCATTGAAGACCATAAGTGCGCCAGAAGGCAAATAATGGGAGATGGACTTGAATTGAGACTCTACAGGCGATTCTCCGGAGGATGACGTATAGACGAGCAGCTTGGAGTCGTCCCTGTGTTGAAGCGGGAACTTTGCGATCCTCTCTTCGGGAAGGTCGTATGTGTAGTCTTCTATTTTAATCTCCTTTATCATATAAGTGACAAAGTTAGCAAAAAATGTGCAGAAAATATATTTACGCAAGCCTACTGCTGAGTTGCATCTCGAAGCTATCTGAACAATATCTACGACATAATACCTTAGGCCTAAGCGTATGCTGAAGGCTGTTTGCTCCGAATGGCAACGCAGCCGTAGGCATACACTTCGACCTAAGACAACACCAGCAAACACCGTCACATAACGACCGGCTTGATATAGATTTGTCATTACATGTATTTACATTTATACACAATCGGTCAAATTTCCGGCAGTTTTCAACTGTTTACAAAATTATCAACAAGAAATTGCCAAAGTATCAACTGTTGATAACCACAGCCGGTGATAACTTTTATATATCTTTACATAACTTATTGAAACCCAATAGATAAATTATATTTACATCAAGTTATGATTGCGTTTAATTCCAGCAATAGTGATGAAAATACAGGCTTCGGGCTGTTAATTTCACATATATTACTATATATTATACTATATTCCAATTGGTTATGATAATTATCTAAAGTAACGTATCAATAAATAACACTTATGTTTGGGATAATTCTATTAACAGTGGGTATCCACATTTGTAATTTACTTTTGTAAATCATAAATATTAACGCAAAAGAACATTTTGTAAACAATATTTGTGTTACATTTGTATATATCAATTGTTACAAAATTATGGAAACAATCGAAGCTCGTTTGAAGCAATTCCTGACAATGGAGGAACTCTCCCCCGCTGCCTTTGCCGATATGCTGGGCATCCAGAGATCGGGTATTTCCCACCTCCTCGCCGGCCGCAACAAACCAAGTTATGATTTCATCACCAGGATGCTTGACCGCTTCCCGGATGTCAGTGCGGACTGGCTCCTCATGGGAAAGGGCAAACCATATAAAGATACTTCCGCCCACCCTGCAACGGGCGGTCATCAGCCGGAAAATGGCAACCAGAGCACTGAATTCCCCGGATTTGCACAGGAATCCGATTTTCCGCTTGACACACAGGAAGCCGCATTTGACAATCAACTATTTGGCAATGAGGGGTTTGAGGTGATAAACGAGCCTGCTCAACCTCATGAGAATCCGATATTCGACCCATTTACTGGCAGCGATACGCCGATTCCTGAGCCACAGAAGGCAAATTCTGGCCGGAAGATTACCCGCATTACCATCTTCTACTCTGACGGAACATACGAGGAAAAATAATATTACCTTTGTATTATACAGAGAGAAGATGCGATGTACAAACAGATAATACGCCCGCTGCTTTTTATTTTCAATCCTGAACTCGCGCACAGGATCAGTTTCGGATTCCTCAATCGGGTCTGCAGGATTCCGGGGGTTCGGGCGCTTATCCGCTGGAGGCACACATATGACCACCCTTCCCTCGAACGGGAACTCTTCGGTGTGACATTCCGCAACCCGGTCGGCATTTCCGCAGGCATAGACTGCAACGGAGAGTATTATGATGAACTGGGACTTTTCGGCCCGGGATTCATAGAGGTCGGAACCTTTACCAATGCCCCGCAGAGCGGCAACAAGCGCCCGCGCTGGCAGAGGGACAAGAGCCACGAGGCATTTATCAATAATGTCGGCCACGCAAACAAGGGCATCCGCGAAGGAATCAGGAATATGCAGGCCAATCCACCGGAACCAGGAGTCGTGGTCATAGCGAACATCGCCAAGAACAGCGAAACCACTTCGGAGAAGGCTGCGGATGACATCGACCGCTGCTACACGCTCGTGTACGACTTCTCCGACATCGTGGTCATCAATATGCTGGACACCGACGTCGGATGCATCAACGGTATCATAGACCGTGTCACTTCAATACGCAGATTCAATGACGAATACCACCCTATCCTGGTCAAGATCCCTCCGGATATGTCACGCGAAGAGATGGATGCCGCAGTGCATGCTGTCCTGAGTTACGGCATCGACGGCCTGGTGGTCTCCGGATCCACTTATTCCGCAGTGAATGTCGAATCCCGTCTGGAACACGGCGAGATCAGCGGAGCACCTGTATTCGAGCATTCGCTCGAAACCCTCAAATACGTATATGAAAAGAGCAAAGGCCTGATACCTATCATCATATCCGGAGGCATAATGACCCCCGAACAGGCACAGACAATGCTCGACAATGGTGCATCCCTCATAGAGGTTCACACAGGTCTGGCATACAACGGCCCGATATTCATCAAGAACATCCTCAAACATCTGGTCGCTGTCGACAAGCAGCGTAATCCGGACAAATACATCAAGCGCAAAAAGAAATGAAAACAGCCTCAATCTGCACTATCGGAGATGAGATTCTCATAGGCCAGATAGTTGACACCAACTCATCTGCAATTTCCCGCGAACTCAACCGCATAGGCGTGAAGGTCAGGCAGATGGTCTCCATATCGGATGACCACGACGAGATAGTCTCAAGCCTCGACGAATGCCTTGCAAAGAGCGATATAGTAATCGTCACAGGCGGCCTCGGCCCGACAAAGGACGACATCACAAAAGAGGCGCTTCGCGAACTCTCCGGCTCAGCCGGATACCGCAGGGATGAAGGGCAGTATGAAGTGATCGACAGGATCCTCACCGCCCGCGGCATCAGGATGCTCGAGTCCAACCAGGCCCAGGCCCTTGTGCCGGACAAATGCGAAGTCATAGTCAACAGGCTCGGCACTGCGCCGTGCATGGCATTCCACAATATGGGACCTGAAGGGAAATCATCCCTCTACTCCCTTCCCGGTGTACCTTTCGAGGCCATCGGATTGCTGCCAGACATAATGGAAGACATCCGCCGGCGTTTCGACCTTCAGACAATTTCGCACCGCACCATAGTTACATTCGGCATTCCGGAGTCAGAACTCGCCGACAGAATCGACGCCTGGGAGGATGCTCTGCCGGAGAACATACATCTCGCTTACCTGCCGAATCCGACCACCGGTGTAAGGCTCAGGCTCTCCGCTTTCGGCGTGGAAACCGACTTCGCGAAGCAGGTAGAAGAACTCAAGACACTCCTCGGGGATGCGGTCTATGGTGAGGGCGAAGATACTCTGTCAATAGCAATAGGACGCCTTCTCCGCGAGAAGGGGGCAACTATGGCGGCTGCCGAATCCTGCACGGGAGGACGCATTTCGGAGCTTATGACAGCCGTCGCAGGGTGCTCCGACTACTATAACGGATCCGTTACATCTTACGCCAATTCGGTGAAAACCGGCACTTTGGGCGTCAATCCGGATACCATCGCACAGCACGGCGCCGTCAGCGAGGAATGCGTACGCGAAATGGCTGCAGGGGTGCTCAAAAAACTCGGGACAGACTATTCGGTCGCCACTTCGGGAATTGCCGGACCAGGCGGCGCAACCCCCGACAAGCCAGTTGGAATGGCCTGGCTCGCCGCGGCACATAAAAGAAGTGACGGAGAAATCTCCGTCACCACAAAATGCGTCAGATTTTCATCCAACCGGGCTGTCAACATTGAGCGCTTCGCTTCGAACGCCCTCAATCTGCTGAGATTGAAGATCCTTTCAGAATAGGTTCCGGATCAATTCCCGGACTCTTCGGATACCTCCTGCTTCCTATTGTTGCGGAGGTATTCTTTTGTCCATATCCAGCAGCAGGAACCGGCAAATCCAAGGAATACCCATATCAAGGCAAGCAAGGATCCGCGAGGTTTAAACTTGCGGCTAGGAACTGCTACAGGAGAAAGTTCAGTGAAAGTGACATTGTTTTCTTCAAGTTTAACTCTCGAAGACAGCATGTTCTTGGCCAGTTCCTGATAGAGTTGCTTAGACAGTTCAACATCGCTTTCCATACGGGCACGTTCTACCATAGCGGCAGCTGTCATTACCCCTTTATGTGAATCAATATAATAGGCAAGCGACTTCTGCTTGTTCTGGTAGTCTGTCTTTGCATCTTTATATTGTTTCTCTATGAAATCGAGATTGAGCTTAGATTTGGCAAGTTTGAAATCAGAGACATACTTCTTCAGAAGAGTGTATGCAGACTCACAAAGTTCTGCCGACGCGAGTGCCTCCGGCATATAGGCATCTATAGTTAATATTCCTTGCTTAGCATCAACATCAATGGAGACAATTTTCCCAAGCATCCTGGCAATCTTATCTTCATCCCATGTCAGTGCAGGAAGAGCGTCATCTGAAAGAATGGAATTGAATTTTTCGACATCCTTATCGTGTTTATTATCTGGAATCAACTTACCAATCAGCATAAATGGAAGTCCGATAGTATATTTCTTAATTGATGTGATCAGATTGAACTTCGAGTATCTGTCATCAGTGAAATAATCATATAACGCCACTGGCTCCTCAAAATCCTCAAAATGGATTTTGGTGTACATAAGGTCGCGCAGGAAGTTTTTGTTCTCAAAAATATAGGGATATACCTTGGGACTTATCGGGCCATCAGCTCCTCCAATGTCAAGATCCATTCCCATCATTGAAGCAATAGATGAGTAGCGGGAAGTGAAGGACTGATTTGTTTGCGGAACAAAAACACATTCAGATTTGAATACTCTCGGCGAGAAGATGGCCAGAAATACGGCGAACGCAAAACAGCATGCACAGACTATGATGATAAGCTTCTTGTGATGCCAGAGCTGACTCAGCAGCTCAATGATATTTATATCCTTTTCCTCTGACATAGGTCTGCTATTACTTGAACAAGTTGATGAGAATTGCTGCCATATAGGCCATGGAACTTACTGAAGATGTAAGGGACGCAATTTCTGCAAACGATATCTTTTCACTCTCATTTTCAGCGACTTGAGGCACTATAATTTCCATTCCGGGCTCCATTTTGAACTTATTGCTGCCGCGTACGGCTGAAGATCCGTCCATATAAAGCGCATAAGTCCTGTGTTTACGGGCGCTTTTTACAAATCCGCCAGCCTGCTGTATATAGTCACGCCAGGAAAAAGATGGATTGAAAGCCACTGTATTAGGAAAGTATACACCGCCTGAAATCTTGACCGTATTGTTCATCTGCGGAATAATAATCTCATCGCCGCTTCTCAAAATAACATCTGCATATGATCCAGGATGTTTGATGGCTTCTGCAAGATCAATGGCGATAGGGTATGTTTCACCGATATCCTTGATTCCTTTAATATCAACCATCATTGTTTCAGTTTCAAGCGAATCCGCAATTGATTTGGTGATCTTGGTCTTTTCTACGTCATCTTCAGTCATCAGTCGCATAAGTTTTGCTCCTTTTACATAAGCATCTTGTGTAAATCCTTCTGCCCTATCGATAACGTCTGACAACCTGATGGTATTCTTTTCAATGGCATAGACACCTGGATATTTAACCTCACCGGACACTGTTACGGTCTGCAATTCCCTATAGTTCGTTTTCTTGCGAACAAATACCATATCAAATGGGGAAAGAAGCGTCGAAGATGCATCAGAATTATTGATAATGTCAAGATGTATTACCGAAGCGAGTGAATCACGTCCACGGCTGGCTATTTCGACATTCGATAAATCTCCACCATCATTCGTGCCACCTGCCATAAGAATGATATCACCTACTGTGAGACCTTCACGATAATCAAAGTCACCAGGATTATTGACCTCACCGTCGATAGATACGATTATGCTGTCCTGAAGTTCCATCACCGTAAAGACACGCACCGAGTCATCCCGGACAAGGTCGATGTTGTCAAGGCCCTTCATTATGCGGTCGAGGTTGAAACTCAGGCTTACCGGCTTCATCTCCTCATCATAACGGCAGACGAAACCGCGGTTGGTGTATGTACCCTCCTGCAGACCGCCAGCAGCTTCAATCAACTGACGGACATTTGAAGTCTTTTCAGAAATGGAATACGGGCCAGGATGAAGCACTGCACCGGAAATATATACCCTGTTGGTATATTTCGGAATATTAACGTTTACATATACGCTGTCACCGCCGCATAGCTGGAATGAATCGAATTCATCGGCATTTATATCAAAAGATTTGCCGAGGGGAGCGTTCTGCCTGTCAATATGTACCATCTCCTTATAGGCATCCATTGAGAAGCCTCCGGCAAATGATATGAGATCGGATATCGTCTCCCCTTTCTTCAATTCATATTTGAGGGTATTGCGATTAAGCCCGCCGCCAACCTTAACAATATCATCACCGCCACCGACAGAGATGATGTCTCCATCCTGAAGTTTGATGTTCGCATCATATTTACCATTGAAGATATAGTCATAAAGGTCGAAGGTTCCAGCCAGTTTCGAGCCCCGGTAAAGATTGATGTTTCGGACAGATCCGTGTTCCATGATACCGCCGGCCATATAGATAGCAGTTGCAATGGAGGTGAGGGACGGCAGTGTATAAACGCCAGGGGTCATAACCTCGCCCAAAACATACACCGTTACACCGCGAATTTTACTGACATTCAAATGAATGGATGAACCAGAGCTTCTGAGTGACGAATATATTCTGGACAGTCTGGACTTGAGCATTTTTTCAGCCTCCGCCACAGTAAGACCGCTGACGGTTACTGGCCCTATGCCCTGGATTATGATGGTGCCGTCATTGGCGACAATATTGTTATAGTTCGCATTCGAATCACCCCAGATATCGATGCTCACTTCATCACCAGGACCAAGTTTATAACTCTCGGGAATCGGAGCGTTGATACTGGGAATCAGAGCCAGACCGTCAGAAATGAAGAAATCATGTCCATATATATCGGATGACGGAGCCTTCCTGCCCATAATTGGTGAAATCGTTGTCGGAGATGGGATGTCATCCATTACAATCATCACGTCTGATGTTGGAGGATATGCCACCGTCCCAGCAGCAGAAGAAACCGGAAGCTGGTTGTTCTGATTCTGGTTGGTTGCATTATTCACATTGTTACCTGCATCCGTACCTGTAGCGTTAACCTTGTTTACAACCTGGTCAATCTCATCGTTACTATATCCATAGGAGCGCGCCATTGCCTTTGCGGCATTTATTTCTGATACGCTTTGTGCCATCAGCGACGGAACCGCTGCAATCAGCGTGCAGACAACTAGAAGGAATCTCTTCATATATCTGATTTTCTAATTATTCGATTAAAGTGCGAAGTTAATAAATATTTATTCCAATACCGAGAGTCGCGCCAAAAGTATCGCGCAAAACCTCATCGCAATCGCAATACAATCCGTAATTGACGGATTGTATCCCAGAAAATGCGCGGACAATAATTTCGGCTCAAGGTCAGCATCAGACAGCAGCACCGATAAGCATCAGCGAAACTATCAGGCTGTCAAGCATTATTTATCATTTTTGTTCGCTTTTAAACGTTTATAAAAGGCAGAACCGGCAATGCCGAGCACTATGAGATACATCAGTATAACACAAATGAGTGCGATGGTATCGCCCTTGCGCACGCTGTCAGGGTCGAACTCGAAATGGATGGAGTGTTCGCCCGCAGGGACATTCATCGCACGAAGAGTGTAGTTGGCACGGAAATGCTCAGCGCTCTGGCCGTCAATAGTGGCCTTCCAGCCATACGGATAGTAGATTTCAGAGAAGACTATAGTCCCGGGTTTGGATGCTTTGTAGAGATAGTTGATATAGCGCGGAGTGTACTCCATAAGTCTGATAAAGGCCTCTTCATCCGATCCCGGATTGAGGTTGCCCGGATTGGTGACGTAATTGCTGTCGAAGACAGCTTCGTGGCGCAGGTCAATCTGTGCGAGAGATTCCATCTCTTCATTAGGTGTAGATGCCGGTATGAGTCTGTCCACAAACCAGGCATTGCCGAATGCATCCGGATTGTAATTTGCGTGCGGCACTCCGTTTTCATCAGGGGTGATTATATACTTGGCATTGAGCATTGATACGACGCCCGAATTGATGTCATCGCTAAGATAGACGTCGATAATATCCTGATATCTGCGGAGTTTCGCTGCGCTGTAACCGCCGAGGGACTTGAGCCTGTAGGAAGTTCTGGCATCACTGAAAGTACTGGTAGTGAGGTTAAATACACGGAAATGAGGATCAGGGTCCTGAAGTATCTCACGCTCATACGGCAGCTCGGCATAGTATTTTGACTCGGAGTATGCCGGGACGAAATTGCTCTCATTGAGATAGCGTCTGTCAACGGGCCACATATCGCAGAGGATAAGAACACCGAGAACTGCGACCATCCAGCCATTCTTCATTTTGCCTTTGACATAGATCATCAGCACGGCTGATGCCAGAACGATGAAGAGCGCCGAGCGGTAACTGTCGTGTATAAAGAGGGATGTACGCTCACTGACGATAGCATCGTAGAGCCAGTCAGGGAGCTGTGAACTGATCTGTACATCATACGCCGACTTGAAGTCGAAGATTGCGGAGCCGAACCATGCGAAGAAGAGGCAGAGGCCTGCTGTGGCGCCGCCGGCGATGGCTATGCGTTTGAACATTTTCTTGCGGTCGATGCCTTCCTGCATAAGTTCGCGGATGGCGAGGAAGCCGAGGAGCGGCATCGCTATCTCAGCGACGATGAGTATCGAGGATACGGCCCTGAACTTGTTGTAGAGCGGAAAATACTTGAAGAAGAACTCCGTGAGGCCCATCCAGTTGTGGCCCCAGGCAAGGAATATCGAGAATAACGTCGCGGCGAGCAGGGCCCATCTGTACGGGCCGCTGACGATAAGCAGGCCGAGGATGAAGAGGAAACAGACGACCGCACCGACATAAACGTTTCCGGCTGTGAAAGGCTGATCGCCCCAGTACATCGGAACGGATTCGCAGAACTGGCTTGCGGACCTGCGGTCTACACCATATTGTTTGAGAGTGTTGAAGAGACCGGAGTCCTCACCCACTTTCAGACTTGATGCACCGCCCATAAATCCTGGTATCACCAGTGAGAACGACTCCGCCTTGCCATAACTCCATTGAGTTGCATAATCTAGGTCGAGACCCTTGGTCTTGAGCTGGGAATCAGAATCCTTGACAAGGTCAGAATGTCCGCCACGCATAGTCTCCTGTGTGTATTCGGCATTGGCGAAGACATTGGAGCAGCTGGTGCCCATTCCGATGCCGACCGATGCTACGAAGATGAGCGTCGCTACGATGAAATCCTTGATTCTCTTCTCATTGATATGAGTGTAGAGTTCGGCGAACCAGCAGAGGCCGACCATCATAAAGATATAGTACGCCATCTGCGGATGAGTACTGAAGCCTATGGCGGTGAAAACCATAGCGAAGATGGTTCCAAGTGCGTATTTCTTGCGGAAAATCAGATAGAAACCGGCGAATACCACGCTGATCAGGGCGATAGTGGATGTCTTCCCGTTGTGGCCGGCGGCAATGATTACGATGAAGTAGGATGACAGCGTGATGGCTATCGCACCTATGATACTGAGCCATTTGTCAACGTCGAAGGAGCGCAGCAGCACGAAAAAGCAGATGAAGTAGATGATGAACACCCACGCGGTGTGGCTATGGCCGCGGTGGAAGACTGCAGTCAGCGGAGCAAGCCACTTCGCGGAGACATATTCGCCGCCACCGATCTGATAATCAGGCATTCCGCAAAACATCGAGCCGGTCCACCAACTATGGTCGCCAGTCCTTTCGGCATATGCCATTGTCTCGTGAGAGGCGCACGCTGCGGTAAAGTTGTCACCGGCATAGATAACTTTGTTCTGGAGTACAGGGAAACAGTAGGCGAATGCCAGAACGACAAATACAACTGCGGCGACCACATAGGCGCCATACTTCTGGAAGAATGTTTTCATTATCTTGACTTTTTCAATTTTCTTATGATTTTGGACGGCCAGCGCGAGATGCGCTGCGGCACCTTGATGATCCAGCGAATGACCTTGTTTGCGGCAAAGGACGCCTTGTCTTTCGGACCAAATGCCGGCAAATCAATACCGCGTATGGTGTATACCTCACGGATGAGGCTGTCGATACGCTGCTTCTGCATACCCTGGTCCTTCTGCACCCTGCGGACAATGAAATCCGGCATCGAGTAGAATCTCGCATACCAGGAGTGCATGCATATCGTGCGGCCCTGCGGGTCCATCAGCACTGTTGTAGTGCCGTCAGGATGTCTGCGCGCAGGAAGGTAGAGGGTCTTGAAATTGTCCGCAAGCCAGAGGAAGAAGGGATAATAGGGCTCGTAATGCTCCGTGTATGCCTTGAGCGCACTGCGGTCGAACTTCGAGCGGATAAGGCTGAGGTTCAGGATATTGAAGAACGGATTTGTAACCTTCGGATTGCCGGAGCGCGGAAGGCCCTCCCCTGCGTCCGGGCAACCGATATTGGCATATCCCTCGCGCAGCATCAATACCACAAGGTCGTTGACCGCGGCCGGATCGGTGATGAATGCATCCTCGTCGATATTAACGGCTATGTCGCAGTCTTCGTCAGCGAGCATCGAATAGAAATATCCGTCCGCAGTCTTATCGGTAAGACGGACAACTGCAACGCAACCGATCCCATCGAAAAGGCGGGATGCATTGCGGTAGAGACGCAGGTCGAACGAACGGGTGAATATCTTGACTTTCATATTATTCTGATTTGATGCCGAGCAGGCCACCGGTCACGTGCCATCTGAAAAGCGCGAGCATATTACCGCACTGCGGGCGTCCCTGGAAGAGATATTTCACCCAGAGCACAATTGTCGCGCCCCACTTGACCGCCTCAGAGAAGAGACGCTTGAGATATGTGCCGCTGCCGGCGGACTTGCAGCGGAGACGCTCGCTGAGGCCCACGCCCTTTGCGAAGCGGATGATGTAGTCACGTGTGGTCCTCGACTCCGGGATCACGTGGTCCACGACCACATCCGGGAAATACCATATCTGAAGGCCGCGGGCCCTGACTCTGGCGAATATGTCCTTCTCTTCTCCGCCCATCAGGTTCTTTAGGGTACGGCCAAGGGAGGTGTTGAAATCGCCGCATTTGTCTATCGTGCTGCGTCGGAATCCCATATTCGCGCCGATCGGGTATTTTGACGTAAACTGCCGTGCCTCCGGTCCCATATCGATTGCGGAGACCCACGAATAGGTCCATTTGCAGAGCCAGTCCGGCTCCCTGCCGTTCTCGAAGAGAGGATGGATGCAGCCTCCGAATGCCGCAGCCTCCGGATGTGCAGCCAGCTCAGTGTCAAGTGCGCGAAGATAATCCGGGCCGATGAAGGAATCGTCATCGAGGAATACCAGCACGTCGCCCGCCGCCTCGCGGATGCCGCGGTTGCGGGCATATGAAAGGCCCTGGGAGGTCTCGAGGAAATAGCGGTAGTTCACTTCGGGGTGAGACTCCGGAAATGCGCCGCATATGGCCGCGGTGCCGTCGGTACTGTTGTTGTCCACCAGGACAATCTCGTATCCGTCGGTCGGAAAAACATTGGCCGCAACCCTCTCCAGGGTCGAACCGATGTACTTCGCGCGGTTATATGTGCATATTATGAGGGATATCATTCTTTTTCTCCTGCAAGTAGTTTGTCAAACAGTTCGAACCACTGGTCAGCAATTTTGTCGATAGTGAACCGGCGGGCGGAGGCAATGGCGTTGCGGGCGATCTTCTCGCGTGCTATTTCATTGGTCATCAGCCATATCACTTCGTTGGCGAAACCATCGAGATCGTCATTCTCCACGATGACGCCATCTTTGTGATTCTCGATAAGCGTGTGCAGCGAAGCGTAGGAATCGAGGGCGACCGGCACGACACCGAACTGCTGGGATTCGGTCACGGTGAGGGCCCATCCTTCGTATGATGAGGTGAGCATGAATATCGATGCGTCGCGGTAATACTTCGTAACGTCAGGAACCCTGCCCTCGAACGTAATATTCTTGAGACCCATCTTTCCGGATTTCCTGATATAGTAGTCCAGGTCCGGACCGCCACCTACAATGGAGAGATGCCAGTCATCGAACTTGCCGCTGTCATTGATGCGCTGCCAGACCTTGAGAGCAAATGAGATGCGCTTCGCCTTCTCATCCATCCTGGATACGATGACCACCTCCTTCTTTTTGGATTTCAAGTCATCCGGATCAAAGAAAGTGTCATAGGAATTGGCATTGCCGATAGCGACGAATTTCGAGTCGCGCTTTATGCCGGCAAGTTCCGCATATTCGTCGCAGAAGCCGTCGCTCAGAAGCACGAGGGCGTCGCAATTATCGTACATCAGGCGGTATTTCGAATGGATTTTCGAATCATAGAAATACCATACTGCTGAACGCGGTATGAGTGTCAGCGCAATGTCCTTGAGGTTGCGCTTGAGATTGCCGTGATGGATGATGCGGTACAGGCTGTTGCCGATGCGGTTGCCGAGCAGATCCTCGCCCGGCATAGCGTGGTAGCAGGCCACGATCTTTGTCTTTGTACCGCGGCTGGCATTGTACAGGGCCGGCAGTATCCTGCGCTTGTATCTGATATCAACCAGATTGCACATCACAATATCGATGGAGGCGATTGCGAGGAAATCCGTCAGCTGTTCGCTCTCCTCCGAATCCCGAAGAAGCAGTGTCTCCTTGAAATGACATTTGTCAGGATGGTCGCTCTTGCGGCAGAATGCCAGATAGCAGGAATTCCCCCTGCGGCTGAACTCGTTGGAGAGGGTAATCGTAACCCTGTCGGTTCCACCCAGCTGCTGGCTGATTTCGTTTTCTGTGACAAATAGGATATTCATAGGCCGTGTCATTTGGTTGCTATTAATCTACACATACGAGTAACGAATGTGCGCATTCCTGGCTCAACAGCATAGAGAATGCCGAACATAAGTACGGTGAATGATCCGCATCCTATGATTGCATACATCACGAACTGAAGAAGCCCTGCCGTCGGATCGATGTCGATGCTTCTGATAACAAGCGCGGTAAGGACGAATGCTGCGGCAAGACAGAGCATCAGCTTGAGGAAGAGCCCGAAATATGTCGCGGCATTGCGACCCATCCCGCTGTGGAACAGGAAGTAAGGACGCCAGATATAGATGATCAGTGCAAGTTCGAGTATTGCTGCGGCAAGCACGCCGTTGAGTCCGTAGAGACGGCCGAGTACAACTGCGGCGACCGCGAAAATGGCAGCCTCTGCCACCGGGGCCCAGATGTCGCGGAAAAGTCCGTAGGCATTTACGTAAGTGTCCACCACGGTGCGGAGATTGTTCATAAAGAAGAGTATTATTACGAGGATAAGAGTCGTGTGATTGAGGATATAACCGTCCCCTATCCAGTATGTTATAAATGGCTCTGTAAGGAAATACAGTCCGAAGCAACCGAGACCGACCATCAGAAAGCGGACCGCAAAGAGCTCACGAAAAACCTTGAATATGAGTTCCTTGTTCCCTTCCGCTATCATATTGCCCACACTTGCGGTGATGCTCGTGAATATCGCCACGAGGACCGACTGCAGGCTGTTGGAGAGTATCAGGTAGTTGCCGTAAAGCGCCACCTCCGTGAGCGAGGTGAATGCATATATGAAGAGCGGCATCGCCTGGAGCGTCACGAAAATGCCAATCTTGTGGACGAACAGCTGCCTGATTTTGGTGAGCACATCCGGATAACGGGAACGGAGGTCGCGGTCGACAGCGCATTTATCCTTCATATACGGATAGTTGCGGTAGACCGCCACGTTGAGCGCAACTGCGGCGATGATGGCGAAGAACGCCTCAAGGACGAGCCACCATACGTACGGATGGCTGAAGAACCGCACCGCCACCATCTGTGCCGCCACCTTGACGATCATAGTCAGGCGGTAGCTGATCTGTATCTTGTAGTCCTTCTGGTCGGCTGCGAGCACCGACTGCTTGTAATTCACGAAGTATCCTAGCAATGCGCTGAATAGCAGCACACCGAAAGAAGCGTAGGCATACCACATAGGCAGTTCCATCTTCGTGAATATCTTCGGGAAGAATGGGATCAGCACAATGCTGGCTGCAATGATGATCAGCGCCACGCGCTTGTAGAGCCATCCCTGCAGCGCCACTATCTCCCTGACGCTTCTGTGGTCGGAGTCGAACAACGGCTTGTAGAGGGTGACTGCGATTGCCGAGCTGATGCCCAGTTCGGCAAGATTCAAGAAGTTAAGAAGGCTTGCGGCCGTAGTATTCAGACCCAGGATCTCAGTTCCGAGCCAGTCCAGGAATATCTTTCTGGACCAGAACCCGATAAGCAGTGAAATGACCTGGATGATAATCGCCACCAGACCATTCTGCAGACTCTTGGCAGTCCTGTTGTATGAACCTTCCGCAGCCATCTACATCCTCTGTCTCAATGCTTCGAACATAATCAGAGCCGATGCGACGGAGACATTGAGAGAGCCTGTCTCGCCGTACATCGGAATCCTTGCACCGACAGTGCAGAGGCTGAGCACCGGCTCGGAAATGCCGCTGCCTTCCGATCCCATCACGATAGCTGTAGCCTTGCGGAGATTGACATCATACATATCGTCCTCCGCCTTCTCGCTGCACGCGACGATCTGGAATCCGGAATCCCTGAAATAATACATCGGCACCCTGAGATTCGCGACCTTTGCAACAGGGATTCTGAGCAAAGCGCCAGCGGAGGTCTTCACCGCATCAGGATTTATGGCGGCACATCCCTTTGCAGGTAGTATTATGCCGTCGACGCCGGCACATTCCGCACTGCGGGCGATGGCACCGAGGTTGCGGACATCGCTCACTCCGTCGAGGATGAGGAAGAGGGGATTGGCCTTGCGGGACATCGCGGCCTCGATCATCTCCTCGAACGGCACATAATCAATCTGCGGGAGGAAGGCGATGACGCCCTGATGCGCCCCCTTGACCAGATAGTTCATCTTCTCTATCGGCACGAACTGATAATTGATGCCATTGGCCTCGATAAGGTCCATAAGCTGTTTGAACTGAGAACCTTCAAGTCCGCGCTTCAACAATATTTTCTCAAACTTGCGTCCAGTCTCGATAGCTGAGATGACAGGATGCATTCCGAACAGATAGTAGCTTTTGTTCTCTTCCATAATCTATAAACTGGCCCATTCGTCCATTTTTGCGTCGAGGTCCCTCTTCATCTCGAGATATTCGCGCGTAAGTTCCATAATATCAGTATCAGGGGACGGCGACGAGAGTTTGCCCTCGATCTCCGCCATTTTCGTTTCAAGTTCGGCGATCCGCTTTTCAAGCGCGCTCCTGCGGTTCGCGATCTTCTTCTCCTCGCGGGAGGCGGCCTTCTGCTCCTGGTAGGAGACCTTCGACTGCTCTTTCTTCTGCGCAGGCTGAGGAGCCGCGGCAGCAGGCTTGTCCTGCTTCTGCGGAGCCGGTGTCCTGCCCTGTGCCGCCTTCATCTCGAACTCGCGGAAATTCTCCACCTTCTTGGCGTGAAGGAATTCATCCACACCGCCGAGATGTTCTCGGACCCTGCCGTCGGCATATTCATACACCTTGTCAACCAGTCCGTTGAGGAAGTCTCGGTCGTGTGATACAACAATCAGCGTGCCGTCATAGGCCTTGAGCGCCTGCTTGAGGACATCCTTCGACCGGATGTCCATATGGTTGGTAGGTTCGTCGAGTGCGAGCAGGTTGTACGGGTTGAGCATCAGCCTTGCCATCGCAAGCCTGGAGCGCTCTCCACCGCTAAGTACAGAAACCTTCTTGTCTATATCTTCGCCCTTGAAGAGGAATGCCGCCAGAATGTCGCGAAGTTTAGTGCGGATATCCCCCACCGCCACCTTGTCGAGCGTGTCGTAGACTGTATCGGTCTTGATGAGGATGTCATCCTGATTCTGCGCATAATAGCCCACGTTCACGTTATGTCCTACCTTCGCCTCGCCTGCAAAAGGCTCGAGCTCGTTCATCAGCACGCGCATCATCGTGGTCTTGCCCTCGCCGTTGCGTCCGACGAACGCCACCTTCTCGCCACGGCGGATAGTGACATTGACGCCGTTGAGTATGACCTTGCGCGGCTGCTGCGGATTCTCCGGCTGAGGGTAGCCTATGACGGCGTCCTTGACCAGGAACGCCACGTCACCCGAGCGCGGAGCCGGCGGAAACTTGACGCAGAGCGTCGAAAGGTCCTCTTCGTCTATCTCTATGCGGTCCAGGCGGTCCAGCTGTTTGATGCGTGACTGCACCTGATTGCTCTTGGTGGCCTTGTAACGGAAACGTTCGATGAACTCCTCCGTCTTCTCTATCATGCGCTGCTGGTTCTCGTATGCCGCCTTCTGCTGCGCGATGCGCTCCTTACGGAGTTCGACATACTGGCTGTAAGGCACCTTGTAGTCGTAGATGTGACCGAGCATTATCTCCACAGTGCGGGTGGTACAGTTGTCCAGGAAACGGCGGTCGTGCGATATGAGCACCAGTGCGCCGGTATAGTCCTGAAGGTAATCCTCCAGCCACTGGATGGATTCGATGTCGAGGTGATTGGTAGGCTCGTCGAGAAGCAGCACATCCGGTTTGCGCAGCAGGATCTTCGCCAGCTCGATACGCATGTTCCAGCCCTGGCTGAAAGTGTCGGTCAGGCGGTCAAATTCGCCACGCTTGAATCCGAGGCCTATCAGAGTACGCTCCGCCATAAGCTCGGGAGGTTCGCTGCCCTGCATCGCTATGGCGTCGCTCACTTCATTGAGTTCGACCATCAGCCTGGAATATGAAGCCGACTCGTAGTCAGTCCTCTCCGCAAGTTCCGCGGAAATCTCGTCCATCCTGATATTGAGCTGCTTCAGGTCATCGAAGGCCGTAAGGGTCTCCTCTATGACAGTCTTGCCATGATGATGCTCCATCAACTGCGGCAGATAGCCCACATTGATGCCGGAAGGTCGCATTATCTTTCCGGAGGTTGGGCTCTGAAGGCCCATAATCAACTTGAGCAGCGTGGATTTGCCCGCGCCGTTCTTGCCCACGAGGCCTATCCGGTCGCGGTCGTTGATGTGAAAATTAATATTGTCAAGCAATGTCGTCCCACCGAACGACACTGTCAGGTCATTTATCGAAATCATACAGTCTCCTCCACTTTGTCCTTACATATTGCAACACTCAGGAGATACAGCAGGAAGAGCGGCACCGACACCACGCAGAGCGAGAACGGGTCGCCCGAAGGGGTGATGATCGCGGCGAGAAGCACCGCCACGAAGACGGCTACGCGCCAGCCCTTGCGGAGCATCCCCTTGGTCACGATGCCGAGGCTCGAGAAAACCGCAATGAGCGTCGGAAACTCGAACACCAGTCCGAAGAGCAGCACCGTGGAGGTGACGGTTGCCATATATGAACTCAGCGAAATGGTGTTGACGACGGTGTCGCTGACGGTATATCCCTGGAAGAAATTGACCATCAGAGGAAGCACCACGACGTAGCCTATGGCCAGCCCCAGATAGAAAAGCAGCGATGCGAACAGGAATGCCCCGCGCACCGCCTTCTTTTCGTGCTCATAGAGAGCCGGCGAAACGAAATGCCATATCTCGAATATCAGATACGGACAGCATAGTATCAGCGCACAGATGAAGGTGACCTTCATATGGATGATGAACTGCGCCGTGACCTCTATGTTGACCAGATTGAGTGTCACGTCGACGCCCAGAAGCCGGTACAGGAAGAAATCCGGCCGCGTGGGCGCGAGTATGACGCCGTCGAAAAGGAACCGCTTGAAACAGAAGAGGACCACACTCACCGCCAGGACAACCAGCAGTGAGCGTATCAGGACCGCTCGGAGGGCATCCAGATGGTCCCAGAAAGTCATCTCATTGTTTCCGTCTGACATTACTCAGCCTTGGGTTCCTCCGGCTTCTTCGGCTCTTCGGTATTCTGGATGTCGGCCTTGATATCCTTGATATCCTTCTCGACTTCGTTCATACCTTCCTTGAAGCTCTTCACACCCTTGCCGAGGCCTTTCATCATCTCCGGGATCTTCTTGCCTCCGAAAAGGAGAAGTACGAGAAGAAGCAGGACAATCCATTCCCAGCCCTGAATGGCCAGCGGGTAGATAAACAAAGTGTGCATATATGCGTTGTTTTAAGGTTATTTCAATGCAGCGAGCCTCTCCTTGAGGTTCTCGATCTTGGTTGTGGCATCAGCGAGCTTCTTGCGCTCGAGTTCGACGACCTGTGCAGGAGCGTTCTCGACGAACTTCGCATTGCCGAGCTTTGCGTTGACTCCCTTGAGGAATCCCTCGTAACGCTGGATCTCCGCGTTGATCTTGGCGATCTCCTCAGCCACGTCGATCATTCCGTCGAGCGGGACGTTGAACTCGAGGGTGCCGACCATAAACGCCTGTCCGGCTCCGCCCTCGAAGCCCTCGACCTTGTCGATGGCACTGATATTAGCGATCTTGCGAATGACAGGAGCCGCATTCGCAGGAAGGTCTCCCTTGACCTGAAGTTTGAGAGCCTTCTTCGGGGAGATGTTCTTGCTCTGGCGCAGCGCGCGGATTGCGACGACAGCTTCGGTGGCCACGTTGAATCCGTCGATGACGGCCTGGTCGTATTTCTCTACCTCCGGCATCATTTGGAGCATAATGGTCTCACCGGCCTTGCGCTCCTCGATATTCTGCCAGAGTTCCTCCGTGATGAACGGCATCACAGGATGGAGCATCTTGAGGAGTGCGTCGAAGAATCCGATGGTGGCGTCATAGGTAGCCTTGTCCATCGGCTTCTGTGCGCCGTTCTCGAAGCCCGGCTTGACTATCTCGAGATACCAGGCGCAGAAGTCGTCCCAGAAGAGCTTATAGACAGCCATCACAGCATCGTTGATGCGGAAGTTCTCATAGTCGTGATTGACCGACTCGATGGTGGCGGAGAGTTTGGCCCTGAACCATTCGACAGCCACGCGGCTCTCCTCGCTCTGCGGGCAGTCACTTGCTGTCCAGCCCTTCACGAGACGGAACGCATTCCAGATCTTGTTGCTGAAATTGCGGCCCTGCTCGACCTGGGATTCGTCGAAAAGGATATCATTTCCGGCGGATGTGCAGAGCAGGATACCTAGGCGTACGCCGTCGGCGCCGTATTTCTCGATGAGACCTATAGGGTCAGGAGAGTTGCCGAGCTGCTTGGACATCTTGCGTCCGAGCTTGTCGCGGACGATGCCGGTGAAATATACGTTGCGGAAAGGAACGTCGTTCATATACTCCTCTCCCGCCATTATCATTCTTGCCACCCAGAAGAAGATGATATCCGGACCGGTGACAAGGTCGTTGGTCGGATAATAGTACTTGATCTCCTCGTTGCCAGGATTGTCGATGCCGTTGAAGAGGCTGACAGGCCAGAGCCAGCTTGAGAACCAGGTGTCGAGGGCATCCTCGTCGCGGGTCAGCTGATCCGCGGTGATGTCGGCGCAGCCCGGGAGCTTCTTAGCGAGTGCGAGAGCCTCTTCCGGAGTTTCGGCTACCACGAACTTCTCTTCCCCGCCTTCCGCTGTCGGGATGAAATAGGCCGGGATGCGGTGGCCCCACCACAACTGGCGGCTGATGCACCAGTCCTGGATATTCTCGAGCCAGCTGCGGTATGTGGAGACATATTTTGCCGGATGGAACTTGATCTTGCCTTCGAGCACCGGTGGAAGCGCGATGTCAGCGAAATGCTTCATCGAGAGGAACCACTGTTTGCAGAGGCGCGGCTCGACTGCTGTGTCAGGATTGCGCTCTGAATAGCCGACCTTGTTATCATAATCCTCTACCTTCTCCATCAGCGCTGCCGCTTCAAGGTCCTTTGCGATCTGCTTGCGGACCACCATACGGTCGAGGCCCACATAGAGGCCTGCGGCTTCGGAGATCGTTCCGTCAGGATTGAATATGTCGATTGTCTCGAGGTTGTGGGTCTTGCCGAGGTTGTAGTCGTTGATATCGTGCGCCGGGGTGACTTTCAGACAGCCGGTACCGAATTCGATGTCCACGTAACGGTCTTCGATGACCGGGATGACGCGGCCCACGAGAGGGACGATGACCTTGTGTCCGCGGAGCCACTGGTTCTTCGGGTCCTTCGGGTTGATACACATTGCGGTATCGCCCATTATGGTCTCAGGACGTGTCGTGGCCACCACAGCGTAGTACCTGCCGTTTTCATCCTTATGAAGGATCTCGCCTTCTTCGCCTGTCGGCTTGACAGGGTTGACGTCGGCGTCAGCGACATAGTAGCGGAGGTAATAGAGTTTGGACTTCTCGTCGCGGTAAACCACCTCTTCGGTGGAGAGCACCGTCTGCGCCTTCGGGTCCCAGTTGACCATTCTCAGGCCGCGGTAGATGAGGCCCTTGTTATAGAGGTCTACGAATACCTTGATGACGGATTCGCTGCGGACCTCGTCCATAGTGAATGCGGTGCGGTCCCAGTCACAGCTGGCGCCGAGGCGGCGGAGCTGTTTGAGGATGATGCCACCGTGCTCCTCTTTCCACTCCCACGCATATTTGAGGAATTCCTCGCGGGTGAGGTCGCGCTTTTTGATGCCCATTGTCGCAAGTTTGTTGACGACTTTGGCTTCGGTGGCGATGGACGCGTGGTCTGTGCCAGGTACCCAGCAGGCGTTCTTGCCCATCATGCGCGCGCGGCGGATGAGCACATCCTGAAGAGTGTTGTTCATCATATGGCCCATATGAAGCACACCTGTCACATTTGGCGGCGGGATCACGATGGTATACGGCTGGCGGCCGTCCGGTTCCGAATGGAAATATTTGTTTTCAACCCAATAGGCGTACCATCTGTCTTCAACCTGCGACGGATCGTACTTCACTGAAAGTTCTTCCTGCATATCTGGTTAGTATATTATATCGCAAAATATTATTAACCTGCAAATTTAATGAATTTGCAGCGAGAAAGCAATAACTCTTCAACTATGTTTCTCGGGAGACGAACAGCAGGGTCCGCAGGCGACAGGCAAGGTTGATTACCGCATTCTACAGCCGCACAAGGACGACGTGGTTGCCTTTTGCGGTGGCAAGGAAGCGGTCGAAGTCGGCTGCGTTGTCAAATCGGAAGCGGATCTGGGTGCGGCAGCGCTGGGGGACACTGGTATTGGCCACGAGTTCGCCTTCAGCGCGGTAAAGGTATTGCAGCCTGCTGCCGGAAATCTTGAGCAGCGCGCAGCGTCCTTCAGGCAGTACGCCGCGTATGCCTATACCTATGCCGGATTCGAAATGTGACGGCAGGCTGAAGGCGGTTGTCATCGACAGCGGCAGAGTGCAGTGGGCCAGTTCAAGGGTCAGATCCTCGCGGCAGAGGGATGCGGGATTGCACATAAAGGCCTGACGGCCCATATAACGTTTGGCATATATCATTGTCCACAGCGCCGGGATATCCCCTTCGCAACCACAGACTATGTCCTCGTCATTGAGCAGCGCCAACGCCAGGCAAGCTGTAGTGCCGCAGCTGTCCAGAAGGTCGAAACATTTGACGGTGAGGGCGTCAAATCCATTGTCTTCGCAGATTCCGCGGAGCGCGACATACATCCGCGCGGCCTTGGTCAGGTCCTCCAGAGTACGATCCCCGGACAGGCAGGACCTCAAACCGAGCACCGCCGCCTCCACGTCCGGGTCATCATCAGCAGTGGCTTCATATTTCTCGCGGACGATATCCATCGGGATGTCCCTGAATTGCATCCTGTACTTCTTCTCCACCGCCCTGCGGTCAATGCCCGAGGAGATCAGCCACGGGCTCTCCCCTCCTGACAGACCGACAAAAAGACCTTCGAACTCAGCCAGGTCCCAGTCGGAGATGTCCAGTCCGAAAGCATCGGGAACAGTTTCCGACGGGCACGTCACAGTGCCTTCTCCGGCTGCCGATGAAGCCGATGGGACAGCCCTACTCCCGGAGACAGCCTCCTCCGCACTGATGATGCGGCAGCTGACACCTCTCTGCGCCAGATAAGTCTTGATCTCCAGGCTGGCCGCAAGCGAATTGTGCAGTCCGTCGGCAATCAGCGTCACCGGTGCGGGCACTGCATCAATATGGCTGCGGAAAAGTTCCTCGGTACCGCCTGTGGCAATGAAGCACAGAGTCCTGCCATCGAAAGGCCCGATGGAGGTATCCGTCGAATCGACATAAACTGTTTCGCAGTCAAAAACTGCCACCATGCTGTCCAGAAGTTCCTTTCTGGAACCCATCACGCTTGTGGCATCGTGCAGCGCCGATGCAAATATCAGAAGTCTGTTCATATTTCAAATATAATAAAAAAGGCGGTACAATGACCGCCTTTTAAGTAATGAGAGTGACAGAATTTATTTCTGTACCAGTTTCGGTTGACGTACGCTCATCAGAGATGACTTGCGGAGGTCAGTGGTAAGACTCTCACCTTCCTTGCATGCGAAGGTGTAGATGGAAAAGCCCTGGGAAAGACGCTCTGTATTTATACGCTTCGCGGAATCGAAGAGGTCAATTGTGTACTTTCCGTCATTCAGCTGATAGCTGAATGTAACGTTGTAGGACGCAGCTGTGGAGTAACCGACGTAGAATGACGCCTTGTCAAGTGTGGAATATGACACTGTCACAAACACACCGAGTGTATCGGACTGTCCGATATACTGGGCGTTATTGATGAAGAGTTCATTGTTGACATCGTCATAATGCATAGGAATATCCCAATTGCAGAGACCGCTGAGCAGGTATGAATTAGGATCATCAGCCGTCGGACGGCTGATAGTCACATCCTTGGATGCGGACTTGGTGCAGGCATTGTCGGTGAAATAGGTCATCGTGTATGAACCTGCGAAACTGCGCTCGAACTTCTGGGTAATGCTATAAGTGGTCTTGGCGTCACCACAGCTGATAACGAACTTGCCGTTTCGGACATTGCCGGAATCATTAGTCTTGATGGTAAGCAGGTAACCGTAATCGGTCTTCTCGTATGCAATCCAGTCGTCTGCAGATACGGTCACATCGAAGGTGCTTGCACCATTGATTTCCACTGAACCGCCCTTCATCTCGACAGAGACACTCTGATCGGCAAATGAGAAGAGCATACCCTGCTGATGTGGATAAAGTTTCATCTGTTCATCGCCGCACTTGAGTGTGACGGTGGTTGAACGGCCTTCGAATGAAATATTCTCCGGCACGGTCACGATCAGCTTGTTACCGTTGACAGTGGCCTTACACCAGTCTGAAGTGCATTCAGCAGTAACTGTGCCGTCTGCCTCGAACACTACCTCACCGCTCTGTGCCGCAGCATCAAAAGAGATGTTGGACGAAACGATCTTGATGGAAGACTCCTTTGCATAAGGATTGAATGACTCTTCCTCAGTGCAGGCAACTAGGCCTGCAACGCTTGTGGCAACGAGTGCCAGTGCAAATAATATCTTCTTCATGCTTAATCGACTTTAGTGAGTGATACGACATTGGTGATCTGATGTTTTCCGGCACCTGTGAAAGCGAAGTATGCCGTAGAAGTCAGATTGCCTACCTTGTAGGACGATGAAAGGGTTGTGCTGCTCATACTATAGCATGTGAATGAACAAACGCTATACGTTCCCCATTCTCCATTGTCAACCAGGTTATATACAGGGTGAGCCTCGTCACCGTTCCACTTGGTCACAAGTCCGATCTTGCTGCTATAGTTGACATATCCCTTCACGGAATCCCATGACATCAGTGCGATGTAATTCTTACCGTCCTTGACATATTCACCGCCGAGTGTAAGGATCTGTGTCAGCAATGAGAGAGTACCTGTACCCTTGCTGTAGGTTAGAACGAACTCGTAATTCTCGTTCACACCCTGCATGCGATAAGTCTTGCCATCACCGGCAGGAACGAGGGTCACAGGGAATTCGCCTTTGGAATACTTGAACATGTAATTGCCGGCATAGTCAGCATACATACGATATCCTTCAGGGAATACAGCGGCGAAAGAGGTACCATTGGCAGCCCCATCGGAGATTGTAAGGCTCTTGCCACCGTCGGTAAGGTCAAATGTCTCGAATACGGTGCTTCCTACAGTCACAGGCTCGTAAAAGCGCAATCCTGTGTCGGTAATCGCGTATGCAACGGTATTGGACTTGCCGTCAACATTGAATGTGAAATGACGGTTGTCGGTATCAATCTTGGCTTTGACGTCAGTGTCTCCCATCTTACCTTCGATGCTGGTCATCATAAAGTTTGATGCAACTTCGTCAATCTTCGCGAGATATGACTCTGCAGGCTCCTGAAGAGGACGCATATACATAATATTGCCTGTGCGCGGTCCGCGGAGGGTGATGAGTTCAGGTGTAGCCTTGACAATGACGAACTCAAACTCGCCGTGCATGGCTTCATATGAATCGGAGCTTCCGCTAGGCGTTGAGAATTCGTGGATAGCCTTGTTGTAGGTATCAAAGAGTAATGCAGGACCGTTGTCATCAGTCATCTTGTAGAGGCTGGTGTAGTTGCCTGACATACGTTCGGTCTGAACCTCAACCTCAAGCTCTCCGAACTTGAGAGTGTAGGCGAAACCGCCATGTTCCTGCTCGGACTGAGGGAACATCTCAAGGAGCCAGCCGTACTCCGCATCCATAAGGATCTTGCGGGCTTCATCTTTTGCAGCACTGAGGCGCTCTGAGGATGACTGGTCAAAAATGTCTTCCTGGTTGAACAGGCAGGACTGCATTGAGAACAATGAAATGGCCAATGCCAGAGTTGTGAAAATCTTTCTTCTCATAATTCAATCCTCCTAGTTTATAGAGATATCAGTAAGATCGATCTTGCCGGCGATGACGTCAGCCTGACGACGCTGGAACGTAGCGCGAAGCTTGTCAAGATCGATATTGAATGAAGTGAGCATATAATCCTTGACAATATCGAGCTTCTGGCTGATGAGGGCAGCACCCTCCTCGCCTGCTATTTCAAGATAAACGTCCCAGTCCTGCTGACTATGGCATACGTACATTGAGAGCATTTCCGCGAAATCCTCGGTGTAGGACTCCTGTGAATACGCGGAAACGAAGCCTCTCTCGAGATAGCCCGACTTGTAATCATCAGTATTCCAAGCATCCGCCACATAAGCCGTACCTGTGATAAACTGGTAGGTTGTAGGCATTTCCTTGGTCTGGTTGAGGATATGTGTAAACTCGTGGTGGATGGTCTTGAAATAATAAGTATTGAGGTCATCCTTGCTCTTGAGATATTTATCAAGATGGTTCACACCTCCGAGGAATATTTTCCGGCCGCCCTCAGCGGTACCGAGGATCATCGAACCGTTATTCTTGTATTCCCAGTCACCTGTGCAGAATATCAATTTAGGGAAATATTGCTTTGTAAACTCGATGCCACCAACCTCGTCGTATGCCTCAAGACAGAGGTATTTGACAAGATGAGCCAGTTTGATCGCATTGTCGTAATCCGCAGGGACGGTGTAGTAGTTGAGGTCGGACTCGATCTCTTCGTAGCGGTACTTGAACTGTAGATTGTAAGGACCCACGAAGTTCTGGTCGAGCCAGTAGTCAAACGGAGTATAGTCAACCTTGTCGACTGTAATGATGCTCTCCGGATTGAGGTCATCGGCCTTCTGGCAGGATGAGAAACCGAAGATTGCGGTAAACGCTATAAGTGTAAAAATAAATTTCTTCATAGCCTTACTTGTTACGAGGGTTAGGGATTACACCAGAGCCGATGACCTTCGGTGAAAGCTGGATGGCACGGCGTGGGTCGTCCTTTGTGAGGATGTCGGTCACCTTGTCAGGAATACCGGAAGCAGTCATCTTACGGCGTCTGATCTCGATGCCGTAACGCTTGACGTCAAACCAACGCAGACCTACAGGCATGCATTCGATACGGCGCATTCCAAGAACACACTGGAGCATACACTCCTGGGTACTGCCTTCCGCATCGATGGCGAATCCTGGATTAAGGTGCTTCTTGATAGTTGACTCCTTTCCTTCTAGGTCTGAGTATGAATAATCGACTGCATTGTAGAAATCAGTGATCTTCTGAGGATCCAGGGCCTTGCCGGACTTCATCTGGTTTTTAACCCAGATGTTCATGTCTTCAGCAGCAGCATCAAAGTTCTTGAGCATGATATTGGCCTCGGCACGGTTGAGGAGACATTCATCAGCCGTAAAGGCAGGATAAACAATACGTCTGTAGCCCGTACCGGCAACAGGGTCGGTATACTCGAACAGGTCAGGGATTCTCCAGTAGATGTTGTACTCGCGGTTGGTTCCACTGTAGGACTTCATCTGCATATAGAAATCAGTATTGGCGCCCCATACATTGGTAGCCTTTGCTGTCTCATTGACTGCAAGATAGTTACCGTGAGCATATTTCTTATTGGTAGTATAAGGGCCGAATGACCTCGCCAATGTAGAGTATGCAGTCAGGAGAAGCAGATTGCAAGGCTGCTGTGCATTGATGTATTCGTTGGAGTATGCGGAGAAGTTGGAAGTCATTCCGGCAATCTCCGAATAGTTGCGGAGCATCTTGGCAGGAGCCGCACCGAGGCACTTGTTGGCCATCTCGACGCACTTGTTCCATTTCTCATAGTAGAGATAGAAACGCGCTGCAAACGCATATGCAGCCGTAGGGTTGAAATGATACTTCGGTACGCTGTAGTTGACATCGCCCATGATAGGGAGAGCCTCCTCAATGTCGCGCTCTATCTTCTGATAAACCTCTGCGACGGTGCCGCGGCTGTATTCAGGGTCAAGAGAGGTTTCAGGAGCCTCCATATAGGTGACACCGAGGTCAGTGCCGCTTGTAGCTGAATTGTAGTTCATACAGAACATATTCACGAGAATGAAATGTCCGTATGCGCGGCAGAGAAGGGCTTCAGCCTTGGCTTCCCTGAGCTTCTGGTTATTGGCGCCACCGAGCTTTTCGATAGCCTCCAGAGCATGGTTGGCTGTGGATATTGCCTCATAGCACGATCCCCATACCCTTTCCGGCGAGGAATTATTGGTCTCCGTAACATCTTGCCACTCATATACCTGAGTGAAGAATCGTGAGTCGACGTAAGTATTGTTGTACTCATCAACATCGTCTGAAGAGAACTCAGCCACGACGCAGTAGTCATTTGTAGGATATGCGGCTGTCAGGAGCTGGATTACTTTCTCTTCGGTGTCGATTTCGGCGCGGTTGTCAGGCATTACGTCCAGAAATTCGTCGCAGGAGGCGGCGAATACCGTCATTGAAAGCGCAATGGCGCTTGCTGATAATATATTGATCTTTTTCATACGCCTCAATATTAAATGCCGAGTTTAAGTGTGAATGTGAACTGCTTTGGAACAGGCACTGCAACACCACCGGTGTTGAAG
>JAZRZH010000005.1:0-2758 GCA_045601245.1 Bacteroidales bacterium
GGGCAAGGACTATGAGAAATTCGCTCCTTATCTGCTGACTGCGTTCTTCTTCATTCTGTTCAACAACATATTGGGTATTGTTCCGTTCTTCCCGGGAGGGGCGAACGTGACGGGCAATATCGCCATCACTATGGTGCTTGCATTATGTACGTTCCTTGCGGTGAACCTGTTCGGCAACAAACACTACTATAAGGATATTATCTGGCCTGACGTCCCTATCTTCCTCAAGGCGCCGGCTCCTATTATGCCGCTGATTGAGATAATCGGAATGTTCACGAAGCCGTTTTCCTTGATGGTCAGGTTGTTCGCCAATATGCTGGCGGGTCATATAATGATTCTGTGTGCCGTTGCCGTGATTTTCCTTACGGTGAAGATGGGACCTCTCATCAACGGCTCTCTCGGTGTGATTGCGGTATTCTTCGGCATTTTCCTGGATTGCCTTGAATTCCTTGTTGCTTTCATCCAGGCTTATGTGTTCACGATGCTCTCCTCCGTATTTATCGGTCTGGCGCATCAGGAACCTGAAACTGAATAATATTAACTTTAAATTCATAGGATTATGTTACTTTTGACAACATTGCTTCAAGCATCAGTCACAGCAGCTCTCCCTAAGATCGGAGGCGCTCTCGGAGCAGGTATCGTTGCCCTCGCAGCAGCATTGGGTATTGGCAAACTGGCACAGTCAGTTATGGAGGCTTCGGCACGCCAGCCTGAAATCGCAGGCGGTCTCCGTACCACGGCAATCATCGTCGGTGCTCTTATCGAGGGTGTCTGCCTGTTTGCAGTGCTCGTATGTCTGCTCGCAATCTTCTAGACTTTTAAGGAATGTCACTTATCACTCCCGACAGCGGCCTCATCATCTGGATGACGCTGATTTTTGCCATTGTGTTCTTCATCCTGGCAAAATTCGGCTTCCCTGTCATATCCAAGATGATAAAGGACCGCAGTACGAAGATCGAGGACAGTCTCAGAAAAGCTGATGAGGCGGAGAAGAGACTTTCCGAACTGGCTGAGGAACACCGTAAGATGGTGGAGGAGGCCAGACGCGAACAGTCCGAAATACTGAAAGAGGCTGCTCAGGCCCGCGACAGCATCATTGAGCAGGCCAGGCAGCAGGCCCAGGAGGAGGCCACCAAACTTGTGGAGGATGCAAAAGTCCGCATTGAGAACGAAAGGGAAGCCGCTCTGAGGGATATCCGCAGGGAAGTTGCAATCCTTTCCGTCAATGTCGCGGAGAAGATTGTCCGCAAGAATCTTGAGAATACGGACGCACAGACACAATTATTGAACCGTCTTGTGGATGAAGCCGCAGAGGCGGAGATTAACAGTTAGGTATGAATTCAGGCATCATAGCTTCGCGGTATGCTGCAGCATTGCTCAAACGCGTGACCGAGACCGGCCGCGGGCAGCAGGTGTGCGACCAGGTGGAGCAGTTGCTTGAAAACCCCGCTGTAAGGATTCAGACACTGGAACCGGACTTGAAGAGTTTCGTGGATGTCGTCGTGAAGAATGGCCGCCAGGAATATCTCAAACTCGCACTCAGTTCGTTCGTTCGGAAATATTATGAAGCGTCCGGCATAAAGATGGCTTACCTTACGACGGCGGTGCCCGCTCCGGGTCTCGAAGAAAAACTTTCTGCCCTGATTCAGGAGAAGATGGGCTGCAGTGTAAAGATGAAAACAAAGGTCGATCCGGAACTTATCGGAGGTTTTACCTTCATTGTGGATGACCTATTGCTTGATGCAAGTGTTTCCCGTCAGATTGAACTGATCCGCCGGGAACTGATTGAAAAGACAAACAGAATTGTATAATGGCTCAGACAATTAAAGCAAGTGAGATTTCCGATATCCTTCTGGGACAGCTCAGAGGGGTGGATACATCCCTGAAGTTCGAGGAAGTGGGTGTCGTGCTGCAGATTAGTGACGGTGTGGCACGAATCCAGGGACTGAACAATGCCGAGGCCGGAGAACTGCTCGAGTTCGAGGGCGGTGTGATGGGAGTCGTGATGAATCTTGAGGAAGACAATGTGGGCGCGGTCCTGCTTGGCCCGACAGATCTGATCAAGGAAGGTGTCAAGGTCCGCAGGACGAAGAGAATCGCCTCCATCGGAGTCGGTGAGGGAATGCTGGGGAGAGTTGTGGATCCTCTCGGCAATCCTCTTGACGGTATGGGAAACATCGAAGGCGAACGCCTCGAAATGCCATTGGAGCGCAAGGCTCCGGGAGTTATTTTCCGGCAGCCCGTCACTGAGCCTTTGCAGACCGGTTTGAAATCAATCGATGCGATGACGCCTATCGGTCGCGGTCAGCGAGAGCTTATCATCGGCGACCGCCAGACAGGCAAGACCGCCATCGCAATCGACACCATATTGAACCAGAGAACGAATTTCCTCAAGGGAGATCCTGTCTATTGCATATATGTGGCCGTCGGACAGAAGGGCTCCACAATTGCCACTCTGGTGGAGACTCTCCGCTCGAGGGGCGCGATGGATTATACCATCATAGTGGCGGCGACAGCTGCTGATCCTGCGGCTCTCCAATATTTTGCTCCGTTTGCAGGCGCCGCTATCGGTGAGTATTTCCGGGATACGGGCCGCCACGCTCTTGTTGTTTACGACGATTTGTCGAAGCAGGCCGTGGCGTACCGGGAGGTTTCCTTGATCCTGAGACGTCCTTCCGGCCGTGAGGCATACCCTGGAGATGTGTTCTATCTCCATTCAAGACTGCTTGAAAGAGCTGCACGTATCATCGACCAGCAG
>JAZRZH010000006.1:0-6801 GCA_045601245.1 Bacteroidales bacterium
TGTAAAGTGCCTTGAATTGGTAACATAACCCATTGATTTACAAAGGTTAAGTTACGAAAAATCGAGGAGATATCCAAATAAATTGAACATCTCCTCGATGATTTTTAGAGAGGCCTCAAAGGGACTTTTTCAGTGCCCTCCCTTTCGGCCCGGGATTTTTTATGCCTTATCCGGACGGCTACTTGAGTTTTGCAAGAGCGGCCTTGATGCGGTTGATGGCCTCGATGATGTTCTCATCTGAGGTAGCATAAGACATACGGAAGCATTCAGGTGAACCGAATGCGTCACCGCCGACAGTTGCGACGTGACCCTCTTCGAGGAGATACATTGCGAGATCGGTGGAGTTGTTGATCTTGCGGTCACCGCAGCTCTTTCCAAAATATGAAGAGCACTTAGGGAAGAGGTAGAATGCGCCCTGAGGGACATTTACTTCGAGTCCCGGGACTTCCTTCGCAAGTTTGACGATCAGGTCGCGACGGCGCTGGAATGCCTTGCGCATATCCTCGACACAGGTCTGGTCGGAATTCCACGCAGCGACTGCAGCCTTCTGGCTCATTGAAGCCGGACCGCTGGTATACTGACCCTGGAGCTTGTTGCAGCCCTTCACGATCCACTGCGGTGCAGCGATGAAACCGATGCGCCATCCTGTCATTGCATAAGCCTTGGAAACACCGTTGATAATGATTGTGCGCTCGCGCATACCCGGTATTGCAGCGATGGAAGCGTGCTTGCCGATATAGTTGATATGCTCGTAGATCTCATCGGCGACGACATAGAGGTCTTCGTGCTTCATAATGACCTCGGCGAGACCCTTGAGCTCCTCTTCAGAATATACGGAACCGGTAGGGTTGCTCGGTGAGCAGAGGATTATCATCTTGGTCTTCGGGGTGATGGCAGCTTCGAGCTGGGCCGGAGTAATCTTGAAATCAGCCTCGATCTTTGCCTCGATGAATACAGGAGTGCCTTCTGCAAGCTTCACCATCTGAGGGTAGCTTACCCAGTACGGAGTCGGTACGATAACCTCGTCACCGGGGTTGACAAGTGCGAGAACAGTGTTGCAGACACTCTGCTTGGCGCCGTTTGAAACGAGAACCTCATCGGTGGTGTATTCGAGGTTGTTCTCTTTCTTGAGTTTCTCGACGATGGCCTTCTTGATATCAGGATAGCCCGGAACCGGCGAATAGCGGGTCCAGTTGTCGTCAATGGCCTTCTTGCCGGCCTCCTTGATATGGTCCGGAGTATTGAGATCCGGCTCGCCCACTGACATATTGATGACATCCACACCCTGAGCCTTGAGCTCTCCGCTTCTCTGTGACATAGCGAGAGTAGCGGATGGGGAGAGTTTGTTAAGACGTTCTGAAAGAATGTTCTTCATAACAATATTGCTTTAAATATTAGAATCTGCCTTCATATTCTGTTTTGAAATGATCGGCAAAGTTAGAATTCTGTTTTGAAACAATCCAATTTTTCTTTTATGTATCTTTTCCGCTGTTTCCGCCGGATCCCTCAGTCACAATGGAACCCCATTGCTCCATCGGAATCCGACGAAAACATCTGGAAAATCTCCAGTAAAATTTTTAATCAATCATTTCAAAACAGATTCTTAATGTTTTATTTGCTATTTGGAAGGTGTTTCTTCAACTGGCAGGGGATTGACGGTAATCTTGTACGGCACGCCGTTGAGCACGTCGACGCGACCCTTGTACTGTTCGCCATAGGCTGTCATATATGCATCGACCGTGGTGTCGCAGAACACTGAAATATAAAGTCTGCCCTCTTTTGGAGCCTTTACGACCAGATCCTTGTCAAATCCAAGGGAGACTTCGCGGTACCAGGCGTTGTCATTGAATGCGAAATCGTCAGGATTGGCATAAAGGTACATATCGAAATCGCTCCAGCCCTTGATGCTCTCGAGCCTTATGACGAGGCTGTCGCAACCGGCAGGGACATCATAGGTATAATGGTGGTACTGCTTGTCACCGATGCGGGTGTATTCCGGCGCGTTGTCGTGGGTCATCCTGTCCATAATGCGTGGAGCACCGTCAGAGAGAGCGGCCTTGACGCGCGGAGCACCATTGCCGTCCATAGCATAGTCGAGCATCGCCTTCATCAGATAGAAGTTCTCGCCGCTTGTCTTTCCCTCAGGATGGGAACCGCAGGAAACCACGCGGCCCGTGAACTCATTGTCCTTGTAGGCCCAGATTGAAGGATGCCCGTTGAGCTCGCGCTTGAGCTTGCGGTCATATACCTGATAGTATGCGAGGATCTCGGTCTTTTCGGGCCAGAGGAAGGTCTGATTAGCATAGCATCCGCCGTTGTGGTATACGCCTTCGACATTCAGGTTGCCTCCGAAATCATAATATTTGAGCAGCGGTGAATCCTCCGGGATGGCCATATCGGTTTCGGACTTGCCAAGGCTTGTGCCAGTGGTGCAGCCCGGCCAGAGGCCCATATACACCTTGCTCATCTTTGCGGAATCGGCAGTCGGGGAAGCCGTTGCCCTGCAGGCGATGAACGCTCCCGCGCAGGTGCCGACATAGCTGCCGCCGTTTTTGATATACTGCTGGTAATTGCCCCTTCCCTGCTCGCCGAGGGTCTTGGCGTGATTTACCGCCTTGCCGCCGTTCATATATACGACCCTGAAGCGCGGAGCGCCGTCAGGATAGAGCAGAACGCCGTTTTCATCCATTGGATTGCCTGCGATGACCTCGGTCTGGAGCATTGTATCGATGGCGGTCAGCTTGGTGGTGGAGTCGTTATGCTGGGTGGAGATGAACGCTTCCATCGTATAACCGAGTGAACGGGCTGTCGGAAGGTCCTTCCTGGATGTCACCAGAATACCGCTGTCCATAAAGACGTCCTTGTAGAATCCGCGGCTGTGCTGAGCCACGGCTGATGGCATTCCGGCGAGTACCGCCAGTGCCAAAGCGAATAAAGTCCTGTATGCTTTCATTTTTGCATTATTGAATTTCAACAGAATTTGAGATATACGGCGGCCACCGCTGTCAGAGCGGCGGTCTCTATGCGGAGCCGGCTTTCTCCCAGCGAGACGACCTGCCATCCCGAATCTATCGCAGCCTTCACCTCGCCGCGTGAAAAATCCCCCTCAGGGCCGATCATGATGATAACGGGACGCTCCCCGGAGAGTCCTGCAAGGGCTTCGTTGATGCTGATTTTTTTCGCGCCGAAGCACTCCACGCTGTCACAGTAGCAGATGAGCCGCAGGGCATCGGAAGAGTCATTGGCCGCGATGAAATCCATCACATCCGCGACATCATTGAGCACCGGAACAGCAGCCTTGTGCGACTGCTTGGCAGCAGATATCAGAATACGCTCCACCCTCTCCGGCTTGAATATCTTCCTCTCAGAGTATTCGCCGAAAAGCGGCGTGATCTCGTCTACACCTATTTCAGTGGCCTTTTCGGAGAACCATTCGAAACGGTCGATGTTCTTAGGAGGTGCAACGGCGATATTGAGACGATATGGATGGGAACCATAACCGTCAATTCTTTCATTGACCTCGAATGCCACGCATTTGGGGTCATCATCGGTTATCGTACATACATACAGGGAACTTGTTCCGTCGATGATATGAATCACATCCCCCTTCCTGTGACGGAGGACACGGACGCAATGATTGGATTCCTCCCTGTCAAGACATCTTTCTCCGTCAGTGACACCCTTAGAGAAAAACAACTCCAATCCCATTATTACTCGAAGCGCCTGCTAAAAGAAATCCGGGAAAAGATGATTACCGTTATCCAGCTTGCCGTCAAACTCCCCAGGCTTTATTGTAAAACTTTCATTGTCACCTGACGCTGCAAAAAACGATTCCGAAGATATCACGGAAATCCCGGCTACCGGAGATATATAACACTTTTCCATCTTAATGATATTTTCTGTAAAGATAATCATTATTGACCAAAGGCAAAACAATCTATTTGTTTTTACTATTTTTGTAGAGCATTATCTCAAATATGGCATATATCGGACTTATTTCGGACACTCATTGTCTTTTTGATGACCCTCTCAGGAAATTCCTGGAACCGGTGGATGTCATCTGGCACGCCGGGGATTTCGGCAATCTGGAGACAGCCGACGCCATAGCCGCGTTCAAGCCGCTCACCGGAGTTTCCGGCAATTGCGACGGTTACGATGTCCGCGCAGCGTATCCAGGTGTCCAGACCATCGAGATGCAGGGGCTGAAGATCCTTATGACCCATATCGGAGGATATCCGGGAAGATACGACGCAAAGGCCGCGCAGCTGATTGCCGGATACCGCCCGGACATATTCGTGTGCGGCCATTCCCACATCCTCAAGGTGATGAATGACAAAAGCCGCGGAATGATGGTGCTCAACCCCGGCGCTGCCGGAAAATTCGGATTCCACCTAGTCCGCACCGCTCTGCGGTTCAGGATAGAGGACGGGCAGCTACGCGATATGGAGGTAGGTGAATGGCCGAAGCAATGACAAACAATCAAATTCAATATTTCCCTATGAAAAAAGCATTAATTATCGGGTTCGCCCTCTCATTGTTCTGCTCCGCTGCCGTTGCACAGAACAAGGATGTCTGCGAGCCTAATTATGAACTTGCGGCCAGATTCACCGCGAAGAGAGTAGGCCAGATGGTATTTTCCACCACTGCCAGCCCGAAGTGGATGGTAAACAGCGACAAATTCTGGTACGAGTGGAAGACATCAAACGGCACACAGTACTATATCGTGGATGCCGCGACAGGCGTCAAGAAGCCGGTTTTCGACATGGAGAAACTCGCCATGCAGCTGACCGAAATCATCAAGGACCCTTTCGATGCACAGCATATCCCTTTCCAGAAGCTAAAGCTGAAGGATGACAACACCTTCTCGTTTGAGATAAAGAGCAGCCTGCCGAAGGAGAAGAAGGAGGGCGAGAAGGAGGTCAAGGGCGCAAAGAAGGTATTCCGCTTCGAGTATGACATCAACTCGGCGGAGCTGAAGGATGTCACCGGCGAAGAGGAGAAGAACGCCATCCCTTCCTGGGCGAAGATTTCACCTGACAGCACCAAGGTCGTATTCACGAAGAATCACAACCTCTACTGGATGAGTTTCGACGATATGAAGAAACTGATGAAGGACAAGAAGGATTCGACCGTTGTCGACCATCAGCTCACGACCGACGCGACGGATGACATCGCATATGGAGGCGGTGCCGGCAAGAAGGTTTCCGACAAGAAGGCAAGGTCATCGGCAAGCGGCTGCTGGTCACCTGACTCAAGATATTTCGTCACCTCGAGGGTCGATATGAGCAATATCAAGGAGCTCTGGACCATCAATTCCGTTTCCGAGCCGAGACCTACCCTGAACACCTACAAATACCAGATGCCGGGCGAGCCGGGTCCGATGAGAGGAATTTTCATCTTTGACCTTACGGACGGCTCGAAGCGCGAAATCGCCATCACCGCATACAAGGACCAGACAAACGACATCATAAGCAAGCCTTCCACAATCAAGGACTCTTATAAGGAATGGAAGCCGACGGTATGGGCCGGCGACAACAGCAAGTTCTATATCGAACGCGACAGCCGCGACCTGAAGAGAATCGACGTCTGCGCCGTGAACGTATCCGACCTCACAGTCACTCCGATCATCGAGGAGCGCCTCAACACCTATATCGAGACCCAGCCGGTAAAGTTCATCAATGACGGTAAGGAGATAATCTGGTGGAGCGAGCGCACTGGATGGGCTCAGCTTTATCTCTACTCCGCCGACGGACAGTTGAAGAACCCTATCACAAACGGTGCATTCCACGTGGACAAGGTCCTTTCAGTGGATGAAAAGAACCGCGTCGTCTACTTCCTCGCAATGGGTGTCAACAAGGATGAGAATCCTTACCACGCACACATCTTCCGCACAGGACTCGACGGCAAGGGTATGAAGCAGCTCGATGATGCCAACTACAGTTCGGCGTCAGTCTCCTTCAGCGAGGACAGCAAGTACTTTGTAAACAGCTTCTCACGCGTGGACTGCACCCCTCAGGTAGCTCTCTATGACAACAACGGCAAGAAAACTGCCCTCGAGACAGCCGACTTCTCCCTGCTGCTGGCCGCAGGATACAAGTTCCCTACCCCGTTCAAGGTAAAGGCCGCTGACGGCATCACCGATCTCTACGGCTATATGTACAAGCCGTTTGATTTCGACTCCACAAAGAGATATCCTATACTTGATTATGTCTACCCGGGACCTCAGGTTGAAGGAAATGACGAAAACTGGAGCAAGGGCTTCCTCCGCAAGGACCGCCTCGCACAGATTGGGTTCATAGTCATCACCGTCGGCAACCGCGGCGGACACCCTGACCGCTCGAAGTGGTATCACAACTACGGCTACGGCAATCTCCGCGACTACGGTCTGGAAGACCAGAAATACGCCATCCAGCAGCTGGCTTCACGCTACAGCTTCATCGATATCAACCGTGTCGGCATCCACGGCCACAGCGGCGGCGGATTTATGTCAACGGCGGCGATACTCAAATACCCTGATTTCTTCAAGGTAGCCGTATCCTGCGCAGGCAATCACGACAACAGCATCTACAACCGCTGGTGGAGCGAAACACATCACGGAGTCCAGGAGACCATTTCCGAAAAGGGCGACACCACATTCAAGTACAGCATCAAGACCAACCAGGAGCTCGCGAAGAACCTCAAGGGCCACCTGATGCTCGTACACGGCGACTATGACGATAACGTCAGCCCGTCAAATACAATACGCGTGGTGGACGCCCTCATCAGGGCCAACAAGCGTTTCGACCTGCTCATCCTGCCGGG
>JAZRZH010000007.1:0-3561 GCA_045601245.1 Bacteroidales bacterium
AGGGGGACATCGGACACGGATGTGCTCATGCTCAAGTAGGAGTTTATGCACTCCTCCACTGGACCAAAATGGTGTATCTTACCGTTGTTTAGAATTATGCCATTGTTACACAGATTCCTCACGGCACCCATGTTATGGCTGACGAAGAGGACTGTGCGGCCTTGGCCTTGGCTGACGTCTTTCATCTTGCCGATGGCTTTTTTCTGGAATTCGGCGTCTCCGACGGCGAGGACCTCATCGACGACGAGGATTTCAGGGTCGAGATGTGCGGCGACGGCGAAGCCGAGGCGTACCATCATTCCGCTGGAGTAGCGCTTGACAGGGGTGTCAAGGTAGCGCTCGCAGCCGCTGAAATCTACTATCTCATCGAGTTTGCGGGCGACCTCTGCCTTGGACATGCCGAGGATGGCGCCGTTCATGAAGATGTTTTCGCGGCCCGTCATTTCCGGATGGAATCCGGTGCCGACCTCCAGGAGGGAGCCTATGCGTCCGCGGGCGCGGATCTGGCCCGTGGTCGGGCCTGTGACCTTGGAGAGCAGTTTGAGCAGCGTGCTCTTGCCGGCGCCGTTGCGGCCGATGATGCCGACGACGTCGCCCTGTTCGACTTTGAAGTTGATGTCCCTGAGGGCCCAGACATAGTCGCTGGCGCCCTTGACGGAGCGGTCGTTTGTCTCGCCGATGCGCAGGTACGGGTCTTCCTTGTGGCGCACGTTGACTGTCCACCAGCGGTTGAGGTCGTGGCTCAGTGTCTGGGTGCTTACGAGACCGAGACGGTACTGCTTGCCTACGTTGTCAAATTCTATTGCTGTTGCCATAATTCATTTATCAAGTTGTCAAGGATGTAGCGGTCTCCCATCAGATAGAGTTCCGTGGACTCGTCGTGGAGATCACGGCAGGTGTTTGATCTGTAGAAGATATCTGTGGCTTTTACTATGTCCACGTTCAGGCGGACTGACAGGAGGTTTATGATACGTCCTATTTTGTTCCACATATTGAGCTTATTCAGCATTACCGACTATTCCCCTGATAGCTTTTTATCTTCCCAGATACGGAGGGTTTTCAATATGTCCAATGTGACGTTTTCCCTGCTCTCTGCGTGGAGAACATCGTAGCAGGGAAGGATATAGTCCTCGATCAGATTGACCCGCTGCATCCTGAGATACATTTCGCTTGCGGCAACACCTTCACGGTCGGCAGCGCACTCTACACAGGATGCCACGAACACCGCTTCGCGTTCCTTTGCATCCGGTTGGTAACGGTACTGCTTGCCTACGTTGTCAAATTCTATTGCTGTTGCCATATCAAGCTGCTATACAGTGTCCATGAATGATTTCTGGACTTTATTGAATATTACGATGCCGACGCCGAGCAGGAGCACCATAAAGCCGAAGCTGTAAGCGAGCCAGCCCCAGCCTATGAATTCGCCGGCTCCGAGGAATCCGTATTTGAAGGTCTCGATGACCGGAGTGACAGGGTTGAGGGACATCAGGGTGTGAAGGTTGATGCCGGCCACGACCTTGTCCTTGACCTGACTGATCGGATAGACGATAGGGGTGGCGTACATCCACAGCTGCACGATGAAGGAAAAGAGTATCTGCAGGTCGCGGTACTTGGTGGTCATCGAGCTGATGAGCACGCCGAATCCGAGCGAGAGTCCCGCCATCATCACAAGCAGGAGAGGGAAGAGGAATGCGTATGCGTTCGGCGCTGCAGGACAGCCCTTGATGGCGTAGAAAATATATACCACCAGAAAGAGGCCAAGCTGTATCGAGAAGCGCAGCAGGTTGGATATCACGTCCGAGATAGGCATCACGAGCCTCGGGAAATAGACTTTTCCGAATATTCCCGCGTTCTTGACGAAGGTGTTGGAGGTGGAGTTGAGGCAGTCCGCGAAGTACTGCCACATCGCCACGCCGGCGAGGTAGAACAGCGGCTGCGGAATGCCGTCGGTCGGGATGCCGGCGATGCCGCCGAACACGACCATATACATTATTACTGTGAGGGCCGGCTGGATGACATACCAGAGCGGCCCCAGGATTGTCTGTTTGTATTGGACTACAATGTTCCTCTTGACAAAGAGGGAACACAGGTCACGATATCGCCAGAGTTCGCCGAAGTCCACGGAAAGGAGTTTCTCGCGGGGCTTGATGACGATATCCCATTTCTCTTCTGACATTTGTATTGAGATTGTGTCGGTTATTCGTTAATGGCAGCGGATTTGTCCGCCTCTTTTCTGCTTGAGAAGTATAAGATGATGCCTAGCAGTGTCCAGATGCCGAGGCAGATGTATGCCTGAGGACCGAGGGAGCAGCCCAGATTGCCTACAGGTACGAGCAGCAGCACGCAGAATGCAATGGACATCAGCACGCCGAGGGCGCCTGATACTGCGATGCCGTAATCTTTTTTCTGCAGTGAATGCCTCAACGCTGCGGCGGAGGTGTAGCCGTAGCCGATGGCGGCTCCGATGGAGGACATGTCTACTATCCAGTTGAGGGCGGAGCGGCCGAAGAATGGCGCCAGGAGCGAGATGCACATCACGAAGATCACTGCGTTCTTCGGGGTGCTGTATTTCGGATGGAGTGTGCCGAACCAGCGCGGCAGGAAATTGTCGCGGGACATGGCGTAGAGCAGGCGGCTGGTGGCCATATAGAAGCCGAGGATGCCCGTAAGTATGGCCGCGAGGACTGCCAGCCCGAGGAAGACGAGGCCTCCACGTCCCAGCAGCTGGGCGGCTGCGTTGAAGGTCGGGAGGGACTTGACACCCTGAAGGTTGGACAGGTCTGCGAGGTACTGCGGCCAGCCTGCGTATCCTTCAGGCACTACGGCTGCCGTCACGGTGTTGAGGGCCACGTAGACCAGACCTCCGAAGAATATGGAGAAGATCATTATGGCCTTGGTCCTGCGCGGGGAGAAGTTGAACTCCTCAGCGGCCTGCGGTATGGTGTCGAAGCCGAGGAAGGTCCACGGCGCGATGGCGATCAGGGCCAGTATGCCGGCCAGGGGCTTGACATCCGGATTGAATGCCGGGCTGAGGCCGGACCAGCTGACCTGTGGGCTGAACAGGGCGCCTGCGCCGATAATGGCGACGCCGCCCACCAGCATGAAGACCAGCACGGTCTGGAACCATCCCGAGAATTTGATGTCGCGGATGTTGATCAGTGCGAAGAGCACCAGGGCCGCCACGGCCAGCAGGAGTTCCCCGCAGTATATGTCGTATCCTGCGACGGTATAATGGAAGCCGAACTGGAATACATTGCCCAGCAGATTCCTGCCGAGCAATGCCAGTGCGGTGGCGTTCAGCGGTACTATGGTCAGGTACGAAAGTCCCAGGAACCAGGCGCACAAGAACGCGTGTCTCCGCCCGAAGGAGCGTTTGGCGAAGATGAATCCGCCTCCCGTCTCCGGGTAGATGTTGATCATATAGTCATAGTTGAACGCAAGGATAATCATTATGACGGCCGCCACGGCCATTGCAATCGCGGTGCCGAGCGGTCCTGCTGTGAGCAGGAATTTGTTGCCCGGCATCACGAATGCGCCCCAGCCGATGATACAGCCGAGGGC
>JAZRZH010000008.1:0-8896 GCA_045601245.1 Bacteroidales bacterium
TCTATTGGAAAAAGAACAACTAAAAACATATTCAAAATGAAAAGAATCCTCATTTCTCTCGTAGCAGTCTTCACTGCTGCCACTATGTTTGCCAAGGTGCCGGTAATCGGTATCTCAGGATATGCCGAAGAAGGCAAGAACATGCTCAGCACCACTTACACAAATGCTGTCCTCACAGCAGGCGGAGCTCCTGTGGTAGTTCCTGTGACAACCGATGACACCGTCATCGAAGCCATCGTGGCCAATCTCGACGGCCTTGTCATGTCAGGCGGCGAGGATTTCGACCCTCTGAAGTGGTACGGCGAGGAGCCTCTCCGCGCATTGGGCGAGATTGCCCCCGTACGCGACGAATTTGACGTCAAGCTCATCCGTGCAGCAGTCAAGAAGGGCATCCCTGTACTCGGCATCTGCCGCGGCCACCAGCTCACCGCAGCCGCATTCGGCGGCAGCCTCTGGCAGGACATCCCATCACAGTGCCCTGACAGCTACATCAAGCACCGCCAGAGCCCTACTCCAAGCAACTACGGCACACACAGCATCAAGATTGAAAAGGGGTCATTCCTCTCAAACTGCCTCAACTCCGAGAAAGCTGTAGTGAACTCCTTCCATCATCAGGCAATCAAGGAACCGGCTCCGGGCTTCAAGGTGGTTGCCAAGTCACCTGACGGCATCGTGGAGTCAGTAGAGCGCGTCGCTCCCCTGAAGGGCTACGCTGACGGCGGCGCCATGATTATCGGCGTGCAGTTCCATCCGGAAGGCCTCGTCGCCGGCAAGGACAAGAGCTTCAAGGCAATTTTCGAACTCCTCGTCAAGGAAGCAAGCAAATAAATGACATCAATTCCATTGATCGGCGTCTCCGGATACAGGGATACAGCCGAACATCTCATCACAAACTATACCGAGAGCGTCCGCCGTGCGGGGGGCGCTCCCGTAATTTTACCGATAACCGGCGATGATGCCGTCATCGATAAATTCGTATCCGCCATTGACGGACTGGTGATGACCGGAGGCGTAGATTTCGACCCGGTCAGATGTCTTGGCGAAGAGCCGGTGCGCGAACTCGGCGAGACCGATCCGCGCCGCGACGGATTCGATTTGAAACTCGTCCGCGCCGCCGTCCGCAGGGGCATTCCGGTACTCGGAGTATGCCGCGGACATCAGCTTATGGCAGTCGCATTCGGCGGCAGCCTGTGGCAGGACTTTCCGTCCCAGGTCAAGGATTCGTACATCAAGCACCGCCAGAGCCCGACACCCGGCTGGTACAGCACCCATACCGTCACCATGGAAGGCGGATCATTCCTCGAGAAGGCCCTCGGAGTCCGCAAGGCCCTGGTCAACAGCCTGCACCATCAGGCCGTCAGGGAGGTTCCGCAGGGATTCTCGGTCGTCGCACGCTCCGCAGACGGCATCATCGAAGCCATCGAGCGCACAGGCCGTCTCGCCGCGGAATACGAAGACGGCGGCGGAATGATCATCTGCACCCAATTTCATCCTGAAATTTACATCAAGGCCGATGACACCTCTTTCCTGAAGATATTCGGAATGCTTGTGGAGGAGGCCGCAAAAACAAAATGATATGCGCAGAATTATTGCAACTCTCACTTTTGCAGCACTCACGCTGAGTGCATCTGCAGCCGTTCCCGTCATCACCAAGGCTGACAAGGAGCGCGCAGCAGCCCTCGTGGAGAAAATGACCCTCGAGGAGAAATGCCTTCTCATCACAGGACAGGTCGACGGCTTCCACACAGCTGCCATCGAGCGCCTTGGCATCCCGTCCGTAAGGATGGCCGACGGTCCGCAGGGAGTGCGGAACAAGACCAAGAGTACATATTATCCTTGCGGCATCTCTCTGGCTGCCACATTCAACCGCGAAGCGGCGAAGGGTGTCGGCACCGGTATCGGTTATGATGCACGTGCGCGCGGAGTCGGCATCATGCTCTGCCCGGGCGTCAACATCTACCGCACCGCACTCTGCGGCCGCAACTTCGAGTATTACGGTGAAGACCCTTACCTCGCTTCCGAGACCGCCGTACAGTACATCACCGGCATACAGGAGCAGGGCGTGATGTCCACCATCAAGCATTTCGCCCTCAACAATGAGGAATATGACCGCCACAGGGTCAGCTCCAGCGCAGATGAACGCACCATCAACGAAATATACTTTCCGACATTCCGCAAGGCGGTTGAAAAGGCGCACGTAGGTGCGGTAATGACCAGCTACAACCTTGTCAACGGTGTCCACGCCGCAGAGGATCCTTGGCTTATCAAGCAGAATCTCCGCGCCTGGGGCCACGAGGGTATCGTGATGTCCGACTGGACATCCACCTACACACTCCTCGGATGTGCAAAGAGCGGTCTTGACCTCGAAATGCCTAAGGCTCGCGTGTTCAGATACAACGATGTCAAACTTCTCGTGGACAACGGTGTGATCACAAAGAAGGACATCGATCAGATGTGCCGTCACATCCTCCAGTCCTTCATAGCATACGGATTCCTCGACAAGCCGATGCAGGACACAAGTATCCCTGAGGATTATGACGAATCCCGCAGACTCGCCTACAATGCAGCTGTTGAAGGTCCGGTACTTCTTAAGAATGAAGGCATCCTCCCGATCAAGGCAAGCAAAAAGAACAATATCATCATACTCGGTCCGAACGCCAACCGCGTGCCTTACGGCGGAGGTTCCGGACGAATGAGCCCGATCGACGGCAGAGCCATCTCCATCTACCAGGGAATGGCAAACCTCGGCAAGGGCTGGAACGTGGCTCTGATGGACTGGAATAACATCAACAGGGACTCCCTCGCCAAAGCTACCGCTGTCATCTTCGCAGGTGGATTCAGCTCCAAGAGCGAAGGCGAGAACTTTGACAGGAAATACAGACTCCCTAACAATCAGGACTCCGTCATTGCAGAAGTCGCAGCCTTGAATCCGAATGTCATAGTAGTCGCCAATTCCGGCGGAGAGTTTGACATCACGGCCTGGAAGGACAATGTGAAAGCAATCATCATGGCCTGGTATTCAGGTCAGGAGGGCGGCACAGCTCTCGCCGACATCATCTCCGGCAAGGTGTCCCCTTCCGGAAGGCTTCCGTTCACATTCTGGGGCACCATCGAGAAAAACCCGGCATACGAGCACTACAGTGCCCTCACCCCGGATATCAGCAAGAAGAGCAAGAGCCTCGACCCTTATCCGTACATTCAGTATTCAGAGGGAATCTTCCTCGGCTACCGCGGTGTCGGGAAATTCGGCATCGAGCCTATGTTCCCGTTCGGCTACGGCCTGACATACAGCTCATTTGACTATTCAAACCTCACGGTGACACCGGCAGGCGAAGGATTTGACGTCAATTTCACCGTCACCAACACCGGCAATGTGGAGGCCTCTGAAGTGGCTCAGGTATATGTCGCACCGATTGACTCCAAGGTCATCCGTCCCGCACACGAACTCAAGGGTTACGAGAAGGTGAAGATCGCTGCAGGCAAGAAGGGCAACAGCGCCGAGGTCACCATCCATCTCGACCGTGATGCATTCGCATACTACTGCCAGAACGGCCACAAGTGGCGTGTCAACCCGGGCAAGTATGCCATCCAGGTCGGCAAGTCTTCAGGAGAGATTCTGCTGGAGACAGTCGTTGAATTATGATTTCCAGAAATACATTGGCGTTCGGATGCGCGGTCCTGATGGCTTGCCTTCAGGGCTGCGGTCCCCGCTATGTGAACGAATCAGAAGAATTCCCGCCAATCTTTCCGGATTATGTGGGTGTCACCGTGCCCCGCGGCATCGCGGAACTGAACTTCGAGATGGCCGACGGACGCAGGTTCAAGGAGCACAGGGAACTCCGGGACGGCGCCGAATGGATTACGGTAACAGCTTGGGAGAAAGGAGCAAAGGGCGCCGTCAGGTACAAGGAATTCCCGATATATATCTCCGAGGACAGCATAGATCCGCACATCGCATACAGGCTCATCGAACCTGGATATGAGAGCTGGCACGACATCAGTATCTGCCAGAGGGAACTGGCGTCCTTCAAGGAGAAAAAGATTGTCACCAACACCGCTAACAACGGCGGCTGCGTCAACTGCCACACTTTCCAGAACGGAAGAGCGGACAAGATGCTCTTCCACGCCAGAGGCAAGGGTGGAGGAACCGTCTTCATAGAGGGCGGGAAAGCCCGCATCATCAATCTGGCCGCCATCGGACCGAAGAAGCAGGGCACCTACCCTGCCTGGCATCCTGACGGACGGTATGTGGCATTCTCATCCAACTCCACCCACCAGTTCTTCACAATCGACCATACACAGCCTGTCGAGGTTTACGACACCTCTTCCGACATCATACTGATGGACCTTCGCGATGACTCGGTCACGGTACCGGAAATGCTGTCCGGAGAAGATCGGCTGGAGACCTTTCCGTGCTGGTCGGAGGATGGAAAATCATTGTACTTCTGCGCCGCCGACACGCCCGCTGACGTGGTCGCGGAGCGCGGGGAGATTCACTACAGGCTGATGTCCGTCGGATTTGATGAGGGAAAGTTCAAGGGGGAGCCCAGGGTCGTCTGGGAAGACCCCGAAGGCTCCGCTTCCTTCCCGAGGATGAAAAACGGAAAGATTCTCTTCACCCGTTCGGATTTCGCGACATTTCCAATATGGCACAAGGAAGCCGACCTCTGGCTTCTTGACCCTGCCACCGGAGAGGCAGCGCCGTCGGCCAATCTCAACAGCGATGGCACCGAAAGCTACCACTCCTGGTCATCCAACGGCAAATGGGTGGTATTCGGCAGCCGCAGGATCGATGACAGATACACCCGTCTGTTCATCGCACATTACAACGGGGACGGCACATTCGACAAGCCGTTCCTTCTCCCGCAACGCAACCCTTCCCACAACCTGCTGAGACTCAAGTCTTACAACCTCCCTGAATTCGTCAACTCGGAGGCACCGTGCTACGAGAAAGAAGTTTCCAAACTGTTTGAATGATGAAAAAAAGCGCCATAATCCCTTCGGTACTGTTCGCGACCGTATTCTGCGTCTCTCTCATCTGTCAGCGTTACACACTGATTTTCAGAGAGGACACCGGGCTCTTCCTGCTCACTCCAGACTGGCTGCGAGAAGTATTCTCACATCCCTGGGCGCTGTCCAATTTCACCGGCAGTTTCCTGGGCCAGTTCTACGCGGAACCGGTTGCAGGGCCGATGATCCCGGCGGCAATCATTACAGTCATATACCTGTGCCTGAATTCGTTCCTCAAGAGATGCAGGGTCCCTTTCCACAGGCTTTTCGCGGTAGCGATGGCCCTCACCGCCTGGTATTTTACCGCAAATATGTCAAAACTCTCAGCCATCGCGGCTGTGATGCTCATCTCATTAGCCCTGGATCTCCTATCCAGGCCAGTCCTGCAGCTCTTCAAGGCTTGTGAAGCCCGTCCGGACAACCCCGGCTGGTGGCAGATCGTCGCTGCCTTAGTGCTTGTCGCCGGTACAGCTGCTCTTATCGGTATCAGGAAGGATATCCGGGACAATGAAGAGATGGCGAATGTGGTCGTTAATGCCGGTGAAGGCAATTGGGACAAAGTGCTCAGAACCGCCACGCCGGAAAAGGTTATGGAGCAGCCGCTGATGATGCCTTTCGCACTTCTCGCCCTCAACGGGCAGGTCAGGCTATCCGAATCAATGTTCCGATATCCGGTATCCGGACCCGCGAGCCTTGACCTCAGCAACGAAAAAAACGCCATCGGCAACCTATTCCAAGCCTTCCTGTTCGAGACTCTCGGTGTCCCCAACGAGGCCATTCACCAGTTTTTCCAGTTCAGCACCAATTTCGACCACGGGATGACGCATCTTTCAATGCGCAGCCTTATCCGATGCAACATCAATGCGGAACAATACGGTATGGCAGCCAAGTATGCCGCTATCCTGAGCCACAACCCTTACTACAGCCATCAGGCTCGGAGAATCTTCAAGAAATACAGGAACCTGGCGCCCGCCGGAGATTCAACCGAAGTCAGCAGCTCAACTGCACCGGCATTCACACACGATGCCGCATATGATATGATGCAGCTCTACAAGGGCGGCAACACCTCACCCGCCGTTATGGACAGACTGCTCGCCCTGCTGCTTCTGGAGCGCAATCTTGACGACTTTCTGACCATTTTCTACAGCTATGACTGGAGCGGCAAAGCGATACCGTCACATTATCAGGAGGCACTCCTGATCTCGGGCGACATCCGTGAAGACGTCTACATCAGCCAGGAGATATCACGGCGATACAGCACTTTCTTAGCCAACGCATCCGCGCCGGGAACATATTGGGAATACTATTTCAGGGAAGAGAACAAAGTGAACTAACGGCAAGAATTGGCAATATCCACGCCATCGGGTCCTGGGTGGTCCAGCGGCCGGTGTGAGGGTCGTACATCCTGGCGCCGAAGTCCACGAGGCTGCCGGTGAGCGAGGGCTGGGACTCCTTGGCACCAAGGCGCCAGCGGTTGGCGGACAGCACGGGAAGGGTGTTCCTCGGATGTCTTCCTCCGAACGGATAGTAGTCGTTGCGCTCAACGACGCTGTTTCCCGTCACTATGGCCCTCACATTGCCCAGATGGTCCGTGACATATCTCCTGACGGTATTCGAGGCACCCTCTATCCGGCCGTTGCCGTAGGCCATGCTCTCGAACGAGTATGTGCCCTGTGGGCTCCGCGTGAAGACCATATCTCCGGCATAGGCATATCCTCTGCCGTCGTCGGCTGTCATCGCCACCTTGGTGCCGTCGGCGATATAGCTGTAATACAGGGTGGACTCAGGGTTCTCGACGCGACAAGGAAGGTTCAAAAGATTATATGACGTTTCCGTCTCGTGATATCCGTCTTCCGTGACGTTGCCGTTGGCATCGTGGTTGTACTGCATGCCGTTGATCGAGGCTATGCGGTTGCCGTCATACGTGTATGCGAGATTGTCCATCGGGGCGGATGAGTTGCTCCGATGTTGTGAGCTGCCGACGATGTTGTTGTAGATCCCGCTCTGGGCAAGGCCGTCCGCTGCGCTGAGCAGCATGAGAAGGAGTATGGTGTGGAGGCGTCTCATGGCGTCAGTCGTTGGTTTTTACACTTGTGCCAGAATTATGTTTTTAGCGACTGGACGATAATATTTGTCTGCAAATCGAGATAAGACTATCCTTCTGGAAATATTCCGGCGATATTACAATATCTTGAATATCCTTTTGACACCTGATTTTTGCATCGTTAGTAATCAAGATAGAGCAAATCGTCGGTCCGCTGCAGTTAGCAATTAAGTATTCAGCTAACGGCAATAGTATTTCTTTATTGTGATTATCATCGGTAAACTTTATCGCAAGATCCGGCGCTACATCAACATAAATCCTGTAATTCTTATATCCAAGCCCAAAATATGCCCATCCTCCAAAATGACCATTATCTTCAAATCGCCAATAATCCAGATTCACCAGTTTTTTATATTCCGCTTCAAGTCTGGAAATACGAGGAAGCAATTCAACCCTCGGCAGCGATATGCCATCGTTGCAGGCAGTGCAGATACTCCTCATTACATCATATAATTCCTTCTGAATCCTGCTATATCCGCGATTGCAAGCAATATCATTTCCGCTTATTAAATATACTTCCATCCCATCGATTATATCATCATTCTCCGCTGCTGGAGAAGAAGTCCGGACAGCAAGTTCAATCAAGTTCTTGAGAGCATAGCACAAAATACTGTCAGCCTTAATTGTCCTTTTTTCAAGCGAATGTTTCCTTGGTGATGAATAATTCGTATATATAATTGCCTTGCTATCAGTATCAAGGTAGAATCCATCGCCATGAGCCGGGTTGCAAAATGCAGCTGATGGCAAGCAGCTTGAAGAGGTATCGAGCACGGAGGAAATACACTTTGCGGAATAGCCATCATATAAAACCCTCATAGCCCCAAGCGAACGAAGTCTGGTTTGAGCTTGCAAGCCACTTATGGAAAGCAGAATACAAAAGAGTACGGAAATAAATCTATGGTTATTATTCATTGTTAAGCAATTTATTTAATATAACGGGAGGATCAATTTTTGGAATCTGTGGATAATTCGTATGTTTTGCGATTGTTGATTGCTGCATCGCTGATAAGCCTTCTGTAGACATACCGATCTCTCCCAAACTATTATTTCTGGATATGGTGGCATCTGGTGGTAGTTCTTCTAGCTGTTTAGCAATACCGGTTTCGAATAATATCGCTTTATATTCAGCCATATTTGAGTATGAATTCATGCCATTACTTATGTCTGTTCGATAATTATTATAATCAGTCATCGCATCCCAAACATGTTTTATCTCGTGCATTATCGTTACAGCCGGAGAATAATAAGTACTTTTGTTTTTCATGAATACATTTGGATTCCATTCGATAGTAACTCCAGTTAGTTTCGGATGTGATGATTTACTATGTCGCGTTTTTATTATTTGGTTTAAACCACCTTCTACAATCTCTACGACAATATTAGGATTCTTCTCAATATCAACTAAAAGCTGGTCACAATTCATCTCTTTCAACCAACTTCTAGTATCATTATACTTCGACTGAAATGCATTGCTTCCATACACAACAATTCGAGTTCCATCCGGATCCACCAGATTCACCGGATCATTCCCGCAGTAGTTGTACGGACTCATCCCGACATACTTCCACGCCATCGGGTCCTGGGTGGTCCAGCGCAAAGCACATAAGATAGGGTAATCATAGGTTTGCTGATTTCATAAATAATCGGATACTTTTAATGTTGTTATTAGCTATTCTACCCAATCTGCCGTTATCCTTTATTTGTCTGACTTTCTTGAAAAAGAGCATTGACTCATTGAATCGAAAAGATCTAAGAGCCATCACGCCTCGGCAAAACAATTCC
>JAZRZH010000009.1:0-96393 GCA_045601245.1 Bacteroidales bacterium
GAACATATAATTGCCCGCCAGGGTCAGCACCGACATGGCGAATTCCCCGAGAAAGCCCGAGAAGCCGAGCTTGGCCATATAGCCTATATTGCGCAGGGTAAGCACGAGGCTGGTCGCGCTGCGCTTGAGCCTGTAGAAGGAGAGCGACCTGCGGCGGAAAAGCATATACCAGAGCACCATCAGGACTCCGTGCAGCGCTCCGATATCGGTGGCCAGCGCTGCGCCCTTGAGGCCCATTCCCATAGGGAATATGAAGAGCCAGTCCAGGAAGATGTTCAGGCAGGCCGGTATCATCTCCACCAGCATCGAATAGGTCGGGGAACCGTCAAATCTGATGATGAACTGACCCATTATCTGCAACATCACGAAGAGCGCGCAAGGTATGAACCAGAGGTAATATTCGCGGCAGATCGGCATCAGAGCGTCACTGCAGCCGAGCAGGCGCAGGATCCTGTCCGGAAAGGCATAGAGCACCACGGCAAGCAGAGTGCCGAGAGTGATGGCAGCCAGGAAGGCCTGGGTCACGTTGATGCGCGCGGCCTTGAGATTATCCTGCGACAGATGTATGGCGGCCACGACCGAGGCGCCCATTGCGAACATCATTCCGAAACCTGTGGCTATGTTGAACACAGGCATTGCTATGTTGATGGCGGCGAGGGCGTCACTGCCTATGCCCTTCCCCACGAAGATTCCGTCCGTGAGCAGGAAGAGCACGGTGAACATCATTCCGAAAAGAGTCGGGAGCAGAATCTGCGCGAAGATGCGCGGTATGCTCCCGTTTCCGAAATCTATGCTGTCTCTGTCAAGATTTTTCATACATCGAGGATTGCGGACGCAAAGATACTACTTTGCGGCGTTTTCCTCAAGATAAGTCACAGTCTTGCCGTGCGCAAGTGCGTAGTCAATCTCGCTGCGCGTGCTGCTACCGATGTAACCGCCGACATTGATGACGAATATGCCGTCCGCCATATCGATCTTGCGTTTGTGCATATCGTCGAGCATCTCCTTTGTACCTTCCGTCCATACCTCGTTGTCGCCGGAATGGCCGAAGAGACCCACTGAGATAACGATATTACCCTCCAGTGTGAGGCGCTTCTGGGCCTTCAGGAACTGTTCCTTGAAGCGTGTGCTTCCACAGAGAGTAACGACTTTGTATTTGCCTGTCATATTCTATTTCCGATATGGAATTCCCTATCAGAACACATAGGACACCCCTACGTTGAAATCTTTGGCGTGACTGTGATAGTTGCCGTTCAGGTCGTTCTTGACATTATTGAGCAAATCCCAGTCATAACCCATCTTCACGCGGATATGCTTCCTTATATCGCCACCGATACCACCGCCGATATTGACATTCCAGCGGTTATATTTCAAGTCGTGATATGAGAAATCGAAACTGTCCGCAGTGTTCTCGGCCACCTTGTAATAGAACTCAGGGCCGAGATAGAGAAATAGCTTGAGTTTCTCATCGGAAGCGAAGACATATTTGCCGTGGAGAGGCACCTTGGTATAGAAATGATTGCCGCTGCCGACATAATCTCCGAACTGCGCAAGCGCAAGTACCGAGAAGCGTCTGTTAAACGCAATATCATATCCGGCCTCGATATAGACTCCGTGCGATACGGCATCTTCTCCAATAGGATCTGCGACAAGTTTTTCAGCCACTGTCCTATAAGAGTAGCCGGCGCCCACTGTGAACTGGGCATTGGCGCTGAGGCAGCAAAGCAGCACTGCAGCCGCAACAAATAATCTTTTCATTTTGTCTTCGTTATATTGTTTCAATCATTTCAAGACCGTTTTCGGCGATGATTTCTATTGCGCGGGCGGTATCATCCGTGCGGAATGCAAGCACCGGACGGCCGGCGAGCAGGAATGAATAGAGATATGCAATACTGACGCCGGCAACCGAAAAGAGCGCCACCATATCGGCGGCGTCGCCCGGTTCGTTGCCGATGCCAACTGCTATGACGTCAGATACAGAGCAGGCGAATCCTGCAGCCTGAAGCGCGGAATACGCTTTCTGCGGCGCTTCGCAGATTATACGGCAGATGCCGTATTCGGAGGTGTCAGCAATGCTGATGGCATACATCTGTACAGATGCATTCTTCAAAGTCTCAAGAACGCCTGTCAGCGTTCCGGAAGTATTTTCGATAAAAACGGAAACCTGCTGCATATCATTAAAATTTATTTCAAAACTCTTCTGTCCTCTACAAGTTTGCTCTTGCCTTCGCTGCGCTCAATGGTGTTCGGAGACTTGATCTGAACTTTGGCGGCGATGCTCAGCACGCTCTTGAGCTTGGCTGCGACCTTCTTCTCGAGGTCGGTGATTGGCGACAGGGTGTCGAAGCCCTGTGCGAAATATTCCTGACGGATCTCGACGAGAACCGTGAGGGTGTCAAGGTTGTTGACGCGCTCGACGATGAGCTTGTAATGCGGAGCGCACTCGGGGATGGTAAGCAGCACGCTCTCGACCTGACTCGGGAATACGTTGATGCCCCTGATGATGAGCATATCGTCACTTCGGCCGGTAATCTTGCCCATACGCACGGATGTGCGTCCACAGGCGCATTCGCCGTCCATCAGGCAGCTCAGGTCCTTTGTGCGGTATCTGAGCAGCGGCATTCCCTCCTTGGTGAGGGTGGTGAAGACGAGTTCGCCCTGCTGTCCGTAACCCAGCTGTTCGCAGGTGACAGGGTCGATGATCTCAGGATAGAAATGATCCTCATTGATGTGCGAGCCGTTCTGGCATTCACATTCGTAACTTACGCAAGGACCCATTATCTCGCTGAGACCGTAGATGTTGTATGCCTTGAGGCCGAGACGGCTCTCAATCTCCTTTCGCATATTCTCGGTCCACGGCTCTGCGCCGAAGGCTCCCACGCGGAGCTTGATGTCATCTTTGGTTATACCCATCTTGTCCATGGTCTCCGCAAGATGGAGAGCATAGGACGGCGTGCAGGCGATGCCGGTGATGCCGAGGTCGTGGAGCAGGCGGACATGCTTCTCCGTATTGCCGGTGGATGCCGGCACTACGGCTGCGCCGAGGTTTTCGACACCATAGTGGACGCCCAGGCCGCCGGTGAAGAGGCCATAGCCGTATGCCACCGAGAAGAGGTCGTCACGGCTGATGCCGTACGAACTCAGACAGCGGGTCATGCATTCGCTCCAAATTTCGATATCCTTGCGGGTGTAACCGACGATGGTCGGGTTGCCGGTGGTTCCGGTAGAGGCGTGTACGCGGACGATTTCGCTCTGCGGAGCGGCCAGGAGACCGAACGGATAGTTGTCGCGAAGATCCTGCTTGGTGGTGAAAGGAAGTTTGGTGATGTCCTCCACGCTGCGGATATCGTCCGGTGTGACATCGAGGGCCTGCATCTTATCCCTGTAGAATGGCACGTTGTGATAAACATACGCCACCACTTTGTGCAGGCGCTTGCCCTGGAGGAGCCTCAACTCATCCTTCGGCATACATTCCTTGTGTGAGTTCCAGATCATTTCTGATTATGCTTGTGGGTGATCTTTTTCAAATTCGTTCATACGCTCTTCGAGTACGTCGTAGAGCTCTTCGCGCATCCTGCTGGTGCAGGCGCGCACACCGCTGCGGAGGCTGCCGGTGGTCGAAAGGCAGATACTGCTGACGCCGTAGTACATCAGTTCGAGCAGCAGCTGTTCGCCGGTCATATCGCCATAGCCAAGGGTGAAGAAAAAGCCGTCTCCGACCTTCTCGGTGACGTCGCGGTCATATACGATGCTGAATCCGTGGCGGCAGAAAATCTCCTTCATCCTGTATGCGCGGCGCTCGTATTCGCGGGTATCCTCCACGAAATTAATCTTGCCGTCGCAGGAGAGCTCGAGCATTCTCGCATAAGCGTACTGAGTGGTGGAGGTGCAGCCGCTGGTGATCATATAGAGAATGGAAGCTGTGAGCGTCACTCCGAATACTCCGGCATCGTGGTAGCGCTGCGAAAGCGCAGGGTACTGCTTGACGAAAAGTTTGTCGCTGATGCAGCAGAGCGCGATGCGCTGACCGGCATAACTGAATATCTTGGACGCGGAGAGCATCAGGATATAATTGTCGGTATATCTTGCCACCGTAGGCAGGAACGGCGCCTCGAAAGGCTTGCTGAGGTCGCGGCGGTAGTCCATACAGAAATATGCCAGATCCTCCATCACGACGGTGTCGTATCTGGTTGCAAGTTCGCCGACCACCTTGAGTTCATCCTCGTCCAGACATATCCAGGCCGGGTTGTTAGGGTTGGAATAGACTATCGCTGCAATGTCACCGGCCTTGAGTTCATCCTCCAGCTTGACGCGGAGTTTTTCAGCACCTCGGTATGGATAGATGTCAAATTCCTTCCAGGAGATGCCGAGCACGCGGAGCTGGGACTTCTGGATGGGGAATCCCGGATCGATGAAGAGAATCTTGTCCTTGCCCGGGATGCGCTGGGTGACACCGATGAATGCGCCGAATGATGCGGCCACGGAGCCTGTCGTAGGGACACAGCTGCGCGGCGTGATATCTATGTCGATGAATGCCTTGATGAAGCGGGATGCGGCCTTTTTGAGTTCGGGGATGCCGTCGGCTGCAGGATACTGCGAGCCCACGCCCCTGTCGAGCGCCTCTTTCTCGGCCTCGACACCGTAGCGGTTCACCGGAAGTCCCGGGGAGCCCTGGTCCATACGGATGAACGGGATGCCGGTCTTGTTCTCAAGATACTGCGCCACGAGCAGCACCTCGCCGATCGTAGCCTTCGAGAGGTCGGCGACATTCTTTTCGCGGCAGGCTTCAGCCACCAGATTTTCGTCAAATATCTTCATATACTATTTTGTCAGTTTGAGACCGAGGTCAAAACATTTGCGGTTGGACTCGACCACAGCCTCGCCCTTGCGCGCAAAAATCCTGCCGAGAGCATCGCGCAGCTGGTCTGCGGAGAGGATTCCGAGATACGGAGCAGCCATTCCGAGAAGGATCATATTGGCTCCCTTCGGATTGCCGGCCTCTTTTGCAAGAGCCTCGACATCTGCCTTGCAGACATTAGGCTGAGCATCAAGTTCGGCCTGGAGCGCATCATTTGACGGATAGTCCGGGATGTTGACGAGCGGAGTCGAAGATGTGATGATCATTCCGTCCTTTGAAAGCATCGGAAGGTAGCGGAGAGCCTCCATCGGCTCCATCGCGATTATCATATCAGCCTTGCCGGAAGGGATGAGGTCACTGAAAATCTCACGGTCGCTGAGGCGAAGGTTGCTCTGCACGTCACCGCCGCGCTGGCTCATTCCGTGAACTTCGGCCTGCTTGAGGTTGATGCCGGCCGCAGTTGCTGCCTCGCCTATTACTGTGGCAATGGAAAGGATTCCCTGTCCTCCAACGCCAGAAAGTATGATGTCCTGTTTCATTGTCTATTTGCCGTTATGTCTTCTGAGCGTCTGCATGCATTCTCTGCGCGGAATGATGACTGAAACGCCGTTGTAGTTGATCTCCTCGCGGATTATCTTCGTGATTTCCGGCATATTGGCCGGAATCGGGACTACGACGCGGACGTGTTCCGGTGCGACACCGATGCCCTTGCAGATAGCCTCGAACTTGTTGGTACCTGCCGAATCTTGACCGCCGGTCATAGCGGTGGTGAGGTTGTCGGAGATGATGACAGTGATATTCGCATCGTCATTCACAGCGTCGAGGAGGCCTGTCATGCCCGAATGGGTGAAGGTGCTGTCACCGATGACCGCCACTGCAGGGAAGAGACCGCTGTCCGCGGCACCCTTCGCCATTGTGATGCTGGCACCCATATCCACGCAGGATGCGAGGGTCTTGAACGGAGGCAGTGCACCGAGGGTGTAGCATCCGATATCTCCGAAAACACGTGCGTCGGGATACTCCTCAAGCACTTTATTGAGAGCTGTATAGACATCTCTGTGACCGCATCCAGGGCAGAGCTGCGGCGGACGCGCAGAGAGGTTCTCAGCCTTTGCGCGGAGGTCAGGGGCGGCACATCCGAGAGCCGATGCGACATTGTCCGGAGTGAGTTCGCCGGTGCGCGGGAGCTTGCCGGTGAGACGGCCTTCTATCTTCCTGCCAGAGCCGAGAATGGCATGTACCTGGTTCTCCACTACTGGCTGGCCGTCTTCGATGACGAGCAAGGTGTCGCAGGAGTCAGCGAGTTCGAGGATTTTGTCCTCAGGGACCGGATATCGTGAAATCTTGAGGACCGATGCCTTGACTTCACCGTCCGAAAGGGCTTCGCGGACATAATTGTAAGCGATGCCGCAGGCGATGACGCCGAGTCCGGCGCCCTTCACGATATCGAGCCTGTTGTATGCGGAAGCGCAGGATTCCTTCTGGAACTCAGGCTGCTTCTCTATCAGTTTGACATACTGGCGGCGTGCGATGGCCGGAAGTAGCACCCATCCCCTGTCCGCTGACGGAGCAAGGGCGTTCTGGTCGCGCATCTCCCCAACTTCAACCGCGGCGCGGGAGTGTGCGAGGCGGGTCACGACGCGGATTACGACCGGAGTAGCGAGGCGTTCCGATGTCTCGAAAGCCTCAGCCACCATATCGTACGCCTCCTGCTGTGTGGTCGGTTCGAAGACCGGAACCATAGCGAAGCTGGCATAGAAGCGGCTGTCCTGCTCGTTCTGTGATGAATGCATTGAAGGATCATCTGCCGCGAGCACGACAAGACCGCCGTTGGTACCGGTGACTGCGGAGTTGACGAATGCGTCGGCGCAAACGTTCATTCCTACGTGCTTCATGCACACAAGGGCGCGTTTGCCGGCATAGGACATTCCCAGAGCAGCCTCCATAGCTGTCTTTTCATTGGTGCACCAGCGGCTGCGGATCCCGCGGCTGACTGCCACCGGGTCGGTCTGGATGAATTCGGTTATTTCTGTGGACGGAGTGCCCGGATACGCATATACGCCGGAAAGGCCGGCATTGATTGCACCAAGGGCTATCGCCTCGTCTCCAAGTAAAAGTCTCTTTTCCATTTATCTATTTCGTTATTTCAAACCCGTCCGCATCTTCGAGGACAGGGAACTTCGAATGGTATGCCTTCAGGAATTCCATATCGAGTTCGCCCACCGCCAGGCCTTCCCGGCCACGGACGTTGGATATGATCTCTCCGTATGGGTCATATAATGCCGTATTGCCCTCATATTCACACTTCGGATCGGAACCGAAGCGGTTGACAGCGAGCACATAGCAGGTATTCTCGATTGCGCGCGCCCGGCAGAGCGTATCCCACGCCGTCTGGCGGACGACTGGCCAGTTGGCGACATTGATGATGGCATCGTAATCGCCGCGGTTGCGTATCCAGACAGGGAAACGCAGGTCGTAGCAGACGAGAAGGAGTATCCTCCACCCTCTCCACTCGACTATCTTGCGCTCCTGACCGGCTTTGAATGTCTTGTCCTCACCGCTGTACGTGAAGAGGTGGCGCTTGTCATAATATGTCTCACTCTCCGGTGTCACGAAGTAGAGACGGTTGCAATAGTGGTCACCTTCGTGAACAGCAATGCTGCCCGCCACGGCACAGTTCCTCCTGCGGGCGAAATCACGCATCCAGAGCAGTCCCTTCGCGGGCATCTCTTCGGCAACGCCTTCCGGAGCAGTCGCAAATCCGGTCGTGAACATCTCCGGCAGGACATAGAGATCGGCTTGAGGCGCCTCTGAAAGAAGAGCTTCAAGCCGTTCGACATTTGCCTGAGGGTTGGACCAGAGTATATCCTGTTGTACCAGTACTACCTTCATCTACAATGTATTAGAGGATGAGACACCAGTCGTGTGCATCTTCTTCCGTACCGTTCTGGATGCCACGGATACGGTCGTAAAGCTTCTGGCTTACAGGGCTGCAGGTATCTGCGGCACCGAATGTGTAAGTCTTGCTTACGGTATCGCTCTCGAGCTGAGGACGGTCCTCGATCTTGTGGATCGGAGTGATTACGACTGCCGTACCGCAGGCATTCACCTCCTCGAATTCATCGAGCTCCTCCACGAAGACCGGACGCTTCTCTACTTCCATTCCGAAATCCTTTGCAACCTGCTGGAGGCTCTTGTTGGTGATGGAAGGAAGCACCGAGTCGGAGAGCGGAGTGACGTAGGTATTGCCCTTGATTGCCATAAAGTTGGATGAACCGAACTCGTCAATCTTGGTCTTTGTCGCCGAATCGAGGTAAAGAAGTTCACCGTAACCGAGCCTGTGGGCGAGGTTGTACGGATGGAGCGAAGTGGCGTAGTTGGCTGCAATCTTGAAGCGGCCGGTGCCGTTAGGAGCTGCGCGGTCGTAGTTGCGGGATATGATCGCAGTGGTCGGTGTGAGGCCCTTGGCGCCTGAATATGTACCCACAGGAGAACACATAACGGCAAAGAGCACTTCAGTTGAAGAGTTCACTCCGAGCTGGGGGTTCACTCCGATAAGGAGCGGACGGATATACAATGATGAGCCGTAGCCGTACGGCGGAAGGTATTCTATATTGGCATTGACACACTCAACGCACATATTGACGAACATCTCTTCGGATGGTACAGCCATATCGAGATAACCGCCGCTGGACTGCATTCTCTTCGCGTTCTCGTAAGGTCTGAAAATACGGACCTTCCCGTCAGCGCCGCGGAAAGCCTTGCACCCCTCGAAGCAGGCATTTGCGTAATGGAACACTCCTGCAAATGAGTTGAGTGTGAAATCGAAATTTGAAGATACTTCCGGAGCGGACCACTGTCCATCCTTGAAGTAACTGAATACCAATGCATTTGTCTTTCTTGCCCTGAAGGCGAGGTTTGACCAGTCAAGTTCTGCCATGATAGTGGTTGTTTTTAACTTACAAAGATATTAAGAATCTGCTTTGAAATGATTCTAAAATACCGACTATTTGTTATTTTCGGGACGGAGAGCGCGGACAGTGACGGCAGTACGCCACATTTCGCTCTCGCGGAGTTCCTTGAGCTCGGCCTCGAGGCCTTCACGGTAGTCAGGCTTGCTGTTGGCGTCGATGGAGATCTGAGCCTCGTTGCCGCTCTTTACGGAAGCGTAGAGTTTCTCTACTACAGGCTTGATGGCATCGTGGAACGGGCCCTTCCAGTCGAGTGCGCCGCGCTGTGCCGTTGTGGAGCAGTTTGCATACATCCAGTCCATACCCTTTGCAGCGAAGAGCGGCATAAGGCTCTGGGTGAGTTCCTCGACGGTCTCGTTGAATGCTTCGGAAGGAGTGTGGCCGTTCTCGCGGAGAACTTCGTACTGTGCGCTGAGGAGGCCCTGGATGGCACCCATAAGGGATCCGCGCTCGCCTGTAAGGTCCGATGTTGCCTCACGCTGGAAAGTGGTCTCGAAAAGATATCCGGATCCGATACCGATACCGAGCGCGAGGGTATTCTGAAGAGCCTTGCCCGTGTAGTCCTGATAAACCGCGAATGATGAGTTGATGCCGCGGCCTTCGAGATAGAGGGAGCGGACTGTGGTGCCCGAGCCCTTAGGCGCTACCATTATGACGTCTACATCCTTCGGAGGGACGCAGCCGGTGCGGTCGCTCCAGGTGATGGCGAAACCGTGTGAGAAATAGAGGGACTTGCCGGTGGTGAGATGCTTCTTGATGGTCGGCCATACGTCCATTACGGCTGCGTCGGAAAGGAGGCACATGATGATGTCACCCTTCTCGCACGCCTCCTCGATGCCGAAGAGAGTCTGACCTGGTACCCAACCGTCCTTGACAGCCTTCTCGTAGGTCTTTCCCTGTCTCTGACCGATAATGACGTTGAATCCGTTGTCGCGGAGATTAAGTGACTGACCCGGGCCCTGGACACCGTAGCCGATGACTGCAAGTGTCTTGTCCTTCAAAGTCTCACGAGCCTGTTCGAGAGTTACCTCTTCACGTGTAACGACGTTTTCTTCAACGCCGCCGAAATTCATTTTTGCCATAGTTTTAATTATTATTGTTTGTTGATATTAATTCTATCTGTTCGCATCCCTCGACCTGAGGAATGCCTCGACCTCCGCAACCTCTCTGGCGGAGCGTTCGTTGTCGATGGCGCAGAACGCCCTGACGACATCCACCTTCTTCTCGAGCTGGAGGACCACCTCCTTCGCCCTGCTCGGAGTGGTGCGGGTATATATCTTGAACTTGTGGATGCCTGCCACCTTGGACGGGTAGACAAGCAGTTTCTCCACATTGAGGCTGCGCCTTGTGAATATACCGGCAATGGAACTCAGAAGTCCCACGGAGTTCTCGGTATAAACCGTTATTTCGTAAAGATATTCCTGTGATTCTGCCATAATACTATATCCAGTCGGTTTCGTTCAACATAATTTCCGCCACGCTCTTTCCAGGAGGAATCATTGGGAATACATTGGATTCCTCACTGACGTGGACATTGAGAATGAACGGCGCATCGTCAGCGAACATCTGTCCGATGGCATCCTTGAGCTCCTCGCGCTTCTCCACGGAAACACATTTGATGCCGTATGCGGCGGCAATCATCGGATAGTCCGGGTTCAGCATCCTGGTAGCGGAATATCTGCAACCGAAGAAGAGTTCCTGCCACTGCCGCACATTACCCAGCCAGTTGTTATTGAGGAGGACAATCTTGACTCCGGTCCCCTCCTGCATTATCGTACCGAATTCCTGAATGGTCATCTGAAGGCCGCCGTCGCCCACGAAGAGGCAGACCTTGCGGTCCGGAGCGGCTATCTTCGCACCGATTGCGGCCGGAAGGCCGAATCCCATAGTTCCGAGACCGCCGGAAGTGATCATACTGCGGGTCTCGCGGAATTTGGAATAGCGCGCCGCCAGCATCTGGTTCTGACCGACGTCAGTAACGACAATCGCGCCGCCACGGCAGGCTTCAGCCACTTCCGCGATGACCTCTCCCGGATGAACCGGGCCTTCAGAAGGACGGATCGCGGGGGATATGACCTTGTCCGCCTCGACTGAATGCACCTTATCGGTGGAACCGTTCCATTCGCGGCGCTCAGCCGGGCGGATGAGTTCAGTGAGACGGGCGAGCACCGTCTTCGCATCGCCGAGGATGCCGGCATCGACTGGGATGATTTTGCCGATTTCTGCGGCATCGATATCAATATGTATGATTTTCGCCTGCTTGGCATAAGTGCTTACAGTACCTGTGACGCGGTCGTCAAAACGCATCCCCACCGCTATCAGAAGGTCGCAAGTCTGCGTCATCACGTTAGGCGCGAGATTGCCGTGCATTCCGAGCATTCCCTTGAAATGAGGATTGTCAGAAGAGAGCGAGCTCAAGCCAAGCAGCGTCGATCCGGCAGGGATGTCGCCCTTGTCGAGGAATGCTGCAAGTTCCTTCTCCGCACCGGAGAGCATTATGCCGTGGCCGAAAACCACGAACGGTCTCTCCGCGGCATCTATCATCTCCGCGGCGAGGCGGATATCATCGTCAGACGGCTTCGGGACAGCCACGTAACTCCTGATAAAATCACACTGCGCCGGGATGTATTCCGTCTTTCCGGTCTGGGCATCTTTTGTAAAGTCAAGCACGACAGGACCCGGACGGCCGGTACCGGCTATGTAAAACGCCCTCGCAACGGCCCAGGCCACATCTTCCGCACGCCTGATCTGATAGGTCCATTTGGTAATCGGGGTAGTCAGACCCACGAAGTCGGTTTCCTGGAACGCATCTGTACCGAGGGCAGCATTGGACACCTGACCCGCTATGACGACGACAGGTGTCGAATCGATCATGGCATCAGCAATACCCGTGACGACATTTGTAGCGCCCGGACCGGATGTCACCATCACCACGCCCGGAGCGTTCTTGACGCGGGCATAGCCCTGAGCCGCGTGGATGGCACCCTGTTCGTGACGGACCAGGATGTGACGGATGCGGTCATTGTAGAGGCAGAGTTTGTCGTATACCGGCATTATCTGTCCACCGGGATAGCCGAAGATCGTATCTACGCCGTGTGCCATAAGGGATTCGAAAAGAATCTCGGCACCGGTGATATTTGTGTTCTGTGAATTCATAATCAGTCCTCAATTATTCTGATGGCACCCTTGTCAGCTGAACTTACCATAGAGGCATATGCCTTGAGAGCCTTTGAAACCTCCCTTACACGTACCGGAGGCGTGAACGCCTTCCTGCCGCGGGCAAGTTCCTCCTTGCGGCGGGAAGCGAGTTCCCCGTCACTGAGGCGCACGTTTATGCTTCTGGTACGGATATCTATCTCTATGACATCCCCGTCACGCAGCAGTGCCACGTTGCCGCCGGCTGCCGCTTCCGGAGAAATATGTCCGATGCTCAGCCCGGATGTGCCGCCGCTGAAACGCCCGTCGGTGATCAGCGCGCACTCCTTGCCGAGATGCATCGACTTTATGTATGATGTCGGATAGAGCATCTCCTGCATTCCCGGACCGCCCTTCGGACCTTCATAATTGATTACAACGACGTCGCCGCTGACGACCTTGCCGCCGAGGATCCCGTCGCAGGCAGCCTCCTGGGAGTCGAATACCTTGGCGGTACCTTCGAAATGCCAGATGGACTCATCGACGCCCGCTGTCTTGATGACGCAGCCGTCCTGTGCAATGTTGCCGAAGAGGACACAGAGACCGCCGTCCCTGGTATAGGCGTGCCCGATGTCACGGATACAGCCGCCGGCGCGGTCAGTGTCGAGAGTGTCATAAGTGCAGGACTGCGATGCCATTTCCGTGGTCTTGCGTCCTGCAGGAGCCGCAGAATAGATGCGGAGCGCATCCTCCTTCGGGGTTCCGGTGATGTTGTATTCGGAAATCGCCTCCGCGAGCGTCATCCCGTCGACGCGCTTGACGGATGTGTCGACGAGCGACGCCTTTGCGAGCTCGCCCATTATGCCGAGCACACCACCGGCGCGTCCGACCTCCTGGATGTGATATTTCTGAGTATTCGGGGCAACCTTGCAGATACAAGGGACCTTGCGTGAAAGCGCGTCGATATCGGCCATCCTGAAATCGGTCCCCGCCTCCCCCGCTACCGCGAGGAGGTGGAGAACGGTGTTGGTCGAACCGCCCATCGCGATATCGAGCGTCATTGCATTGAAGAATGCCTGACGGCTCGCGACACTGCGAGGCAGAACGCTCTCATCATCGTCATTATAGTATTTGAATGTATTCTCGACGATCTTGCGGGCAGCCCTGACAAAGAGTTCCCTGCGTATCGTATGGGTTGCAAGGACGGTGCCGTTGCCAGGAAGAGAGAGGCCGATGGCCTCCGTAAGGCAGTTCATCGAATTGGCCGTGAACATTCCCGAACAGCTTCCGCAGGTAGGGCAGCTGCGGGATTCGATTTCGGCCACCTCAGCGTCGCTGACCGAAGGATCGGCGGATTTGACCATGGCATCAATGAGGTCGAGTCTCGCCTCCCCCATCACGCCGGCCTCCATCGGACCGCCGGACACAAAGATAGTAGGGATATTGAGCCTCATCGCGGCGATGAGCATACCAGGTGTGATCTTATCGCAGTTGCTGATGCATACCAATGCGTCCGCCTTGTGCGCATTGACCATATATTCGACGCTGTCGGCGATGACATCACGGGACGGAAGAGAATAGAGCATTCCGTCGTGGCCCATCGCAATGCCGTCATCAACCGCAATCGTATTGAATTCGGCAGCGAAGCATCCGAGTTTCTCAATTTCTGCCTTGACAATCTGGCCGGCTTCGTGCAGATGCACGTGTCCCGGCACGAACTGTGTGAAGGAATTGGCAATAGCAATCACCGGCTTGCCGAACTGCTCCTGTTTCATGCCGTCGGCCATCCACAGAGCCCTTGCCCCGGCCATTCTGCGGCCTTCTTGAGTGATGCTGCTTCTAAGTTTTTTCATAGCAAAAAGAAAAGCACCCGGAATATTGATTCTCGGGTGCCGTATAAATTATATCAAATTTGTATCAAACCACTCCGGGAATCATTTATTGAATAATTCGCAGCACCACCACGGCCACGACCACGACCTGGTTCACAAAGTTCCCGAAAAGAACTGATGAAATGTTGCTGACGACGTTCATACGTTGATTCCTAAATCAGTGGTAAAGATACTAATTTTCTTCTGATAATGTTATTTGTTCCTATTTTTTTTCTGAAAAATCTACTTGAGACCGCGATTTTCAAGCAATCCGTCCGGTTTCGGCTGGCGGCCGCGGAAATTCTGGTACATTACCGAGCCCTTGTCGATGCCGCCCGCTGAGAGAATGTGCTTCTTGAATCTTGCCGCAACGTCCTGATTGAAGATGTCACCGGTCTCCTTGAATGCCTGGAATGCGTCGCAGTCAAGCACTTCCGACCAGATATAGCTGTAGTAGCCGGCAGAGTAGCCGCCTCCGATGGAGTGGCTGAAATTGGTTACACTGTAGCGCGGAAGAATCTGCTTCGGAATGCCGCGTTCCTTGAGTTTCTCGGCCTGGAATGCCATTACGTCGAGATCCTCCGGTATCTCGGTGAGAACGTGCATATCCATATCGACCAATGATGCCGCGAGATATTCCACGGTGGCGAAACCCTGGCCGTACTTGCTGCTGGCTTCGATTTTGTCAACGAGTTCCTGAGGGATAACCTCACCGGTCTTGTAGTGTCTTGCATAATGCTTCAGCACCTCCGGCTCAAACGCCCAATGCTCATTGATCTGTGAAGGAAGCTCGACGAAATCGCGCTCCACACCTATGCTGTAGTGGGTGTTACGGAAGAATGAATGCATTGCGTGACCGAACTCGTGGAACATCGTGGTGACATTGTCGATGCTCTGGAGAGCAGGCTTGTCGGATGTTGGCATAGTGAGGTTGGCGGCATTCATCACAATCGGCTGGATACGCTCCGGGCCCTCGAATTTCTGGCTGCGGAAAGTGGTGTTCCAAGCGCCTGCGCCCTTGCCGTCACGCGGGAAATAGTCGCTGTAGTAGACAGCGATGACATTACCGTCGCGGTCAACGACATCCCAGGCCTTTGCTGTCGGCTCATACTGAGGATAGATGTCGGTACGCTCCACGAATGAAATGCCGTAGAGCCTGTTCGCCACATAGAAGACTCCGTCCTTCTGGACATTGTCGATGCTGAGGTACTCGGATACGAGTTCTTCGTCGATATCGAACTTCTCCTTCTTGGCCTTGTCGAGATAATACATATAGTCCCACGGCTGAGGTTCGCCCTTCACCTTGTCCTTCTTCATCATCACTTTGATGTCGGCGAGCTCCTCCTGTGCCTTTGCCACGGCAGGAGTCCAAATCTGGTCGAGAAGAGCATACACGTTCCCGGCGTTGCCGGCCATCTTGGTCTCCAGCTGCATCTCAGCGAAATTCTTGTAGCCCATAAGATTGGCCTTCTTCAGACGGAGAGCGATGATGTCCCTTGCTATAGCCTTGTTGTCATATTCGTCATTATGGTTGCCACGGTTGTTGTACATCTCGTAAACCTTCTTGCGGAGGTCACGGTTCTTGCAGTACTGGAGCACCGGGTTGCAGCTCGGGCGCTGCATATTGAATGCATATTTGCCTTCCTGGCCTATGCTCTTCGCGAGGGCTGCGGCACGCTCGATATTCTCCTTGGAGAGGCCTTCGAGTTCCTTGACGGAATTGGCGATGACATATGTCTTGTTGGTATCGTGGAGAAGGTTCTGCTTGAACTGAAGCTGAAGTTTTGAAAGCTGGAGATTAATCTCCGCGAGTTCCTTCTGCTTCGCCTCGTCGAGGAGGGCGCCACTGTTCACGAATGATTTGTATGTCTTTTCCAGATATGACTTCTGCTCTTTGTCGAGGTTGTATTTGTCCTGATGGTCATACACATACTTAACCTTTGCGAAGAGCGCCTTGTTCATTCCGATGGCAGTATTGTGAGCGGAAGTGAGCGGGGAAAGTTCACGAGCAAGAGCCTGAAGCTCAGGTGTGCTGTTGGTACCGTTGATGGTACTCCAGATATCGGCCTTGTTGAGGATGCTGCCGGTCTTGCGGTATGCCTCGATGACATTCTCGAAAGTCGGCTCATCCTTGCAGTCGATGATTGCCTGAATCTCCTGAAGTTCCTGTTCCATTCCCTTGATCATTCCCTCACGGAAATTGTCGACAGTGAGTTTTTCAAACGGTGGAATCTCATACGGAGTCCCGTAACGCTTCTCGAGAAGCGGATTCTGGGCGATGGCTGAAGCACCCATCAGAGTGAGCGCGGCAGCGAGGATCAGTTGTTTTCTCATAATATGTTATTTAATTGTTTTACAATAACTTGAACTGAAATCCGTAGCGGCTGATGATTTCAGACGCCTTTTCGACATTGTCGGTCCTGAATATCAGGACGCCCTTGCCGTCAAGCAGGAACGAGTAAAGGTAGGCGATGCTCAATCCCTCCTTTGCAAAGCAGCTGATGGTCTCCGCCGCCTTGCCCGGAGTGTCGTCGAGCTCGATGGCGAACACCTCGCAGAGCGAAACTGCGACTCCCGCCCCGCGAAGCGTTTCGTATGCCTTGTCCGGCTGCGAGCAGATGATGCGGAAAATACCGTAATCAGCCGTGTCGGCGATTGTTGACGCTATAATCTGTATCCCCTCGCGCTTGAGGACTTCGAGCACGTTGAGGAGCGCCCCGGATTTGTTTTCAAGAAATACAGAAAGTTGTTTCGTTGTCATAATCAATACTTTTTTCTAAGGTCTTTGACTCGTACCGCCTTTCCTTCACCCTTAGGGAGGGAGCCCTTAGGAACAAGCCGCACCTTCGGGGTTATGAGTATTTCGTCGTGGAGCTGGCGTGTGATCTCGCGCTCAAGACGCTGCAATGCGGCGTAATCGTCGATGAACATATCGGAGAGCTCGACATCCACCGTCATCGCGTCGTTGTCCTCAAGAGTCTCGAGGGTGATGAGATAATCGGATGCAAGCTCCTTGAACTGCATCAGGACGGTCTCGATCTGTATAGGGAAAATGTTGACTCCCTTGAGGATAATCATATCGTCACTGCGGCCCTTCATACGGTCGAGGCGTTTGTGGTGACGGCCGCAAGGGCAGTCGCCGGGCAGAATCCGGGTCAGGTCGCGTGTGCGGTAGCGCAGCAGCGGCATAGCCTCGCGGTTGATCGTGGTCAGGACGAGTTCGCCCACCTCTCCGTCCGGCACCGGCTCCAGCGTGTCCGGGTCAACGATCTCCACGATGTAATAGTCCTCCCAGATATGCATTCCGTTCTGCTCCTTGCATTCGAATGCCACGCCAGGGCCGCACATTTCGCTCATTCCGAATGAATTGTACGCCTTGACGCCGAGCATCTCCTCGATACGGCGTCGGGTATCCTCACTGTGAGGCTCGGCACCTATGACGAGGGTGCGCAGATTCAGGTCGCGGCGCGGGTCAATGCCCTTCTCCACCATCACCTCATAGAGCCGTGCGGCATAGGAAGGTATTGCATGGACCACCGTGGTGCCGAAATCCTTGAAGAACTTGAGCTGACGCAGGGTATTTCCGGCAGCTGCCGGAACCGTAAGCATACCGAGTTTTTCTGCGCCGTACTGGAAGCCTAGGCCCCCGGTGAACATTCCGTAGCCGGAAGTGTTCTGGAATACGTCATCCGGGCGGCAGCCCACCATCCAGAGGCAGCGGGCGACAGCGTTGGCCCACTGCTCGAGGTCACGCTGGGTGTGAAGAATCACAGTAGGATTGCCGGTAGTTCCGCTGGAGGAATGAAGTCTGGTGCACTTTTCGAGCGGCACCGAGGCCATTCCGAACGGATAGGTGTCCCTGAGGTCCTGCTTTGTGGTGAAAGGAATTCGTTTCAGATCATCCAGCGTACGGATATCTGAAGGCTTCAGCCCCAAGGAATCGAAACGGTTGCGGTAGAATGCCGAGCCGGCGTAGCAATGCTCCACCGTGGCCGTCAGGCGTTCCAGCTGCAATGCCTCGATCTGCTTTCTGTCGAGGGTTTCGAATTCCGGGTTGAAAAATTGTCCGTCCATATGGTTGTAAAATGGTTTCAATGTAAGTTAAAGCAATTCTATGCCTGCTTCTGCGCAAGTGCGGCGCATCTCGTCCGACCAGATGCCGGCCTGTATCTCGCCTATGTGGGCCTTGCGGAGGAAGAGCATGCAGAGGCGTGACTGTCCGATACCGCCGCCGATAGTCAGAGGCAGTTTGCCATCCAGCAGGAGTTTGTGGAAATAGAGCTCCTTCTTGTACTCCTGCCCCCTCTCCTTCAGCTGACGCTCAAGCGCCGGAGCATCCACACGGATACCCATACTTGAGACCTCGAATGCACTTCCAAGGACAGGATTCCACAGCAGGATATCGCCATTGAGGGTCCAGTCATCATAGTCGGCCGCACGTCCGTCGTGCATAGTCCCGTCGGAAAGCAGGCCGCCGATTCCAATTACGAAAACGGCGCCGAATGCCTTCGCTATGGCATTCTCACGCTGCTTCGGAGTGAGGTCCGGATAGCATCGGCGGAGCTCCTCGGATGTGATGAAATATATATTTTCCGGCAGAATAGGCTCAATCTGCGGGAACTCCACATAGACTTTGTTCTCAGTCGCCTTGAGCGCCTCATATATGCGGCGCACCATCATCTTGAGGAACTCCACGTTACGGTCCTCCGGACGGATGACACGCTCCCAGTCCCACTGGTCTACATATATCGAATGGATATTGTCGAGCTCCTCATCGGGGCGCAGCGCATTCATATCGGTATAGATGCCGCGGCCTGCCGGCAGCGCCATCGCTGCGAGCTTGAGACGTTTCCATTTAGCGAGCGAATGAACGACCTCCGCACTACTGTCATTCAAATCCTTGACAGGGAAACGCACCGGGCGCTCGATGCCGTTTAGATCATCGTTGAGACCAAGGTTTGACTGTACTACCATAGGCGCAGTTACGCGCAGCAAAGTCAGCTGCGCGGAGATATTGGACTGGAACATGTCCTTGACTGCCTTGATCGCCTTCTCCGTATTCTCGGCAGTGCCGAGAAGGTTCCTGTAGTTCTGGGGTATAATTAGCGACATAATGATGCGAAGATAGAAAATTACGGCCGTAATACGAAACGATTTGTTATCTTTGCAATAGCACAAATCAATTATGGTATTATAACTGTCAATAATGGTATGAGACGTATAGCCATCCTCTTCGCTCTGGCAGCACTGATCTGCGCCGCGCCTGTTTATGCAAAATCACCGAAAACAAAACACGTAATCCTCATCGGCCTTGACGGAGTATCCGCCACCGATTTTGACAAATGCAACATTCCGGTAATGAAATCGCTCATGGAGTCCGGATGCTGGACTCTCGAGAAGCGCAGTACCCTGCCGAGTTCCAGCGCCATAAACTGGGCATCAATGTTCATGGGTGCCGGCACAGAACTCCACGGCTACACGACTTTCGGCTCCAAGACCCCTGAACTGCAGTCAAGAGTCGTCAATGAGCACGGCATATTCCCTACCGTTTTCTCACTTATGAGAGAGCAGCGGCCGAAGAGCGAAATAGGATGCGTATATGAATGGAAGACAATCAAATGCCTCATAGATTCGGCGGCATTCAACTACACGGCGAACGCCGAAGACTATACTAACGTCCGCACCGGACTCGCAGACCTTGCCGTCAAATATGTAAAGCAGGCCAAACCGGACCTTTTCGCAGTCATCTTCGACCAGCCCGACCACGAAGGTCACGCCCACGGCTGGAGCAGCCCCGAATACTTCGCCAATATCGAGCTTATGGACACCGAGATAGGTCGCATCATCGAGGCTTACAAGGAAGCGGGTATATGGGAACAGACCACTATCCTCATTACCGCAGACCACGGCGGGATAAAGAAAGACCATGGTGGAATATCCCTGAATGAGATGCAGACCCCGTTCATCATCTCGGGCAAGGGCATCCGCAAGGGCGGTGAATTCCACGAGAGTATGATGCAATTCGATGTCGCATCCACCATCGCAGCGCTTCTCGGCCTAAAGCAGCCTCAAGTCTGGATCGGACGCCCGATGACACAGTGCTTCAAGGGTGGTAAATAGTACCCTATTATTCGATAATTTTCTGATAATCCGCATAACGGCCCAGTACGTTTATTACGTACTGGGTTGTCTGTTCTCTGCCGGAAAAATTCTCCATTGAGCCAAAAGCCTCAACGACATCCTCCCAGACATTTCTGTCCAGGCCGAGGGAATCAGCCATATTGCGGCATTCTGCAATCCGCGCCTCGCCGGCATTATATGAACCGAGTGCAAATTTAACAGCATTCAATTCATCCATCCCCTCCTCGCGATATCGGTCGAGAAGACCCGAGAAATATAGTGTCCCAGCTTTCACATTCAGGTCAGGGTCATACACGTCATCAACGCCATAGTGCGCCGCAGTACTTTCAAGTACCTGCATCAATCCTTTTGCATTGTGACTGGAGGTTGTGGCCATATTATATCTTGACTCTTGATAAATGATCGCACTCAGCAGCCTCCAGTCCACCCCGGTGAATCTGCCGTATTTCCTGACGATGTCATCGTACGGAGAAAGTGCGTTTACCTTCATTGTGCTGTCAAGGAGGTATGGCTCTATGCGATATGAGCGGAAATGGCGGTATACGAGGTCGCGGTATGTACCATTACGCTTGATTTCATTTATAAATATGTTGATATAATTCATCAGCGGCATGTTTGAAGCTGAGACAGCCCAGAAACAGTCATCTCTGACAGGGATACTGACAAAGATGCTGTCCGACAATCCTTGAGGTATCGTATCCGAAGTCTTGAATGCCATCAGATCATACTTCCCATCCGCCAGCATATGCCACATTGCTGTGGACGGCGGTTCCGAATCACGTGTAATATTGCATTCCGTCATCTTACCGAATATGTCCATAAGGTCATAATTGAAACCTATATCTCTGGAATGACTCGAAAAGATATTATTGTCAATCATAATCAGACAATCCACCCCATCAGCCAGATACTTGGGTGAAAGCACCTGAGTACCAACGTTAAGCGCCTTCTCAAACGGCAAAAAGAGGAGGATGACAAGTGGCAACAGTATCTTTGGCAGTGTTGATTTCATCAATTAAGGACAACGAAATGAATCAGAACGGCCAATACACTCCGAACCGGAATCCGCGTGCGGGCTTGATATAATGGTATGCTGAGAAATAGTCAGATTGCGGCCAGCCGAGAAATGCATTGGTATATTTCACAAAGACACTGACTATCTGCCACTGGGCATTAACAAATGCGTCGAAGTACGGAGTATTGCCTATGAGTTCCTCAGTTTGGTTGTAAAACACGCCAAGGTCCGGACTGTAAGCCTGCGCATAGAACGACGTAGTATATGTTGCATCCATACCAATCTGTATATCCATCGCATCCTTGACAACAGGGAACTGGACATAATATCTCATATGCAATGCCAGTTTCGGAAGCGGAAGCACTTCCGGATCGGAGGATATCTGGAAGAGGGCACGGTTGTCCAGATGTAATATCCACAGTTTGACATTCTCATCAGCATACGCGCTGAAAACGCTCAAAGGCCTGGTGCATTGCTGAATCATGGATTCGGTATCATAATAGAGCAATCCGTCAACCAATGCATATCCAGCTCCGGCTGTCAGATTGATGTGCGGAATACTAACTTCCGCTTCCAGCCGGCTTTCGGAAACCTTGCTGAAATCATTTTCCCAGGAATGGTGGTTGAAAAAGAGTTTCTGCTGGAATGGGTCCGGCTCTGTAAGGCTGGTGCGTATCTTTCCTGTCAGATGGATGCCATCCTTGAACGGATAGAGCGAAAATCGCACCTTGCCGCCAAGTGTCATATCCCCCAGATTGCGGCCTATGAAAGTATATTTGCCGTCAGCGTCCCAGGAGAAGTATTTGCGGAACGCTCCGGATGCACCGGCGTATGCATAGACATTGTTATATGTATCGCGGCCGTTGCCGTGCAGATAGAACGAAGGATCGAACGAGTAATACGACAGCATCTGATATCCGATGCCTCCGTTGATTCTGGAAACAATGGCATCAGGTGCGAACGGCTGGAGCTTCAGGAACACCTTGTTCTCAAACTTGGTCAGCGCGATGGAGTCATTGCTCTGCGCCGTGCTGATGAGGAAGTTGTTATTGTAGAAGTTGCGTCCGGCGGCTGAAGATATCTGGTCCGTATATGTCTTGCCATAGGTAGAATACTCCATACTATGGCCGATATATGCCATTGTACCCTCCCCGAGAGCCAGTGAATCCTTGTCCTTGCGGAAGAAATTCATAGGTATCGAATAAGAATGAGTGAGGAAATATGTCCTGCGCTTCAGATGGTTGTTGGACTTGGTGAGGTTAACTTCGATTTCCTTGGTATCGACAATGGTATCACGGATCCACTTCGAGTCGCAGATACCGCCGTTCTCTGATCGGCGAACTCCCTGCCCTATGTATCCGCCATTAAGCATATACCTCTTGCCGAGATAGTTGAGAGCCACGAAAGCGGTGCGGTTGTCACTCTCCTCGTTCTGCAGGAGACCTTTCGCGCCGTACTGATGGAAGCCGAGCGTGAAGTTGAACGCCGGAGTGATGTTCTGGGTGGTCATCAGCTGTATCTGAGATTCCTCCTTGGCCCTTAATGCAAAAGTGGTACCTTGATAGGCAAGTTCGGTATATGGAGTCTTGGTGTTGTACTGCGGAAGGTTGTTCGGAGTGAACGAATATGTCAGGTAGGGGTCGAACTGCGAGAATTCGCTCATATGGTCGCGGCGGAAATAATTGTACAGCTGTGCCGGCGAGCCTGTTGTGCCTAGATATGTAGCCCCCACATCCTTGCGATAAAACGGATAGTCATAGAAATGAGCATTGTAGAGTGTATCTATCTTTCCCATTTCAATCTCGTTGAAATAAGTATCCGCTGTCCAGGTCATCATACGCTCATAAGTAAGCGAATCCGGAATTGCGAATGTCGAAAGGATACGCGGGGTTGCAATCCTGACACTGTCGCGATACTCCTTGGCTATGCGGCGTTCTGCACGACGGATATCCACAGCATCCGGCAAATCGACCGCAAGACTGTCATATATGCTCGTCAGCGATGAGTCTATCTCATACAGCGTGATCGAATCCAGTTCCCACATTCCTAACGCACCATAATACCTGCGCAGAGAGTCCAGCAGCAGGGTATCTTCTGCCGCATTTGCCCTCTCGGCGAGTGCGGAGCTTTCAAGTGCCAGAGTTTGAGAAGTGGTATCAGTCTTGCTGCCAAGGTCATTTGCCACGGATGATTTCACAACCGTATCCTGAGGGATGCTGCGGTGTGACACACTCGCCACCCTTGCCGGAGCCGGAAGGCAGAGTACCGTCAGCAAAGCGGCCACGATCATATATGTTAGAATTCTTTTCATCTTAAAACGGTCTCCGAGGAGACATCAACATTCTTGCCAACGTCCCTTATCGAAACGCCGGAAGCCTCAACGCCCTTGATGACATACTTGTCGCATAGCGAGAGATAAAAGTCTATGATTGAGAACTTTTCAGGCCAGGATGCCATCATTGGCAGGATGGCCGTGGATATATTGTGTATGCCGGCAAACGCCAACCTGCGGCAGGCGACGGCATCGAGGTCCGGATACGGGCTGCGCACCTCACCGGTGGAAATATTTGTCCACCCCACAAGGCGCATATCACCATCAAAGAGAAGGTACCGCGAGGTCTGGCGGTCACTGACCAGCAGGTCTGCCAGATGCGCTCCACCCTCGTCGAAACAGGAGTCGAACCACTCCAGATCAAGGTCCGAAACTATGTCCACATTGTGGACAAGGAACCTGCCGCCCTCGGCATCCGCAAGCAGTGGAGCGGCGTGACGGATGGCACCACCGGTCTCGCACAGAAGGTCACGCTCGTCGGAAATGGCCATTTTAGTCCCGAAATTACCCTTCTCATCCAGAAAATCCTCTATCATATCGGCGAAATGGTGTACGTTCACCACAATATCATCGTATCCGGCATCCTTGAGTCTGATGACCACCTGCTCGAGCAATGGCACGCCTCCGACCGGAACAAGAGCCTTAGGCATCCTGTCTGTCAGTGGTTTGAGTCTCGTGCCAAGTCCGGCAGCCAATACAAATGCCTTCATAACGTATCAGAATTCCTGTTCCCTCTCAAGCTCACGATGGTAGAGTTTAACCCTTACATTGAATTTCTGCGCAATATGCTCGGCGAGATGCTGGGCGCAATAGACGCTGCGATGTTGGCCTCCGGTGCAGCCAAAGGAGAACATCAGATTAGTGAACTTACGTTCAATGTATCTCTGAACGTGAGCGTCAGCAAGCGAGTAGACATTGTCGAGGAACTTGAAGACTCCTCCTTCTTCCTCCATAAAATCTATAACCTCCTTGTCCAGGCCGTTGAAATGCTTGTAATGCTCATACTTGCCGGGATTCTCGATGGCGCGGCAGTCAAACACATATCCGCCGCCGTTGCCGCTGACATCGTTCGGGATTCCCTTCTTGTAGGCGAAACTGTATATCCGGACCTCCAGCGTACCCTGGCGCATCTCACTGAACTGTCGCATTTCCGTCAGTTCCTTGAGGATTCCTGAAAGATAGGGGTACTCAGCGAACGGCTCATTGAGGAGCTTGCGGAGATTTGCAATGGCAAACGGCACGCTCTGAAGGAAATGCGGCTTTTTCTCAAAATATCCTCGGAATCCGTATGCACCCAGCACCTGAAGTGTACGGAAGAGCACGAAATGGCGGAGTTTTGCGAGGAATTCGCTGCGATCCAATGGCAGATATTCCCGGAGAGCATCGAGATATGCATCCACGAGCTCCATCTTCAATTCATCGGAATAGTTTGCCTTGGCCTGCCAGATGAACGATGCGACATCGTAGTATATCGGTCCTTTACGGCCACCCTGGAAATCGATGAAATACGGCTCATCTCCAACCAGCATCACATTGCGCGACTGAAAGTCACGATAAAGAAATGTATCAGTCCTGCAGGACATCAGCACTTCGGACATCTTACGGAAATCCTCATCAAGCTGAATCTCGCTGAACTCTATTCCTGTAGCCTTCAGAAAGCAGTATTTGAAATAATTCTGGTCAAAGGATATCATCCTCCCGTCAAACTCCGGTTGCGGATAGCAGACCGACCAGTCGAGCCCCTGCGCGCCCTTGAACTGAATGGCGGGCAAAGCGCGTATCGTCCTTATCAGCAAATCTTTCTCAGACTGGGAATACTCTCCCTTTTCGCGACCGTCCGACAAATGCTGATAAAGAATGTCATTGCCAAGATCCTCCTGCAGATAGTATATGAAATCATCACTATGGGCGTATACCTTCGGAACAGGAAGACCTTTGTCCCGGAAATGCATCGCCAGAGTCCAGAATGCCACATTCTCTTCCCGACAGGTGCCTTTGACCGCAACCAGTGTCCGGGTGTCACCGCTGACGCGGAAATACCTGCGGTTACTGCCTGAAGAAGGCAGTTCGAGCACACCTGCAGCGGTCTCGCCCGTGAAACGTTCGAAGAGTGTTTTTATCTGCTGTATTTCATTCATAACCTACAAAGTTAACAATTCCCATTGTAATAGCAATAGAGACCTGCTTTTCAGCATCTTGAGTGCATTATCGCATCATAATACTGCTTTGAGACAGGAATCGGTCGCACATCTTTCATATCAAGCTCCGCACTGAAAGTGCCGTTATCATTCTTGCGGAGCAGTTCGATATGGACGGGATTAATATAATAAGACCGCTGACACCGAACCAGACCGTGCCTGGTCACCGTCTCCTCAATCCCCTTCATCGAATTCCGCAACACAAAATTCTTGAGTCTGTCGTCATCCTGATAGTGAATCTTTACATAATTCTCTTCCGCCTCAATATATAGTATTGCCTGAGATGCTATCATAAAGCGCGGTTTCTTGAATTCATCGAAGAAACGCACCAGTGCGCCGTTGTCTGTCCGCACCGAAGCGCCCTGGGAAGCGGCGGACACTGCTAGTGAGAGCGTGATGATGACATACGGGAATAACAGGACCGCGAAGACGATCGCCATACACTCCTTCAGTGCGATGAAATAGCTGACCCTCAGCATCAGCGAGAAGAAAAGCGCCAGGAAGAGACCGCACAGAGCGATCTCTATGAAACACCAGAACATATACTTCGGCCAGTCGAATTTAATCCTTCGGCCGAGCAGCGCCAGAAGCAGCCTTCCGAGCAGAATCGAGACCAGGATGATTGCAGCGCTTATTGCGAGATTGAACGAAAGAAGATGCTCGTCAGCTCCTCCGAAATATGAAATCAGTCCTTCCGGCCTGTAGACAATCGCAAAGGCGATGAAAAAGACCGGCGCACCTATGATGTAGAGAACCTGATTGACAAAGTGCTTGAACAGTGACGGTATTTCCTTCATATATCCAGGTATTTAATCAACTTTCATCGTCACCGATGGGCTGACTTTGGATACGAATATCGATGACAGACTGATAATCAACATAATCACAACAAATGAGACCACATTCAGAAGAATGAGCCCCGGCCAGTTGAAATCCACAGGGACGAAACTGACGAAATAGTTCTCCGGATTGAGGCGGAAAACGTGGGTATACTTCTGTATCAGGCACAGTCCGATGGCGAGGGCGTTTCCGATAAGCATTCCCTTGCCCACCAGAGCCGCAGCCTTGCGCAGGAAAACGCCTGTAACCTCGCGGGAAGTCATTCCAAGGGATTTGAGCACACCGATCGTCGAAATCCTGCGGAACAGTATGATAAGAACGGCCGAGATCATATTGAAGCCTGCAACAGCCATCATCAGTGCCAGAATCATCAGTACATTGAGGTCGAGTAGCGCGAGCCAGTCAAAGAGATGCGCGTAGATGCGTGTGACGGGCATTGTGAAGAGTGACGGGTCGCCGTACTGTGAAGAGGTAAACGTTATGTCCTCGATGCGGCGGGCTGCCCCGTCGATATCCACGTGCTTCCCGGTGCGTATCTCGACGGAAGAGACCTGATTCTTCTCCCATCCGCTGAGCCGGCGGACCTGTCTGAGGTCGATCAGACCGAACGTATCGTCTATCTCCTCCAGCTGGGCGTCATAAAGTCCGCAGATGTCGAACCTGCGCACCTTCACGTCATCCCCGATGAAATACACCGTCATCCTGTCACCGGCCTTCAGGCCCAGTCTGCCGGCGAGCGGACGGGAAATCATGGCGTCGTTGCTGATGCCACCCGAAAAGTCAGGCAGCCTGCCTTCGACCAGCGAGGACTCGAAGAAGGACATATCATAGAGGGAATCCACTCCTTTGAAATACAATCCGTGGATATCCTCGTCAGTCTTGATCAGACCGGACCTGTACCCAACCCCGCTGACGGATGTCACATAGCGCAGACTGTCTATCGCACCGAGATAGGAGATGCTGTCGGCGAAAGGATAATGCTCGTTGACCGGAGACTGCCCCGGCGCGACGAGCACCACGGAACCCATGAAACCGGTGACCTTGGCCTTGATCTCCGACTTGAAGCCGGCCACCACGACCAGCGCCACCACCATAATGGCAACACTCAGCGCCACCGAGATCCAGGCGATCCGGTTGCCCTTGTCCCGAAGGCGCCGCGCTATGAATCCTCCCGCATTCAAAGGTTATCTGAGAACTGCGGAGAAGTTTGTTTCAAATGTCTTGAGAAGCTTGGCCATCATCTTCTCCACTGCGTCGTCCGTGAGGGTCCTCTCCGTATCCTGGAATACGAAACTGATGGCGTACTGCTTCTTGCCCTCACCGATCTTGCTGTCGCGGTAAACGTCGAAGAGCGACACCTGCTTCAGGAGATTCCTCTCAGCCTGGAATGCAGCCTTGCGGATATCGGCGAACCTGACATCCTCATCGAGAAGAATCGCGAGGTCGCGACGGACTTCCGGATATTTAGGCATTTCCTTGTAGAGGACCTTATTGCGCTTGACAAGAGTGAAGAATGCAGGCCAGGTGATCTCAGCCACGAATACCGGCTGCTTGATGTCGAACTTCTTCGCAAGTGCGGGGCTTACAGTGCCGGCTATTGCGAGACGCTTGTCGCCAAGCTTGTACTCGAGACCTTCGCTGAAGATATCCGACGGTGCAGCCTCGATGTTGAGAGTATAGAGGTTCGCCCCAAAACGCTTGAGCAGGGTCTCGAGATAGCCCTTCATAGTGAAGTAGCTGCCCGCCCCTATTTCGCTGCGCCAGCTCTTTGTGGCAGGGCCGGTGATGGCAAAGCAGAAGCGCATCTCCTCGCGGTATGACTTGAGGTTTGCGACAGGAGCCTCGTCGCCTTCCTTAGGGACGAATGAGTAGCAATTGCCGATCTCGAAAATCTTAAGGCTGCCGACCTGTCGGTTGATATTATATGAAATCACCTCGAGAGCATTGAGGATCAGAGTCTGGCGCATCGTATTGAGGTCAGAACTGAGCGGATTGACCACCTGGACAAGGTTTGCTGCCGGAAAGCTCTTGAGGTTGGTATAATAATCACCCTTTGTGAGGGAGTTGTTCATCGTCTCGTTGAATCCCCAGGATGCGAACATATTGGAGACGGTCGAGCGGACCACTTCCGGATCAGGATGCTCGGAAGCATTGACGGATGAACGCATTCCCGCAGGGAGTTCGATGTTGTTGTAGCCGTAGATACGTAGAACCTCCTCCACTACGTCGCATTCGCGGGTGACGTCAACCCTGTATGCCGGGACTTTGACGACAGCGCCTTCGGCGGTCTCGCTGACAAACTCGAATTCCATTGCTGTGAGGATGGACTTAATGGTGTCTGCGCCGATTTTTTTGCCGATGAGGGATTCCATCCTCGAGTAGTTGAGCTCGACCTGAACCTTTTCGAACGGAACTGCGCAGACTTCGCGGACCTTTCCGACAATCTCTCCGCCCGTGATCTCCTGTATGAGGAGTGCGGCACGCTTTGCAGCTGTCATTGTGGCCAGAGGGTCGATCCCGCGTTCATAGCGGAACGAGGCATCCGTCTTGAGCGTATGTCTCTTGGATGTCTTGCGGATGCTTACAGGATTGAAATATGCAGCCTCTAGGAAAACCTCCGTAGTGTTCTCGGTGACACCGCTCCGCTCTCCGCCGAATACGCCGGCAATGCACATAGGTTCCTTATCGTTGCAGATGACCAGGTCATTTTCGCTGAGCGTGCGTTCAACACCGTCAAGAGTGACAAACTTGCATCCTTCAGTGCTGCGGCGGACGATAACCTTGCGGCCCTCAATCTTTGAAGCGTCAAATGCATGGAGAGGATGGCCCATCTCGTTAAGCACGAAATTGGTAATGTCGACGATATTGTTAATAGGGCGCTGGCCGATTGACTGAATACGTTCCTTGAGCCAGTCCGGAGACGGACCGACCTTGACGTTCTTGATGGTGACGCCGATATACCGTGGAGCGAGTTCGGGAGCCTGAACCTCCACAGGGATTGATTCCCCCTCGCCCTCCTCGAATGCGCTGACATCGGGGAGAGTATATTCGCAAGGGATATTGTTGGTCTTGCAATATGCATATAGGTCACGTACACAGCCGATGTGAGATGCACCGTCGACACGATTCGGAGTAAGACCTATCTCATAAACAGTGTCAGTCTTGAGTTTGAGATACTCCTTTGCCGGAGTGCCCGGGACTGCGGATGACTCGAGGACCATAATGCCGGAGTGGTCATTGCCAATGCCTAGTTCATCCTCTGCGCAGATCATTCCATTGCTTTCGACACCGCGGATCTTGGACTTCTTTATCTTGAATTCGCTTCCGTCATCGGTCGGCAGTTTGGTGCCGATGGTGGCAAGAAGGACTTTCTGTCCCGCTGCGACGTTAGGTGCGCCGCAGACGACCTGGAGAAGTCCTTCCGCGCCGGTGTTGAGCTGTGTCACGTGGAGATGGTCGGAGTCGGGATGCGCAACGCATTCGACCACTTCCGCCACAATCACGCCGGCAAGGCCGCCGGGGATCTGCTCCGTGGTTTCGATATGCTCCACTTCAAGGCCCGTGTCTGTCAATATCACACCCACCTGCTCCGGGGTGAGGTCAAATTTGAGGTAATCTTTCAACCAGTTGTATGAAACCGTCATTTCTGTATGTTTTATATATTATTTCGATTCGTTCTGCAAATTTGCAAATATAATAAAAATGGTCGAATATCCGGTGCTGAAGCGCATTAACACGAAAAAACGGATTATCAGAAGAATCAAGGCAAATTATTGTTATATTTGCAATAATCAATAACACATCAGCTATGTTCGAAAATGATTATTTGACACCACAAGTTGAAATTTCCGAGATGATGGGCAAAAACGTCATCTGTGCAAGCGGCACAAACGGAAGCAATGAAGATTTCGGAAAGGGTAACGGATTCTCCCTCGACCTTTTCGAATCGCTCAAACCATTTTAATTCCAAGAACCTATCCATTAATTACAATCACATGAAAAGGACAATTTCATTAATTGCGATTGCGACTGCAATCATCTTCTCATCCGGCTGCAGCAAAATGGATGAGTTCAACCGCCTCACAACGGCAAAACACCACACCTACACAGCGGTGTTCGCTGATGAAACCAGATCAGAGCTCACCGAAGACGGTGACCTCTACCACCCTGTCTGGACAGCAGGTGACAGAATCGCCATCACCGACGGATACACCACATCTTATTACAAGACAAACGTATCCGGCAGGAATGCCGCCGATTTCACTTTTGCATCCGGAGTGGAGCCCGAGTTCGTTCCTACGGCATTCTTCCCGTCCACCATCGTCAATAAGATACCTTCTGTTCAGAAATATGTTCCAGGCAAGATCTTCATCCCTATGATCGGTGAAATCGCCGACGACAAGATCACCTTCAAGAATCTATGCGGTATGATGAAGCTCAACATCTCCGCTGAGAGCAGCGTAAGCATCAGACGCATCGAAATCTCCGCAGACCAGCCTATTTGCGGCGACTACTACGTCGAAGGTGATATGGCCATAGTGGACGACGAGGAAGGTATTCTCACAATAGAGTTTGACGAAGGCCTCAAGGTCGGTACGACAGCCACACCTGTTTTCATCTCACTTCCTGAAAACACATACACAGGACTCACCTTCAAGGCATACGCGACAGGCAACAACAAATTCTGCAAAGTCTCACTCAAGAGAGGCAAATCCATCAAGATTGAGCGCTCGATGGTTCACGAAGGCGCAATCACCCTCAAGAACTTCGAGACTGTAAATACGCCTACCGCAGATCTCTTCGACATCATCTTCTCATCCGATGGCACAGCTCAGGACGTTTCCACAAACGGTCTCGCAGTCCAGACATTCGACGCCCCGAGCATCAGCACGGTTTACGATGCACGGCTCGGTCGCTGGGTTGCACAGTTCAACCACTCAGGCGTCCTGACCCTCAACAGCGGCTACTACCGTGCCGACTATGACGACAACACCGTCGCAGCTCTCGCTGCAGGCCACTCACTCGAATGTCTCTGCTGCATGGATATCGAAACCGAAGGAAACACCGAATACAAGATGTTCAGTACGATGCAGTCCGGCGGCACCGGTTTCCTTGTCAGCAAGTCCAATGCGGAAACCCCGATGCAGCTTACGTTCCTTCCTCATGTAGGCGGCGCCTATGTATGGGCCGGTTCCGATGTGATACCTGTCCCAGGCCGCTACTACCATATCGTCGGAGTTTTCGATAAGGACAATGAACTTGCACGCGTATACATTAACGGAGAACTCGTCGGCGAATATGACGCTATCGGAGATTTCAAGGCCGCAACTTCAGGTTCAAGATGGTTCTGCGTGGGCGGAGACTCATCCGCATCGACGGCTCAGAACGGATGGAAGGGATGCGTCGCAATTGCACGCGCATACTCATCCATTCTTTCAGAGGAACAGGTCAAAGCACTCTACAACGGTTCATATGCAGGTCACGACTACTCCAATTTCTTCGCATACACCAATATCTCATTCACAGACGATGAGACCTATCCTGCTGGCGGCGAATTCATTCTTTCCGCTTCCGGCATTGAAGAAGGTGACTATCTCTGCTTAGAACCGGTCGAAAAGGAAGACCAGCTTATCGAATGTGTCACAACTTACGATTACGGCACACTCACCGCGACTCTCCCTGCAAGCCTCACAACCGGCCAGTACCGCATCTGGGCTTGCCGCGACGAGCAGAAGTATTTAGCAGGCAAGGTCAAGATGACAATCCAATAGCCAATCCAATTACCATCAACAATGGGCTCCAGACCGCAGAAATGCGATTTGGAGCCTTTTCATTTTATTCGGTTATATTTATTCGTATCTTTGCGGATTATCAAACGAATCATACTTAAATGAATAATAACGGATTGACACTTGGCGTCCTTGGTGGAATGGGACCGGCCGCATCGGCAGAATTCATGCGTCTGCTTGCCGAAAAGGCTCCTGCAGAAAAGGATCAGGAACACCCACGCGTAATACTGTATTCCAATTCGATAACACCTAACCGTACTGCATATCTGGAGGGACGCGGCGAGGATCCTGCGCCATACCTTCTGGACGGTCTCAAATCCCTTCTCGGATGGGGAGCGGACCTGATGTGTGTCACCTGCAACACCGCCCACATCTTCGTGGACAAATTCCCGCAGGAAATCCGAGACCACCTCGTGCACATCGTCGACGAAACGATACGCCAGTGCCGCGAACGCAGCCCGAAGGGAGCCTGGCTCACCGCCACCCTCGGCACTATGAACTCCGGCCTCTACCAGCATCACGCACGGAGCTGCGGATATATATTCCGTGTCCCTTCAGCCGAACTGCAGCGCGAAATCCACGATATCACCGATATAATCAAGGCTGGCAAGGCGGAGGAAGGCGGACGCAGATACCGCGCCGTAATCGACCAGCTCTGGGCCATCGAGAAGCTTCCTGTCGTCGGCGCCTGCACAGAGCTTCCTATCGCATACGAGAATACCGGCCTGCCTGCAGAATGGGGCATCTCGTCCCTTGACGCACTCGCAGACGGCTGCATACGCGAACTTTACAAACCTTTGAAATAAGATTATGGCATTCTGGGGAATTTTCGGTTCAAAGAAAAAGAGAGAACAGGAGGCTGCGGCGCAACAAGCTGAAAGCACAACTTCAACCGCGGCTTGTCCATATGAAGCGCCTTCTTCCAACAACGATGGGGCCACGGCACCAACAGCGGCCGGTACAGAGGCTGATGTTGCCGGCAAATCAGAGGCAGCCGAGGAAGAGGCCATCGCCAAGGAAGCCGCAGAAAGGCTGGACAAAGGCCTTCAGAAGACCAGGAGGTCGATTTTTGACAGGATATCGCACGCTATCGCAGGCAAGAGCGTCGTGGATGACGAGGTGCTCGATTCTATCGAGGAGGCACTCATCACTTCCGATGTCGGCGTCGAGACGACACAGAATATCATCGAACGCCTTGAGGAGCGCGTAGCACGTGACAAATACCTCAATACCGAAGAACTCAATTCAATCCTCTGCGAGGAGATCGAAGCGATGCTCGGCGTCACCGAAGATACCGTAATCGAGCCGTTCGATTTCTCAAAGAAGCCTTATGTCATTATGGTTGTCGGCGTCAACGGAGTCGGCAAGACCACCACTATCGGAAAGATTGCGGCACAGCTGAAAGATGCAGGAAAGAAGGTCGTACTCGGTGCTGCCGATACTTTCAGAGCCGCTGCTGTGGATCAGCTGGTCATCTGGGCGGAGCGCGCAGGAGTGGATATAGTGAAGCAGGAAATGGGTTCAGACCCGGCTTCCGTGGCTTATGACACTGTCAGCAGCGCCGTCGCTAAAGACGCGGACGTAGTGATCATCGATACGGCGGGCCGCCTTCACAACAAAGTGGGACTGATGAACGAGTTGACCAAGATCCGCAATGTGATGCGCAAGGTCGTTCCCGACGCGCCTCACGAGGTGTTGCTTGTCATCGACGGCTCCACCGGTCAGAACGGCTTTCTCCAGGCAAAAGAATTCGCACGCGCCACCGACGTGACCGCGCTGGCTGTCACCAAACTTGACGGATCGGCGAAGGGCGGCGTGGTCATCGGCATCAGCGACCAGTTCAAGATTCCGGTCAAATTCATCGGCGTCGGCGAGGGCATCAACGACCTCCGCCTCTTCAACTGCCACGACTTCGTAAAGTCACTGTTCAAGTAGACCGTGCTACAGTCGGCACAAAAGGCTGCCGGCATCTTTGCAGGCACTTGCCACAAAGGCAAGATTGTCTCGGACGGGGCTTCAGTTGCATAATGGCGGCCCATCCAACTTCTCCCTTTTAGGCCAATCTTCGCTATGCTCAGATTACGCCTAACGGTCGACGAACAATGGATGGCGCTATTCGCCATTATGCCGCATTCCGCCTTCATCCGCCCTCGCAAATAGCCTTCGCCGGCAAATGCCTGCAATCGTGCGCCGCCGGATGCGGAATACAATCATCTATAGCCCAACTCTATGGCAAACAGAACTCATTGGACAATTCTCACAATCAGGAGACGACTGATGACAAAACGTCCTTCCCAATTCCCAGCATGGATAATCAATGATCCCGGGATACTCGGGATTGATTGACCGTGCCAGATACCGGGCTTCATCCGGACTGGCATATTTTGATAGTAGGCCGAGTCGCCGAAGCACCCTCATAACGTGAACATCAGTTGATATAAGCAAAAAGTTAGGCTGAATCTCCAATAAGGAGATCCAGCCTTTAGTTATCTTTGTTTCTGTGACAAAACAACCCTGAACAAAGGTAGCCATTTTATCGGACAGCCGGAAGAAGCCCTCGTCAAGCTGGATAAACAGACTACAGATCATAGACTCTACGGCAGTGACATTGTCCATAAAGCCCGCATCTTGACATACGTCGAATCAAGAAAAACAAAACGGCAAAACTGGTCTCATTGCTCACGAATGATCTGGAGATGCCGTCTGTAACGATACACAGCGACTCTTTACAAGTCGCTGCAAGTGATAGCACTTCGTTGTAATGCTGTTCGTTTGATATGTAGAGCCCTGCTCATTTTTCACCATAGCGGTTTCACATCCGGGATCACGATATCTTTTAGTTCCTCCGGAGTCTCAATCTTTTTCTTGTCGCACCTGCGGAACGGATTCCATGCGTTCCACTGCCCTGCAAACGGGAAGTATGAGGGAGATGAGAAGCATACCTTCAAGTCCCTTGAAACATTAAAGAATGCCTCAGGAACATATGAGATGCCATACAATTCCATAACTTCGGAGTGCCAAGATTCATTATCACTGCACATTTCTTCTTCGCGAGACAGACAACGATGATACTTTTGAATTTCTTTCTCGCTCATATGTGGGAGAAAATAACGCTCAGCCTCGGCTTTGGTGCAGCCGATCCAGAACTGGTCATCTTCCGGTCGATATAATAAGATCTCCATAAGTTGTATTTTCTGCCAGCTGTATCTTTGCAGAATATTGCGTACGATCTATGCCTATTTGCCGAACAAATCAGAATGGGTGCCTGTATACAGGAACAAGAGTGTCAACTCATTGTCATTCTGCTCCCACACAAGAAGCCAATCTGGCTTGATATGGCATTCCCATTGGCCGGCGTGATTGCCTGTAAGGCGATGCGGCTTGTACCTTAATGGCAAATTGCCATTATTAGCCAGAATCTCAACAACGGTGAACAAAGCAGAGATATCCATACCTCTTTTCTGACACAGCTTGAGGTCCTTGCTAAAACGATTTGTGTATTTGATGAAGTACATCAGTGCGCAAGTATCTGATTGAACAAATCACTTGCACTAGACGCATTGTAGATACGGCCATTTTCGATATCCTCCATAGCCTCCCTGTACGCCTCACAATCCACGGTGTCAAAGGGCTCGCCCTCCGACACCTTCTTCACCCCACGAAGTTTCTCAATGGAGGCCTTAATATTTGCCACCATAGAGGCATCTTCAACCGATACAATTAGCGTTGACATTTTAGACATTATTATTTCTTGCAAATATATACAAAATCATTCATTTGTATATTATTTTTGAACGATAGGGCATCTTGCATATAAAAAGAAATGGCGCCCCTGATTGGGACGCCATTTCTTTATGCGAAGTCGTTAAGATTATTTGTTTGCGAAGAATTCCTTTACCTTGTCGGTAGCAACGAACTGCTCGTCGAACATATAGGCTCCGGTACGCTCAGACTTGACCATACGGATGCACTTTACAACGTTTCTCTTTTCTGATTTGTCGCCGGTAAATGTAGCGACCGCCTTTTTTGCCATAGTATGATAAGTTTATGCGTTATTTGATTTCCCTGTGAACGGTAACCTTGTGAAGGTACGGATTGTACTTCTTCATCTCCATTCTTTCAGGAGTGTTCTTCTTGTTCTTGGTGGTAATGTAACGGGAGATGCCTGGAACACCACTCTCGCGCTGCTCTGTGCACTCGAGAATCACCTGTACTCTGTTTCCTTTCTTTGCCATAGCCGTACAAATTAAACAATGTTAATCAAACCTTTGGCCTGTGATGACTTCACAGTCTCTGCGAGGCCGTTCTTGTAGATAGTCTTCATACCGCGGCAAGAAACCTTGAGGGTAATGAATCTCTGCTCTTCTTCTGACCAGAACTTCTTGGTCTTGAGGTTAGGAGCAAATTCGCGCTTGGTGCGACGCTTGGAGTGGGAAACATTGTTTCCGATCATCCTGGTCTTTCCTGTTACTTGACAAACTCGTGCCATATTTGTATCTATTTTTACTAATTTTCCAAATGGGCTGCAAATATCCTGATTTTTCTTTAAAAAACCAAATTTTTCTACCTATTTACACACTTTCAAAAATCTGTTCCATCGAATGTTAGACGGGAAACTCCTGGATGCGTCTGTGGAGAGCCAGATGAACACCGGCTTTCCGACGATGTGATCCTCCGGAACGAAGCCCCAGTAACGGGAGTCGAGGGAGTTGTGGCGGTTATCACCCATCATGAAGTAATAATCCATCTTGAATGTGTAAGTATCGGTTTCAATGCCGTTTATTCGGACAATCCCGTCCTCGGCAGAAAGATCGTTGTGCTCGTATACCTCGATAGCCCTTCCGTAGAGCGCGAGGTTCGTCTCATTGAGCTCAATAGTGGAGCCCTTCGCAGGGATCCATATCGGACCGTAATTGTCCCTTGTCCAGCCTGTCTCCGTGTAAGGGAAAAGAAGAAGCGGGGAATCGGGGAAATCCGGTGGATAATTGTCAATATTCGGAATGACGTCAACCACATTGACGAGAGCTCTCACCTTCTCGAGCCTTTCAGCTGTCAGAGGCATTTCCGGATAGCCCGGAAGAGCCGGTGAATACCATAGTTCCGACATATTGAATCCGAGACTTTCAAGGATCTTGCTGTTGATCTGGGAGCCGTTGGTCACTACCTGATACGTATTCTGTATGCCAGGATACTTTGTCTGTGACTCGCCGTTGACGAAGACATTGCCATCCACGACCTGAAGCGAATCGCCGGCAATGGCGACGCACCTCTTGACATAGTGGTCTTTCTTGTCAACCGGGCGGACCACGACGGGTCCGTAGTTCCGAAGCGTATATTCACGACCGGATGTACGGACGTGCATATAATAGTCTTCAGCAGGAACACGTTTCAGCACTGTGTCACCGTTCGGGAAGGAGAATACGACATAGTCGTCGCGCTTCACCCTGCCCAGTCCGGCAATCCTGCGATAATCGAACTGCAGCGCAGTTGAGTAGCATTCGCGGCCGGATACGGGGAACACGTTGTGGACGAAAGGCATTGAAATCGGGGTCTGCGGCAACTTCGGTCCGTAAGCGACTTTGCTGACGAACAGATGGTCGCCTGTCAGAAGGGAACTCTCCATCGATGATGAAGGGATCTTGAAGGCCTGAATGAAGAAGATATTGATGAAGGTTACAACAATTACGGCGAAGATGATGGCATCGAGCCAGTCCAGCCAGACATTGTGCTTCTCCCCTTCCTTGTACTCCTTCTTCCAGAAAGCCCACTTGACCTTTTTCGTGATAAAGATATCGAACACCACAATGAGTCCGAAGAACCACCAGTAGTTCTTGATCCAAAGGACCCAAAGTGTATAAAGTACGGCCCAGAAACTGAACCGTACCCATTTGTTCTTATATATTCCCTTCAACTGCAAGGCAGGGCTACTTTACTGAATTTACTATAGCCTCGAATGCCTGAGGATTGTTCATCGCCAGGTCAGCGAGAACCTTGCGGTTGAGACCGATGTTCTGCTTTGCGAGTTTGCCCATGAACTGTGAATAGTTCATACCGTGCTGGCGTGCTGCAGCGTTGATACGGGTAATCCACAATGAACGGAATTCGCGTTTCTTTGCTTTGCGGTCGCGGTATGCGTAGGTGAGACCTTTTTCGTAGGTGTTCTTGGCTACGGTCCAGACGTTCTTCCTTGAGAGGAAGTTACCGCGGGTCTGCTTTAAAATTTTCTTGCGGCGAGCTCTTGAAGCTACCGAGTTTACCGATCTTGGCATAATTTGATTGATTTTGGATGTCAGCGTCCCGGCTCGCGGGAACTTACCGGCTGATCACCCGGGTTAAACATTAATTGTGAATTACTTTACCAACAAAGCCTTTACTCTGCTCTCGTCAGCGCTGGTAAGCATTGCGACGTGGGTGAGGTTTCTCTTCTGCTTCTTGGTCTTCTTGGTGAGAATGTGGCTCTTGTAAGCGTGCTTTCTCTTCACCTTTCCAGAACCGGTGAGCGTGAAACGCTTCTTTGTACCGGAGTTGGTCTTCAATTTTGGCATAGTTAAAATTTTAACTTTTGTTATTAATAATGTGTTATGAACTATTTCTTCTTTATAGGAGCAATCATCATCAGCATCCTCTTGCCTTCGAGCTTCGGCATCTGCTCGGCCTTGCCGTATTCCTCGAGATCGACAGCAAATCTCAGAAGGAGCTGTTCACCCTGCTCCGAGAAGAGAATCGAACGTCCGCGGAAAAACACATAAGCCTTGACCTTGTTGCCCTCCTGCAGGAAGCTCTTCGCGTGGTTGAGCTTGAACTGGTAGTCGTGCTCATCTGTCTGAGGCCCGAAACGGATCTCCTTGATGACGATTTTGGAGGCGTTAGCCTTCTGCTCCTTTGCCTTTTTCTTCTGCTGATAGACGTACTTCTGGTAATCAATGATCCTGCATACCGGAGGATCCGCATTCGGGGAGATCTCGACGAGATCAAGTTCCTGGGACTCAGCCATTCTCAACGCCTCAGCGAGAGAATAGATGCCCTGCTCAGGCACATTTTCACCAACTACACGGACCTTCGGAGATGTGATTTCTTCGTTGATCTTGAGCCCCTCCTCCTTCTTGCGGTTTTGAGGCAGACGCTGATCCGGCTGACGTGGTGCTGCTGCCGGCTTCGGCTTTGGTGGTCTGTAATTCGAGTTAGCGATAATTGTGTCCTCCGATGGTTAAGTTATTAATTACTGTTTATTTAAGTTCGTTTTCAATTTCTTTCTGTACATATGCGGTGAAATCCCCGATGGTCATTGTACCGAGGTTTTCGCCACCCTGCTTCCTGACTGACACTGTGCCGTCGGCCTCCTCCTTCTCTCCTACGATGAGCAGGAACGGGATACGCTTGATCTCATTCTCGCGTATCTTCTTGCCAATGGTCTCGTTACGGTCATCTATAGCGGCGCGAATTTCGTAATTATTAAGCAATTCGCAAACTTTTTTTGCAAAATCGTTGTATTTCTCGCTGATAGGCAGAATCATAGCCTGGTCGGAAGATAGCCAGAGAGGCAATTTTCCGGCAGTGTGCTCGAGGAGCACTGCCACGAAACGCTCGAGTGAGCCGAACGGAGCGCGGTGAATCATTACAGGACGGTGCTTCTTGTCGTCGTTGCCGATATATTCGAGTTCGAAGCGTTCAGGAAGGTTGTAGTCCACCTGGATAGTGCCGAGCTGCCAGCTGCGTCCGAGAGCATCCTTGACCATAAAGTCAAGCTTCGGGCCGTAGAATGCGGCCTCGTCATACTCCACCACTGTAGGAAGCCCCTTCTCTTCAGCGGCCTCGATGATTGCTGCCTCGGCCTTTGCCCAGTTCTCCTCCGAACCGATGTACTTGCTGTGGTCAGTCTTGTGACGGAGTGACACCTGTGCGGTGAATTTATCGAACTTGAGAGTGCGGAATATGTAGAGCACGATGTCGATTACCTTGCAGAACTCCTCCTTGATCTGGTCAGGACGGCAGAAGAGGTGTGCGTCGTCCTGGGTGAAGCTGCGTACGCGGGTGAGTCCGTGGAGTTCTCCGCTCTGCTCGTAGCGGTATACGGTGCCGAATTCGGCGAGACGTACAGGCAGATCCTTGTAGGAGCGCGGCTTGCTCTTGTAGATTTCGCAGTGGTGAGGGCAGTTCATAGGCTTGAGGAGATACTCCTCGCCTTCCTGCGGAGTGGTGATAGGACGGAATGAGTCCTTACCGTATTTTGCCCAGTGGCCGGAAGTCACGTAAAGCTCCTTGTTGCCGATGTGCGGTGTGATGACCTGCACGTATCCGTACTCCTTCTGAACCTTGCGGAGGAAATTTTCCAGGCGCAGGCGGAGTTCTGCACCCTTTGGAAGCCAGAGAGGAAGTCCCATTCCCACCTTCTGCGAGAATGTGAAGAGTTCCATCTCCTTGCCGATCTTGCGATGGTCGCGCTTCTTGGCCTCCTCGAGCATCACGAGATACTCGTCGAGCATGCTCTTCTTCGGGAAGGTAATGCCGTAGATGCGGGTCAGCATTTTGTTGTGCTCGTCACCGCGCCAGTATGCACCGGCGATGCTGGTGAGCTTCACGGCCTTGATCATCGAGGTGTCCCTCAAGTGCGGGCCGCGGCAGAGATCCGTGAAGTTACCGTTGGTATAGAATGAAATCGTGCCGTCCGCGAGCGCTTCGATGAGCTCGCATTTGTAAAACTCATCCTTGGCGGAGAACTTCTGAAGAGCATCCGCCTTGGAAACGTCCTGACGGACGAATTTCTCCTTGGTGCGGGCAAGTTCGATCATCTTCTGCTCGATCTTCGGAAGGTCTGCGTCGGTCAGCTGCCTGCCTCCAAGATCGATATCATAATAGAAGCCGTTCTCAATGGCCGGTCCGATACCGAACTTCACGCCAGGATAGAGTTCCTGGAGTGCCTCAGCCATAAGGTGGGACGAAGAGTGCCAGAAGGTTGCCTTCGCCTCGCGGTCTTCCCATTTGTGAAGTTTCAATGTTGCGTCCTGGTTGATAGGACGGTCCAGATCATAGATATTGCCGTCAACCGATGCAGACAACACATCGGCAGCCAGACGCGGGCTGATGCTTTCAGCAATCTGGAATGCTGTTACGCCCTGTTCGAATTCTTTGACGTTGCCGTCAGGAAATGTGATCTTAATCATTACAACAGATTATAATAAGTAGTATATCCCGCAAAGATACTACTTAATTTGGGATTATTGCACGCAACAATACAATATTTGCACAAGGCATTTCAGGCCACAGAATACTTCTGACGCAATCCTCATGTATTCTGTGGCAGCATTCCGGCCGGAAAGGGTCATTATCCTGCCACAGAATCGCCCTGACGGCATCCACACGTATCCTGTGGCCGGAACGGCTGAAGGCGGAAGCCGGCGGGCACTATTCCAAAACCGGTGCAGCCTTGATGACGGAGCGGGTCTTGCGGTCTATGCCCCATAGATTGCCCTCACCGTCGATGGCTATGCCCTGGCCGTGGAACGGAATGTCAATGGAGTGCGCGTGAACCAGACGCATGCCATAAGGCGGGAAATCCAGCACGAAGAGTTGCGTCGCGTCGTGGCCGGTGCAGTAGAAGCGTCCGTCCAGAAAGAGACAGCCAGACACGCTGTTGGGGCTCAGCTGCTCCAGGAGCGCCTTCGGCAGAATCCAGCCCTGCACGCGGCGCCAGTCCCTGTCATACTGCACGAACTGGGTCCACGAGTTGTCCCTCATCGGCTCGGCGCCGGAACTGTCCTTGCAATAATGAGCGAAACCGAGATACCAGCATCCGTCTCCACGGACCACCCAGGTGCAGGATCCGCTCTCTATGCCGAGGCTTATGGTCCTGACGTGCTCCAGTGTCGCAGTGTCGAAGACCTCTATGGAACTGGCCATCGGCACTTCGGGGAAATTGGAATGCGAGCAGTACAGAAGCCCGTCAATGACTATGCCACCGTCGAAATGCTTAATAAGCTCGGGATTATCCTCGCGCCATTCGGTCACCCTCCTGCCGCTGGTCTTTTCGCATTTCACAATGGCCTGATTGCCTATGCCATAGAAATAGTCATCATCCACGGCCACGCCCTGGGACGCTTCCGGGCACTCGAATGTCCTGACCGTAGCATATGATTTTGCGCCGACTGTCTGCGCACCTGCATTCACGCCGAAGCCGGCTGCCGCACCCGCACAAAACATCAGCACCATGACGGCAAACAGAATATTGCTGTACTTCACTTCTTAATAATATCCGGTTAATTCTGCAAGTTAATGAATTTCGCCGGAAATTTATACCTTTGTATCATAAACATTATGCGAATGGATATGGAAAATACACAGGCTACGGCCGAGTCAAAATGGACTTCAGCGGCAAGGGACGGCGTGTTCCTGGCCCTCGTCACCATCATCCCGCAGACCATCAGCCCGCTTGTTGATTCGGCGGTGCTCGGGATGCTCCTCTGGGCGGTCAAGTTCGCCGGCTCCATATGGCTCCTGATGAGATTCCTAAAGCGTTTCGCGGCCAGCGGAATGGATGGCTCAGTCTCCGGATACGGCATACGGGTCTGCCTCTTCTCCTCTATCATCTGCGCAGCCTATGCATTCGCTATGTACAGCTTCATCTTCCCGGACCTTGTGACAGAGGCCTTCGAGCAGATTCCGGCACTCCTCAATGGCAAAGCAATGCCGGAAGAGGCAGAGGACATGCTCCTGAAGATGGAGGACAATTTCCCTCAATATGCATTCACAGCAAACCTGATATGGGATTTCATCTGCGGCCTTATACTGAGCGCCATCCTCGCCGGCCCTGCGTCACAGGCATCACTTTTCGCAGGAGAGGAATCCGATATTCAGGAAGAAGAATTATAAGACAATGGAACTTTCTATCGTAATATCCCTCTTCAATGAAGTCGAATCGCTTCCGGAACTCACAGCCTGGATCGGCCGCACGCTGGAAGGCAAAGTATCGTCTTACGAGATCATAATGGTGGATGACGGCAGCACCGACGGATCGTGGGACAAGATCGTGGAACTCTCCGCCGCATATCCGCAGATCCGCGGAATACGCTTCCGCCGCAACTACGGCAAATCCGCAGCACTTTATGAAGGCTTCGCCGCAGCTCAGGGCGATATCGTCGTGACGATGGACGCAGACCTGCAGGACGACCCTGAGGAGATCCCGGAGATGATGCGTATGATACGCGAGGACGGCTACGACCTGGTATCCGGATGGAAACGCAAGAGATATGACGACGTGCTGACCAAGAACATCCCGTCGAAGATATACAATGCCACCGCGCGCAAGGTGACAGGCATCAAATTGCATGACATGAACTGCGGCCTGAAGACATACCGCAACGAGGTGGTCAAGAACATAGAAGTGTACGGCGATATGCACCGCTTCATCCCTTATCTGGCAAAGCAGGCCGGATTCGGCAATATCGGTGAAAAGGAAGTGCACCATCAGGCGCGCAAGTACGGCAAGAGCAAATTCGGTCTTGAGCGCTTCATCCACGGGTTCCTGGACCTGATGACAATCTGGTTCCTCCAGAAGTTCGGCAAGAAACCTATGCATTTCTTCGGAGCGATGGGAACATTCACCTTCGTGGTGGGCTTTGTCATCACCCTATGGATCATCATAGAGAAACTCATCCGCCAGAGCGCTGGACGCGCCTTCAGAGCAGTTACCGACCAGCCGCTGTTCTATCTCGCGCTGCTGGCCATCATACTCGGCACTATGCTCTTCCTCACCGGCTTCATAGCCGAGCTCATCTCACGCAGCACACAGGACCGCAACAAGTACAACATCCGCGAAACGCTGCGATAGCGGGAACAGAAAGAGCCCTCCGGACCACACAAACCGGAGGGCTGCAAAGAAACTTCTCTATTCGCGACCGTAAAGGTCTGAGTCCTTCATTCCGCTATTTGAACCACTGGCTGCTGTCAATGACCCAGACATCATCGCCGGCTTCCTTGAATATGGCATCGTATCTGGATGTCATAAGAGCAGCATACGGGCAGCAACCGCTATTAGCCATCTCCAGCCAGTCAGAATAATATACGGGAACATATCTGTATATCAATGAATAAGACACCCCGCATAATCTGGTATGGTTTTCCAGAGGTGCATGCCATACTGCAACGCCATTTCCCTTTTGGCTTTTGTAATGACCAGGGACCGGATGGTCTGTCGTATCCCTTGGCACAACCTTCATACCTATGGACGATGTCACATCACCGGTTTCATCATTAACCCATAATGTATCGGCAATCGGTGCAGGAATAGAATCTTCAGGTATATCTAATACAATATAATATTGTACTGTTAATGGACTCGCATTCGCATCCGGCCCCACCATTTCATCAATGTCAAGTCCATCCAATGAATTTGAAATGTCCTTTTTCATTATAGAAACAGACGACCATTCGCTCCGGTACTGGTCCTCATCAGGAATAGCATCAACGATCTCATCCAAAGCCTTTATGTCATCAGCCAAAGCTTGCAGCGCATTGACGGTCTCAGAATCGGCAGTGCTCATATCAAGGTTGCCCCATCCTCTTGCAACAACCGCCGGAGTGCGCTTATTGGAAGATATCGCCTCCCAATGATCGGCATAATTGGCGATAAATATCCGAGGCAACTCCTCGTCAGGATAAGCTGTAATACTGACATCATTGGCTTCGTAATACTTTTTAAGTAAAACTGCCTCTGAATAAAAATAATTACTGTCCTTTACGAACACAGAATGGCTGACTGCGTGGAGTGACCTCAGGTAAATGAAATCCTTGACATCAGAGAGTTCCACAACAACCGACTGCTCATCGGAACGTGTTCCTGCATTTTTTCTGGATGCCTTTCCAGTCCCGGTGAAGTCATCGAAGGCTGAGCACGATGCGGCACAGATGACGCATGCTAGCGCGGAAATAATGATTGTACTTTTTTTCATATTAATTGAATTTAATTGTGTTTTAAATTGAATCTCAAGCCCGCCTGAAGCGAGAACAGGCACGGTGATACTTCATATATTGAATATTTCGGAAAATCGCCGAAATGGTATGATATCCCGGGTTCGATATATATGCTGCAGGCTTCGCCGAGCGCATACTGGTATCCTGCAGCTCCAATCGCAGACCAGAGGACGATGGAATTCGTTTTTAAAGGATCTTCACCGGCTTTCGCAGCCACGCAGGCTTCAATCATGCCTCCGGCCCTGACATACAGGTCGGACTTACCGACGGAGCAGAGATCAGCCCTCAATGCCAGAGGCACTCCCAGGTAGTGGCTTTCCAACTTTATATTGCCAAACAATCCGACATAAGAGACAAGCATTGTATATGAGACACCGCTTTCGATGGCGAGACGTTCGCTGATCGGCGAAGAGACCACAATCCCGGCCGATATCGGGACCGAATATCTAACTTTATTCTGCAAGGTCACAACACCGGTTCCCTGGAGTCCGGCTTCAGCAGGAATCTCTTCATACACACCGGATGCCGAAGAAAAGCGGACAATGCTCGCAGCTTCTTCATGGGATGAAATGGTGTTGGCACTGAATGCCAAACTGAACCTTCTGCTTCGCTGCTCCCCTCCCTCCAACGAAGCGACATATCGCTCAATTGATGTGGTAGCGGTGCTGTTCAGGTCGGTCTGCGTATCGGTTTGTGGAAACGACTGGAATTCCGGTTGCGTGGCCTCAGGCCCCGATGAACTGACAGATGTGACAGAAACCGCAGGTCGGGCGGCATCGGCTGCCGGGTGGGTTTCGGATGTGACAGGCTCAGACGCAACGGACCGACAAACCTCCGCAGCGGAAGGCGCTGCAGCTACAAGCGGTTTCTTTGCAGCCGTTGATACCTGAATCACAGACTCCTGAACCTCCGGTCCGATACCATCAACAGGCCCGGAAGTCCCGACGGCTTCGACCGCTTCCCCAGCATCGTTTTCCGCCATCAGGCCGATTCCATTCTGCGGAGCGTCGACGGCCCCTTCCGGAAGCAGAAAGAGTGCCGAGACGGCTGCGGCTGCAGCGATACCTGCCGTCATGGCGATTACCCTGCGGGCGCGGGCTCGTCTGCGCTGCCCTGCCGCAAGAGCGGAAACAGCCTCCCACATATCCTCGCCGCCATCTTCCCGTACCGTGCTGACCTTTTCAGCCATTACTTCCAGCCAATCCATATCACCGTTTGTCTTCATCCTTACGATATTGTTTGATTTTCATTGCTATAAGTTTGCGGGCCCTCATCAACTGAGTGGACGATGTCTGCTTCGTAATTCCGAGAGCAGCCGCAATTTCATCGTGTTTCATCTTTTCGAAAGCAAACAGGTTGAGCACCGTACGGCAGCCATCCGGCAGTTCGGAAATCATTCCGAGAAGGACTTTTTCCGGTATTTTCACCACATCTTCCGGCTCAGGATCCGCAACATCCTCAACAAACTGGTCTGAGAATATTTCAGGACCTTTCTTCCGCAGGCGCATCAGCGATTCATTGACCATTATCTTCACCGTCCAGGCCCTGAGGGACCCCTCACCGCGGTATTCAAAGCGCCGGATATTGTTGATGATCCTGACAAATCCTTCTTGGAATACATCCCTGGCATCGGGGTCGTTGTGCATATATCGCCGGCACACTGCCATCAGCTCTGGTTTCAACCGGTCATACAGAAGCCTCATAGCCGCCTCCTCCCCTTTCTTGCATCTACTGACAAGGTCTATTTCGGATATCTGCTGTTCCATCTTTCACTGATATAAATGCAAGGAATGCCAAAGTCTGCAAAAAGACAGTCTAAAAATACAAAAAAAAGAGGATGACTTGTCCGTCATCCTCTCCTGAAATCATTCTGCGGAATGTCAGATGTTCTCCAATCTCCTGCGTAACTCCTCCGCTGCAGCGGAGAATTCTTCTTCAGTGATGATGCTGCAGTTCCCCTCGAAGGTGGCACCGTTCTCAACGCCCAGGACGCCGCTGCGGATATCACCCCTCAATCGGCCGGTAGATGTAATGTTGACAAGATTTGAAGCAGTGATGTTGCCTGTCAGGGTTCCGGAAATGTCCGCATTGCAGCAAATCAGATCTCCGGCAACGACACCTTCAGCTCCAATAACGACCTTGCCCTCACACATCACGGGGCCGTTCACCACTCCGTCAATACGTATGTCCGCAACAGACACGAGAGAGGCGGCTGAAAGCACGGTACCGACAGGTATGCGGGTTATTCCGTTCACCGGAATAGATTTATTCTCCTTGCCTTTGATCCTGAATAACATATTATTATCCGTTTATGCGTGAATACATTCGCCGTGAATGGCAGCCGCGGCCTCCATTATCGCCTCGCTCATCGTAGGGTGCGGCCATACTGATTTCATGATATCGGCAGCCTTGACGCCCATATTGCGGGCTGTGACGATACCGCCTATCATCTCGGATACATTTGCACCTACGAGGTGTGCGCCGAGGAGTTCGTCAGTGTCAGCATCAGCGATAAGTTTGATGAAGCCGTCACGTTCTCCCGCTGCGGTAGCCTTGCCGGATGCGGTGAACGGGAATTTACCGACCTTGTAGTTGATGCCCTTTTCCTTGGCGGCACGTTCCGTCATACCTGCTGAAGCGACCTCAGGAGAAATATAGGTACAGCCAGGAATATTGTCATAGCGGACAGGTGCCGGGTTGAGGCCTGCGATAGCCTCAACGCAGTTGATACCCTCTGCGGATGCGACGTGCGCGAGAGCCTGGGTAGGGATGATATCGCCGATGGCGTAGAGGCCGTCGACGTTTGTCTTGTAATTCTTGTCAACCACAATCTTGCCGCGGTTCATCTCGACGCCGAGATCCTCGAGACCGAGGTCTTCGGTATTAGGGCGCACGCCCACAGCTGAGAGCACCTTCTCGGCTTCGATGATTTCCTCGCCCTTCTTGGTGGCGACAGTGAGTTTGCAGAGCTCGCCGCTGGTGTCCACGCTCTTGACCTGTGATGACACCATCACCTTCATTCCCATCTTGCGGAACGAGCGGCTGATCTGAGCTGAAACATCGTCATCCTCGACAGGAAGTATACGCTCCTGGAACTCGATGATTGTCACGTCCACTCCGAGGGAACGATAGAAGAATGCAAATTCGCTTCCGATAGCACCGGAGCCGATGACCGCGAGGCTTTTAGGAAGATTATCAGGAACAAGCGCCTGATAGTAGCAGATGATCTTCTCGCCATCAACCGGTGCGAAAGGCAATGACACAGGACGTGCGCCCGTTGCAAGGATGATGTGGTCAGCCTCATATATCTCCGTCTTGCCTTCGGCATCCTCAACGCTGACGCGCTTGCCGGAGAGCACCTTGCCGGAACCGGCGAGGACGGTGACGTTGTTCTTCTTGAAGAGGTATCCGATGCCGGCGTTCATAGTAGCGGAAACGCCGCGGCTGCGGGAGACCATCCTGGCAAGGTCAGGAGTGACATTTTCGGCATTGAATCCGAATTCAGCGCCGTTCTGTGCATAGTGGTAAGCCTGTGCACTCTTGAGGAGGGCTTTGGTAGGGATGCAGCCCCAGTTGAGGCATATTCCACCGAGTTCGTTGCGTTCGACAACTGCTGTGCTGAAGCCGAGCTGTGCAGCTCTGATAGCGGCAACATATCCGCCAGGACCGGCACCGATAACAATGATATCGTATTTCATAATATAAACTGATAGTTAATGGTTTACAAATCTCTTCCGTGGCAGTTCTTATACTTCTTGCCACTGCCGCAAGGGCAAGGGTCGTTGCGGCCGACCTTCTTCTCGACGTGAACCGGCTGGTTGGACTTAGGTTCGGAACTGTTGTTGAGCAGGTCCGGACGGCTTGTCTGCGTACGGCTCATATCGGTATGCTTTTCACGGCCTTCCTGCGCCACTGCATCCGGTTCCTGCTCCTGTCGGAGGTAGAGGAATGCGCGCATCAGGAATGCGAGCACGTCGCGGCTGATATTCTCAAGCACGGTGATGAACAGGTCGAAACTCTCGGTCTTGTATACGAGAATCGGGTCCTTCTGCTCGTATGCGGCATTCTGAACGGACTGCTTAAGGTCATCCATATCACGGAGATGGTCCTTCCAATACTCGTCGATTACGCGGAGGGTTATGGTCTTCTCCACGGCGCGTACTACCTCCTTGGCGTGGCTCTCGTACGCTTTCTCAAGATTTACGAGCACCGTGTAGACACGCTTGCCGTCTGATATAGGGAGAGCGATGTTCTGATAGAACATCCTCTTGGTCTCATATACGTGGTTGATGATCGGCCAGCAGAGTTCGACCAGAGTGTCAGAACGGCGCTGGAGTGTCTCGTGGAGGCTCTCCTCGACAGAAGCGATGAGTTTGTCCTTGGAGAGGTGAGCGAACTCCTCTTCATTGAATGAAGGGGTGACTGCGAGAATCCTTGTCATCTCCTCACGGAAATCCTCATATGGAAGGTCCTTGTTTTCAGAAACGAACATCTCGCTGTAGTCGCTTATCATATTGAGGACATCCACATCGATGCGCTCGCCGGTAAGGGCGCTGCGGCGCTTCGAGTATACGACCTCACGCTGTGAGTTCATCACGTCATCGTAGTCCACGAGATGCTTGCGGACGCCGAAGTGATTCTCCTCGACTTTCTTCTGGGCCTTTTCGATTGCCTTTGCGAGCATCGGTGACTGGAGTGCTTCATCGTCCTTCATACCCATACTGTCAACGACCTTGGAGATACGGTCCGAACCGAAGAGACGCATCAGGTCATCCTGAAGCGATACGTAGAAAATGGAGGATCCCGGGTCACCCTGACGTCCGGCACGACCTCTCAGCTGACGGTCGACGCGGCGGCTGTCGTGGCGCTGGGTACCGATGATGGCGAGACCTCCGGCAGCCTTGACCTCGTCACTCAACTTGATATCGGTACCACGGCCCGCCATGTTGGTGGCGATGGTCACCGTACCGGCCTCACCTGCGTGCGCGACGACCTCCGCCTCACGTGCGTGTTGCTTTGCATTAAGCACCTGATGAGGGATTCCGCGCATCTGGAGCATTCGGCTCAGGAGTTCGGAAATCTCGACGGACGTCGTACCCACGAGAACCGGGCGGCCCTGCGACGTGAGCTCGGCGATCTTGGCGATGACAGCGTCATACTTGGCCTTCTTGGTCTTATAGACAAGATCAGCCTGGTCGTCACGGATTACCGGACGGTTGGTCGGGATGACGACGACGTCAAGTTTGTATATGCTCCAGAACTCACCGGCCTCGGTCTCTGCGGTACCTGTCATTCCGGAGAGCTTGTGATACATTCTGAAATAGTTCTGAAGGGTGATGGTCGCGAATGTCTGGGTTGCAGCCTCGACCTTCACGTTCTCCTTGGCTTCGACAGCCTGATGGAGACCGTCGCTCCAGCGGCGTCCCTCCATTATACGGCCGGTACCTTCATCGACGATCTTGACCTTATTGTCGACGATGACATAATCGACATCCTTCTCGAACATCGCGTATGCTTTGAGGAGCTGGTCCACAGTGTGCATTCGCTCGGCCTTGAGGGAGTAGTTGGAGTAGAGTTCGTCCTTCTTCTGCTGCTTCTCCTCGTCGGTGATGTCCATATGCTCGATAATAGCGGTCTCATCGCCGAGTTTCGGCATCAGGAAGAAATCCGGATCGCCGACCGCCTTCGCGAGGATATCGTTACCCTTGTCGGTGAGTTCGACGCTGCGGGTCTGCTCATCAATAACAAAATAGAGTTCGTTGGTCACGACGCGCTGCTCGATGTCCCTGTCAGAGAACGCGGCACGGATGACCTTGCTCTGTGCGGCCTGGAGTATCTGCTTTATGCCAGGTTCGCTGAGGTATTTGATGAGAGGTCCGTATTTAGGAAGGCCCTTGTGGGCACGCAGGAGTGAGATCTCACCCTTGTCGGTAATCTCGCCGGCGGCGATTTCCTTCTTGGCTTCATTGAGGAACTGGTTGACCAGTTTGCGCTGCTCTTCATAGAGACGCTGGACGTACGGCCTGTATTCGATGAATGTCTCGTCACCGCTGCGCTGCACAGGACCGGAAATGATAAGCGGTGTGCGGGCGTCATCAATGAGGACAGAGTCGACCTCATCGACGATTGCCTAATGGTGCTTGCGCTGGACAAGGTCATTCTGGTTGATGGCCATATTGTCGCGCAGGTAGTCGAAGCCGAATTCGTTATTGGTACCGAACGTTATATCTGAGAGATATGCCTTGCGGCGGCCGTCGGAGTTTGGCTCGTGCTTGTCGATGCAGTCGACGCTTAGTCCGTGGAACATATAGAGCGGCCCCATCCACTCGCAGTCTCGTTTGGCGAGATAGTCGTTGACGGTGACTACGTGTACACCCTTGCCAGCAAGAGCATTGAGGAATACCGGGAGCGTTGCCACGAGGGTCTTGCCTTCACCGGTGGCCATCTCGGCAATCTTTCCGGAGTGCAGTACGATACCACCTATCAGCTGCACGTCGTAGTGGACCATGTCCCAAGTCATCAGGTTGCCACCGGCAGTCCAGGAATTCTTCCATAATGCTGTGTCGCCATCAATACTGACGAAATCGTGCATCGCGCTCAGGTCGCGGTCGAAATCGGTAGCCTGTACGCGGATAGCGCTGTTCTGCGCGAAGCGGCGTGCGGTGGATTTCATTATGGCGAATGCATCAGGCAGGATCTGATTGAGAACATCCTCTATCTTTTCATCTATCTTCTTTACGAGTTCGTCCTGCTCGGTGGCGAGTTTTTCCTTGAGTCTGACTTCGATTTCGACATCCTCAAGTTTGCCCTTGATCTCAGCCACCTTGGCCTCTTCAGGTGCAATGTAATCCGCAATGCGCTTGCGCAGAGCTGCTGATTCGGCACGGAGCTGGTCATCACTGAGCTTGTCTATGCGCTCATAGGATGCAAGGCAGGCCTTGAGCATCGGATTGATCTCCTTGAGGTCATGGTCAGCCTTGGTGCCGAACAGTTTGGTAAAAAAATTTGCCATATATTAAGTAGTTATTATTTTAATATCCAATCAAGTAACAGATGAATCCCGCAGCAAGGCCTATCACAACGTTGACAGCCTTGGACTTGAGGAAGCCCATCTTACTCTCCGCCAGCAGCGGAAGGCCTGCGTGTCCGTCCTGTGAAACGGAACTTGCGAGGAGGACGGAGAACGGTACAGCTCCCGTAGCAAAAAGCGTGACAAAGAGGAGGTGCGGACCGGACTCCGGTATCACACCGACGAGCACGGCGAGCAGTATCATAAACGGCACATTGTCCCTTGTCCAGGACGCTATGTCGAAATACTCCATACCGAAACTGATGAGCAGCATAGTGCCGAATGTCCAGCAGAACACCCTCAGGAGGTGTTTTTTTATGACGTGGTCCCAAAGGTGCTCTTTGATGAAATGCTCCTTGGCGGTCATGATGAACCAGAGCACGAAGAGGCTCAGGATCGAGAAAACAAGGTTAAGCCAGTATTCGTCAAGTATGTTGAAACCTTCCGATACTACTGCCATTTCGTCAGCCCCGTGCTCCTCGTGTTCGAGCAGGCCCAGGGCCAGGGCCACGATGAAGGCTGCGACTCCGAGCAGCAGGACTATGCGCTGCCAGGAAGGATGGCGGAGGTTGCGGAGGCTGGCATGCGGGCAGTCCCCCTCCCCGTCGCAGTGTCCGTCGGCATCGTGATGGTGCTCATCCTTGAGGTGCATCTCAAACTCCTGGTCACACGCGCCGCGCACGGCCTTGTTCCTGGTGAAGAGATTGACCAGCAGACCCGAAACAATCGCCACCACAAGGAGTATGACCATAAGGACTGCAGCCTCCTTCGGGATCATCGAAAGCATAATGAAGGCTTCGTCTCCGGAGGAGGCCACCATCATCGCTATAAGTGCGCCGAAGCCTATGAGGCCGTGAGTATAAAGGGACACCGCCGCAAAACCGCCCATACAGCCCGGGATGATGCCGAGCAGGGCACCGAGAACAACCTGACCTGTACGTGAGTTGCGCAGGCGGACAAACCATCGGCCCTGTGACTGGATGTTGATGTATTCGATCATCAGCATCATCACAATCACAAGTCCGGTGACGAGCACCGAATTGCGCAGAGTGTCAACGATTATATCCAGAATTATGTCCATCTGCAGGGATTATTTGCTGAGTTTGTATTTGTCTATAAGCTCGGATGCAGATGTGAAGGATTCGAGTTTGCCCTCGAGGACGGCCTCCTCATATTCAGGAAGCAGTTTTTCTATCTCGGGATTCTCATAGAACATATTCTTGAGCGATTCGTTGATGCTCTCGTACATCCAGTAGCGGGCCTGTTCGCGCCGGCGTTTCTCATAATAGCCATTGCCCTGCACAAGAGCGAAATATTCGTCGATTTTCTGCTTGATCTCAGGCAAACCGTCCTTTGTAACTGAGGATGATGTGACGGCGGTCGGAACCCAGCCGGACTCTGTCGGAGGGAAAAGATGGAGTGCATTGATGTACAATACCTTCGCCATCTCGGCCTTCTCCTTGTTGGTACCGTCGGCCTTGGTGACATTGATCATATCGGACATCTCCATAATGCCGCGCTTGATGCCCTGTAAGTCGTCTCCCGCGCCGGAAATAAGCAGCAGCAGGAAGAAGTCCGTCATAGAGTGGACGGCAGTCTCGCTCTGCCCCACACCCACGGTCTCCACGAAGATGGTGTCATATCCCGCTGCCTCGCAGAGGAGGATTGTCTCACGGGTCTTGCGCGCCACGCCTCCGAGGGAGCCTGCGCTCGGGCTTGGACGGATGAATGCCATCGGGTCATTGCAGAGTGTCTCCATACGCGTCTTGTCGCCGAGGATGCTGCCCTTGGTCTTCTCCGAACTCGGGTCGATTGCAAGGACTGCAAGCTTGTGCCCGCACGAAGTCATATAGGAGCCGAATGATTCAATGAATGTACTCTTGCCTGCACCCGGAACGCCAGTGATGCCTATGCGCATCGTCTTGCGCTCCGCGGAGATCGGCTGGCAGCGCATGATGATCTCCTGCGCCACAGCGCGATGTTCCGGCAAATAACTCTCAACAAGTGTTATGGCCTGGCTGAGGATTGTCGTGTTACCGGCGAGGATTCCCTCCATATATTGGTCAGCGGAGAGTATCTCCGGACGCTTCTTGTAGAACTTCTTGACGTACGGATTGGTGATAGGCGGCTGTGCGACGCCCTCGTTGACTATGAGTTTGCTGTCCTTATTGTCGTAATCCTGGAAGAAATCGCCCTGATGTTCAACTTGTTTTTCCATAATGCTATTTCGTTACTGTTCCGGTCGCGAAGAGATTGAGCAGCGGCTTTGCCGGTGAATTGGTGACAAGCGTCAGCACAACTACCGTCTCTCCGGACACATTGGATGTATCATATTTGAGTTTCAATACCGCTGATGCCCCTGGGGCTATAGTCACCGGACATTTGCCGATGAACTTGATACCGGGCTTGTCCGACTCTATCTTGTGGATGATGAGAGGCTCGGAACCCGTATTGCTTATCCTGTACGAAAGGCTGGCCATTGCGCCGGACTTCACGCTTCCGAACTCGAAATACGAAAGTTCAGGCACCGGTGACGCGGCCCGGTCAACCATCTCATCGTCATAGTCATCGAAATTGTCCTTAATGAACGTGGTTATGGCCAGCGCAGACCTGAACTGATCCTTGCCAGCGACAAATCCTGTCACGAAACTCTGCTTGCCCCATTTGCTGCCTTCAAATGCCTTCGTATCGACTGTCACGGTCATTTTCGCAGTGCCTTGAGGCGGGATAGGATTGACATCGAAACTGACCGTCAACCCCTTGTCGGTGGCAAAAGGCCTGACCTGCAGCGGCTGACGGGAAACATTGGCCACGGTAATGACATCTGTCTTGGACTTGCCCTGGTCAATATATCCTATCGCGACCGTATTTTCACGGAAAGCGAGATGCCCGGCCCGGTACGGATAGATATCCGAAAGCTTGCGGCTGTGCTCGTGGACATATCCGCGGACGCGTAGTACAACAGGCCTGTTGACGCCTGACACATAGACCGTCAGAGTCTTGTCAAACGGATATGCGCCCTGGTCGTTGGTGAATGTCACGCTGATGCTGCCGGTATCCTGAGGCATCACCGGAGACTTGGTCCATTCGGGAGTAGTGCATCCACAGGAAGATATCACCCTGTGGATGGCAATCGGAGATGGACTGATATTTGTAAATCTGAATGACCATACCAGCGGCCCGTCGGAGAGCAGCACGTCTCCGAAATCGTGAACCTTATTGTCGAATGATATAACCTGCTCCTCCGGAAGTACCTCAACCACACCGGTTTGAGCTACAACTGGAGCGCACCGCAGCAAAAGTGCCGCAGCTGTCACTGCCATATACAGAAGAGAACGCATTCCGCCCATTTTTCCCAATATGCAATAATCTTGCAAATATAACAAAAAATATGGATTTCCGACAGGACGGAAAGCAAAGAGAATCGTCAGAGAACGGCAATTTCGTAGATTCCCTCAAAGAATGCGACAAACCCGAGGACTGTGATGATTGAACCGGCAATCCTGTTGAGCAGCAGCAGGCCGTGGAGGCTGAAACGTTTGCGGAAATGGTTGATGATGCCCGTTACCAGCAACCACCATAAAGACTCGCCGGCGAACACCATCAGAAGCATTATAGCCATCGAATTCTTGACTTCGAATGCGTCCGGGTCAATACCGACAAATGCAAAAAGGCTGAGTACCAGCACAAGGGCGCCAGGATTGCCGAGCGTGATAAGGAAACCTTGCAGGCCATCGGTGAAATGACTCGTCTGTTCGACATTGCGGTCGCGAAGCCTGTCAACCGGATTCTTGAAGAAGATGCTGACACCTACTGCAATAACAACCACACCTCCGATGAGCATCACCCAGGAGCGGTTAGACTCTATGAAATCCCCGACGAACGCCAACGAGAAGAGGGCGACAGCCGAGTAAAGCATATCCATCAACGCGGCGCCAAGGCCTGTGGAAAAACCGCACCAACGCCCCTTGCTAAGTGTTTTCTGTATGATGAGCACGCCCACCGGACCAAGCGGGATACCGACTGTGAAGCCGACAAGCAGTGCTTTGAGGAATTCCAATAACATAGAGTTACAATACAATTCGACGCAAAGATACCACATTTGGGGAAAACTCTGTAAATTTGTCACAAATTGAAGCGGAATATGAAAGAAAAAGGACAAATCAGACTTGCAGTCTGGACACTTGCAGCACTTTTCGCAGTGCTGATGAGCATACCATTCCTGATTCCGGGATGCGGATTCCTGGCATTGACAGCATTCGCACCTCTCTTTTGTATGGAGCGTGTCATCACCCGCAACGGGCTGAAGGGATGGTGGTATTATTTCACTGCATTCCTTGCATTCAACATCCTGTCAACCTGGTGGATATGGAATGTATCCCCTGCCGGCTCCATTGCTGCTATACTTATCAATTCTCTCGAAATGTCCCTGATTTTCGCGGCTTTCCGCATCTTCAAGCGCCGCTGCACACGAGGGACAGACTGGCTTCCATATCTTTTCTTCATCACGCTCTGGCTCGCTTGGGAGCATATCTATTTCAACATCGAGTTATCCTGGCCATGGCTGGTCCTCGGCAACGCATTCGCGACCTCCGTCAATCTCATCCAATGGTACGAGATCACCGGATCGCTCGGCGGTTCCCTCTGGATTCTGGTAAGCGGCTGGCTGCTGTTCCGTCTCATATGCCAGCTCAACGAAGGTAAAATCAAGGGCGCAAAGGTCACGGGAACTGTTCTTGCCTTGATTATTCTATTCCCAGCAATATCTTCATTTATAAGGTATTACTCTTACAGAGAAAAAGGCCGTACTATTGAAGTGGTGCTCGCCCAGCCAAACGTAGACCCGTTTATGAAATATGGAGCGATACCGCAGGACAGGCTTGATGACAAGCTCCTTTCCCTCTTTGACGCACAAATCACTCCCGACACGAAATTTCTGATCTCCCCGGAAACGTTCACATACAACATCGATATCGACGAACCTGAATTGAACGCGTCATATAAAAAATACAAGGACTACCTCTCTCTCCATCCGGGCACAAATCTGCTTGTCGGAGCACTGACCCGCAAAACATATCCATCCGACGTCAAACCGACACCGAGCGCACGTCCGGGAGGTGGATTCTGGTATGATGTATTCAACAGTGCGATTCTTGCTGATGACAGCCCGTTCTATACTTACTACCACAAGTCCAAACTGGTTCCCGGAGTGGAGATCATCCCTTGGCAGAATAGCATCCCATGGCTGGGAAAACTCGTGGAAAAGTTCGGTGGTTCGCCAAACAGCTATGGCGTGATGAGCCGTATGAAGAACCTGGAACTTGAGGACGGCATAGGTGTCGCTCCTATGATATGCTATGAATCACTCTATGGGGACTATTCCAGGCACGCCGTCCTGACTGGTGCATCATTCATAGCTGTAATGACCAACGACGGCTGGTGGGGCGACACGCCGGGATATCACCAGCACTTCAGATTCGCCCGTCTGAGGGCCATAGAAACCCGCCGCGACGTAGCCCACGCCGCAAATACCGGCACATCCGGCTTTATCAATCAGAGGGGCGATATCCTCCAGAAGACAGACTGGTGGGTGGAGGATTCCATCCGTGGAGAGATACACACAAACCGTCACCTCACCTTCTTCACTTTGCACGGCGACGTCATAGGCAGGACAGCCGGATGGGCAACCGCCGCACTTATTCTTGTCCTGATTGGTCTTTGCGTTTCGGATAGGATATCCGGGCGTGGTAGATCTGCTTCAGGTATTCCTTCAAAGAGGTCTTGACCCTGCCGATTTCGCTGATAGAGATATCGGCATCATCGAACTGCCTTTCAGCAACCTTGCCAGCGACAATCCCGTCCACCAGAGCGGAGATGCTCTCCTCGCTGTAATCCTTCAGGGTGCGGGACGCAGCTTCGACAGCATCGGCTATCATCACGATTGCCTGTTCCTTCGAATGCGGTAGAATGCCGTTGTATGTGAACGGAGCGACATTGGCGGGATCGCCGCCGTTATTGCAGTACTGGTTGTAGAAATATCCGGTCCTGGAGCGTCCGTGATGAGTGCGGATGAAGTCAGTTACAATCTCTGGAAGTCCGTATTTGCGAGCCATTGCCATACCGTCATCAACGTGATTGATGATATCGTGGGCACTGGCCTCCGGGGTCAGGCTGTCGTGGTATCCGGGAGCACCGGCGGTGTGATTTTCAATGAAGCAGGACGGATTCTCCATCTTTCCGATATCGTGGTAGAGCGAACCCACGCGCGCCAGCATCGAGGCGGCGCCGAGGTCGCGGGCTGCATTCTCGGCAAGATTTGCGACCTGCAGACAATGCTGGAAGGTTCCCGGAGCCTTGCGAGCCATCTCGCGAAGCAAAGCGTTGTTGGTATCCGAAAGTTCCCATAGACGGGAATATGAGACGAATGAAAAGGCTTTCTCTAAAAGGAACACGAACGGATAACATACCACCACCAAAATGGCGTTTATGGCCATCTTGGCAATGTCTGACTGTCTCCAGGCGAGGGCATCCACATCAGAGATCATATTGAATGCGATATAGACCAGGAACATCGCCACAAAGACGAACAGAGCATTGAGAAACTGCATCCATCCGCGGCTGAAACGTTGGAAAGAGAACATCGCAACGCATCCGGCCACTGCATTGATGAAAAAGAGTTCGACTCCGTTGTCCGGGATTATCAGTACGGGCAGCAGACCAGCCAGATATGTCGAGATGGAGATTGGTTTGTCAAAGAACGAGCATATATAAAGCGCCAGCACGGCGAATGGCACTGCCGGCAGGAGCGTCGGAGCACGACGGGAAACCACTGCGCAGGCGCAGAACGAGAGGAATGCCATCAGAAGGAAGAATATCAGCTGACGGATATCGGAGAGCGCCTTCCGTTCCACGAAATAAATCGTGAAGAATAGTATCGCCAGAACCGCCAGAATCAGCAGGAAATGGCTGAGAAGCACGCTGAATACAGAGCCGCTGTAGCCGAAGCTGCGCTGATATTCGGCCTTGTATGAATCCAAAATCTGCTCGATGTCGGCAGTAACGATTTCACCTTTGGACACAATCAGCTGACCATCGTAGAACATACCCTTGGTCGGAGAGACATAATCAACAGCCTCCTTGTGCAGCATCTGGGTAGTATTGTCGTCATATGTAAGATTCGGGACAATCAGCGAACCCAGTCCGCAGGAGTGGGAAACCGAGTCTATGTCCGCATCGGGGAAGGTGTATGCCAGATCTGAAAGCAGCGCCCGGATTGCAGACTCGATGGTGTAAACCTCCTGTGCCGGCATCTCCGACATACGCTTGCCAGTCTTGACGAAGATCACCTTGTCCTTGATGTCCTTGTCAAAGGATGCGACTACGCCCGTCTCGTAGAACTCATTCAGATGGCTGGCTATGGCACCGGTCATCTCATCATCCAGACCTTTCTCAGCAGCGATCCTGCCGAAAAGCATCAACTGCTCTTCCGGGACAAACTCGTTACGCTGATAGCAGTCCACTATTTCCGAGGCCCGTTCCTCCTTTTCCTTCAGTATCTCCGCCTTCGTCTTGAGCACCGGGAAATCCATCGGTGCCACAAGTGTCTCATAGGTCCACGGACTGCCCTTCTGGTATTTGTAAACGAAACGGCCCCTCACCGGAAAAATCAGCAGCATGGCCACCGCCGTCACGGCAAAAGCGATATATGGTCCGAATTTTTTCATATAGAATAAGTTATCAGATAATCAAATCCTTGATCCCGAGCTTCGGGACATAATGTATGCCTTCCTTGCGGTAATAGGCGTGGCTCTCATCGGGGGAGATGCGGGTCAGCTGGATCCTGTCCGTCCCCTTCCCCACCGCCACAACCAGCAGCGGATCGAGCGGAAGGTCCAGCGCGGCCTTCAGTGCCTCCTTGTCGAATGCAGCGACTGCAATAGCATTCAATCCAATCTCAACGGCCTTCAGTGCCATGCTCTGGAATGAGATGCCGAGGTCGATATCGACGATACGGTTCTCGGGGACTGTCGAGCATACGATGATGAATGCCTCCGGCTCAGTGCCCGGGAACGGCAGATGCAGCTCCGGAAGCGCGGCGCCGAAGCGGACCAGCGGAAGAACAACATCAGCGCCAGTATCCCGCGTCACCGGGCGGAAGCGCAGCACCTGCTGGTTGCGTCCGGAAGGAATCTTGTCATTCACCCCGATGATAGCCTCCAGCTGCGTCGAAGTCACAACCTGTTCCTTCAGATATCCACGATGACTGCGGTTCCGCAGCAGCAGCGAATCAAGCGAAGGGCCGCCGCGCTTCACAACGCGCCTGCGACCCTCGCCGAATACCTCTTCGTATCTTTTCTCCAGATAATTGTCAGCCATAGCCTAAATCTTCTCAATCTGCGAACTCTCAACCCAGCCCTGACGGCCATCGGAGAGTTCGATATCGGTCCAGCTGCCAAGTTCGTCAAGAAGCGTCACGACAGTGCCCTCGTGGAGCATGAACAGCGACTTGCCGGCATCACCCGGGGAGCTCTTGACCGATGTGACGGGCTGCATCATCACCGCCTCGTCGCACGACTTCGCATCACTCTTCTCGCTCAGGCTGAAAATCAGGCTGAAGAGAGCCAGCAGGCAGGTTACGCAGGCCGCGATAAATGAGACCTTGCGCCAGAGAAGCGGCTGCAGGAACTTGAACGCCAGCAGGAGCACCACTGTCAGAAGGGCGAAGACAAGAGTCATCCGCGCCCATCCGTCAGCTGATGCCAGATATTTGATATCCTTGACCCAGGTCACAAGAATGAACTCCGGAACCACATCAATCTTGTCGAGCGTGAACTCCCGGACCATAGCCAGATTATTTGCCGCGTCGCCGTGAGAAGGGTCCAGCTTGAGACATTTCTCATAATAGAGCACTGCGTGAGCGAGATCGCTGCTCTTGTATGCGGCATTGCCCATATTATAATAAAGGTCCGGGGAGACAAGTCCAGTGCCTTCGATGGCACGGAATCCATCGAGAGCCTCACTGTAATTGCCCGAAGTATATGCGTCGCAGGCAGCCTTCCAGGCCTCGTCGGTACCGGCGGCATATGAGGTGGCGGCACCGCAGAGCAGTAAGAGTGCGGCGACGGCGGCCTTCGCAGCCTTGCCTGATGATGTCTTCTTCACTTTTCCGTCGATTTCAGATATGACATTGATTGCCTCGTTGTAGAGGTTCTCCATTGCGGTATGGCCCGCATCCGGAGAATATCTTGCGAATTCGCACGCATCGATGATGGCAGTGAGCCTGCCGATGAGCGGCGCGTCCACCCCACGCTCTGCCAGAGTTTCGGAAATCCTCTCTCTGGAGAGGTCTGCGGCCGGAATGGCGAGCTTGTCCGAAACATAGCCGAGGACTGCCTTGTGAAGTTCCTCATAATAGGCGGTTGGCAGGTTCTTGCCGAGATATTCTCCTGCCTGCTTGAGGCGCGCACGTGCCATCTTGTTGGCACGACGGTTCCTGGTGCCGACTACATCCCCACGGCGGGTCTGAATGGAGCCGATGACAGCCGCGGCAATGAAATAGAGCGCGACAATGAGCGCCAGAAGGCCCCAGAAGAGCGGAGAACCGGCAAAGAAGCGGCCGCCTTCCTTGAATGAAGGTGTCTTGGTACGTATGAAACGGATATCTTCCGCGATATTCTTGACGCCCTGACGGGTCACACCAGGCATCACGATCCCGCCACCGTCGACATCCTCGCCCTTCGCCACGCTGATGGTCATAGGCTGGGAGGTCAGAGTCACGTACTTACCCTTCGCGATATCATAATAGGAATACTCTACCGGCTCGATCGTGAACTCTCCGTGGCTGCGCGGGATAAACGGGAATTCGAATGTCCTGGTGCCGGAAGTTCCGTCATAGGATGAATTGTCGGAGGTCTTGGTATCATACAGTTCGAAGTCCGGCGGCAGGTTGAGGACCGGTGGCTCAAGCATAGAGATATTGCCTTTGCCGCTGACCGTCACTATGATGGAGGCAGCCTCGTGGGCCTTGATATCGTTATTGCTGAGAGATACGTTCATCTTGTAGTCGCCCACTCCGCCAGCGAATGATGCCGGAGCACCGGAGGGAAGCGGATTGACCTTGACTCTGACGGCCGAAGTGCTGAGACGCTTGCGGATGGTCTGGTACGAATCGAAGAAACTGTCGAAAATCGAACGCGGAGCGGCGCTTGTGAGGACGCGAACCTGGCAGATCATCTCGGCCGGGTCGATTGTCAATGTACCCACCTGCTGAGGGATGAGCATATAGCGGCGCAGAAGAGCAGCGTTATAAATGGTGCCGTTCACATTCTCACGGGTGAACTCGATGTTCTGAGGGGTATCAATCTCCTTGCTCCAGAAGCCGTCGAATGTCGGGAAATGGACATCTTCGAAACCTGCGATGTCTGCACGAGTGTAGAGTTTGAGCGTCGCTACGGTCGGTTCGCCCTTGACGAGATTTGTCTTGCCAAGCGAAAGGCGCAGGAAAATGTCTTCATTGGATACAGTGCCGGTATTGACCGCCTGCTCGGAAGCATTGTCATACTGGCGGTCCGGCTGCTGATGGCCGGAAGCGGCAGAAGAAGCGGACGATGAGGCATCCCCCGCAACGACCTCAATCGTGAATGAGCCTGAGGTGCATTGATTGTGGTCCACATCTGCTGTTGCAGCAGGTATCGTGAACTTGCCGGGAGTCTTTGCCTGCATCACATAGGTGAATGTCTCCTGATGAGTGGACGTACGCTTTCCGTTGACAATGCTTGTGCTGGACATTGAACCAGACTGCGGACCCCATACGATGGTGAAATCCTGGCTGCCCGGCCAGTTAAAGTCAGACATCCTGCCGTCTGCGGTAAATACTATGCGGAACGTCTCATCCAGCGCGACTACCCTCGGAGCCTCGACTGTCAGAGAATTCTGAGCAACTGCCGTCAAGGCGCCCAGAAATAGCAAAAGCATACAAAAAATGCGTTTCATATCTGTCCTACCAATTCTTGTCTTTCTGTTTAGACTGGAGCAGCAGAGCCTTCTCCTTGTTTACCTTATCCTGAGTCTGTTTCTCCTTGTCCTGAATTGCCTGGAGCATCTGCTGTGCATCCTGCTGGCTTATCTTCGAAGGGGACTGACCGTTGCCACTCCGGTCCTGATTCTGGTCCTGGTTCTGCTGATTGTCCATATTCTGATCGTTGTTCTGATCCTTATTATCCTTATTCTGGCCCTGATTGTCCTTGTCCTGATTCTGATTCTGCTGATCCTTGCTCTGATCCTGATTCTGCTGATTGTCCTTATTATTCTGGTCGTTCTGATTGTTCTGGTCGTTCTGGTTCTGCTGCTGGTCCTCCAGCATCTTCTTGGCATAGGACAGATTGGCCTTGGCATCCATATCGCCGGGATTGAGTTTCAGGGAATTCTTGAAGGCTTCGACGGCCCCCTGCCAGTTCTGCACCTTGATCATCGCATTGCCTGTGTTGAACAGGCACTTTGCGGCATCGTCCAGGCTGCGTGCATTCTTGACCGCGGCGGCGTACGCCTTTCCGGCCTCCTCATAATTCTCCATCCTGTAGTAGGTATTGCCGAGATTATAGTTGGCCGCAAATGATGTCGAATCGGCCAGCAGGGCCTTCTTGTATGATATTTCCGCTTCCTGATACTTCTCCTTGCGGAATTCGCCGTTGCCCTTGCGCACAATCTTCTTTTCGGACTGCGCGTAGGATACGGATGCGGTCACAAGGAACATCAGAAGCAATGTCAATGTACGTTTCATTTCTTCTCCTCCGTTTTGAACAATTGACGCCTGCTGCGGACCTGAGGTATCACAGCCTCAAGAATCAGGAAGAACAAGGCAATCGCGAAGAAATACATATACTGTTCGTCGAAGTCCTCGAACACCATCGAGTTGAAATCCTCCTTGTCGAGACTCCGAATGTTGTCAATGATAGGATTGAGGCCGAATTCGCTGTTGCCGGCGCGGACATATTCACCTCCCGCTGCACTCGCAATTTGGCGGAGTGTGGTCTCGTCTAGTTTGGTGACGACGATGTTGCCTTCCTTGTCCTTCAGCAGTTCACCGCCCATCGGGATCGGCTTGCCTTCCGAAGAGCCGACTCCGACGCAATAGATGCGTATCCCCTCCTCCGCCACGCTCTTCGCGACCTCCAGCGCGTCGCCTTCGTGGTCCTCGCCGTCGGTGATGAGGATGATGGCGCGGCTCTTCTGGCTCTGGGTGCTGAAACTGCGGGCGCAGGTCGAAATCGCGTCAGCGAGCGCCGTGCCCTGGATCGGCACAGAAGAAGTATTCGTGGTATTGAGGAAAATCTTTGCGGATACGTAGTCAGTGGTGATCGGCAGCTGCACGAAGGCCTGCCCGGCGAATACCACTAGTCCGATGCGGTCTCCCGAGAGTTTGTCCACCAGACGGGAAATGGCGAGCTTGGAACGCTCCAGCCTGTTCGGGGAGTAATCCTCCGCAAGCATCGAATTGGAAACGTCCAGCGCCACCATTATCTCGACGCCCTTGCTCTCGCGTTCCTTGAGACGCGCACCGAGCTGCGGACGGGCAAGGCCTATGACAAAGAAGAGCCAGGCAAGCGCCAGAAGCGTAATCTTGAGCCACCCTTTGCCGGTGGAGGCATCGGGCATCAGGCGGGCGACCAGCCGGGGATCGCCGAACTTTGCAATACGCGCACGGCGGGCCCTCAAGCCGAGTCCGTACGCCACGAAGAGTACCGGAATCACCAGCAGCAATAACAGGAATGCCGGTTGTGCCAAATGGATCATATTATGGTAACCTCCTTATTACAAATAACTTCATTATCACTTCAAGCAGCAGCGCAGCGAGTGCGATGACTGCGAAAATCATAAATTTCTCCGAATAGACAGGGAAACTCTCGACAGTGGTGCGGCTCTTCTCCATCTCGTTGATCTCGCCGTATATCTCCATCAGTTTTGTATTGTCCGTAGCACGGAAATACTTGCCGCCGGTCTGCTCCGCGATGTCGCGCAGAAGCGGTTCGTCAATCTCGACCTGAACCTGCTGGAGCTCGACGCCCCACGGGGTCATCACAGGATACGGAGCGGTGCCCATTGCACCGACACCTATGGTATAAACCCTTATACCGTAAGTCTTTGCAATCTCAGCCGCCATAAGCGGAGATATCTCGCCCCTGTTGTTCACACCGTCGGTGAGCAGGATGACAACCTTGCTCTTGGCGTCGGAGTCCTTAAGCCTTGCGACTGCCGTGGCAAGTCCGTTGCCGATGGCGGTGCCGTCCTCGATGAGTCCCGTCTCAATCTCCTTCATCAGATTGATGAGGGTGACACGGTCTGTGGTCAGAGGGCTCTGGGTGAAACTTTCACCTGCGAATACGACAATTCCTATACGGTCCGAAGGACGCGAGGAGATGAATTCGATCGCTATGTCCTTGGCCGCTCCGATACGGTCCGGCTTGAAGTCCCGGGCAAGCATTGAGGTGGAGATATCCATCGTCATCACGATGTCGATACCTTCTGTGTCAACCTTCTCGAAATCAGCGGATGAGCGCGGTCGTGCAATAGCCACGACGAGCGCTGCCACAGCGATGGTGCGCAGCGCGAACGGGATGTGGCGCATCCAAACCGAAGTTCCGCTGCCCTTTCCCTTCCAGGGGGTCAGGGAAGACACGGTCAGGGTCGCGCGACGGCCCTTGAACTGGCGCCAGACATACCATCCGATAAACGGCAGCAGCAGGAAAAGCAGATAGAGAAGATTCGGATATTCGAAAAACATTATTCTTCCTCCTTCTTTTCTTCCTCGAGCTGCTGCTCGAATGTCGCATTGACAAACCTCACAGCTGTCGGGATAGCCTCTTCACACTCGGTATCGGTCGCAGTATGCTTTGCGAACTTGACGAAGTCCGAAGTCGAGAAAAGCTGCTTTATGGATTCCAGCATATCGCCGTCAATCTCCTTGCCCTTGAGATTCTCGAATATCTCGGCTGAAGTCTGCTCCATTGCCGGGAAGTCGTAACGTCCGGCCATATAGCGGCGGAGGACATCGGTGACTGCCGAATAGAACTGCTTCTGTTTGTTATTCTGCCACAGTTTCTGCCCGCGGATCTTCTCAAGGTCGCGCAGGGCGATGATGTGCGGCGGATCGGACACCTTGAGGCGTCCGAAGAAATCGCGGTTGTTCCTGCGGTTGCGGATGAAGCGGACCGCCGCCCATACCGCAAAGCCGGCCGCGATGACCAGCAGAACCCAAGGGAAGACCTCGCCGAACTTTAGCGGATAAGTCTTCTGCCCCTTGATATCATAAGGCTGGAATGTCGCGGTGTCGACAGGTATGGTATTGACCTCGAGCACCGGCCCGTCATAGAAAATCGTGTCCACGGTGCCGCCGCGCTCCACCATTGCAATGACAGGCGGCATAAAGAAGCTGCCGCTGTCAAAAGAGGTGATGGTCATACGGCCTTCGAGGTCGATATTGCCGTGCTTGCCGGCGATGGTGTCCACGTGGAACGGGATGATGGTCTCGACGCCGGGGGCCACAGGCTCGTCGGGCTGGACGAACATTGCCGACTCCCCGTCCTTAATGCTGAGCGGTACGCTCCAGATCACCTGGTCACCGATAAGTATCGAATCCCTGCTCAGACGGCTCGCCGGCTGCGCATCCTGGCCATTCTGTGCGGGAAGCGTGCAGCAGAGCGCGAAGAGAGCGGAGATGAATGTCACTATTCTTTTCATTATGAACTATGCCCTGTTCTTGAAAAACGATATCAGTTCTTTGACATAATCCTGGTCAGTGCTGATGCTGACCGAGTCTATCCTGTATTTGTTGAGAGTCTGGACCGCGAAACTGCGGGCAGTCTCGTTCCATTTGGCGTAACTCCTGCGCATCGAGCGTGAGGAGGTGTTGACCCAGGTGTGCTCGCCGGTCTCTGCGTCACGCACGCATACGAGTCCGACATCGGGAATCTCGCGCTCGCGGCGGTCATAGATGTTGATGACGGAGAGGTCGTGTCTGCCTGCGGCAATCTTGAGCGCATCCTCGTAGCGCGGGGCGCCGGATTCATCCACGTCCAGCATATCGGAAAGCAGGAATGCCGTGCAGCGCTTCTTCATCGCATTTGTGAGGAAACGCAGGGCTCCGCTGATGTCCGTGCCGCTGTCCTGCGGCTCGAATTCGACAAGCTCGCGGATGATGTGCAGCAGATGGCTCCTGCCCTTCTTCGGAGGAATGAATTTCTCAACCTTCGAACTGAAGAAAAGGGCGCCCACCTTATCGTTGTTGATGGAGGCGGAAAATGAGAGGACGGCGGCGATCTCGGCCATCAGTTCCTTCTTCAACTGACCCGTGGTACCGAAAAACCGCGAACCGCTGACGTCTATCAGCAGCACTACGGTAAGTTCGCGTTCCTCCTCGAACACCTTGATGTACGGCGAACGCAGCCTTGCGGTGACATTCCAGTCCATATTGCGGACATCGTCACCGTACTGGTATTCGCGCACTTCGCTGAACGCCATACCGCGTCCCTTGAACGCCGAATGGTATTCACCCGCGAAAATCTGGTGAGAGAGGGCCCTGGTCCTGATCTCGATCTTCCTTACCTTCTTCAGTAAATCGTTATCCATTATGGAACCTCGACTGCATTAAGGATTTCGGAGATAATCTCCTCGGTTGTAACATTCTCGGCTTCGGCCTCATAAGTCAGGCCGATACGGTGGCGGAGCACCTCGTAGCATACGGCGCGCACATCTTCAGGGATGACATAGCCGCGGCGGCGGATGAATGCGTATGCCTTGGCAGCCATGGAGAGGGAGATGCTGGCACGCGGAGAACCGCCGAAGGAGATCATATCCTTGAGTTTGGCGAGGCCGTAATCCTCAGGCTTGCGGGTCGCGAAGACGATGTCCACGATGTAACGCTCGATCTTCTCGTCCATATAGACATCCCTGACCACCTGGCGGGCGCGCATTATATCCTCTGGCTTGAGCACTGTCGAAGGCTTCGGGAATTCGCCCTGATTATTCATACGGATGATGAGCTTCTCCTCCTCTTTCTTAGGATAAGAAACGACCACCTTGAGCATGAAACGGTCGACCTGTGCCTCAGGAAGCGGATATGTACCTTCCTGTTCGATAGGGTTCTGGGTCGCCATCACAAGGAACGGCTCCGGAAGTTTGAATGTATCGTCACCGATAGTCACCTGACGCTCCTGCATGGCTTCGAGAAGTGCGGACTGGACTTTTGCCGGGCTTCGGTTGATCTCATCCGCAAGTACGAAGTTTGCGAACACCGGACCCTTCTTGATCTGGAACTGTTCATTCTTCTGGCTGTATATCATCGTACCGATGACATCGGCAGGAAGAAGGTCCGGAGTAAACTGGATGCGGCTGAATTTTGCATCCACAATCTGTGCAAGAGTGTTTATCGCAAGAGTTTTGGCCAATCCCGGAACACCCTCGAGAAGGATATGACCGTCTGCGAGAAGACCGATGAGGAGGTCTTCTACGAGCTGCTTCTGACCGACGATGACTTTGTTCATCTCCATGGTGATCATATCGACAAACGCGCTCTCTTTTTCGATCCTTTCGTTCAGCTCTTTGATGTTTACACTGTCCATTATTATAAAGTTTTGTACTTTTGTCCTTTAAAGAGTGCAAATTTAATATTTTATGCGATTCTTTCTCAAACTTTCCTACAATGGTTCAGCCTTCAGCGGCTGGCAGGTCCAGGAAAACGCCCGTAGCGTCCAGGCCGAACTCGAAAGGGCCCTCACCATACGATGCGGTGAGGAAATCAAAGTCACAGGGGCCGGCCGCACCGATGCGGGGGTCAACGCCCGTGGCTACATCGCGCATTTTGACACACAATATGAAATTGAGAAAGAGCCGGATGACTTCCTCTACAAAATAAATGCCATTCTTCCTCTGGAAATAACGGCGGAGAACGTATGCCGGGTAGCCGATGATGCTCACGCCCGTTTCGACGCCTGCTCACGCACTTACGAGTATTTCCTGCATACCGCGAAAGACCCATTCGCAGGGCTTTCAATATACTATGCATATCCATTGGATATCGACAGGATGAACGAGGCGGCTGCACACATCATCGGACACCGCGACTTCTCCTGCTTCGAGAAGGTCGGGGCCGACAACAAGACCTCGATATGCGATGTACGCGAATGCCGCTGGGAGCGCATCGACGATACGCATTTCCGCTTCACCGTGACCGCTGACCGCTTCCTGCGCAACATGGTCCGCGCCATAGTCGGCACCCTGCTGGAGATCGGCCGCGGCCGCAAGCCCGTCGGATGGATTTACGAGGTCCTCGCCTCCGGCGACCGCTGCGCCGCCGGCCAGTCCGTCAAGGGCGAACCCCTGTTCCTCTGCGACGTCCGCTACCCCTATCCGCTCGACTGGCTGGTATAAAGATGCGGCCGACCGGCTCCAACGGCCCGGCCTGGATTTTTGACCGGCTGCAACAGCCAAACGCCGTTGAACTCGGATTCTTTTCCTGCCGGCAAACTACAGCAGACGGAGATATACCCTATATTCAGGGCCGAAATGACCAGCGGGGAACATCGATAGCAGATGCCCGGGAGAGACATCAAAAATGGGTGTCAGGGATGTGGCAAAGATGGTCTTCTGATAATGTCATCTGGAACCCAGGCCTCGATTTCGAGCTTTGAGTGCCAGTTACCCATGCCTGACGAGAGTTCGAGACCAATCATCGGCACCCAGGACTCCATCTGGGCACTTGGGTGCCTGATACCCTTCGCAGAGGGACATCCGTGGCCGATGTCCGGCACCCAAAACCGACAATATGCATTGGTCGAGCAGCATAGATTTGTGCTACAGCAACTGCGACTGTAACAGCGGAGAGCCCATAAGGTCGCGGACCACAGGTGCGTCCACATCCCAAAGCGGGCGACAAGGCCGGGAGGCGGCTGGCGGCGAAGGCGATTTGCGAGAGCGGATAAAGGCGGCAGGCGGCATAACGGCGATCAGCACCCTCGTTTTGTATGACGACTGTTAGGCATAGCCGTAGCGAAGCGGAGGATATGCCTAAAAAGGAGGAGTTCGAGGGGCCGCCGTTATGCAACTGACGCTCCGCTCGAGACAACCCTCGCCTGAGCCCCAACCGCCGCCGTCTCAAGCCCGCCGCGATTGAGTCAGCTTGGGTAACAAGGGACAGCCCCGATGCCATTTGAGAGGGGTCAGCGGCACCAAAGGCCCAGAATCAAGGCTTTGGTGCAGGCGATGTACCCTGGAGCGGCTTCTATCGGGGGCCGTTGGAACCCAAAATCTAAATATCGTGGTTGGGAAACAATAACGGCCAACAGAAGGTATTCTAGCAAAGGTGTCTGTCACCCAAAGCCAAATTTCGGGCTTGGGAAACATGGGCAGCCACAAGAAGGTACTCTGGCGACTAGACTCGCAACCCAAGTTCCCAATGCCAGTAGCCCTATGGCACAGAGCCGATCCACAGAATCCGAGTAGAGGCCGTCAGAGTGATTCTGTGGCAGGAAAACAGGCTTTTCCAAGCAAACATCTGCCACAGAATCAATATAACGTACTCCCGGTGTATTCTGTGGCGAAAAATGACATCAAGGATATTACATAAGAATGATTATGCCGCAACCCCGACAATTCAGTAGTATGCCATACGTTGAATATCAACCACTTAAGCATTTAGCCCTGCGCAAAATGACGCAAGGCTGAACAATCAAAACCCTAATACCCAGCCACTTGTATTCTAGAGCCATCCGAAAGGGTTGAATGGTGCAGCAGTTGTGACAATTATGTTACCGGAACCCTGTCCTCAGCCGCCGGGACATATCACCCCGTCGGGGGCTGTTATCAGATACACACAGATACACATTCCGATAAATACAGGCATAATCTTTGCGGAGACAGGGTTTTTTGTTAAATTTGTACGCTTACACAGATAATTAATAATTACAAGTTTTATATTATGATTTCATCATTATTACTTCAGGCCGATATGGCTGAAGAAGCAATTGAAACAGCAGCAAGCGTTGCACCGGTCACTCAGGAGATGTCCTTCTCGCTTCTCGGAATGGCGGCGAAGGGCGGCTGGCTGATGATCGTGCTGCTCGCGCTCTCTATCATCGCCATCTATATTTTCGGAATGAAATGGTGGGCCATCCGCAAGGCGGGACAGATTGACAAGAACTTCATCAAGGACGTGAACGACTACATCCTCGAAGGCAAGGTCCGCTCCGCGAAGGCTCTCTGCAAGAGGAATGACTCCCCTATCGCACGAATGATCGAAAAGGGCATCACACGCCTCGGTAAACCGCTCGCCGACATCCAGGCTGCCGTCGAAAACGTCGGCAACCTCGAGGTCGCACGTCTCGAGAAGGGCCTTCCGATGCTCGCTGCGATCTCCGGCGGCGCACCTATGATTGGATTCCTCGGAACCGTGATGGGTATGGTCCAGGCTTTCTTCAACATGGCGCAGGCCGGCAACAACATAGACATCACCCTTCTCTCAGGAGGTATCTACACTGCAATGATCACCACCGTAGGCGGTCTTATCGTTGGTATCCTCGCATATTTCGGTTACAATTTCCTCTCCGCAAGAATCTCCGACCTCGTGTTCAAGATGGAGAACAGCACAGTCGAATTCCTCGACACCGTGCTCACCAAGCAGGAGCAGGTAGAAAACGCTGAATAATATGGCTCTCAAGCGCACAACAAAGGCGGACGCATCGTTCTCGATGTCCTCCATGACGGACATCGTCTTCCTGCTGCTGATATTCTTCCTGGTGACATCGACGCTTGTCAACCCGAACGCACTCAAGCTCCTTCTCCCTAAGAGCACAGGCCAGGTTGCGGCCAAGGCGACTGTCAGTGTCTCCATCAAGCATTATATCGACAGGGGTACGGTCTCCTACCATATCAACGGCGACCAGGCCCCGGTGAGCTTTGACGAAATCGAGCCAGCCGTCTGCGAACTTCTCGCGGAGGAGGATGACCCGACATTCTCGATCTACGCTGACGAAACTGTTCCTGTCAAGGAAGTCGTAGCCCTGATGAACATCGCCAAGCGCAATCATTTCAAGGTGATAATGGCGACATCGCCGGAGTAACCCAAACTGCTGAAATATGATTCCGGACGAACGTCGCGGCACCATTGCGGGCATTGCAGCCACCCTGCTTTTCCACGGGGCGCTGCTTCTCGTGACCGTATCCGGAGGTCTGAAATACATCTATCCGCCACCGGCTGAAAAGATCATTCTGATGGAATTCGAGCCGGAGGAGGAGATCAAGCCGATTGAAGTAGCAGCCGGGAAGGAGCCACGGACGCCGGACCCGGATGCAGCAAAACCTGTCAAACTCGTACAGAAATCCGAAGCTCCGGTCTATACCGGCACCAAGGCAAATGTCTCCAGAGAGACTGCTGTCGGTGACAATGGCGACGTGGAAGTCCCGGAGCCGGAACGCAAGAAAGAGATCAACCAGCGCGCCCTCTTCTCTGCAGCAAACAATAACAAGCAGGACACTCTTGCTCCGCAGACAGCGGAGCAAGTCTCGAATGCTCTCAATGCCGGCCACGCTGCCGGAAACACAAAAAACGGATCCACTGACGGAGCGCCATCAGCCAAATTGGAAGGCCGCAGCGTGATGGGCTCCCTGCCTATCCCATCCTACAATGTCCAGGAATCCGGAACAGTCGTAGTCAAGATCACAGTTGACCGTGACGGTAATGTCACCAGCGCCGTTCCACTGAAGAGCACCACACCAAACTCCAAGCTGCTCACAGCCGCCGTCGAAGCCGCAAAAAAGGCCAAATTCAACACCAGCGACAACGCCCCTGAGATTCAGGAGGGCACCATCACCTACAAATACAGGCTTAAATAAAAATCTGTTTAAAACAGATTCCAGGGCAATGCGGCACATTAATTGAAACCCTACTTTTTACATTACAAAACAAAAAAGACATGAAGAAACTTTTTGCATTTGCAGCGGCAGCACTGCTCTTCTCAGGAATGGCAGACGCTCAGACCTACTTCAACGCCGGCTACGGCAAACCGACCGATGTCATCACCTATGGTGATTCTGAAGCTGAAACCAGCTCATTCAACACCGCATTCGCGGGTATATCCCACAATATCATGATGGGCAAGGCCCTCGGTCTCGAGGCCGGTGTCAACTTCGTATACGGCTTCAACAACAACAGGAATGAAGTCGCAGGAATCGAGTCAAACATCAAATACACATCCTACGGCCTCAACGCCCCTATCCTTTTCAACTACGGCATTCCTGTAGGCAACATTCTCACACTCAAGGTACTTGCCGGTCCTACCCTGCACTACGGCATTTCCAGCCAGATAGCTTCTATCGTAAACGGCAAGGAGATGTACACCGTAAACTACTACGATGAGAACAGTTACGAAAGATTCTTCGCTTCCGCAGGAGCAGCCGTAGCCGCAGAAATCGGCGACAAGATCCGCGTTAAGGCCGGCTATGACTTCGGCCTGACAGACATTGACAAGGCAGAAAGGATATCCCTCAGGGAGAACCTCGTCAGCCTCACCCTCAGTTATATCTTCTAACGGAAGACTGACTTTATCGCAAAATACGAAGGGGTCCGCAATTGCGGACCCCTTCGTATTTTGCTGTCAGAGAGCGTCAGTTCTTCGGCATTATGAACCAGCAGATAAGGTAAGCCAGAAGTCCTGCGCCGCAGCACAGCATAAGAACGAGCAGTATGATTCTGACGAGGGTGGAATCAACACCGAAGTACTCGGCGAAACCACCGCATACGCCAGCCAGCTTCTTGTCGGTAGATGAGAGATGAAGTTTTTTATTCATATTGATTCGTAATATATAAATTAATGATATTATTACTTCTCCATACAGTCTGTAATCTTCGCCACAAGGTCGTCCAGATTGTCGCAGAAGACCAGATATCCGTGGCCCTTCTCCGTCAGGAAGCCATCCTGCAGCATCCTGTCAGCCAGGGCCCTGAGCGAATCGTAAAAGCCTTCGAAATTGAAAATGAAGATCGGCTTGTCATTGGCTCCGATCTCGCGGTCCACAAGATGGCCAGTGAGTTCGTCCAGAGTTCCCCAGGCGCCGGGCATCACGACGCAGCAATTGCATAGCGATGACATATACTTCTTGCGCTGCGCCATATTGCGCACCTTGACCATCTCCGTCAGATCTTTGCGCATAATCTCCGAAGAATCGTTATGATGGCACTCCTCCTTGCCCAGGAAACCTGTCGGGAAGACTCCCATCACTCTGCCTCCGGCTCCCAACGCTCCGTCAGCCAGCGACTTCATCGTGCCCACGGAAGACCCTCCGTAAACCACGGTAATATGCGCTTCGCCGAGACGGCGGCCTAGTTCGTACGCCATTTCGCAGAATACGGGCCTGTTGCCCTTGCTCGATCCCAGATAAACCGCTACTCTCTTCATCTTTCAATATCCTTTATAAATGCGGCCAGATCCGCCGCCACCCGTTCATAATCCATACTTTCCACAGGGAATACGAAATCCGCCGCCGATTCATATGCCGGCTTGCGCCCGTCATACATCGCCTGCAGCTCCTCCCTGGTCCTGTCCTTGGCAAGAGGCCTGTCCGAATTATTGATCTCGCTCCAGATGATATCCATCGAGGTGCGGAGCCATACCGTCCTGCATCCAGCCTTCAGCAACCTGCGGTTCTCCTCGCGAAGCGGAGTCCCGCCTCCCAGGGCGAGGACCATATTGTCCTCCGATGCCAGCGCTATCTTCAAAACCTCCGTCTCGCGCTCGCGGAACGCCTCATCCCCCATCCTGCGCAGCGCCTCGCCCGCACTCATCCACGGCATTATCAGATCGTCCAGATCGACGAACTTCCAGCCGAGCAGGTTTGCCGCGGCACGGCCGAAAGTGCTCTTTCCACTGGCCATGAAGCCGATGAGGGCGACTATCATAGCCTAAAAGAGTGTCAGGTCAAAAGGGTCCTTCGCAATGCCCGAATCCATACCGGTCTGCTCGCCGCCGGCAACGGGCTCATCGACGACAGACTCGGTATCCGATGCAACCGCCGGCTCAGTCCCGGACACATCCGCAGTTTCGTCCACAGGATCCTCCGGCAGCGGCCTCTCCTTGACAAGAGGTTCTATGAAGGCCACCTTGCCGACCTCAAGCGTGCTGACCTTGCGGCCTTTTGCCTTGAGACTTTTCTTGTCCACGAATTCATCCACATCGATGGCTTCAGGCGCCTTGTCCTTGCTCTTGCCCTTGAATGTCACGAGCACCTGCGGGAAATCATCGTCGCAGATCGCCACGAACCTGGAACCCGGCTCCTCAGCAATGAAGCTGGAACCCGCCACATTGTTGTTCGGCTCGAAATTGAAACGCTTGACATAATACATCTTCACGGAGCCGTCATAATAGAGCGCCGTGAAGAGCTTTTCGCGGTCGAACTTCTCGATTCTCTCAATTTCACCCTGATAGCGGTTCGTGAGTTCATACGAAGTGGTGTAATATGTACCGTTCTTGCATACCACAAGGATCATATCGTCGGCCAGGAACTCTCCCAGGTATATACCGGAGCCACTGTCATTGAGACGGTTGACATCCGTATCGAACCATATTTCCTTGCCACCCAGGGTGGAGACACCCTTCGACTTGAGGACAATGCGCTGGATGGTGTTCATCTTGGTGACGAGGTTGCCCATCGAGGCGCGGCCCTTGATCATCAGAGAAGCGAAATCGAACTCTTCGGAGAGTTTCTTGATCTTCGGCTTCGGCTTGTAATATATCTTGACGGTCTCCGCCTCACCGTTGGCATTGGAGGTGAACCATACCACATACGAATTCTCAGTGCCCTTTGTCAAGTCATACTCCTTGTCACGGGTGATGCCGGTGATGGAGAAACGCTTTGCATAATAAGGGCCCTGCTTGCCGTCACGATAGATGACATTGTAGACATTGCGCTCGTCGTTGCGGTTGAATACGGCAACGTGGATGATGTCCTTGCCCACGAAGAGCTTGTCCTTGACTTTGGAAACCACATATTTGCCGTTCTTGAGGAAGACAATGATCTCCGCGATGTCAGAGCAGTCGCAGATGAATTCGGCATTCTCGATCTTCTTCTGGTCGAGGCCCACGAATCCATCCTCGCGGTTGGCGTAGAGTTTCGCATTGGCCGCCACGGCCTTCTCGGCCTGAATCTGCTCGAAGGTCGCTATTTCGGTCCTGCGCGGAAATGCTGCACCGTATTTCTTCTTCAACTGCTGGAAATACCTGACGGTGTAGTCAGTCAGGTGCTCGAGATTATTCTTGACCTCCTCGATATCCGCCTCTATGCCGCGGATCTTCTCCTCGGCGGCCTTGATATCGAAGCGGGAAATCTTGCGCACCGGCTTCTCAACAAGTTTGTTGATATCCTCGGACGTGATCTCCTTGCGGAGCAGGTTCTGATACTGCTTCATGCCCTTCTCCACGTCGGCCAGCTGCTCCTCCCAGGAGGCGGCGTCATTCTCGAGGATATGGAACACCTTCTTCTCGAAGAATATCTTCTCGAGGGACGAATAATGCCAGTCGGCCTCCAGTTCATTGAGCTGGATATTCAACTCCTGCTCAAAGAGGTCCTTGGTGTGGAAGGCGTTGTACTTGAGAATCTCGTCGACACCCATAAAGTGCGGATGGCGGTCCATTATGACGCAGGCGTTCGGCGAGACTGCGACCTCGCAGTTCGTGAATGCGTAGAGGGCGTCTATGGTCTTGTCGGGCGATACGTCGTTCTGCAGCTGGATATTGATTTCCACCCCCTTGGAGGACATATCGTCCACCTTCTTGATCTTGATCTTGCCCTTGTCGTTGGCCTTGATGATGGAGTCGATCAGGCTCTCGGTGGTCTGGCCGTAAGGTATCTCGGTGATCGACAGGGTCTTCTTGTCCACCTTGACAATGCGGGCGCGGATCTTGATCTTGCCGCCGCGAAGGCCCCTGTTATATTTGGAGCAGTCGATAAGGCCGCCTGTCGGGAAATCAGGATAGAGTTCAAAATCCTTCCCGCGCAGAGCGGCGATGCTGGCATCCAGAAGTTCGTTGAAATTATGAGGAAGAATCTTCACCGCGAGTCCCACGGCAATGCCGTCGGTGCCCTGGGCGAGCAGAAGTGGGAATTTCATTGGAAGGACGACAGGCTCCATGTTGGTACCGTCATACGAAGGCACCCACTCGGTGATCTTCTTGTTGAAGGCCACGTCGAGGGCGAACTTGCTGAGCCTTGCCTCAATGTATCTGGAAGCGGCTGCGGCGTCACCGGTGAAGATATTGCCCCAGTTGCCCTGACAGTCGATGAGATAATCCTTCTGACCGAGACCGACCAGCGCATCCTTGATGGATGCGTCGCCGTGAGGGTGATACTTCATCGTATCGCCCACGATTCCGGCAACTTTGTGGTAGTGCCCGTCATCGACCTTGTACATCGCGTGCAGGATCCTGCGCTGCACAGGCTTGAGACCGTCCTCTATATGAGGCACGGCACGGTCGAGAATCACATAGGACGCATAGTCAAGGAACCAGTCCTTGTACATTCCCGAGAGTTTGTACTTGTTCTCGCCTTCTGCTACAAGTTTGTCGTATTTGTCAGTATCGGCAGCATTGAGATCATCATCATCCAGGATTTCACCGACCTCTTCCTCAACATCCTCCGGAGCTGATTCGAGCTCTTCGTCCTGAACGTCATCGTACCCTTCCAAATCTTCCTTTTTCATAATGTTGTCTTAATTGTTATTAATCAAGTATATAACCGAATCTCTTCAGTTTCCGGCCATCTTCGCGCCAGTTCGGTTCCACCTTAACATATGTCTCGAGGAACACTTTCTTCTCGAAAAACGACTCCATATCGATGCGTGCTTCAGTTGCGACCTTCTTGAGGGCCTTGCCCTGATGGCCGATGATGATGCCCTTCTGAGAATCGCGCATCACGTTGATGACGGCACGGATGTCATATCTCTCCTCCCCTTCCTTGAACTCCTCTATCACGACTTCCGTGCAGTATGGGATCTCCTTGGAATAATTGAGCAGAATCTTCTCGCGGATGATCTCCGAAGCGAAGAACCGCATACTCTTGTCGGTGAACTGCTCCTTGTCATACCACGGAGGGCTGACTGGTAGCAGATCCACAATCCTGTCGAAAAGGTTGTCAAGGTTGAAGCGTTCCAGTGCCGATACCGGAATGATCTCCGCCTTCGGCACGAGGGCCTTCCACTCTTCCATCATTGACAGGACCTTGGTCTGGTCACTGATATCTATCTTGTTGAGCACCACGAGTACCGGGCATTCGAGGCGGTTCAGGCTCTCGACATACTCGATGTTCTTGTCCTTCTTCTCGATGACATCGGTCACGTAGACGATGATGTCAGCATCGCCGATAGCCACCTGTACGAAGTCCATCATACTCTCCTGAAGCCTGTAGCTCGGCTTGAGGATACCCGGGGTATCGGAATAGACAATCTGATAGTCCTCGCCGTTGACGATACCCATTATGCGGTGTCGGGTGGTCTGCGCCTTGGACGTGACAATGGAAAGTTTCTCACCCACGAGGGCGTTCATCAGCGTGGATTTGCCGACATTCGGGTTGCCGATGATGTTGACGAATCCGGCACGGTGCTGACGTTTCGGGGCCTTTTCGCTGTTCTGTTCCATAGACTATTCGAATGAGCCCATCCTGAGCTTGTTGACTTCAGCATCGGTCAGGAAACGCCATTCACCACGCTTGAGAGCCTTCTTGGTAAGGCCGGCGAAATAAACGCGGTCGAGTTTCTTGACATTGTATCCGAAATATTCGAAAATGCGGCGGACGATGCGGTTGCGGCCGGAATGGATCTCGATTCCAACCTGTGTCAGATCATCATCCACGTATGAAAGCGCGTCTGCGTGTATCTCGCCGTCCTCGAGTTCGATGCCTTCGAGAATCTTGTCGAAATCATCCTTCTTGAGGTTTGTGTCGAGATGTACGTGGTATATCTTGCGGGCGCCATATGCCGGATGGGTGAGCTTCTCTGTGAGTTCGCCGTCATTGGTGAACATCAGCACGCCGGTGGTGGCCTTGTCGAGGCGTCCTACGGGATATATGCGCTGAGGGCATTGGGTCGCTGAAATGAGGTCCATCACAGTCTTCTCGGCGTGAGGGTCGGAAAGAGTAGTGACATAGTCCTTCGGCTTGTTCATCACGAGATACACCTTGGTCTCGCCCTTGAGTCGCTGGCCGTTGAAGCGTACGTCATCGTCATAGCGCACCTTGGCGCCGAGTTCGGTGACGTGCTCACCGTTGACGGTTACAAGGCCCGTCTGAATATACTCGTCAGCCTCTCTTCTGGAGCATACACCGGAATTGGCGATGAACTTATTGAGCCTTACATATTCCTGAGTCTCGGGACGGGCGACTTTTGCAGGAGCCTGCTTTTTCACCGTGCGTGGCTTCCTTGCCGCCGGAGCCGCGTTCTCCTTGTATGACGGCTTTTCCCTATATGCCGGCTTCTCCCTGTAGACAACCTTGTCCGAATCCAGACGCTTTGCATAAGTGCGCTTTGCAGGCTTCTCGCCGTATGACGGCTTATCTGAATCTGTACGCTTTGTATATGAGCGTTTTACCGGCTTATCCGAATCGGTGCGCCTGGTATAGGCACGCTTTGCTGGCTTCTCGACAAAACTACGCTTCTCGCCGTATGACGGCTTATCTGAATCAGTGCGTTTGGTATAAGCACGTTTAGCAGGATTGTCAGAATCTGCGCGCTTGGTGTAGGTACGCTTAGCTGGCTTGTCCGAATCCGTGCGTCTGGTATAGGAGCGCTTTGCAGGCTTCTCTGATGAATAGCTGCGCGGAGCCTTTGTCTCCGATGCGGATTCCCCGGATTCACGACGTCTGTACGGACGCTTTGCCGGTCTGTCTTCCGATGATTCCGCGCTGAATTTGCGCGCGGTGGTTCTCCTTGCCCTCACGGGCTTGTCGCCGCTGCCTGTCGCAGGTTTGCGACGACCGTAATTTTTTTCCATAAAAAATATCTGTATTTAACCGAGCAAAGGTACAACTTTCCAAATAATTTTCCTATTTTTGACCTGTTCTAAAAAATGGAGGATTTGTGTATGGGAGATATACTTGGAACATCTTTGGCCGCCATCAGGGCCAACAGGTTGAGGTCGGTTCTGACCATCCTTATCATCGCCGTCGGAATAATGTCGCTCGTAGGCATCCAGACCGCACTCGAAGTCATTGGGCGCGAACTTGATTCGAGTTTCGGACGGATGGGCGCATCTGCACTGACAATATCGCAGGCAGATGACGGACCGCCGGTCACATTCGCCCAGGCTGGTAGTCTCTGCAAGGAAATATGCGGCGGCACTGCCGGAATGAGTGCAATCGTTTCGCCCATTGCACAAGTCCGATCTGACAATGAAGTGTCAGATCCGGCTGTAACAATCATCGCGGCGGATGACAAGTGGCTGGAATGCAGCGGCAACCACATCTCGGAAGGACGCAATTTCTCATCATCGGAAACATCCGGCCACACATCGGTCTGTCTCATCGGGAATACTCTGTGCAGAAAATTATTCCCCGAAGGTGGTGCTGTCGGAGAAAGCATATCGACAGGAAGTGGAAGATACCGGATAGTCGGAACCATATCAAAACGTGGAGCCGCATTCGGTCAGGGTTCGGACTATAGCCTCGTAATCCCGGCAGGATGCCAGGGAAGTGTACGGGACGGCTATTCCGTCACAATATTGCCGGGAGCGGGATATGACCCGGAATCGGCAGGGAGGCTCATGCGGCGCATAAGAAGGCTGGAGCCCGGAGCGGACGATGATTTCACGATAAGGGGCTGCGATATGGTGGAAGAAATGCTCGGCGCCATCAGTGGAAAGCTCTCCTCCGGCGCCCTGGTGATAGGCATTATCACCCTGCTGGGGGCGGCAGTGGGTCTGATGAACATAATGCTCGTATCGGTAAAAGAGCGACGGAGTGAAATCGGACTGCGCAAGGCAGTAGGAGCCAGCAACAGAAGCATCGCGCTGCAATTTCTGGCAGAAGCAGCGCTTATCAGCCTGACAGGAGGCATCATCGGCATAACCGCCGGAGTCCTCGGAGGCAATATCACCGCACTGATTATGGACGGGGCCTTCTCTATGCCTTGGAAATGGATAGCGGTCGCGCTGGCACTGAGTGCCGCAACGGGACTGCTTTCCGGATGGATCCCAGCCCACAGGGCCGCTGCGCTGAATCCGGTAAATTCGTTGCAGCACGAGTAAAAGACGCACTGCCATGCAACTGACGTCCCGCTCGAAACAACCTTCTCCCAAGCCCCAGCCTCTTCCACCTCAAGCCCGGCGCCGGGATGACCCAACAGGTCGATGACTCTTGATGCCGCGATGCTTTTTGATTATGGATGTCATGACGGATAAAAAAACAGCAAAAGTTGCGAGTCGTGGCATCAAATTGGCAGATATGAGAGGATTCCTTGTCATGAATCGCAAATAACGGCAGAAAATGTCGATTCGTGGCAAAAGCATATCAGCATATATCGTTGGATGTGCCGCCATTATGCGATGGACCACCATCATGCGAATCCGCCATTGATCACCTCTGTCCCCAGCCCGCCGCGATTGAGTCAGCTTGGGTAACAAGGGACAGCCCCGATGCCATTTGAGAGGGGTCAGCGGCACCCAAGGCCCTGAATCAAGGCTTTGGTGCAGGCGATGTGCCCTGGAGCGACTTCTAGCGAGGGCCGTTGGAACCCAAAATCTAAATATCGTGGTTGGGAAACAATAACGGCCAACAGAAGGTACTCTAGCAAAGGCGTCTGTCACCAAAAGCCAAATTTTTCAGGCTTGAGAAACAGGGACAGCCCTAAGAAAGCGTTCTGGCGATTGTTGCCGGAATCCAAGACCAATTTGAGGCTTGCGTGCCAAGAATTGGCCGCGGAGTATTCTCTGGTGACGTATCCTGAAACCCGCCGCGGTCTAGAACAGGGACTCCTTGTCCTTGATATCCTTGACCCTGAGCTGAATATTCGCGATGCCGCGATAATAATTCTCGGCTATCGAGTAGCAGATATCCACAGGGTTTCCGGCCTGCATATGCTCGAAATGTTCGGATAGGTTGAAGGCGATCGCCGAAATGTGTCTGTACGGCTCGTCCTCCTGGATAAGTTCGAGACGCAGGTGCTTCAGATCGCCGGACTCGGCGGCGCCAACCTTGCGTCCATTACCGTTGTCGTAGACATTCTCCGTAATGAAGACCGGAGACTGGTTTCCGGGACCGAACGGCTGGAAAGACTTGAGCAGACGGAAGAACTTCGGTGTGATTTGCTTGAAATCGAGATATGAGTCGATATTTATGATAGGAGTCAACTGGACATCCACTATCTTCTCGGCGACATATTTCTCGAAACGGATGCAGAACTCATCAAAATTCTCCTCCTTGATGGTGAGGCCTGCTGCATATGTATGGCCTCCGAAGTTCTCGAGAAGGTCAGAGCAGGACTCAATGGCCTCGTAGAGATCGAATCCGACAACAGACCTTGCAGACCCGGTGATGAACCCGTTGGATTTGGTCAGCACTATGGTCGGCCTGTAATATGCCTCCACAAGACGGGAAGCAACGATTCCAACCACACCCTTGTGCCAGGACGGATTGTAAAGGATGGTGGACTTGCGATTGTCGAAATCCGGGATGGTCTTGACCATTTCAAGAGCCTCGACCGTAATCTCGTGGTCGATCTTCTTGCGGTCATTGTTGTGGGCGTTGATGGCGGCGCCGATTTCGAGCGCCTCGTCATCATCGTGGGCTGTCAGCATATCAACTGCTGTACGTCCGGACTCCATTCGTCCGGCTGCATTGATGCGCGGACCGATCTTGAATACGATCTCATCAATCGTAATTGCGTGCTTCTCAAGACCGGAAAGCTTGATGACGGACTTGAGGCCGCGCCGCGGGTTCTCATTCAACTGCTTGAGTCCGAAATATGCAAGCACACGGTTCTCCCCTGTCACCGACACAAGATCGGATGCGATGCTGACTACGAGCAGGTCGAGCAGCGGCTGGATCTTCGAGAACGGAAGGCCGAGCCTCTGTGAGTAAGCCTGAACCAACTTGAAACCCACTCCACATCCAGAAAGGTCATCGAAAGGATAGGAGCAGTCATCGCGCTTCGGGTCAAGGACGGCGACTGCAGGAGGAAGTTCGGAGTCAGGAAGATGATGGTCGCAGATGATAACGTCAATGCCGAAGTTCTTGGCATATTTCACCTTCTCGACAGCCTTGATGCCACAGTCCAGAGTGATAATCAGGGTCGCACCGTGCTCTCTGGCGCAGTCGATGCCGCGGTATGAGAGTCCGTAGCCCTCATCGTATCTGTCCGGAATATAATACTCGATGGAGGAGGTATACTCGCGCAGGAAAGAATAGACCAGCGAAACGGCTGTGGTACCATCCACATCGTAGTCCCCGTATATCAGAATCGTTTCCTTGCCTGTGACGGCCTTGTGGAGACGTTCGACAGCCTTGTCCATATCCTTCATCAGGAACGGATCGTGGAGCATCGACAGGTCCGGCCTGAAGAATTCGCGGGCCTTCTCGAAGGTGTCTATCCCTCGCTGGACGAGCAGGTTGGACAGGACCTGGTCGATGCCAAGTTCCTGAGACAACTGCCTTACGGCTGCAGGATTGCCCTGCTCCCTTATAGTCCACTTCTTCTCCGTCATAACGCACAAAGGTAGATAATTAAAATCTATTTTTTATAAAAAAAAGACTAAATTTGCGCTTTAAATGATTATTAAATAATAATTATGGATATTGAACTCAACGAACAGGAACTCAACCGAAGGGCGTCGCTCAAGTCCCTCAAGGACCTTGGCATAGAGCCTTATCCGGCTGCAGAATACAAAGTTACGGCAAACTCCGAACAGATCAAGGCTGAATACGACCCGGAGAAGGGCAACCTTGCCGACATCACCATCGCAGGACGCATAATGAGCCGCCGCATAATGGGTGCGGCATCATTTATGGAACTGCAGGACGAGCAGGGAAGAATCCAGGTCTACGTCAAGCGCGACGAGATCTGCCCGGGCGAGGACAAGACGATGTACAACACCGTTTTCAAGAAACTCCTCGACATCGGAGACATCGTGGGAATACGCGGATTCGCATTCATCACCCAGACCGGCCAGCTCTCGGTACACGCCAAGGAACTCACCCTCCTCAGCAAATCACTGAAGGTGCTCCCTATCGTCAAGGAGCAGGACGGCAAGGTCTTCGATGCATTCGCAGACCCAGAGCTCCGCTACCGCCAGAGATATGTCGACCTCATCGTAAACCCGCAGGTCAAGGAGACATTCATCAAGAGGGCGAAGATTGTTGCCACCATGCGACAGTACTTCAACGAAGCCGGCTGCCTCGAGGTTGAGACCCCTATCCTCCAGAGCATTCCTGGCGGTGCCACGGCCCGTCCGTTCATCACCCACCACAACGCGCTTGACATCGACCTCTATATGCGTATTGCCAACGAGCTCTACCTCAAGCGATTGATCGTCGGCGGCTACAACGGCGTATACGAGTTCGCCAAGGACTTCCGCAACGAGGGTATGGACAAGACCCACAATCCGGAATTCACCTGTATGGAGATATATGTCGCATACAAGGACTACAACTGGATGATGAAGTTCGTCGAGACAATGCTCGCGAAGATCTCAATGGCCGTCAATGGCACCACCACGGTTACTATTGCCGGCAATGAAGTGGACTTCGGAGGCGTATACCGCAGACTTCCTATCCTTGACGCCATCAAGGAATATGCTGGTGTGGATGTCAAGGGAATGGACGAGGACCAGCTGCGCGAGACCTGCAAGAAACTCAATGTGGAGACCGAGCCTTCTATGGGCAAGGGCAAGTTGATCGATGCCATCTTCGGCGAATACTGCGAAGGCAAGCTCATCCAGCCGACTTTCGTAACCGACTACCCTGTCGAGATGTCACCGCTTACCAAGCGCCACAGGACAGATCCGACCCTCACCGAACGCTTCGAACTCTTCGTCTGCGGCAAGGAGCTCGCCAATGCATATTCCGAGCTCAATGACCCTATCGACCAGCTGGAGAGATTCCAGGAGCAGGCAGCCCTCAAGAGCAAGGGCGACGACGAGGCGATGTTCATCGACTACGACTTCGTGCGCGCCCTCGAATACGGTATGCCGCCTACATCGGGTCTCGGAATGGGCATCGACCGCCTGACAATGTTCATGACCGGCCAGACAGCCATCCAGGACGTGCTCTTCTTCCCTCAGATGAGGCCGGAGAAGGTCGCCAAGCCACAGAAGGAAGAAGAATAGGAAATGACCCCGGAGCCAATCACATCGGCACAGAATCCGAAGATAAAGAATCTGCTCTCACTGCGTGACAAATCAAAGCAGCGCCGTGAGAGCGGTCTTTTTGTCGTGGAGGGAGCACGCGAATTCGAAAGGGCGCTTCAGTGCGGATTCCGCGCCAGAAGCGTATACTTCTGCAGCAGATATCTGAAGGACGATTCGCTTGCGGCATACATTGAAAGTTGCGGAGCATCCCTGTACGAGGTCTCCCCAGCCATCTATGACCGCATCGCCTGCCGCGAAGGCGTAGAAGGCGTGGTGGCGGAAATGTATGCGATCAACTACACGCTCGATGACATCAAGTTCAAGGGAGCGCCGCTGATCCTTGTGATGGAAAGCGTCGAGAAGCCCGGCAATATCGGGGCTGTCCTGCGCACAGCGGATGCCGCCGGGGCCGACGCCGTGCTGGTCTGTGACCCGCTCACCGACCTGTACAATCCCAACCTAATCCGTGCAAGCCTCGGCAGCGCATTCTCCGTCAAGGTAGTCGCCTGCGACTCGGAGAGCGCCTGCAAATGGCTCAAAGAGAACAACATCTCCATCCTGACAGCACAGCTCCAGGACTCACTTCCATACTACGATACGGATATGAAATGCGGCACCGCCATCGTCCTCGGCACCGAAGACAAGGGACTGACAGACCTCTGGAGGAAGGCCTCGGACGCCAGGATCCGTATCCCGATGAACGGACTGATGGACTCGCTCAATGTATCAGTCTCCGCAGCAATCCTCTGCTTCGAAGCCATCAGACAGCGAAACGCATCAAAATGAGATTCGGCCTCATCGGATACCCCATCGGGCACAGTCTGAGTCCCGCTATGTTCAGGGCCTGTTTTCCGGACCTGGAATACGGCCTGATCGAGACACCGGATTTCGATGAAGCGATGGACATTTTCAGACGGAAATATGATGCCGTCAATGTCACAGCCCCCTTCAAAAGCGACGCATACTCCGCAGCAGACATCCGCGACGAGGCCTCAACCATCCTTGAAGCGGCAAATGTCCTCGTACGCAAGGAAGGTACAATCTTTGCCTCCAATACTGACCATACCGCCGTCCGATTCCTGCTTGAGAAGAATCTGCCGGCAGGGGGAGGGCATTCTGTCCTGGTCATCGGATGTGGCGGTGCCGGCAGGGCCGCAGCATTTGCTTCAGCACAGCTCGGGCTGAAGACCGCCGTGGCAAACCGCACTTTCGGAAAAGCCGAGGAGTTCTGCAGAAGAGCAGGCGGAATGTTGCCGGTCACGATGGAGGAGGCCATTGCCGGAATCAGGCAGTACAACGCCGTGATTTACACCCTGCCTGTCGGAATCCCTGAAACACATCTGATTGCAGAATCCGGCGCGCTCATTATTGAGGCAAACTACCGCAACCCTCAACTTGGCGGGAACCGATATGTCTCCGGCAGACAATGGCTTGTTGCCCAGGCAGTACGGGGCTTCAAGGAAATGACAGGAAGAAATCCGGATCCGGGAGTCCTTCTGGACGCCGTTTCCAATCAAACCGAATAATGAACAGTATCATAATCTCCAGCTCCTTTTTTTTATTATTTCAGCGGTAATATTTGTTTCTGCCGTCATTATTATCGCCGCGTCTTTCTTCTTTTTTGACAGAAAATTCAAAAAATCCGCAAAATCGCTCAACGAAAGACGCGAAAAACTGGAAACGTTCCATCGGGATATCCTCGGTTATGTCATTGAGATGATCAAGGACCTGACCGAGACCGCCGCTCAATGCGGAGATGACCCGAAACTGTTGATGAGAAAATTCAACAACTATTTATTTACAGGGCCAGATGGACAACAAAGCATTCTCCGCCACATACAGCCAATTGCAAATTACCAGTGTCACGGAATCATCGAATTCCTCAGGGATATCAGTCCCAAACTCTCGGAAGATGACCTGACGTTCTGCAGTCTTCTATGTCTTGGATTCGCCCCAAACAGCATTCAAATGATTTACGGCCAGTCAAACCCTGCCAGTTTTTATAACCGAAGGTCAAGGCTGCGCCGGAGGCTTGGGGTTACCGATGGTGACCGTGCGCTCGAAACCCTGCTGTCAGAAATGATAGCGGAACTGGCTGAGCGCGAGAGCCGCGAAAACGGCATTAATACGGGCACCGGGGAATTCATTAAGAATCTGTTTTGAAATGATTGATTTAAGATATTACTTTAGATTTTTCAGATGTTTTCACAGAATTACGAAGGAGCAACGGGGTTCCATTGTAACTGATAAACACTGCGGAAACAGCGAAAAAGATATATAATAGAAAAATTGAATCATTTCAAAACAGACTCTAAGTATTAACTACTAATTATTAACCGAACGGCGTCCGGTACGGCGGGCTTTCAGGCCCGCCGTTTATTTTTCATTTTTTGAAAAAATCTTTATCTTTACGGGTAGTAATTGTCAAAACCTTATAACACATAAATATGTCACTCAACAAAGTATTATTGATTGGAAACGTAGGGAAGGATCCTGAAATCAGACACCTTGAAAGCGGTGCATCAGTCGCTTCATTCTCACTTGCCACAACCGAAAGGTACCGTGACAAGAACGGAGAGAACAAGGAAATCACAGAATGGCACAATATCGTCGCCTGGAGGCAACTCGCTGACCTGGCATCGAATTACATCAAGAAAGGCACTCAGATCTATGTAGAGGGCCGCATCCGCACACGCTCCTGGGATGACCAGACCGGTGCGAAGCGCTACACAACGGAGATAATGGCGGATGCCATACAACTTCTCGGCCGCAAGTCCGACAATCCTGCCGCAGACGGATACGCTCCGGCTTCCGCTCCTGCATACGCACAACCGCAGGCTCCGGCACACACCCCTGCCCCTCGCCCTCAACCGCAAGCAGTCCCTGCCGCTCCTGCAACCGATGTCGCAGCAGAGGACTCGGACGACCTTCCGTTCTGATACTTATCGGCATTATAAAAGGGAACCGGCGGACCGATTGGCCCGCCGGTTCTCTTTTATCCAAACTTAGATTTACTCTTCTTCCTTCTTGATATTCGGAAGTTCGAGACCGTAGCCCTTCTTGCGGTCCTCCTTCTTGAGGAGAATGCTGAAGAAAAACGCGAGGACGCCGAAACTTGAGAAGACAATCATAGGTACAAGATAATTGCCGGTGGACTGACGGAGGGAGCCGATAATTTTAGGCACGAAGCAGAGACCGATATTCTGTACCCAGAAAATGAGGCAGTATGCGCTGCCGAGGATCTTCTCGTCGATGATCTTAGGAACTGATGGCCAGAGAGCCGCAGGGACAAGTGAGAAGCTGACACCGAGGATAACGATAAGTGTCACGGCAAGAGCCTTGCTCGGGAACGCAGGGAGCAGGAATGCAAAGCTCAGGTGGCAGGCGATCATAATGATGGAGCCAAGCATAAGCATTGTAGCGCCCTTGCCCTTGTGATCCAGAAAGATACCAAGGAACGGGGTGAGGACCATCGCCAGGATCGGGAAGCAGCTGAAGAGGCGCGCAGCCACTGCAGGGGTTACGCCGAGTGTCTCCTCGAGGAAGTTAGGCGCATATCTCTGGAACGGGAAGATTGCGCTGTAATAAAGCACGCAGAGGAGTGCCACGATCCAGAACATCTTGCTCTTGAAGATGGCACCGAGGTCGGAGATATGGAATTCGTCTTCCGGAGACTTCTCTTCAGTTGCGAGGCCGGCTTCAACGAGCTGGCTGTCGAACTTACGGTCCATTACGCCGAAAATCACGAAGTTGAGAAGACCTATGACAAGGAGGCACCCGCAGAATCCCACAGGAGCGATGACCGACGCGTCGAATCTGGAGGCGATGATCGGAGCGATCCACATCACTGCGAAGACACCGAGACGTGCGATAGCCATCTCAAGACCCATAGCGAGGGCCATTTCCTTGCCTTTGAACCATTTTGCAAGAATCTTGGAGACGTTGGTACCCTCCATCTCGCAGCCGCAGCCGAAGACCATGAATCCGAGGGATGCCATCTTTGCACTTGCCGGCATATCGACCCACCAGCTGCCGAGCCACTGTGCGAATGAAGTGGCCTGGAACCAGTCGGAGATTCCGACGAACTTGATGCCTGCACCAATTACCATAAGGGCTGCGGAGAGGACGCCGGAGAAACGTACGCCGAGCTTGTCAAGAATAACGCCGGCGATAATGAGAAAACCGCAGACATTGAGGATGTATTCGGATGCCGCATATGTGCCGAACACGCTGCTGTTCCAGCCCAGACCGCTCTCCACGAGGGACTTGAGCGGCGACATCACGTCAACGAACATGTAGGCGAAGAACATCATCGACGCCACGAGGAAGAGGACGGCCCATCTTGCGACCGGGTTGTCATTCATCAACTTTTGAATTTTTTCTGCCATATTATAATTAATATTTGATGATTTGTCAAAAACAACGGAATGCGAATTTAGGATTTAGTTTGAATTAATCAAAACGGCTTCTTAAATTTGCGGTCCTTTATGGCACTGCTGGAACAGATTAATTCACCTGCGGACCTCAGGCAACTGAAGGACGCACAGCTCCCCGCACTATGCGAAGAGTTGAGGGAGTATATTATAAAGTGCTGCTCCGAAAACCCGGGCCACATCGGCTCGAGCCTCGGTGCGGTTGAGATAGCGGTGGCCATACACAGGGTGTTCGACACTCCTCAGGACAAGGTCGTCTGGGATGTAGGACATCAGGCATACGCCCACAAGATCCTCACCGGCAGGCGCGAATCATTTGTCAACAACCGCAAGTTGGGCGGCCTCAGCGGCTTTCCGAAGAGAAGTGAAAGCCCGTATGACCCGTTCGGTGCCGGACACTCTTCCACATCCATATCCGCGGCACTGGGGATGGCAGCGGCCGAAAGGATAAAGGAGGGGAAGAATCACGTCATAGCTGTGATTGGAGACGGCGCGATGACCGGAGGAATGGCATTCGAAGGGCTCAATAATGCCGGAGCATCCAAAGCCGACCTGTTGGTCATCTTCAATGACAACGGCATCTCCATTGACAAGAATACCGGAGGATTTCACGACTACCTCATCAGACTGACCACCAGCAGCGGATACAACCGCATCAAGAGCGGAGTCTGGGAGCGTCTGGGTCAGAGGCGTATCCGCCGCGTGATACAGCGCGTGGTCAAGGGCATCAAGCGCGCAGTCATCCCTCAGCGCGACAGGGTGAACTTCTTCGATTCCCTGGGCTTCAGATATTTCGGTCCTATAGACGGAAACGATATAGAGCAGATAACCCAAACCCTCGCACGCCTCAAGGATATCCCGGGACCGAAGCTCCTCCACGTGATAACGGTCAAAGGCAAGGGTTATGCCCCGGCCGAAGCCAACCCGACGGTATGGCACGCCCCTGGCAGATTCAATCCGGAAACTGGAGAACGTCTGGGCAAGAAAGGTCCTGTCGCCAAGTATCAGGAGGTGTTCGGCACCACCCTGCTCGACCTCGCCCGCGCCGATTCGCGCATCGTCGGAGTAACCCCGGCAATGGCCACCGGCTGCAGCATGGACATAATGATGAAGGAGATTCCGGAGCGCGTGTTCGACGTGGGGATAGCAGAGCAGCACGCAGTGACATTCTCCGCTGGACTGGCAGCGGACGGGATGCTGCCTTTCTGCAACATTTATTCATCATTCTCGCAGCGTGCGTTCGACAGCATCATACACGACGTGGCGCTTCAGGACCTCAAGGTCATCATATGCCTCGACCGCAGCGGAATCGTCGGAGAGGACGGCCCGACCCATCACGGCGCATTCGACCTCGCCTGCTACCGTCCGGTGCCCAATCTGACCATAGCTGCTCCGCTCAACGAGGTCGAACTCCGCGGGATGATGTATTCAGCCACGCTCGACTCCTATCCCGGGGCGACAGTCATAAGGTACCCGAGGGGCAACGGCGCCGGCACAAATTGGAAAGATACACCTTATAAATACGTCGAACGTGGACGCGCCGCCAAATTGCACGATGGATCAGGCATTGCGGTACTAAGCATAGGAGCGATCGGCAACCGCGCGGCAAAGGCGGTCGGTCTTGCGGAGAAGAATGGGGTCATCGCAATACATTATGATATGCGCTTCCTCAAGCCGCTTGACACTGCGGCAATCGATGACGCCATTTCCAATGCAAACCGGATCATCACGGTGGAGGACGGCATCACGGCGGGCGGACTGTACGGAGCGGTGGCAGAATATCTGGCCGGAGCAGGAAAGACCTGTGAATGCTCGCTCAAGGGGCTCGGAATACGTGATAGTTTTGTGGATCAGGGCACTCCGGACGAACTTTACAGCGAGTGCGGATACAACACGGATGACATACTCAAAGAAATATTGCGCAAATAGAAACTTTTTATGAAAAAATTTTGCTGATTCAAATAAAGTTCCTACATTTGCGAACTCAAAAAAGAGAAGCCGACGTAGCTCAGTTGGTCAGAGCAGCAGATTTGTAAACAGCAGGTCGTGGGTTCGAATCCCTCCATCGGCTCAGTCATAAAATTGGGGAGATACCAAAGTGGCCAACTGGGGCAGACTGTAAATCTGCTGGCGCACGCCTTCGTAAGTTCGAATCTTGCTCTCCCCACTTTTTTTTTGATTACGCGGAAGTAGCTCAGTTGGTAGAGCATCAGCCTTCCAAGCTGAGGGTCGCGGGTTCGAACCTCGTCTTCCGCTCCATATTGAAATCTTGGCCGGCGTAGCTCAGGGGTAGAGCGCATCCTTGGTAAGGATGAGGTCGTGAGTTCAATTCTCACCACCGGCTCCAAATACAAACACAAACAAAAAACGAACTATTATGGCAAAAGAAACTTTCCAGAGAACCAAGCCGCACGTAAACATCGGTACTATCGGCCACGTTGACCACGGTAAGACCACTCTTACTGCAGCCATCACCAAGGTACTCGCTGAAAAGATCAGCGGCAATGCAGATAAGGTCAAGTCATTCGACCAGATCGATAATGCTCCAGAAGAGAAGGAGCGCGGTATCACCATCAACACCGCTCACGTAGAGTATGAGACTGAAACACGTCACTATGCACACGTTGACTGCCCGGGCCACGCCGACTATGTAAAGAACATGGTTACTGGTGCCGCTCAGATGGACGGTGCGATCCTCGTTTGCGCTGCAACTGATGGTCCTATGCCTCAGACACGCGAGCACATCCTTCTCGCACGCCAGGTGAACGTTCCTAGAATCGTAGTATTCCTTAACAAGGTTGATATCGTTGACGACCCTGAAATGATTGACCTCGTTGAAATGGAAGTTCGTGAACTCCTCAGCTTCTACGAGTTTGACGGTGACAACGCTCCTATCATCCGCGGTTCCGCACTCGGTGCACTCAACGGTGACCCACATTGGGAGGACGTAGTTATGGAGCTCATGCACGCAGTTGACGAGTATATTCCACTCCCAGTACGTGACAATGAGAAGCCATTCCTTATGCCTATCGAGGATATCTTCTCAATCACAGGTCGTGGTACAGTTGCTACAGGCCGTATCGAGACAGGTATCGTAAAGGTTGGTGACGAAGTCCAGATCATCGGTCTTGGCGAAGAGCCTAAGAAGTCTGTCGTTACCGGTGTCGAAATGTTCCGCAAGCTCCTCGATCAGGGCGAAGCAGGTGACAACGTAGGTCTCCTCCTCCGTGGTATCGACAAGAAGGAAGTTAAGCGCGGTCAGGTTATCGCTCACCCTAACACAATCACTCCTCACAAGAACTTCGAAGCAGCTATCTACGTTCTTAAGAAGGATGAAGGTGGCCGTCACACTCCATTCCACAACCACTATCGTCCTCAGTTCTTCATCCGTACACTTGACGTTACCGGTGAGATCACTCTTCCAGAAGGCGTAGAAATGGTTATGCCTGGTGATAACGTAGCTATCAAGGTTGAGCTCATCTACCCTGTAGCACTCAACGAAGGTCTCCGTTTCGCAATCCGCGAAGGTGGTCGTACCGTTGGTTCAGGTCAGGTTACCAAGGTTGACTAATTTCTGACAATCAGAAAAACCATATACAACCTAAGGCCGGATTCATTAGAGTCCGGCCTTAATTAGGGGAATAGAACAAGGGTAGTTCAGCGGTCTCCAAAACCGTCGATGTGGGTTCGAATCCTGCTTCCCCTGCAATTACCGATGGTTACGCATCGATAATGTTATTAAATAGGTCGGACAGAAGCTTCCAACTGTACCAGCCAACAAACTAATAACAATGAGCAAAATAGGTACTTACGTAAAAGAGTCTTACAAAGAACTGACGACTAAGGTGACTTGGCCTACATGGGACAAGCTCCAGAGTTCAGCACTTCTCGTAATGATTGCGACTTTGATTCTCGGTATTGTCATTTGGTTGATTGACTTTGTCATTCGTACCATAATGTCAGGTATTTATTCACTTTAATACTATGAGTGAGGAAGTCGCTAAAAAGTGGTATGTAGTCCGCACCGCAGGCGGCAAGGAGAAGAAGGCAAAAGAGTACATCGAGAAAGAAATCGATGCACGCGGCCTTTCTTCAGCTGTCTCACAGGTGCTAATCCCGACGGAGAAATACTACCAGGTAAAGAACGGCAAGCGCGTCAGCGCAGAGCGTATCTTCTACCCTGGCTATGTTCTTGTCGAGTGCAAGCTTTCCGGTGAGATCCAACACATAATCCGCAACATCCCGTATGTTGCCGGATTCCTCGGCGAAGGCAAGGACAAAGTACCTGTTCCTATCCGCGAATCTGAAATCAACAGGATCATGGGCCGCGTCGACTTCCTGGCAGACCAGGAGGAAGAGACCGTGACCCCATTCGTTGTCGGTGAGGCAGTCAAGATCATTGACGGTCCTTTCAACGGCTTCGACGGTGTTGTAGAAGAGACTGTGGAAGACAAGCGAAAACTGAAGGTAATGGTCAAGATATTCGGCCGCAAGACCCTTCTCGAGTTGAATTTTGCTCAAGTAACCAAAGAATAACTAATTATTTAACATTATGGCTAAAGAAATTGCCGGGCTGATCAAATTGCAGATCAAAGGCGGTGCTGCCAATCCTTCACCTCCAGTAGGACCGGCCCTCGGTTCAAAGGGTGTGAACATTATGGACTTCTGCAAGCAGTTCAACGCCCGCACTCAAGACAAAGCCGGCAAAGTATTACCGGTAATAATTACCGTTTACAGCGACAAGTCTTTTTCTTTTGAAGTAAAGCAGCCGCCAGTAGCAATTCTTATCAAAGAAGCTGCTAAGGTTCAGAAGGGTTCAGCAGAGCCTAACAGAACAAAGGTCGCTACTCTCACTTGGAATCAGGTTCGCGAAATTGCCAAGGAAAAGATGCCTGACCTCAACGCATTCACCGAAAAGTCAGCAATGAAGCTGGTTGCCGGAACAGCGCGCAGTCTCGGTATCACTGTTGAGGGAGAATTTCCCGCCGATGTACAATAAAATCGCTACGCAATGGCTAAATTGACTAAAAATCAGAAAGCTGCATCCGCTAAAGTTGATAGCGCAAAGCAGTATAAGATGAATGAGGCAGCAGCTTTGTTGAAGGAAATCGCCTATACAAAGTTCGACTCTTCAGTCGAGGTTTCTGTACGCCTTGGCGTTGACCCGCGTAAGGCTAATCAGATGGTCCGTGGCGTTGTGACTCTTCCTCACGGTACAGGTAAAGTTACCCGCGTCCTCGTACTCTGTACACCGGACAAGGAAACTGAAGCAAAGGAAGCTGGCGCCGACTATGTCGGACTCGACGATTACATTGAAAAGATCAAGGGTGGATGGACTGACGTAGACGTCATCATCTGTACCCCTACCGTTATGGCAAAGATCGGTGCCATCGGCCGTATCCTCGGTCCGCGTGGTCTTATGCCTAACCCTAAGACCGGAACCGTAACTATGGACATCGCAAACGCTGTCAAGGAAGTTAAGGCCGGTAAGATTGATTTCAAGGTTGACAAGCAGGGTATTGTTCATGCAGCTGTCGGCAAGGTGTCATTCACCGCTGAGCAGATTGCCGAAAATGCCGTTGAATTGATCAACACGATTCTCAAATTGAAGCCGCAGGCTCTCAAGGGTACATATGTAAAGAGCATTTACCTCTCATCTACAATGAGCCCTGGTATCTGCATCGATAGCAAGTCATTCAGTGCTGCTGAATAATAAATTTCCAGAATTATGAGAAAAGAATTAAAAGCTCAGATTATTGAAAAGGTAGCAGCACAGATTGCGGAGAACCCTAATTTCTACCTGACCGACATTTCAGGTCTCAATGCAGAAAACACATCGTCTCTCCGTCGTGCCTGCTTCGAAAAGGGCATCAAGCTCGAAGTTGTAAAGAACACTCTTCTCAAGAAGGCTCTCGAGAAGAACAGCAACACAGAGATTGAGAACCTCTACCCTACACTTGAGGGTAACACGGCCATTATGTTCACAACCACTCCAAGCGCACCTGCAAAGGTCATCAAGGAGTTCGGTGCAAAGTTCGGCAAGCCGGCACTCAAGGGTGCATACCTTCAGGAGTGCTCTTATATCGGCGAGAACCAGCTCGGCATCCTCGTGGGCATCAAGTCTCGTGAAGAAATGATCGGTGATATCATCGGTCTCCTCCAGTCACCTATCAGAAGAGTCATCTCTGCACTTGAGGACTCTAAGAAAGAGGCTGAAGAATAATACCAATTTAACAGTAACAAATAACAAATTAAAAAATATCAATTATGGCAGACATCAAAGCTCTTGCGGAAGAACTTGTTAACCTTACCGTAAAAGACGTCCAGGAACTCGCTCAGATCCTCAAAGATGAATATGGTATCGAGCCTGCAGCTGCAGCAGTAGTAATGGCAGCTCCAGAAGG
>JAZRZH010000010.1:0-32404 GCA_045601245.1 Bacteroidales bacterium
CACGAAGCACATCTTCGCCCCCGCCGGGATGCGCAGGACTGTCTATTTCGACCCGAAACATCAGGAGCGCATCCCTAATCTGTCGCACGGCTACAGGTCCGACAAAAAAGGAGGCTGAAAGGAATACGTCTACGGCGAAGAGACCTTCTTCGCCACGCGTCCTGACGGCGGCATCTACACCTCCATCCGCGAATTCGCCAAGTGGGAAAAAGCTCAGCGCACCGCCAAGGTCCTGAAAAAGGCGACCCTCGAAGATGCGCAGAGTCCGCACACCAAAGTGACTGGCAGCAGATTCAGCGACTACCAGAACCGCGAAAACACCTGGTACGGCTACGGCAGGTTCATCGAACCGCAGACCGCCGGTTCAGAAAAGGTGGTCTACCACACCGGCGACAACGGCGGCTACAAGATCATCGCTGCCCGCTACCCCGCCTCCAACACCCTTATCCTCATATTCGCCAACCGCAGCGACTGGGACCGTTACGAACTCCTGCAGAGGCTGGAGGAAGTGGTACTATAGAGGCAGATTGTTCGTCAGTGCCGTCGTAATAGAACAATACCGTCTGGTGGTAGTTGTGATGTTCACTCCCGGGCTGGTGTATATCCGGTGGGTAGACACACATAAGGAATATGAAAAGATTGATTGCAGCACAATATAGGAGGAATGAGTATGAATATATCAAAAGAGAAATACGAATACGCACAGAGGCGCATCGACGAACTGCTGCCACTCATAACGGAGAACACTGCGCAGAATGACCCGGTGATGCTGGAGCTGATGATTGTGACGGATATTGTGGAGGCATACGAGGACGAGCATTGCCAGATTCCGGTGCCGACTTTGGGCGAGATCATCTATGACGCCCTTGATACCGCTGGAATGACCGCCAAACAGTTGGCGGAAAAGATTGGCGTCAGCCCGAGCCGCATCAGCGACTATATTCACAACCGTTGCGAACCGACCTTGAAGATTGCACGGCAATTGTGCCAGATTCTCGACATCCCCCCGGCGGAGATGCTGGGCCTCACCGCCTGATCCTGCCTCACTTCCTGACGATTTTCTCGAGGACCTCGGTGGTCTCGAGTTTTCCGTCTTTGTCATAGGTGTCGTGGCGGACCATACCGAGGCCGTCGCAGTACCAGGTGAGAGCGGTGGTGACGCGGTTGTAGCCGGGCGCTTTCTCGACTTTGTGTTCGGAGACCACGATGCAGTCGAAACTGCCGGCCGGAGTGGAGATTGTCTCACGCCGCAGCACCTTGCGGTCGGTAACATTTGCAGTGTATGAGAGCCCTGCATACTGAAGCCGGGAAGAAGCGTCGGAAAGCCTGTCGCCCGTCTTCATCGATGAAGGAAGCCGCGTCAGAGCGCCTTCGGCGGTGATGTCGGCCTTCGGCAGAACGGTCTTCGCAACCTGTCGCAAAGTCTTGTGCGGAGCCATCAGCACATCGCCCTCAGCTGTAATGTCCACATATACCGATGCGGGATGTTTCATCTTGCTGCGCCCTTTCGCGTCGCATTGGAAGGCACTGTAATTCACCCGCTTGCCACCGTCAGTCAAGGCTACGCTCTGCCCTATCGTCCATTTGTCGATCCATTTGGTGGAGCCGTCCTTGACGAGAGTGCGACGGTAGGTCAGTTCAGTTCCCTCCGTTGTGCAGAAATACACCTGCGCCGCCACATTGAGCGGCAGCAGCACAGATAGAAGCAGAAGTATGGCAAAGCGTTTCATGACTCAGGAAATCTCACATCCGAACGGGAATAGCGAATATCCGGCAATCTTGAAATGCTGCTTGCCGAACGGAATGCCGACTATCGTGATACAGAGGATAACGCCGAAAACCAGATGCACCAGCGCCACCTCCCACCATCCCAGCAGGATCCAGATGATATTGGCCAGGGTCGTGAAGCAGCCCGAAGTCGGATTGGTGGTAACAACCTTGCCGAACGGCCAGAGCGACAGCGCTCCGAGTTTCAATATCTTCACGCCGAAAGGTATGCCAATGATCGTGACACAGAGCACAAGGCCTTCAATGAAATAAATCACGGCTGACAGGAGGCCTCCGAGGAGGAGCCAGAGAATATTCCCAAGAAATTTCATATCATTCAATTGCCCCAGCAGGACTGGGTGGTAGGATTCTCGGATTTGATGGATTTGTATGCGGACTCCCCTACCATCGCGCGGAGAGCCGGGAAAAATTCAATGCCGGTGTGGCGCTCGAGTTCTGCGAGAGGGATCGCCATCGAGCGCGAGATTCCGTTGTCACCGTAAGGACGGTTCTCGAATTCGAAGGCACAGGCGTGGAAAGAATTGCCCTTGCGCATCAGAGCCGCCTTGTAGTACCCCGTAGGCACTGCGACGTGCCGGCCTTCGTTGTCGCGCACATATTCACCGCTGTAGCCGTCATATGTGCAGCCCGTCACGATATAAAGGGTGTCGCATTTGCGCGTGAGATATCGCAGCCTGCTCTCGAGGGAGCCCCAGATGCCGCCGTTGAGATTCTCGTCCTGCGGGGTCATATTGACGCCGTAGAATGTCTGCACGTTGGCCTTGTATTGCCGGCGGTCGCCGGACGGGATCTGATGGCCGCGGGAATACCAGCCGCCGTTGCCCTTGCGGTACGCCTCGACGAGCACCGGCTGGATCTCCAGCGGCATATACGGGCAGATGCCGAATGCATTGCTCCTGTCCCCTTCGCCGATATTGCCCCGGCAGAGCGGATAGGCCACCCAGTCGGCGGTCTGGTGCTTCTCATTCCACTTGAGCGTATAATTGCGCTGTGTCACGCCGTCAACCGTCATATCGAAGGTGTAGAGATTGCTGTAATCCGCATCGTCGTAAGCCGGGATCTCCATCCACCCCGCAGGGCGGGCGTATGTGCCATCGGCCTCATCCGCAGTTTGTGCTGAAGCCGGCACGGCCGTTCCGTCAGCATCGTTGACAGTGCCGCCCAAGTCACCTCCGTTTGAGCCGTTACGCTCTATCAGAATATATGCGCCCAGTGCCAGAAGCAGAAGGACGGTTGGAAGTAGTTTCTTTTTCATATCCCAAAGTTATCATCTTTTGCGGGTTCCACAAAACATTGCTAACTTTACCGATATGTTTACAGTGGATAACGAACCCATTATCGTGACACAGGCCAGGAAGAGAATCCTGGAGTCGTTCGCGGACCTCGAGTTCTATGAGGACGGGCACAGATATATCCTCAACGACAGGAGCCTGGATTCCGGTTCAGGCATAGCTCACAGATTCCTGAGCCGCCCGTTCGATGCGGTTTACCAATCCGAACAATATGCCTTGAGGCACGGCAAGACACCGGATTACTGGCGTCAGAAATGGGAGTGCAACTCTTTCAAGGCAACAACCCTCGGCACCAAGACTCACGAATTCGGCGAAAGCCTCGGATTTCTGCGCTGCGGCCATCCGGAAATGATTGTGCCGCGCATCCTGCCGCAATATAAGGCAGAATACGGATTCCTCGCCCCTATCCATCCGAAGGAGGAAGCGGTTGTGAATTTCTTCGACGAAATGCCTGATTCATACCACCTTGTCCTCAACGAGGCCAAGGTATACAGCGGCAAGAACAAGAATCCCGAGCGCAACTTGAAGGAACAGATCTGCGGCACATTCGATATGCTATATTATTACGACGGTGAAGGAGACCCTTCACAGGCCGGCTTCGTGGTGCTTGACTATAAGACCAACGGCAGCCTGACTGACAATTACAGCCGCCAGCGCCGCATAATGCTGCTTCCGCCATTCGGCGACCTCTACCAGGAGAGCCTCGGCGAATACACCATCCAGCTCAGCCTCTACGCCCTGATGCTCGAAGATATCGGTCTGAAGGTCATCGCCCGCAAGATCGTCTGGCTCAAGGACGACGGTACCTACGAAATCATCTCTGTGGACGATGTCTCCGAAAGGCTCAGGGCCGTACTGTGATCAACGGTAAAACACATAAGATTATTAAATATGAAAACAAAATCATTCAGAATCATTCTCGCGGCGTCAGTCATTACACTGGTTGCATCCTGCAGCATTGAAGATCCGGACAAGAACAATCCGCTGATGCCGGACATCACCAAAGAGGTGAATACCACAACTAATATTCCAACATCCGATATCATCGGTATTCAAGATTTCGATGCACTTGAAATCGCTGAAGACGGCACTTTCCAGTTCGTTTCAAATTCTAAACCGGCAAAAAATGAAATAGACTTTGACAAGTCAGACGACCGCTCGGCGGCTATCAGCGACATATCTGTCGATTTTGCGGGTCTCAACCTGCCGATTGTAGACGATATGAGCGACTACGAATTTGACGGACAGTCCCTTATCGTATTCATTGACAATCCTTTTGACGAAGAAATCGAATATTCAGCAGAAGTCAAGGCTAATGGCAAGAGCGCACAACTGCCAGCATCCAAAGTTGCGGCAGGCAAGACCGCGCTTGTTTTCGAACCCGCTGCCACAACCGTATCCGTAGCCGGATACAGTACCAAACATATCGCAATGCCTGAAATCAAAGCCATCCTTGCAAGGATTCCAGCCGGACCCGTCACTCTTACGAATCAGAAAGTCAAGAGCAGCATCGTCACAATAAAGGCATTCACGGACACCAGAGCCTCCAAGAATCTTGAAATATCAGCAAAGGTGGTATTCAAATTCTCATTCCCGCCGCAGTCAAAGGTTGCATTCCGCTTCTACCTCGACAAACTCATCACCAGTGAAATCATTGAAAGTTTAAAGGCAAGAAATGTTTCCGCTGAGGTAACCTGCGAGAGCACATTGCCTTTCGCATTCGATCTTTCAGGATACAAAGCTGACGGCAAGAAAATCATTAGTCTCGATCCGGTGATCAAGGGCAACGGCACGACCAACAGCGTACTGAAAATTTCGCCTTGGCACTCCTGGGATGAAGCAAAAGGCGCTACACTGATCATCACTCTGATCAACGACACAAACTCCACCCAAAGCCTCACAAAGGACCAGGCCATCAAGTTTATCACCAACAACGTGACAATCACAGACCTGAAAATCCTGTAGACAATCATCTGTCATACAACAGAAAGAGGGTGACTAAAAAGTCCTAAGGGCTAAGGACCTGAAGTCATCCTCTTTCTTATTCTATTGCCTTCAAGCGTTGGTAGCTCTCCTCCGGAGATCCGGCTGGCTAAAGCCCTTCTGCTCATCATCAAGAAGATAGACTAGGATGGCATCAGTGACAAAAAACTGAGGAAGACCGTCGAGAAGGTGAAGTCGGAGAACGCTCCCCAAGATGAAAGCCCTTAATCGGAGGAAGATATAGCAATTTCCTTCATAAAACCGCATAAAGACGGACGCTCAAGCAAATACTGAAGGCAGTCTTTAGTCAAGCGGCTCGATATCAGTCAAATTACAGGCATTTCCGGCCCCTCGAGCAATGGGAAGCAGTATTCATCGGTCGAGTGGAAACAAGCGGAGATAATCCCACTGAAAGCGAGCCCGCTGAGCAAAACGGAGCCGGCTCTCATCCGTAATTCGCAATGCCCTGTCCCATAGGTACTTAAGCATTAAGCCTTGCGTCAGATGGCGCAAGGCTTAAGCGCTATTAGGCTATTAATCTGTCTTTTACAAATTACACCAAAGACTATCTATGACATGGGCGCAACAACATCCAAAACGGAACCGGAACCGACATATGCGCAAAGATATCTAAAGCGGAACCGGCATAGGCGCAACAACATCAGAACCAAAGCCAGGCGGATCCCAAACCCGATAGGCTGAAAAAAGCGGGGTCCGACTGATCAGCCGGGCTCCGCTTATGAAACAATGATATATCCCTGTCTCAGCAGGAATGCATCCTCTTCAGGAAGCACTCGATGGTGTTGGACATCAGCATCGTGATGGTCATAGGTCCGACGCCGCCCGGCACCGGAGTGATGTATGCGGCGCGCTCGCAAGCAGACTCGAAATCCACATCTCCATGGAGCTTGCCGTCTGCACCTCTGCCTATACCGACATCGATAACCACTGCGCCAGGCTTCACCATATCACCCTTGATGAGACCCAGGCTGCCCGTGGCGGCGACAAGGATATCAGCCTGCAGCGTTACTGCCTTGAGATCCTTCGTCCTGGAATGGGCGATTATCACGGTGGCGTTGGCATCGAGAAGCAGTTTTGCGACAGGTTTGCCGACGATATTGCTTCTTCCTACAACGACAGCCGTTTTGCCGGCGACCTCCACTCCCGCTCTCTCAAGCACCTTCATCACACCCTTAGGCGTACAAGGCACCATACAGTCGAGACCGAGCCAGAGATTCGCCACATTCATAGGATGGAATCCGTCCACATCCTTAATCGGGGTGATGGCTTCAATAACCTTGTTCGAATCGATATGCTTCGGCAGAGGCAGCTGGACGAGGATGCCGTCGACAGCGCCGTCGGCATTCAGGTCGGCGATCAGGCTGAGCAGTTCTTCCTGGCTGATCGTGGCAGGCTTCTCTATCAGCCTGCTGTCCATTCCCACGTATGCCGCAGCCTTGATCTTGCCGCGAACATAGGACTGGCTTGCAGGATCCTCGCCAACGATGATCACCGAAAGGCAGGGTTTGCGTCCGTACTTGGCTTCGAGTTGTGCAATCTGAACCTTCATCTCATCCTTGAGAGATGCCGAAAGCTCCTTTCCGTCAATGATTGTTGCGCTCATAATCAATATTCAAATGCTATGTGTGCTATATCTTTTCTATAAAACAAATTATCGCAGCGTATCGCAGCGACGTCGGCATAAGCCTTCTCTCGCGCCTCCGCAAGAGACCCGGCTTTGGCCACGCACATCATCACGCGGCCGCCGGAGGTCTGCAGGACACCGTCCTGCACTTTCGTGCCCATATGGAATACAATGCCATCAGCATTCTCCACACCTTCGATGGCAAAGCCCTTCTGATATGATCCCGGATATCCCTTGGATGCCAGAACGACACCGAAAGTGACATCGGAGGCCCACATCGGAGCATCAGCCGCACGGCCCGTGGCCACAGCCTCGAAGATATCATATATATCGCTGGAAATCAGAGGCAATACGACCTCAGTCTCGGGATCGCCGAAACGGGCGTTGAACTCGATTACCTTGATGCCCTGCGGAGTCTTCATCAGACCGCCGTAGAGCACACCGGAGAGCGGCGCACCTTTTGCGACCATTGCGTCAGCAGCGCGCTGCATGATATTCGCGAACGCATATTCCCGATCTTCATCAGAGATGAACGGAAGCGACGTGTATGCACCCATTCCGCCGGTATTCGGACCCTTGTCGCCATCATAGGCGCGCTTGTGGTCCTGCGCCATCGGCATAGGATATACGCGGCCGCCGTCCACGAAACACATGAAGGAGAATTCCGGTCCGGTAAGGAAGTCCTCGACGACCACCTTCCCCTCTCCGAACTTGCCGTCGAGAAGCATATCCTTCAGAGCGGCCTCGGCCTCGGCTTTGTCAGCGGCGATGACCACACCCTTGCCGGCTGCAAGCCCGTCATACTTGAGGACTGCAGGGAAAGGACGTCCGGCCACATAGGCAACCGCCTCCTCATAGTCAGTGAAACTGCGGTACGATGCGGTCGGGATGTCATATCTGATCATCAGTTCCTTGGCGAACTCCTTGGAAGTCTCGATGCGGGATGCTGAAGCGGTGTGGCCGAAAACGGCCTTGCCTGCTGCGCGGAAACGGTCCGCTATGCCCACGGCAAGAGCGGCCTCCGGCCCCACTACCGTGAGGTCGACTGCATTCTCCTGCGCGAACTTCAGCAGTCCGTCGATATCGGTATCCTTTATCGGCACGCAGGTAGCGAGGGAGGCGATCCCGGCATTACCCGGAGCGCAGAAAATCTCCCCGACACTGGCGGAACGGGAAAGAGCCTCCACTATCGCGTGCTCGCGGCCACCGCCGCCGACAACAAGAACTTTCTTAGATCCCATGTTATCAGTGCTTGAAATGGCGTTCTCCCGTTACAAGCATAGTGATGCCGAGCTCGTCGGCCTTGACGACGCAGTCATTGTCGCGGATGCTGCCACCCGGCTGGACAATGGCTGTCACACCGTACTGAGCTGCAAGGGCAACTGTATCATCAAATGGCAGGAAGCCGTCGGATGCGAGGATGAGACCTTCGGTATGTCCGGCTGCCTGAGCCTCCTTGAGGGCGATTTCAGCGGAGCCGACGCGGTTCATCTGACCCGCACCGACACCGAGTGTCTGACCGTTCTTCACGACTACGATCGCATTGGACTTCACGTGCTTGACAATCTTCCAGCCAAACTCCATATCAGCGAAGAGAGATGCATCCGGCTTGACCTTGGTGACGCACATCTCTGGTGTAAGCTTGACGATAGTCGAATCGAGTTCCTGAACGAGCATTCCGCCGTTGACGCTGACATACTGCATAGCCTTCTTCTCCTCCTTCTCCATATCGACGACCATCACGCGGAGGTTCTTCTTGGTGGCGAGGATCTCAAGGGCTTCAGGAGTATATGAAGGAGCCATCACGATCTCGAGGAAAATAGGTTTCCAGGCAGATGCGAGCTCTGCGCTGACCTCACGGTTAACGGCAACGATGCCGCCGTAGATGCTGACGGTGTCAGCCTCGTACGCCTTCTTCCAGGCCTCTTCGATCGTTGCGCCGACACCTGCGCCGCAGGGATTCATATGCTTGAGGCCGACAGCGAACGGCTCGTCGAAGTCACGGACGATGTTGAGGGCAGCATTTGCGTCCTGGATATTGTTGTATGAGAGTTCCTTGCCCTGCAGCTGCTTTGCCGTCGCGAGGGAATATGGGAACTTTTCAATTGCGCTGAAGAACTTCGCGCTCTGGTGAGGGTTCTCACCGTAGCGGAGTCCCTGCTTGATATCGTATTCGAGGAAGAGTTTCTCGTCGAGTCCGGCCTGTGCGCGCATATAAGTGGCAATCATCATATCGTATTCTGCGGTATGCGTATATGCCTTTGCGCTCAGTTTGAGTCGGGTTTCGCGGGATGTCGAGCCGTTTTCGCGGATTTCAGCAAGCACGGTTTCATAATCCGAAGGGTCGCAGACGATGGTGACGTCGCGCCAGTTCTTGGCTGCGCTGCGGACCATTGACGGTCCTCCGATATCGATGTTCTCGATGGCATCCTCCATAGTCACGCCTTCCTTTGCGATGGTCTGCTTGAACGGATAGAGATTGACGCACACGAGATCAATGGTTTCGATGCCGTTCTCCTTGAGTGTCTCCATATGTGCAGGTACGTCGCGGCGTGCGAGGATACCGCCGTGAACCTTCGGATGGAGGGTCTTGACACGTCCGTCGCAGATCTCCGGGAATCCGGTGACCTCGCTGATGCCTATGGTCTTCACGCCATTGTTGTCAAGCAGTTTCTGAGTACCGCCGGTGGCGATGATCTCCCAGCCGAGTGACTGGAGACCCTTCACAAACTCCACAAGTCCGCTTTTGTCGCTTACGCTGACTAATGCTCTCATATTATTTCAATAATTTTTGAATTGTTTCAGGATATAATTGATGTTCTATCGCGTGTATCCGCGCCTCTACCTCATCGATGTCGTCTCCGTAATATTCGAAGCCGCGCTGGGCGATGATCTTTCCGCCGTCAAGTGTCGCGTCGACGTAATGAATGGTGACGCCGAACATCTTGACGCCGTATTCAAAGGCGTCGCGGATGCCGTGAGCCCCTTTGAATGACGGGAGCAGCGCCGGGTGGATATTGATGATACGGCCGCCGTAGGAGGCGAGCAGCGTCCCGCCGACAATCCTCATATAACCCGCGAGGCAGACAAGTTCCGCTCCGCACGCATCGAGACGGCGGACGATTTCAGCCTCATAAGCGGCCTTCCCGTCGTAGGATTTCGGAGAGAAGACGAATGTCTCCGTCCCGAAACGCTCCGCACGTTCCAGCACCTTCGCGCCGGGTTTGTCACACACCAGCAGCACGACCTGCGCATCTATGCGCCCATCGGCGCAGGCCTGCGCAATGGCTTCGTAATTGGTGCCGCTTCCGCTGGCGAATACCGCGATCTTTCTCATTTCATTATGATGTTGACGCCTTCCTTATCGGTTACGCGGCCGATGACGGCAGCCTTCTCGCCGTGCTTGGCAAGGATCTCAATGGCCTTGTCAGCTTCAGACGGATCGAGGACCACAATCATTCCGATACCCATATTGAAGATGTTGAACATCTCGCGGTGAGGCACGTTGCCCCATTCCTCGAGAAGCTGGAAAATAGGGAGTATCTCCCAGGTACCTTCCTGGATTTCGATGCCCTGGCCATCGTGGAGGACACGCGGGATATTCTCGTCAAATCCGCCGCCGGTGATGTGGCTGATGGCGTGTACGTCGCAGTTGCGGATGACGTCGAGCACCTGCTTGACATAAATCCTGGTCGGCGTGAGAAGGGCTTCTCCCAGACGCTGTCCGCCGAGTTCCTTGATTGAATTGAAGTATGTGAGTCCCTTGTCTGCTACAATCTTCCTGACAAGGCTGAATCCGTTGGAATGGACTCCCGTGGAAGCGATTCCGACAAGTACGTCGCCAACCTTGACCTTGCTGCCGTCGATGAGTTTGGACTTCTCGACGACACCGGTGGTGTAGCCGGCGATATCGTATTCGCCGTCGAGGTACATTCCCGGCATTTCGGCTGTCTCACCGCCTACGAGGGCGCATCCTGCCTGGCGGCATCCTTCCGCAACACCGGCCACGATAGCCTCGATCTTTGCAGGGATATTGTGTCCCACAGCGACATAATCCAGGAAAATAAGCGGCTCTGCGCCCTGTGCGAGGACATCGTTCACGCACATTGCAACAGCGTCGATACCTACTGTATCGTGCTTGTCCATCGCGAAGGCAATCTTGAGTTTGGTTCCGACACCGTCAGTACCGCTGACAAGGACCGGCTCCTTGATGCCAAGCTCGGAGAGATCGAACATTCCTCCGAATGAACCTATGCCGCCCATAGTGCCTTTTCTGGCGGTGGAGGCGACGTGCTGCTTGATTCGGCGGACTACCTCATAACCTGCTTCCAGGTTGACGCCCGCGTTTTCGTAACTTTTGGCCATAATGTATCTTATTCTTTATCGTTTTCGTGTCCGTAAATTGATGTCGGGTATTCTCCGGTGAAGCATGCGAGGCATAGCTCGCTGCGGCCCGGGCAGGATGAGACAGCCGACTCTGGGCTGAGATAGCCGAGAGAATCGGCTCCGATGGCCATGCAGGCCTGACGGAGGTTCCTGTCACTGCAGAGCAGTTCCTTGCGTGAGGAGGTGTCCACGCCGTAATAGCAAGGATATTTCATCATAGGGCTGGCGATGCGCACGTGCACCTCTGTGGCGCCGGCATCGCGCAGGAGCTTGACTATCTTGAGTGAAGTCGTGCCGCGTACGATGGAATCATCCACCAGCACTACCCTCTTGTACTTGACTATGCTGCTGATGGCGGAGAGCTTCATCTTCACGCCCTTCTCACGCATATCCTGTGTAGGCTCGATGAAAGTGCGGCCCACATATTTACTCTTGATCAGACCCATCTCATACGGGATGCCGCTCTCCTCGGCGTAACCCATTGCGGCGCTGAGGCTGCTGTCAGGCACACCGATCACGATATCCGCATCTGCAGGGCATTCACGGGCGAGAAGACGTCCGGATTGCTTGCGGTATGAATGTACGTTGCAGCCGTCGATGTCACTGTCAGGACGCGCGAGATAGATGTACTCCATAGCGCAGAGCTTATGGCGCTGGTACTTCGAATACTGACGCGTGCGTATGCCGTGGTGGTCGATGGTGATGAGTTCGCCCGGCTCGATGTCGCGGATGAAAGTGGCTCCGATAAGCTCGAATGCACAGCTCTCGCTGCTGACCACATAGCCGTCACCGAGGCGGCCGAGGCAGAGAGGCTTGAGGCCGTATTTGTCACGGGCCGCATAGATGCGGTTCTTGGTCATTATCAGGAACGTGAAACCGCCTTCCATCATATTGAGAGCCTCGACGATGGAGAAGATTCGCGGTCCCGGGACTTCCTTCTTGATCATATGGGCGAGGAGTTCGCTGTCCATCGCACTCTGGAAAAGACTGCCCTTGCCCTCGAGATAAGAGCGGATAAGGTCAGAATTGATCAGGCAGCCGTCATTGGCGATGGCGAAATTGCCGGACTTGTGGCGGAAAAACAAAGGTGATATGTTGGTACTTCCACCCTTCTTCACATTTGCGTAGCGGACGTTTCCGACTCCGATGGAGCCGTCCATGGAAGCGAGGTTCTGAGGGTTGAACACTTCGTGCACCAGACCGAGGCCGCGTACATTGAAGGATTCACCCTCGGGATTGAAAGTTACTATGCCGGCGGCTTCCTGTCCCCTGTGCTGAAGGGCATGAAGTCCGTAATAAATAATCTGCGCCGCATTCTGGACGCCATATACTCCGAATACACTCATTTTTACTTCTCCTTCAATTTGGTGAGACGTTCGAGAACAAGCTGATAGGCGTCAATGACGCCACCCATGTCGTGACGGAAGCGGTCCTTGTCAAGGGAATCCCCGGTCTTCGCATCCCAGAGACGGCAGGTGTCAGGGCTGAACTCATCGGCCACTACCAATTTGCCGTCGGACGTGCGTCCGCACTCGAACTTGAAATCTATGAGATTGATCCCCGCATCAGCGAATACCTTGAGGAGACATCCGTTGACCTTGGCGACCATGGCGTAAAGTTCCTCGAGTTCCTTGTAAGTCACGATGCCGAGAGCCACGGCATGATGGTCATTGATGATCGGGTAACCTGCTTCACTATTGTTGTAACGTATCTCATATATCACGTTGGCAGGCTTCGTGCCAGGCTCAACGTGGAGGAACTTGGCCGCACTGCCGGCAATCCAGTTGCGTACAATGAACTGAAGCGGGATGATCTCCACCCTGCGACATATCTGCTCGGTAGAGCTCACGTTCTCAATGAAGTGTGTCTGTATGCCCTGCTCCGCAAGGAATCCGTACAGCAGCGAAGCAATCTTGCAGCTGGCCTCGGCCTTGCCCTTGATGGTAGCCCTCTTTATATTGTGGAATGCCGTTATCTGATCCTTGTAGCGGACCAGGGCCACGTCGGGCGAATCTGTGGCAAAGACAGTCTTGTCCTTGCCTTCGACAATCAATTCTTTGGCTTCAACTTTCATTTTGCGTTAAAGTATTTGACGGCATTGTCAAACAGAGGCTGCTCGAGATTGCCGTGTATGTTCTTGAATACATTCTTTTCAAAGCGTTCGCTGTGTCCCATCTTGCCGAGGATGCGGCCGTCCGGGCTGAGAATACCCTCGATGGCATAGTATGAGCCGTTAGGATTCATCGGAGATACCATCGTAGGCTCTCCGCTGACAGGGTCGGCATACTGGAATGCCACCTGGCCGTTCTCGAAGAGTTCCTTTGCAAGCGCAGGCTGAACTACGAACTTGCCTTCTCCGTGGCTGACCGCGATGGTGTAAAGGTCGCCTTCGGACATTCCAGCAAGCCAAGGCGATGCAACGGATGCGACCCTTGTGGTAACCATCTGCGATACGTGACGGTTGATGTCATTGCGGAAGAGCGTAGGTGAATCCACCGTGACCTTGCCGAGGCGTCCGTATGGCAGCAGACCGCTCTTGACGAGGGCCTGGAAGCCGTTGCAGATACCGAGGATGAGGCCGCCGCGGTCGATGAGCGCGTGTATCCTGTCAGCCACGGCCTCGTTGTTGAGCACCGCAGCGATGAACTTCGCGCTTCCGTCAGGCTCGTCGCCTGCGGAGAATCCGCCGCTGAGCGCGAGAATATGGCACTTGGATATATTGTCGCACATCATCCTGATGGAGCGGTTGACATCATCCTGTGTAAGGTTGGCGAAGACGCCGAATGTCACCTCGGCACCGGCCTTGCGGAATGCCTTGGCCGTATCGTAGTCGCAATTGGTGCCCGGGAACACAGGGATGAAGACCACCGGCTTCTCCACAGGCTTGCCGGGATAGACAGCCACAGCGGCAGGCTTTGCCGCTCCAGCTCCTTCAGGTCGGAGTTCATGATGACGGGCCACCGCGGTCTGAGGATAGATTCTGGCGTAGCGTCCGTCATTGGCAGTGCGGAGATCGGCAATACTGACTGAACAGCCGTCAAGGGTGATGGCCGGCATCGCACTGACCGCACCGATGAGAACAGCCGCCTGGCAATCGAGCTCTGCCGTGCTCTCCACTATGATGGAGCCGTAACTCTGGCTGAAGACATCCTTCTGTGCGAGCTTGACTTCGGCGCCGAGGCCGTTGCCGAAGCTCATCTTGATGAGGCCCTCTGCAACACCGCCCTGCCCCACTGCCCAGGCTGACACTATGCGGCCGTCGGCGATTGCGCCGCGGACGAAGTCCCAGTTGGCCTTGAGCGCGTCGGTATCCGGCATATGGTCGGCCTTCGGAGTATGCTTTATGATATACAGACGGTTGCCCGCCTTCTTGAATTCAGGTGAAATGACAACCGAAGCCTTTACCGGAGTGATACCGAAGGCGATCAGTGTCGGAGGCACATTGATGTGCTCGAAGGTGCCGCTCATCGAATCCTTGCCGCCGATGGAAGGCAGTCCGAATGCGAGCTGCATCTTGAGAGCGCCCAGCAATGCGCTGAGAGGTCTGCCCCAGGCATAACTATCCTGAGTGGTCTTGCCGAAATATTCCTGATATGAGAACCTCATTCCGCTCCAGTCGCCGCCTGCTGCGACAACCTTTGCACAGGAATCCACCACTGCATAAGCAGCTCCGTGGAACGGGCTCCAGGATGAGAGATATGGATCGAAGCCATAGGACATCATGCTGGCCGTATCCGTGAAGCCGTCGGTCGGAAGTTTCTGAACCGAAACCTGCGACTCGGTGGTCTGGGTTGCGCCTCCGTAAGGCATCAGGACGGTAGAGCGCCCTATGGTCGAGTCAAACATCTCGATCATACCCTTCTGGGAAGCCACGTTGGCCGATGATGCCACATCGAGCATCTTCTCCGCAAATGAAGCGCCTGAAGTCTCAAGAACGAAAGGATCCTTCTCCTCGACCGCCTCTATGGCCGCCTCGGCATAATGCTTCGCTCCGGCGCTGTCAATGAATTCGCGTGAAAGGTCAGCAACTATAACACCATTGTTGAATATTCGCATCCTGCCGGAATCGGTCACGTCGGCCACATATGTGACCTCGACGTTCTCCTGGTTGCAGTATTTCTCAAATTCGGCCCTGTCAGCGGCTTCCACCACCACTGCCATACGCTCCTGCGACTCGCTGATGGCGAGTTCGGTGGAATTGAGGCCGGCATATTTTGCAAGGACCTTCTCAAGACGGATGTCGAGGCCGTCGGCAAGTTCGCCGATGGCGACGCTGACTCCGCCGGCGCCGAAGTCATTGGACTTCTTGATGAGGCGGGTCACTTCAGGACGGCGGAAAAGCCTCTGAAGCTTGCGCTCCTCAGGGGCGTTGCCTTTCTGGACTTCGCTGCCGCAGGTTTCGAGAGATGCCTCGGTATGCTCCTTGGAAGCTCCGGTGGCTCCTCCGATACCGTCACGGCCCGTACGGCCGCCGAGAAGCAGTATCACATCACCCGGCGCAGGTGACTCGCGGCGCACGTTGCAGGCCTTTACGGCTCCCACCACTGCGCCGACCTCCATACGCTTGGCCACATAGCCCGGATGGTATATCTCGCGCACCTGGGTGGCTGCCAGACCGATCTGGTTGCCGTAGCTTGAATAGCCGGCTGCGGCCTTGCGGCTGATGACCTTCTGCGGAAGCTTGCCCGGAATAGTCTCTGCCACGCTCTTGCAGATGTCGCCGGCGCCTGTGACGCGCATTGCCTGATATATGTATGCCCTGCCGGAGAGAGGGTCGCGGATAGCGCCGCCAAGACAGGTCGAAGCGCCGCCGAACGGCTCGATCTCCGTAGGGTGGTTATGTGTCTCATTCTTGAACTGGAGGAGCCATTTCTCGGTCTTTCCGTCCACGTCCACATCGATGAAGATGCTGCAGGCGTTGTTCTCCTCACTCTGCTCCATGTCGTCGAGTTTGCCCGCCTTGCGGAGATAGCGCGCGCCGATGGTGGCGAGTTCCATGAGGCAGAGGCTCTTCCCCTCGCGTCCGAGCTCCTTGCGGATGCCGTGGAGTTCGCCGAGTTCGGATTCGATTTCATTTCTGATGAATGAATCGTCTACCTTGATGGAGGTGAGTTCGGTTGTGAATGTGGTGTGACGGCAGTGGTCGCTCCAATATGTATCAAGGATGCGGAGTTCAGTCTCGGTCGGTTCGCGCTGCTCCTTTGTGAAGTAGTTCACCACTTCGCGGAGGTCGTCGGTATTCATCGCGAGCCCCCAGTCCTTGCAGAATGCGGCGAACTCCGACTCCGGCATCTTCGTGAAGCCGTCGAGCGGACGGAGCGGAGTGATATCGGCATTCTCGCTGAAACTCAGTTTGGAAAGGTCCTTCTCGCGGGACTCCACAGCATTGATATAATAATGCCGGATGGCCATAAGGGCATCATCCGGCACTGAATCTTCGAATACAAGGAGCCTTGAGCTGCGGATACGCACGTCTGCCGACGGTTCGATCAGGTGCACGCAGTCCACTGCGGAGGAAGCCCTCTGGTCGAACTGCCCCGGAATGTACTCCACGGCAAGGTACTTGTGTCCTTCGAGCGCCATCTCATCAGTGACATTGTCAGTCACCTTCTCACCGAATACGGAGTACCGGCATTTCTCGAGCAAGTCATCCGTAAAACCGGAAAGATCATATACATTAATGAAACGCAGCGTCTTCAGGTTGAGGGAGAGGTTCTCGTTGAACTCATCCCTGAGACTGTCCGCCTCCACCCTGAATCCGGGCTTCTTCTCTACAAATATTCTTCTTGTTTCAGCCATTTCAAATGGTTAGATTGTTGTGTTCTTTATTTTTTCGGTCTGTTCCCTGCGGAAATCCTTGAGTTTCGCAGCGAGGGACGGTTCGCCGAGCGCCAGCATCTCTATCGCGAGGAGCGCTGCGTTTTTGGCGCCATTTACGGCCACGGTGGCCACAGGAATGCCGGACGGCATCTGAACGGTAGCAAGGAGTGCATCCATACCTCCGAAGGCCTTGCCGTTGATCGGCACCCCGATAACAGGCAATGTTGTGAATGCTGCAGTCACGCCGGCAAGGTGAGCGGCGCCGCCGGCGCCGGCGATGATGGCACCGACGCCGCGGCCTTCCGCACCTTTGGCAAACTCGGCAAGCAGATCCGGAGCACGGTGGGCGCTGATCACGCGCTTCTCATATTCGACGCCGAACTGTTCGAGGGTGTCGAATGCCGCGCTCATAACTTCGAGGTCACTGGTGGACCCCATTATGACACTTACCTTGAGCATAGCCTGTATGATTATTTCTCAGCGAAGAAAAGCTTCGAGAGAGTCATAGGGTCGATATACTTGCCGTCCTTATAGACGCGCATATTACCGGATGCTATCTCATCAATGAGCATAACATTGCCCTGAGGGTCATAACCGAACTCGAACTTGATGTCGTAAAGAACGAGCCCCTTCTCCTTGAGATCGTCAGCGACGATCTTCGTAATCTGCTGTGTCTGTGCCTTGATAGCGTCATACTGCTCAGCCGTCATAACGCCAAGGACTACGAGGCCATCCTTGGTTACGAGTGGATCGCCCTTCGCATCGTTCTTGAAGGTGGTTTCCACATATGCAGGAAGGTCGGCACCCTCTTCGATATACTCGCCGTAACGGCGGAAGAAACTGCCCACTGCCTTGTGGCGGCAGATAACCTCGAGGCCCTTTCCGAACACCTTTGCCGGAAGGACTTCCATTGTAGTGTCGTTGAGGTTCGCGCTTACGTAGTGTGTGCGGATACCTGCGGCATTGATCTTTTCAAAGAAATAAATAGACATGCGAAGATTGACGTCGCCCACGCCGTCGATGGTGAGGCCTACGGAGTTCTCGCCCGGATCGAACACGCCGTCCTTTCCAGTGCAGTCATCTTTGAATTTGAGGAGATAATTGCCGTTCTCAAGAGAGAAGACATCTTTGGTTTTGCCTGAGTAAACGAGTTTCATTGTATGTTGGTTTTTAAAGTACAAAAATATAACGAATCGCCGACAATACGGCGGGATGTTCACAACTTTCTCATAACTTTAAAATGAGATTCCGCTTGAGAAAAAAGATGCGGGCTGCCCCAAGGCCGCCCGCATCTGCATCTCTGTCAGTCCCAGTTTAAGTCTGGAACAACGCTGAAGTCCTCATTGGAAGAACTTGATGACTGACATATGGCCCCATCGCCCGAAATGTCATAGATTTGTGTCATCGGTGCTGAATACGTGGACAATTTATTTAATTCCATTGTTTTCATAAGCTACTAAATATCAAAGTCAAAACGATTGTTTCCAGAGTTATCAGCACGATGAGCCGAAGCCCTGGTCACGCCCTGGTCCAACCTGATTGTATATCCCACGCCATTGAGCACTTCTGTCTTGCCGCTGTACTTGAAAATGATCGGATCGGAGGTTGTGGCTGCCGCATCCACTGTAGTGGCACAATATACACCTATGTACCAAGTGCCCGCCGGAAGTTCCTTGATAGAAAGGACTTTCTTTCCTCCCTTGTTGCACATAGTGTAATCGGCGTCAGTCAGCCATGCGAAATCGTCCTTGCGGAGTGTCAGCCAGAGATCTATGCCGGATGCGGCATCGTATTCACTGTCAAGCGTGATAGCAAAATCTTTGATCGGTTCATCATTCTTGAACTTGAAATGATGATACTGCTTGTCTCCGATTTTCGTGAGAGACGGGGATTTGTCCGATGTATTCTTGACCATTTTGCGCGGATTTGCGAGCGTAAGCGTAGCTTTTACGACAGGAGTGCCGTTACCGGCCATCGAATACTTCAGCATAAAAGCCATAAAGTCGCGCTGGGTACCGGTCTTCTGCTTTTCCGGATGGGAGCCGGTGAGCACGATGCGGCCTGAGGCTGTGGAAGCCTTGTAAGCCCAAGTGGAAACTGAATCCACGATTTTTATCGGAGTGCCGCTCTTCTTCTGGAACTTTGCCCTGGTGAGACTATTATTATATGTGTAGCATGAAGTGTCTTTCGCCGAGTGGTGATCGCTGTACTGATATGTCAGAAGTTCCTCTACCTTATACGACTTGTTCTTTGCAATATGAGGATAATAACTGCCGCCATGATGTCTGGTATCCTCAATGGTATCAAGTTCGGACAAACTCTTGAAACCATACTCGGCTCCGATATTCTGGAGGGCAGGGAGCACTGCCATTCCGGTATAAACCGTAGGCCAGGTACTGATGTTCGGTGGAAGGCTGGTGTGAGTCAACTGCCCCGGGAACAGACCGAAGGAGCAGTCATCAGCAGAGTTTGAGCAACCGTAACGCCTCGTGCCGTCCACATAGGTTACCGCCAGGAACGATCCGGCACAGGTACCCACGTAACTGCCGCCATTGGTGAAATACTTGTTGACCGCATCAAGGCCTGCCTTGGTGAGCGAAGTACCGTGATCCTCGGACCTTCCGCCGTTGACGTACATAGTGCGGAAGCGTGGTTCTCCATCAGGATATAGAAGCGCTCCGTTGTCATCCTGCCAGTTGACCTGACCCTTGACACCGCCGGCAAAGACAGCAACCTGAGTACTGTTGTAACTGGCATCGGTAACACTTACATATTCATAATCGTCATCGAGCTTCAGATAACTGATGGCCGGGATGTCAGTAGTTTTGTAGTTGTTGGAAAGCTTGTAGCCGGCATCGACAAAGAGGCTCTTGTAGAATCCTCTGCCGAGGACATCAACCCTCTCGGCCTGATCCGTGATCGTAGCATCAGACATATCGAGGATGACCGAACGCTGGACCTCAATGGGTGACGAGACCTTCTGAAGGAAAGCATATGCCCGTCCGACCGTATCCGGCTGGTTGAGGTCCTTCTCATACACCACGACGGAGAAGCCCCTGTCAAATGCGCCTGCCGGCACTATGAAATAATATGATTTGGCCGTTTTGTTGATAGCCGGGCAGGAATTCCACACCATTGAAATGCTGTTGGTACCGTTTTCCATTGTCGCCTTGTCAAGTTGTGGATTGCCGTCCGCATCCAACGGCACACGGCAGTCACCCCAGAGCATATTGCCCGCAAGGTCGTGGATAGTGATCTTCTTGATAGTGACATTGGTTTCGCTCCTGAGGGAGAGCTTGAGCAGACCGGATACATTCTTCATGCCCACTGACATATTTGCGCCGGTCCCCTCGATCCTGGAAATCATCGGAAGGGATTTTGAAGTCACGTTACCGGACTGCGCGCCCTTTCTCTCAGGAATGTCGAAGACTATCGACCCGTTGTCGAAACGGACATTGGCACTCGAAGGAAACACGGCATAATATGGAGCCTGGCCCGCATTGGCCAGAGTTCCGCTGAAAGTACCTAGATTTGTCTCGGCTCCCGAGGCAAGGGAGAATTTCGTGACCGCCGCTTCGCCGGAAGGCTGGTGTCCGAACACTGATATCTGATCAGAAGAAGCCCATACAACATTGAATACGCCTGGATCTGAGGTCTCAGCCAGTTTCGCCCTGGTAGAGGCCGGCTGTTCAAGGCTAGCCACGATGACTTCACCGGAAGCTTTCAGTGTAGGAGAATCCGGATCCTGACCGCACGATGCTGCAACTAATCCGGCCGCCAGCACCGCTGAGAAGAACTGTATCTGTTTCATAAGATTGGAATTTCCGTTAAAATTTCAAATTTAGCAATATTTTTTGAACTGCCAACATATTTGCAATTTATAGAAAAATGAGCATAAAATGTTCATATCAATGATAAAATAATGGACAAGATCAGTGAAAAATATATACCTTTGCGCTTGATTTGGAACAATAGGAAATGATTAAATCGTATCACACTTCGCTCCCTCACACTGGATGTCTGAACGACAATGCCTTCCCATTTCCAATTCATTGATTGACGACCCGTTGGTCGTCATTTTTTTTGCCCTGACGGAATGAAAAAGATACTTTTGAAAAACGGAAAACTATGCACTTCGAGCGGATGCCGCATCGCCGACATACTCATTGATGACGGCATCATAAAATGCATCGCCAAAGGCATAGACACCGGCTGTGCGGAAGTTTTCGACCTGACTGGCAAAACAGTGACATACGGTCTGGCCGACGTACACGTGCATTTCCGCGTACCGGGAAGACCGGACAAGGAGACAATCGCTACCGGCACAGCCGCAGCTGCACACGGCGGATACACCTGTGTCTGCCCGATGCCAAACCTCACCCCCGCCCCTGATTCACCGGAGCATCTCGAAGAGGAACTCAGCCTGATCCGCGACGAAGCGGTCATCGAGACAAGGCCTTACGCCACCATCACGAAGGAGCGCAAGGGACTTGAACTTGTAGATTTCGCGGTGCTAAAGGACAAGGTGGCCGGCTTTTCGGATGACGGCAGCGGAGTCCAGGATGAAGATATGATGCGTAGCGCGATGATTCAGGCTGCCGCAACCGGCAGCATCATTGCGGCGCACTGCGAGGATAACTCACTGCTTCACGGCGGATATATCCACGACGGAGCATACGCCGCGGCCCACAGCCACAAGGGCATCTGTTCCGAAAGTGAATGGGGGCCGATCGCACGCGACATTAGGATTTGCGAAAAGACAGGCTGCGCATACCACGTCTGCCACATCTCCACCAAAGAGAGCGTGGAGATCATCAGGCAGGCAAAGGCACGCGGAGTAAATATCACCTGTGAGACAGGCCCGCACTATCTGACACTCTGCGAAGACGACCTCCAGGAGGACGGAAGATTCAAGATGAACCCGCCGCTCAGGAGTGCCGAAGACCGCGAAGCTTTGCTTAAAGGACTGAATGACGGAACGATTGATATGATTGCGACGGACCACGCGCCACATACCGCTGAGGAGAAGGCAAGAGGTCTTCAGGGCAGCGCGATGGGCATCGTCGGACTCGAGACTTCATTTGCAGTACTCTATACTGACCTCGTCCGCACGGGCAAGGTGACATTGGAGCGCATAGTGGAAGCGATGACAGAAGCCCCGCGCCGCAGATTCTGTCTCGGTGGAGCGCTCAAGGAGGGCGAAAGTGCTGACATTGCGGTATTTGATACAGACTCGCAATACACTATCGACCCCGCGGATTTCAAGTCCAAGGGAAAAGCCACCCCGTTTGCCGGCAAGAAGGTATATGGCAAATGCGTACTGACCCTGTACAGGGGCGCCGTCGTGTGGAATGGAATGAAATAAAACGAAAGAAATACAATAAATAAATGGAAAAAAACAAAACAGGAAAACTGGTTCTCGAAACCGGACGTGAATTCAAGGGAATCCGCTACGGAAGCGGCGGAAACCACGTCGGAGAAATCATTTTCAATACAACGATGGTCGGATATCAGGAAATTATCTCCGACCCGGCATATGCCGGACAGATTGTCGTGATGACCTATCCACTTATGGGTCAGTACGGCATAACGGATGAGGATTTCGAAGCCCGCAGTTCATACCTCGAGGGGCTCATCGTCCGCGAGTGCTGCGAAGCCCCGAGCAACTTCAGATACACCAAGACCCTGTCAGAGGAACTTGAAGAGCACAATGTGCCTTGTCTCGCAGGTCTGGATACCAGAATGCTCACCCGCATTATCCGCGAAAAAGGTTCGATGAAAGCGGCGATAGTCGATGAGGAGATGTCACTCGAAGAGGCGCTCAAACTAATCCGCGACACTCAGATCCCTACTGACTATGTCAGCCGCGTAAGTTGCAAGAAGAGATGGTTCTCGCGCACTGCGTGCCACAAATATGATGTCGTGGCTATTGACTGCGGCCTCAAGGCAAGCCAGCTGAAGGAACTCAACAAGCGCGACTGCAATGTCACCATCGTCCCGTTCAACGCAACAGCTGAGGAAATCCTCTCGTTCAACCCTGACGGAGTCCTCATCTCCGGTGGCCCGGGCACTCCTGACGGCGTCCCTGAGACTGTCGAAACCGTCCGTAACCTCAAGGGTAAGGTGCCTATGATGGGCATTGCCCTCGGACATCAGATCATCGCCTGCGCTTACGACGCAAAGATCACAAGACTCAAGAGTCCGCACCACGGCGACCGTCCCGTAAGGGAAGCAGAGACCGGACGCATCTTCATAGCAGACCACAACAACTGCCCTGCAGTCGAGCTCAAGTCGCTTGAGGGCACTCCGCTCAAGGTCACCCACACCGACGTGGTCGACGGCGCGATCGAGGGTATCGAATGCACCGCCGACAAGGTGATAGCAGTCGAATTCTATCCGGAAGGTGCTCCGGGCCCGATGGAAGGCGCTTACCTGTTTGACAAATTCATTAGTATGATGGAGGGAAAATAATATGCCAAAGAGAACAGATATCAAGAAAGTAATGGTAATCGGCAGCGGCCCTATCGTTATCGGCCAGGCTGCAGAATTCGACTACGCCGGCACCCAGGCCTGCCTCGCGCTCAAGGAAGAGGGATATGAGGTCATCCTGGTGAACTCCAATCCGGCAACCATTATGACGGACACCCATATCGCCGACAAGGTATATATGGAGCCACTGAAACTCGAATATATCGCAAAGATCATCCGTTACGAGCGTCCCGATGCAATCGTGCCTGGTCTCGGAGGTCAGACGGGCCTCAACCTCGCCGTCCAGCTGGCGAAGAAGGGCGTTCTCGAAGAGTGTGGTGTAGAGATTCTTGGAACCTCATTCCAGAGCATCGAAAAGGCCGAGGACCGCGAACTCTTCAAGGAACTCTGTATCAGCCTCGACGAGCCGGTCATCCCTTCAGACATCTGTTACAGCGTGGAAGAGGCTGTAACAACTGCAAAAAGAATCGGATACCCTGTCGTCCTTCGTCCGGCTTTCACACTCGGAGGAACGGGTGGAGGATTTGCCGACAACGAGGAGGAACTCCGCGAGATGATGCGTAACGCACTCGCCCTCTCCCCTGTCCATCAGGTACTTATCGAGAAAAGCGTAAAGGGATACAAGGAGATTGAATTTGAGGTTATGCGCGATGCCAACGACACCGCCATCACCATCTGTTCGATGGAAAACGTCGACCCTGTCGGCATCCACACCGGTGACTCCATCGTCGTCGCCCCTGTCCAGACCCTCACCGACAAGGAATATGAGATTCTGCGCGCCAGCGCACTCAAGCTCATCCGCGCACTCAAGATTGAAGGCGGCTGCAACGTGCAGTTCGCGCTCGACCCGCTTTCTTTCAACTATTATATCATAGAGGTCAATCCGCGCGTTTCCCGGTCATCCGCACTTGCATCCAAGGCCAGCGGCTTCCCTATCGCCCGCGTCACCGCCAAGATTGCTGTCGGTCTGACACTCGACGAGATCACTGTCGCTGATGCGCCTGCCTGCTGCGAGCCTGCCATCGACTATATCGTCAGCAAGGTCGCACGCTTCCCGTTCGACAAGTTCAGCGAAGCCGCAAACGAACTCGGCACTCAGATGAAGGCCACCGGTGAGGTGATGAGCATAGGCCGAACCTTCGAGGAAAGCTTCCTCAAGGCCATCCGTTCCCTCGAAATCGGTGTTAACCACATCTACAAGAAGAAATTCGAAAACATGACCGACGCCGAGATATTCAAGTACATCGCGAAATTCCCGGACGACCATATGCTCGGCATCGCACAGTTGATCCGCAACGGTGTCGACACAAGGCTCATCTATGACTGCACCAAGATCGATATGCTCTTCCTCGACAAGATCAGCAATATCGTCAATATGGAGCGCAGACTCAGCGCAAATCCTTTCGACAACGCACTGCTGCTCGAAGCGAAGAAACTAGGATTCAGCGACAAATACATCGGCCAGCTCTGGGGCAGGACCGAAAAGGAGATGATTGAATACCGCTGGGCGAACAACATCCGTCCGGTATATAAGTTCATCGACAGCTGCGCCGCAGAACACGATGCGAATGTCCCGTACTACTACTCGACCTACGAAGAGGAGAACGAGACGGTGGTCAGCGACCGCGAGAAGATACTCGTGCTCGGCGCCGGCCCTATCCGCATCGGACAGGGAGTCGAATTCGACTACTCCACCGTACACGCCATCTGGGCCATCCGTGAGGCGGGATATGAGGCCATCATCATCAACAACAATCCAGAGACAGTCTCGACCGACTATACCATTTCGGACAAACTCTATTTCGAACCGCTCACAGTCGAGGATGTGATGAACGTCATCGAACTCGAAAAGCCTAAGGGAGTCATCGTCACCCTCGGTGGACAGACTGCCATCAACCTTGCCGGACCGCTCGCAGAATTCAACGTACCTATCATCGGCACCCAGATCGAAGCCATCGACAATGCCGAGGACCGCAAGCTCTTCGAGGCCATAATGCGCAAGACCGGCATCCCTCAGCCTAAGGCGAAGGCAGTCACAGACGTCGAGGAAGGCGTAAGGGCTGCTGCCGAAATAGGATACCCAGTCCTCGTGCGTCCGAGCTTCGTGCTCGGCGGCCGTGCAATGATGATTGTCGGCAACGAGGAGGCGCTCCGCCATTATCTCCACAACGCCGTGGAAATCAATGAGAAATCCCCTGTCCTCGTAGACAAGTACATTATGGGTAAGGAATCCGAGGTCGATGCAATCTGCGACGGTGAGAACGTATTCATCCCTGGCATTATGGAACACGTCGAGCACACCGGTATCCACTCCGGAGACTCCATCAGCGTATATCCTTCATTCTCCCTCAGCCAGAAGGTCAAGGACCAGATAGTTGACTACACCGTCAAGCTCGGCAGGGAAATCGGCATCGTCGGCCTCTTCAACATCCAGTACATCGTCGATCCTAACGATGACGTATATGTGATCGAGGTCAATCCTCGTTCATCCCGCACCGTTCCGTTCCTCTCCAAGTCGACCGGCATCCCTATGGCGAAGATTGCCACTATGGTGATGCTCGGCCACTCACTCAGGGAACTCGGAATCACCGAAACATACTATCCTGAACGTCATCGCCACTATGTCAAGACACCGGCGTTCTCATTCAACAAGATCAAGGGAATCGATACATACCTCTCACCTGAAATGAAGTCCACCGGCGAGGCCATCGGATACGACGACTCTCTTACCCGTGCCCTTTACAAATCCCTCCAGGCATCGGGCGTCAATGTCGTCAACTACGGCACCGTACTCGCCACCCTGGCAGACAAGGACAAGCAGGAGGCCCTCCCTCTCATCCGCAGATTCTACAATCTCGGATTCAACATCGAGGCCACCAGCGGCACCGCCAAATTCCTCAAGGAGAACGGTATCCGCACCCGCAGTGTCCAGAAGATCAGCGAGGGCAGCGACGACATCCAGCGCTCGATGAGCCACGGACACGTAAGCTATGTCATCAACACAATCGACCTCAACCAGCACAACACCCGTCTTGACGGCTATGAGATCCGCCGTGCCGCTGTTGAGAATAACGTGACCCTCTTCACATCACTCGAAACGGTCCGCGTGCTGCTCGACGTGCTCGAAGAGATAACACTCGGCATTTCTACAATCGATTCCGAATACAAATAGGATGAAAGATGTAAAGTTCACCGTCCGCTCCAACAGCGTCATTTCCCTCAACACCTGGAAAATGGTCCTTGAGGGGGACACCTCCGCCATCAGCGGGAGCGGCCAGTTTGTTGAGATCAGCCTTCCGGGATTTTTCCTGAGAAGGCCGATTTCCGTCAATGATGCAGATGCCGGAACGCTTACACTGGTATACAAGGTAGTGGGCAAAGGCACGGATCTTATGAGCACAATGAAGGCCGGCGACACCCTCGACATACTCACAGGACTCGGCAACGGCTTCCATCCCGATGCCACGAAGGAAGCGGCATTGCTGCTTGGCGGCGGAGTGGGCACCGCACCTCTTTATCTGCTTGCGAAGGAACTCATATCCGCAGGCAAGGCTGTGACTGTCGTGCTCGGCTTCAACAATGCGGCCGAAGCTATGCTGGTCGATGATTTCAAAGCTCTTGGCGCCGACGTATACATTGCGACTATGGACGGCAGTCTGGGCTCGAAGGGATTTGTGACGGATGTCGTAATGAACAACGATATCAGATTCGATCATTACTACGGATGCGGACCTCTGCCTATGCTCAAGGCCGTGTGTGCGGGAATAGGAGGCGATGGTGAAATCAGCCTCGAAGAGCGTATGGGCTGCGGCTGCGGCATCTGCTATGGCTGCACCTGCCATACTACGGAGGGTCCGAAACGCGTATGCGCAGACGGGCCAGTATTCAAAAAGGAGACAATAATATGGTAACGGAAGTCAATCTCTGCGGTGTCAGACTCGCCAACCCGATAGTCCCTGCCAGCGGCACTTTCGGATTCGGCCTGGAGATGGCCGGCGAATACGATATCAACGTACTGGGAGGCATTTCCCTCAAGGGTACGACACGCGAGGCGCGCTTCGGCAACGAATGCCCGCGCATCGCGGAATGCCCGGACGGAATGATCAACTCAGTGGGCCTGCAGAACCCCGGCATAGACGTGCTCACTTCGCAGAAACTGCCCGCTCTCCGCAAGATATATGGCGGTGTGATAATAGCCAACATCAGCGGCTTCGCCCCTGACGAGTACCGCGAATGCTGCGCCAAGGCATCCGCGGCACCTGAAGTGGATATCATAGAGGTGAACATCTCCTGCCCTAACGTGCACGGAGGCGGACTTGCATTCGGCACCTCGGCCAAGGCCGCGGCGGAAATCACCGCCATAGCCAAGGAAGTGTCGGACAAACCCGTATTCATCAAGCTCAGCCCGAATGTGACCGATATAGTTGAGATAGCCAGAGCCTGCGAGGATGCCGGCGCCGACGGTCTCACACTCATCAACACACTGCTCGGTATGCGCATAGATATAGCGCGCCGCCGTCCTGTGGTGGCCAACCGATACGGAGGATTCTCGGGCAGGGCAGTATTCCCGGTGGCCCTGAGGATGGTCAACCAAGTGGCCCACGCCTGCCACATCCCTGTAATGGGATGCGGCGGTGTCTCCTGCGCCGAAGATGTCATCGAAATGATGATGGCAGGAGCGACAGCAGTACAGGTCGGTGCCGAGAATCTCAGAAACCCGTATGTCTGCAAGGAAATAACGGAAAACCTGCCGAAGGTTATGGAACGCCTCGGCATCAACGATATTAAAGAAATAATAGCAATAGTATGAAAGACGTCATCATAGCCTGCGATTTCGCGAATGCGGAACAGGCCCTCACTTTTCTCGACAAATTTGCGGACTGCCCGCGCAAGCCGTTCGTAAAGATTGGTATGGAACTTTTCTACGGCGCAGGCCCGGAAATCGTCCGCACCATAAAGGCGCGCGGCCATAAGATTTTCCTCGACCTCAAGCTGCACGACATTCCGAATACCGTACGCAAGACCATGCAGGTGCTCTCCGCGCTTGACATCGATATGACCAACGTACACGCGGCCGGCACCATCGAGATGATGAAGGCGGCGCTCGAAGGTCTGACCCGCGAGGACGGCACACGACCTCTGCTTATCGCCGTGACACAGCTCACTTCCACCAGCGAGGAGCGCATGCAGAAGGACCTTCTGATCAACGCTACAATCAGCGAGACTATCGCACATTACGCTGCTAACGCCAAGGAAGCGGGTCTTGACGGCGTCGTCTGCTCTCCTCTCGAAGCATCGCTCATAAAGGAGACCTGCGGCAAGGAATTCATGGCTGTGACTCCGGGCATCAGATTCGCGGATGCCAAGGCTGACGACCAGGTTCGCATCACCACCCCTGCCCGCGCACGCGAGATCGGCTCCGACTTCATCGTTGTGGGCCGCCCTATCACCGCTGCCGAAGACCCTGTGGCAGCCTATAACCGTTGCATTGAAGAATTTTGTAAATAAAGACATAATGGAAAAAATCATAGCAAAACAGCTCCTTGACATCAAGGCAGTATTCCTCCGTCCGGAAGAACCGTTCACCTGGGCCAGCGGCATCAAGAGCCCTATCTATTGCGACAACCGCCTCATCCTTACAGCACCGAAGGCCCGCACCGTAGTAGAGCAGGCCATCGCTGACACCGTAAAGGCAAAATTCCCTGAAGTGGAGACTCTTATGGGCACATCCACTGCAGGTATCGCACACGCAGCCATAGCAGCCACGATCCTCGGTCTCCCTATGGGCTATGTACGCGGCGAAGCCAAGACCCACGGCCGCAACAACAAGATTGAGGGCAAGCTCGAGCCCGGCACAAAGGTCGTCGTCATCGAAGACCTCATCTCCACCGGCGGCAGCGCCATTGATGTTGTGGAAGCTCTTCGTGAAGCCGGAGCTGAAGTGCTCGGCATCGTAAGCATCTTCACCTACGGTATGCAGAAGGGCCTCGACCGCCTCGCAGAAGCCAAGGTTGTGAACTATTCTCTCTCCAACCTCGACGCGCTCGTTGAAGTTGCCGCAGAAGAGGGCTACATCGCTCCCGAATGGAAGGAACGCATCATCAAATTCCGCAACAACCCATCAGACGAAAGCTGGATTGCCAGCAATTAGACAATGAAGCACCTCATTGACCCGACCGACCTGAGCAGGGAGGAGACCGACGAGATCATCGCTCTCGGAGAGGACATATATGAACATCCCGAACGCTACCGCGAATCGCAGAAGTACCGCAAGCTCGCTACCCTCTTCTACGAGCCGAGCACCCGCACCAGGCTGAGCTTCACCTCGGCCATGATGGAACTTGGCGGCGATGTACTCGGCTTCGCGGATGCAACTAACAGTTCCGCAGCAAAAGGCGAGAGCGTGGAGGACACAGCGAAGGTGGTCAGCTCATTCGCCGACATCATCGCGATGAGACACTACATCGAAGGCGCACCTTACGTGGCCAGCCTCGTATCTCCTGTCCCAGTCATCAACGCCGGCGACGGCAGCCACGCACATCCTACGCAGACCCTCACCGACCTGATCACCATCAAGAGGGAGCTCGGCCACATCGATGGTCTGACCATAGGATTCTGCGGCGACCTGCGTTTCGGCCGCACCGTTCATTCGCTGATCAAGGCACTCACCCGATACAAGGACATAAACATAGTTCTTATCGCTCCTGAAGAGTTGAGACTGCCCGACTATATCAAGCAGGATGTCTGTGAGAAGCAGGGAATTCCTTACCGCGAGGTACGCAACATCGAAGATGTAATGCCGGAGCTCGACGTGCTCTATATGACACGCGTGCAGAAGGAGCGCTTCCTCGACGAGGAGGAATTCGACAGGGTCAAGGACAGCTTCGTGCTCGACTGCAAGAAGATGACACTCGCCAAGGATAAGATGGCTGTGCTCCACCCTCTCCCTCGCGTCAACGAGATACTTCCCGAAGTCGATGCAGACCCGCGCGCCGCATATTTCCGTCAGGTCGAATACGGCAAATTCGTGCGCATGGCGCTCATCACCTGCCTGCTCAAGTGGAAGGATGACCCTGCGCACACAATGCCTGAAAACGGTGAGACATTCCACGACCGCCGCCTGCGCTGTACCAATCCGAAGTGCATCTGCAACAAGGAAAACATAGAACAAACATTCAAACTGACTGAAAACGGTGTGGTACGCTGCGCATACTGCGACAGCAAAGCCTCCGTCAACAAATAACAAATGAGTAAAGTACTGGAAGCTTTCGGAGTGCTCAAAACGGGCAAGTTCTGGAAGGAATTCATAATCATGACCCTCGGTATGCTTGTAGCTGCCATTGCGGTCAATTATTTCCTCATACCGAGCAAAATCATCGTCGGCAGCATCTCAGGTCTCTCCATTGTCATCAGCGGTGTACTCGAAGCTGCCGGCATCAATATCAAAATATCGGTGGTGATATTCATCATCAACGCCATACTGCTGGTTCTGGCCTATGTACTGATAGGTCCTGAATTCGGCATCAAGACGGTATATTGTGCGCTTGTCCTGGGTCCTATGATGGATCTTTGGGAGGCGGTTTACCCTGCCGCAAACTTCTTCACAGAGCCGGGTCAGACCAGCGTGATGAATGACGTCTGGTTCGACCTATGCTGCTTCGTGCTACTGCTGAGCGCATCGCAGGCCATTCTTTTCAGAATAAACGCCAGCACCGGCGGCCTCGACATACTTGCAAAGATTGTCAACAAGTACCTGCACCTTGATATAGGTGCATCCGTGAGCGCCGCCGGAGCAGCCATCTGTCTTACGGCACTCTCCATCAATCCCCTCAGACTCGTGATCGTAGGTCTCATCGGCACCTGGATCAACGGCATTGTGGTGGATTATTTCACCGCCTCCCTCAACAAGCGCAAGAGGGTCTGCATCATCAGCAGCGAATACGAATCCATACGCTCATACATCATAAATGACCTGAAACGCGGATGCAGCCTCTATGAGGTTATCGGAGGCTTTACAGGGGAGAAACAGATGGAGATTCAGTCACTCCTTACCCAGAACGAATTCAGTGCTGTGATGGCATTCATCCGCAAGAATGAATATCAGGCATTCATCACTGCCGGCAATGTAAGCGAAGTCTACGGACTCTGGTTGAAACACAAGAAGGTCAACCACAAGATCGAAGTGGTTAACGAGTAATCAGATCATCGGCCGATAAATCGGAAAACGGGCCTTGAATTCCGTTTTTCAATCTTGCCGGAAGTTTATCAAAAATTGTACTGCATTCCGTTCAAGCCAGTGCTATATTGCGGTTGTAAACAAACACAACTCAATTATGGCAAAGGAAGAACGATATCAAGTGGGGAAGTATGTCGATCTGATGATCGACGTTGCCTTCAAGAGAGTGTTCGGTCAGCCGGCGAACAAGGATCTGCTCATCGCCCTGTTGTCGGTCATAATCCCGGAAGTTAAAATCGATGAGATAACGTATCTGGACAAGGAGCGTGCAGGTTCTGGTCTTGACGACAAGAAGTCGGTGTTCGACATACTGTGCGACACTGATCAAGGCGAGAAGGTACTTGTTGAGGTCCAGGTCAAGCCGCAGAAATATTACCGCGACCGTACGCTGTACTATGCGGCGCAGGAGATATTGTATGAGCACAGGGAGAGCGACATTGACTACACGCTTTCGTCGCTGTACGTCATCTCGCTGCTGGATTTCGAGCTGGAGCACGAGAGTCCGGCGGAAGACAGGTTCGTATGGCGTTATTCACTGAGAGAAAACGAGACTGGCGAGGCTATGACGAAGGCCCTGAACTTCACCTTCGTGGAGCTGTCGAAGTTCAACAAAACGGAGTCGGAACTTGCAAATCTGGAAGATGGTTTATACTTTTGTCTGAAGTATATGGGCAGGCTCTCCGAGAGGCCGGACAGGCTTGATGCAGCGGTTTTCAGGAAGCTGTTCGAGGTCGCCGAATTCGTGGCGCTGCCCGCAGAACAACG
>JAZRZH010000011.1:0-53633 GCA_045601245.1 Bacteroidales bacterium
CCCCTCGCCCGCCCCGGCGGCCGCCGTTCGTCACGACCCCTCCGCCAAAGCGGCCGCAAAGGTGAGGACTTTTTTCCGACTTTCCAAAATATTTCACAACTATTTTTTCAAAAAAATCCCCGCAGGAACAACCCGCGGGGATTTATGCAATAGCTATCAGGCAGTTAGCGTAACATCTTCAGCGCATTGGCCAGCTGATCAGGACAAGATGTCCCGCGCCTGCCGCACTGGATACCGTCGAGTTTGGCAATCGCCTCCTCTATTCTCATACCCTTGATGAGAACAGAAACGCCTTGAGTATTGCCGGAACAACCTCTGGTAAAATGACAATACTGAATGACTCCGTCCTTGACATGAATCTCAATATCCTTGCTGCATACCCTAGCCGATGGTTTGTAGTGTACAATCCGGATACCGTCAACAGTCGTGGAATCGGAAATGATTGTCATCAGAGTCGAATCAACAGCCGGAACCTGCGGCTGCTGAGCAAACACATTCTGCGATGAGATAAACACAGCAAAGCAGATGCAGATAGCGAGGAGTGTCGTTTTTTTCATAGTGAGAATCGCGTGTCTAAAAAAGTTTCGGATAATTCTGATCCATATCAGACATAATATGTGCCATCACCGCAGTACGTATGAAAGCCGACCTTGACGATATCTTGTACTTTTCGCAATATCTGTTGATAGCATCAAGTTCCTTCTCATTGAGAAGAATCGTCTTACGGAACTTCCTCAGCATCGTGTCGCCGTGGGCCGGAGCGAATTTTCGCTTTGCGGTTTTATTAGTTTTTCTGGCCATATTGTATAAGGTGTGGATTGTCAGGGTTGTCAGGTCAGTTTTCAACAGGTTCCCCATCCTTGTCGAACCAGGCCGACTGAAGGATGTTGTAATCGGTATCTCCGATAATCTTGATCTTGCACTTGTATTTCCTCTCCCACTTGCGTTCAAAGCTCATAAGCCCTTTTGTAAGATATGCTTCAAAGATAGGACTCACACGCAGCTGCAGATTCTTCATATCCTTTTCCTTGACGAAGAAAGCGAGTTCACGCTCCAGTTTCTCGTCCTGCAGGATTGTCGGGCCAACCTTGCCGGTACCATGGCAGACCGGGCAAGTCTCAGCAGTCTTGATCTCCGTTACAGGACGGACACGTTGACGGGTAATCTGCATCAGACCGAATTTTGTCAGCGGTAACACAGTATGTTTGGCTCGGTCTCCTGCCATCGCTTCCTGCATATGTTTATACAGCTGAACTCTGTGATCCGGGGAATCCATATCGATGAAATCGACGATGACGATGCCACCCATATCACGCAGGCGCATCTGACGGGCAATCTCATCAGCCGCATTCATATTGACCTCAAGGGAATTGTCCTCCTGATCTTTGGTCTTCGTGCGGATGCCGCTGTTGACATCCACGACATGCAGGGCCTCCGTATGTTCTATGACAAGGTAAGCCCCCTGCTTTATGGAAACAATTTTGCCGAAGGCACCTTTGATCTGGCGTGTGACCTCGAAATGGTCGAAAATCGGTTCACTACCCTTATAGTACTTGACAATCTTCGCCTGCTCCGGAGATATCAGCGAAACATAGTCGGTCACTTCGCGGCAGATGGCCTCATCGTTTACATATACATTGGTGAAAGAGTCATTCAGCAGGTCACGCAGAATAGTGGTAGTGCGGCTGTTCTCGGAGAAGAGTTTCTGCACGCCCTTTGACTCTGCAAGCTTCTGCCAGGACTCCTCCCATTTGCGAATCAGGGATTTAAGCTCCGCATCCAGGACTGCAGCCTTCTTTCCCTCAGCCGCCGTGCGGATGATGACGCCGTAATTATGAGGAAGAATACTGTAAACCAGACGCTCTAATCTGAGTTTTTCGTCCTTGGAGGTAATTTTCTGAGATATGCTGACCTTGTCAGCGAAAGGAAGAAGAACCATATTGCGCCCTGCTATCGAAATCTCAGCGGTAAGGCGCGAACCCTTGGTGGAGATAGGTTCCTTTACGATTTGGACAATGATAGGTTGTCCGGGATTGAGAAATGTTTCGACCTTCCCCTCCTTTTCAAGAATTTCATCGATTCTGGTCTTGGAATAGAGGGTCGGGAAATCGCTGTTGACGTTAATCTGCTTGACAAAGGAATCGAACGCCTTGAAGTTCAGTCCAAGGTCCAGATAGTGTACAAAAGCATCCTTCTCGTCCCCGATATCCACAAATGCGGCATTAAGGGACGGGAGAATCTTTTTGACCTTACCAAGATAGACATCTCCGACGTTATAGGCCCTGCCGCCTATCTCCTCCTTATTATATTCGATAAGGCGGTGATTTTCGAGCAGTGCTATGGAGATATCCTCCTGGCGTACGTCGATAATCAGATCTTTGTCCATAGTGTCATTAAATAAATAATCTAAAGCAGGATATCCCTGCTTTAGATTAACCGGTCTCAGGACAGACTGTGGGCAGAGAATTTATCTCTTCTTATGTCTGTTCTTACGCAAACGCTTCTTGCGCTTATGCGTAGCCATCTTATGCCTTTTGTGCTTTTTTCCGTTTGGCATGGTTGTATAATTAAGTAATTATTGGTATTGTCTTATTTAACCTTTGCTGCGAAAACCTTTGCCGGCTTGAATGAAGGAATGTTGTGCTCGGCAATGACGATAGTGGTGTTCTTGGAGATATTGCGAGCGGTCTTCTTTGCGCGCTTTTTGATAATGAAGCTGCCGAATCCACGGAGGTAGACGTTTTCTCCCTTTGCGAGGGATGCCTCTACGCTGTCCATGAATCCTTCAATCACTTTTTGTGCGATAATCTTCTCAACTCCCTTGCTCTTAGCAACTTCGTTAACAATGTCTGCTTTTGTCATAATGAAAAAAGTTATATTTCTGTTATTAATTCGTATAAAACGGGTGACTCTTCCCGTATGGGGCGCAAAATTAGGGTTAATTTTTGAATAATCAAAACCATACGCACGAAAAAATTATGGCATAATCATTGACTGATATGTCCAGGGTCCGAAAAAATGCATTTTCGGAAATTAAAGATTAACTTTGACTGACATTTTGACACAATGAAAGATATTTTTGACAACATTTTCGCCGGCAATTCTCCTGATGTCAACATCATTCCAGTGATGAACATAGAGCCGGTACACCAATTGGGTGACACCGAGCTGCCGGGAACGCTGCCGATTCTGACACTGCGGAACGCCATTCTGTTCCCGGAGACAGTGATTCCAATCACCGTCGGAAGGGAGAAATCAATAAAACTGGTAAACGAGGCTTTTGCTTCCAGCAAGCTCATCGGCGCTGTCTCACAGCTTGACATAAAGACCGAAGATCCTGGTCCTGACGATATATTCGAGGTTGGCACTTTGGGCAAGATTCTCAAAATCATTGAGATGCCTGACAATACCATAACTGCGATCGTCCAGGGTATCAAGCGGTTCCGCGTAGTCTCCGTACCTATAACCGCCCCTTATCTGATGGGTACGGTCGCATATCTAGATGATATTGTCCCTGCAAAGAATGACCCCGATATGGACGCCCTTGCAGAATCCATCAAGGATGCGGCCCAGAATATGATTAAACTGACTCCTCATCTCCCTCAGGAAGCGGCATTCGCCATCAAAAATATTGAGGGATATGGTTTTCTGATCAATTTTGTGGCGTCATCCGCAGAAATCGAGAACATCAACGACAAGATTGACCTTCTCAGGCTCAACTCTCTAAAGGATAGGGCTATGAAGCTCCTTGAACTACTCAATCAGCAGATTGAATTCCTCAAAATAAAGGATGACATCCAGAAGAAGGTCAAGAGCGAGATGGACCAGCAGCAGAGGGAGTATTTCCTCAACAACCAGCTGAAGACCATCCAGGAGGAACTTGGAATGAATTCCGGCGACGACATCGACGAACTTGAGCAGAAGGCTGCAGAAAAGAAATGGCCTGAGAGCGTTGCCGAAGCATTCAAGAAGGAACTCGCGAAACTCGAACGCACAAATCCGAGCTCTCCGGACTACAATGTCCAGTACGGATATCTCCAGACCGTTCTAGACCTTCCCTGGGACGAGACTACGGAGGACAATCTCGACCTGAAAAATGCACAGAAAGTCCTGGATGAGGATCATTTCGGCCTTGAGAAGGTCAAGGAGAGAATCATCGAATACCTCGCCGTACTGAAACTCAAGGGAGATATGAAATCCCCTATCCTCTGCCTCTACGGCCCTCCGGGCGTCGGTAAGACATCCCTTGGAAAGTCAGTTGCAAGAGCGCTTGGACGCAAATACGGCAGGGTTTCACTCGGCGGCCTTCACGACGAATCCGAAATCCGCGGACACCGCCGCACATATATAGGTGCAATGCCTGGACGAATCATAGACACCATCAAGAAAGCCGGTTCATCCAACCCGGTGATTGTGCTCGATGAGATTGACAAGGTCACCGAGGATTTTCACGGAGATCCCGCTTCCGCTCTTCTCGAAGTTCTTGACCCAGAACAGAATACCACGTTCCACGACAACTATCTCGATATTGACTACGACTTGTCGAAGGTGCTCTTCATCACTACGGCAAACGATATCAGCAGCGTCCATCCGGCACTGCTGGACCGAATGGAGCTCATCAACGTGACAGGATACCTTCCTGAAGAAAAAGCCGCCATTGCCAACGGATACCTCATCCCGAAACAGACCGAGGCCCATGGCCTCACAACCGACCAGCTGAAACTGTCACCGGAGGCCCTGGATACTATAATTGACAGTTATACCCGCGAATCCGGAGTGCGCGGCCTCGACAAGCAGATCGCCAAAATCGCCCGCATCACGGCGAAGAAAATCGCGATGGAAGAGGAGCGCAAGGATATTATCGGACCTGATGAGGTAAAGGAGTATCTAGGACTTCCTACAAACTTCCACGACCTTCAGGACGGCAACGAAGAGGCCGGAGTGGTCACAGGTCTTGCCTGGACTCAGATGGGCGGAGAAATCCTTTTCGTCGAGTGCTCTCTGAGCGAAGGTAAGGGCGTCCTCTCCACAACGGGAAATCTCGGTGATGTGATGAAGGAGTCCGCCGCCATAGCATACCAGTATCTGAAGGCTCATCCGGATCTGGCGGGTGTCAAGCCGAAGATGTTCTCCGAGAAGGATGTCCATATCCACGTCCCTGAAGGCGCAGTCCCGAAGGACGGACCATCCGCCGGTATCACCATCGCCTGCGCAATCGCGTCGGCATTCAGAGGCAGGAAGATCCGCAGCGGTATCGCGATGACAGGCGAGATCACTCTCCGCGGCAAAGTTCTGCCCGTAGGCGGCATCAAGGAGAAGATTCTTGCTGCAAAGCGCGCAGGTGTCAAGGAAATCGTCCTCTCGGAAGAGAACGAAAGGGACATCAAGGATATCAAGCCTATATATGTCGAAGGCCTCGAATTCAAATATGTGAAGACAGTAGACCAGGTGCTCGACCACGTATTCTCCAAGGAATAGCACTATTATGGACGTAAAGATTGAACAAAGCTGGAAAGAGGCTCTCAAAGACGAATTCGAGAAGCCATATTTCACGGAACTCGTAAAATTCCTGCACGCAGAGAAAAATGCCGGAAAAACGATATACCCTCCGGGGCCTCTTATTTTCAACGCATTCAATCTCACACCGATAGACAAGGTCAAAGTTGTCATCATCGGCCAGGATCCATATCACGGCCCGGGGCAGGCGGAGGGTCTCTCCTTCTCCGTGCCCCACGGCATTGTGCCCCCACCGTCATTGAAGAATATATATAAGGAAATAGAGAGCGACCTTGGTATCACGCTGCACAAAGACGGCTCGCTCAAGGCTTGGGCCGACCAGGGCGTATTCCTGCTCAATGCAATCCTCACCGTGCGTGCCGGGGAAGCCGCGTCGCACAGCAGGATCGGATGGGCGGAATTCACCGACGCCGTCATCAGGATACTCTCGGACTGCAAGGAAGGACTTGTATTCCTGCTCTGGGGCAACTTCGCAAGAAGTAAGAAAGCCCTGATCGACACGAGCCGCCACTACGTCCTGGAAGCGGCGCACCCATCCCCTCTTGCCGGCGGGGCATTCTTCGGCTGCCGCCATTTTTCAAAGGCAAATGAAATTCTCGAAAAGCAGGGGCTGACACAGATTGACTGGAGCCTTTGAGAAAAATTATTAACTTCGCGCAGTTATTAATCATCCACGAATGAGAACAGCTATTTTCCCAGGATCATTCGACCCGTTCACACTCGGTCATCTGGACGTACTCCGTTCAGCACTTCAACTATTTGACAAGGTTATTGTGGCAGTAGGCTACAACAGCACAAAGAACGGCGGATTCTTCGATCCAGATACACGCGTTGAAATCATCAAGAAAGCAACTGCAGGCCTAAAGAACGTCGAAGTCTGCTCATATACCGGTATGACAATCGACATTGCCCGCGAGAAAGGCGCATCCTGCATCATAAGGGGGCTGCGCACAACAACGGACTTTGAACTTGAGAGCGTCATCGCGCAAGCGAACAAGAAGATGGCTCCGGATATCCAGAGCATTTTCATCCCTTCCAGCCACGAGTATTCATTCATTTCATCTACCGTTGTACGCGATGTCCTGGTCAATGGAGGTGACGCAAGCCACTTCCTTCCATACGGGATTGACATCAACGACTACAAGAAAAGATAACACAATATGCGCAGAATCATTATTGTGCCACTGTTGTCATTCATAATGATATGCAGTGCCACCATTTCACAGGCACAGAATGTCTTTGAATCGGTAAAGGACTATTTTGAGAATCTGACAAACCTCCCGGTAGACAGCATCAAGGCCCGCGTGGACCTTCTCATCAATCAGGGAGAGACACCGAAACAGCAGGCGGACATCGCCGGCGTGGCGTTCGACTGGTTCAGCGCATCGCCGATAATGGGATATGACGCCGTTGCTGTTCATATTGCAGACAATTGGTTCCTCAACAAGAAACTTCAGTGGAGCAACCCGGACACATACCCTATGCTATACGCCTACGCTGAATTCAACAGGCAGTCACTCATAGGTATGGATGCGCCGGAACTCAATATGCAGAGCATTGACGGCGGAATGGTTTCCACACGGCAGGGTGACGGGTCATACAAGATATTGTATTTCTATGAAGAATCCTGTCCGACATGCCGCCAGCAGACTGCGCAGCTGGCTGAAATGGTCTCAGCATATAAAGGGGAGCCCATCACCATCTATACAATAAACTCCACCGGGAATCAGGAAACCTGGAACAAATATATCAATGAGTATTTCAGCGGAATCCCGTCCCGGAAATACATTTCAATCAAGCACCTTGCAGACCCGGAAGACAAAAATGACTTCAGGCGCAAATATGGAGTGGTGACGACGCCATCAATAGTACTTATTGATCCGAACAACAAGATAATCGGCCGCAAGCTCGACTGCGCAGCATTGAAACAGATGCTCAACATCAAAAACGAGTCCGCATCGGAATACAAGAAACTGTTCAAAGACATCCTTTCCGCCCTGGCACCGGCAGACTCGGCAGACGTAGTGGAAGTAGCCGGGACTCTCTATGCCAAATGCAATGATTCCAAGGACCTTACGCGCGAAATGATGTTCGAGTACTATAAGTATCTCCGTAACATCCAGAACTTCCAGTTCCAGAAAGGCGCTGCCGCAATAGCAGAGAAATATATCATACCGGGAGAAAGCATCTGGGCTCCGGAACTCCGCGAATCAATCCGCAAGGATGTGGAACTCTTCAAGAGCAATTCTGTCGGAGACACCGCCGTCAACGTGACAGTCCGCACTGCAAAGGGCAGGGAGCACAAGATGCTCAAGGGGCATCCGAAATACACTTTGCTGTTTTTCCACCTTGTAACCTGTCCTGATTGCAAACGCGAAATTGCCATTCTCAGGGAGAAGGCAGACGTCCTCCGGAAGAAAAATGTCAAGGTAATCTGTGTCTGCGTGGGCTTCGACGAAAAACTCCACAAGGAATTCATTGCCGAGAACCCGAAAAACTGGGTCTATCTCAAGGATGACCCTGCCATTTCCGGTCTGAGGCGGAACACCTACGACATCAGGTTTGTACCTGAAATCTATCTGCTTGACCGCAACCGCAGGATTATTGCTCGCGACTATGAAGCGATTGCTCTCGAAGGAATAATCCTTTGACCTGAATCGCACCTGAACGGTATGCTGCCAGCAGCTGCTGCAGGTCATCAATCTGCGACTGCAGTTCCTTTCCGATATCCGTATCCTTCACCAGCTGGCGCTGAGCCGCAAATTCGAGGACTTTGGTCTCCGAGATGATATCCTTGCCATACTTGACTGCATTCTCGCGGCTTTCGAACGGCTCGTGCTGAACTAGTTTGAGCGACCGTGAGTTGTAGATCAGAGTATAGCCGGCAATACCGGTCTCACCCTGATAAGCCTTGGAATAGCCGCCGTCTATGACGAGCAGTTTGCCGCCGGCCTTGATCGGGCTTTCACCCTTGATGGTCTTGACAGGAATGTGGCCGTTGATGATATGGGCGTGCTCCGTATCAGTCACGCCAAGTTCTCGGAGCACTTTGTCGCAGATCTCAGGTTTGTTCTTAAGCTCGAAATATGCTCCCATCACCTCCGTATGGGTCTCCTTTTCGGCTAGCAGATATCTCTCGAAGGTGGCCATCCTGTTCTTGTCAAACGGAGGAGCCACCGGTCCGCACCACTGATACCAGATGAAGTCACGACCATATTGGCTCATAGGGCTCTCCGCCGGCGCGTAATATGCTGCGCGGACCATTCTATCCACTTCGTCGAGCAGGGCCTTGCCGCAATATTTCTTCCCCTGAATCTCCATTTCCGCGAACGATCCGTCAGGATTGAGCGGGAAGGCGCCGTGGAAGAGTGCATTATTGTTGACGACTTTATAGAGGGATCCGTGTTCGAGCATGCACTGCATATGCTTTGCAAGCCTCTGGCTTGACATGAAGCTCTTTGCGAGGTGATCGATGATCTCCTGCTCCTCCGGAGTGAGTTTGTACGGATCGGCCGGATCTATCGTCGGATATATCTTGTCGAGAAGCTCGTAGTCCTTGCCGTTGATATTGACGGTGCCTTTCTTGTAATCTATGCGGTGGAGCAGGTTGCGCTCCTCCATATGCCATTCCGGATGACGGGCGATGACACGGGACTCGACCTTGAACTGAATGACGGAAATGGCTTTGTGCATCCTTGTGATGAGGTCCGCCTGACCCGGATTGAGGCTCTCATAGACATTCGCCTTTGGTCTGAATACCTTTGTCTGTTCCTCAGTATATGTATCCATCGCGAATGTCGCGAGCGGAAGCAGATTGATGCCGTACCCGTCCTCGAGGGTGGCCAGATTTGCATAGCGGAAGCACATTCTGAGCACGTTAGCGACGCAGGCCCAGCTGCCGGCTGCCGCACCCATCCATACCAGATCGTGGTTGCCCCACTGTATGTCGAAGTTGTGATATCTGCAGAGCGTGTCCATAATCAGGTGTGCGCCCGGACCGCGGTCATAGATGTCGCCGATGATATGGAGGCTGTCGATGACTAGACGGTGGATGACATTGCAGATGGCACTTATGAAATTGTCGGCTCGCCCCGTGGAGATGATGGTATCGACAATGGACATCATATAATTGTGCTTGTTCTCATTGTCCTCGATCCATTCGTGCAGGAGTTCCTCGATGATGTATGAATAATCCTTGGGAAGGGCTTTGCGGACCTTCGAGCGCGTATACTTGGATGAGCAGACAGCAAGCACCCTGATAAGCCTGATGAGCATTGTCCTGTACCACTCCTCCATCCTGACCTTGCTGCGCATCGATTTTTTGACCTGAGCAATCTTGTCTTCCGGATAATAGATCAATGTGCAGAGATCCTTGCGTTCGCGTTCCGACAGCGTGCTACCGAAGATATCCTCGACTTTCTGACGGATCACACCGGAACCGTTGCGGAGAATGTGCTCGAAAGCCTGGTTTTCACCGTGGATGTCGGTGATAAAGTGCTCTGTGCCTTTCGGCAGATTGAGTATCGCCTTGAGATTGATTATTTCACTGCAGGCGGACTGCTCCGTCGGAAAATTCTTCGACAGAAGTTCAAGATACTTGATATCTCTTTTCATACAGTATTATGGCCGGAGCCGATTGATAATATTATTCAAAATTAGTAATTTTGCTTGAAAGAGACAAACTATGAAACCTATCAAGATTATATTCCTTGACGCCGAGACCCTCGGGAATGACGTATCCCTCGAACCGATAAGCTCGCTTGGCGATTATACCGCATATCCATCCACCGCACCGGACAAGGTGATTGAGCGCTGCAAGGGCTGCGATGTAGTGATTTCCAACAAAGTATACATCGGAAAGAACGAAATGGACGCACTCCCTGACCTCAAGCTGATATGCGTTGCCGCGACAGGTACCAACAATATCGATATGGCATACGCCGCGGAGAAAGGCATTCCCGTCAGGAACGCAGTCAACTATTCGACTGAAAGTGTGGCGCAGGTGACGTTCGGATTCATCCTCAACCTTATCGGGAAATTCTCCGAATTCGACCGCTATGTCAAGAGCGGCGAGTATTCCGCAAGCGGATGCTTCACAAATGCGAACGTGCCGTTCTTCGAACTCTCCGGCAAGCGGATCGGCATCATCGGAATGGGCAATATAGGCAGCCGCGTCGCCGCCATTGCCGAAGCATTCGGGATGGAAGTCGCCTACTACCCCACTTCTGGAATCGCGCACTGCGACAGATATCCGGCACTTACGCTTGACGGGCTCCTGTCTCAGAGCGATATAATATCAATCCACTGCCCCCTCAACGAGCGCACAAAAGGCCTTGTCAAATATGCGGAACTGGCCAGGATGAAGAGAAGCGGACTGATCGTCAACATGGGCCGCGGCGGCATCATCGATGAAGCCGACCTCGCACGTGCCCTGGATGAAGGCATCATTGCAGGCGCAGCAGCCGACGTCTTCACCAAGGAACCGCTTCCTGCAGACCATCCTTTCCTGACAATGTCCCATCCGGAAAAAATAATGCTGACCCCTCACATAGGATGGGCCAGCAAAGAAGCTCGTGAATGCCTGATCCGCAAGATTGCGGAAAATATCATCAATAATGCCTGCCTCTGCAAGTAAGGCTGCTGAATCAACAATACAAAAAAGAAGCGAGCCGAAGGCCCGCTCCAAATGTTTTCACAACGGAATAATCCTTATTGTGAATTGCTTCAGTTTTGTTCTGCAAATATATTAATTCAATTTCATTTTTCAAAAAGCGTTTGTACGATTTTGTCAGTGAAATAATATTTCATACTTTTGCAACAATGGACGTAGATAAAGTCAAATATTGGAGCGAGGTATCTGACTATGACCTTGATACAGCTGAAGCAATGTTCAAGACAAAGCGATGGTTGTATGTGGGATTTATGTGCCATCAGACAATAGAGAAGATCTTCAAGGCCTATTGGTGCAGCAGAATCGAGGGCACCAGCCCTATGTCTCACAATCTTATTAACATCGCCCAAAGTTGCGGACTGAACGCCCTGATGTCCGAGGAACAAAAGTTATTTATCAGCGAAATCATGCCGCTGAACATCGAGTCAAGATACCCTTCCTACAAGCAGGCTATAGCCGAAGGCTTGACGATGGAGAAATGCCGGAGTTTGATAGACAATACAAAATCTTTGCAGACATGGATAAAAGAACAGTTGTAAGCATCGCCAAGCGATACAAACGTGCCGTGGTGAACACCATTGGCCCGGCGAAGGTGTATCTGTTCGGTTCGTACAGCAAGGGTTGTGCCCGTCCGGACAGCGACATCGATATCGCAGTCGTTGTTCCTCGCATCAATGGAGATTATCTTTCGATGGCTGCATCTCTATGGCGCATCACAATGGATGTGAACACCCTCATCGAACCGGTGTTGATTGAAGAAGCCCATCCATCACCTCTTTATGAGGACATACTGCAAACCGGGATTGCAGTATAATCTTTGACGTATAAGCCACAACCTCGCCACGCTTTCGGGCGGCCGCAATTCAGTTGTGAATTGCTTTCAGTTTTGTATCTTTGACGTATAAGCCACAACAGCGGCAGCACCGTTGGTTACTGGGAGGTGGTTGTGAATTGCTTTCAGTTTTGTATCTTTGACGTATAAGCCACAACCTGCCCCTTGAGGGAGTAGTAAGTTGCAGAGTTGTGAATTGCTTTCAGTTTTGTATCTTTGACGTATAAGCCACAACACAAAGACCGGGATAAAGGATGGGACAATAGTTGTGAATTGCTTTCAGTTTTGTATCTTTGACGTATAAGCCACAACCGATTGAGGACTACATCCTGGCTCTCAAACGTTGTGAATTGCTTTCAGTGTTGTATCTTTGACGTATAAGCCACAACAGAGCAGCGCGAACATCAACACCAACCCCGTTGTGAATTGCTTTCAGTTTTGTATCTTTGACGTATAAGCCACAACAGCTATTGCAACCATCACCGCATCGTTTCGTTGTGAATTGCTTTCAGTTTTGTATCTTTGACGTATAAGCCACAACCGACATCACGGCTGCCATCGAGCTGATTAAGTTGTGAATTGCTTTCAGTTTTGTATCTTTGACGTATAAGCCACAACAAAGGGCTATGAACATTATTACACAAATTGGTTGTGAATTGCTTTCAGTTTTGTATCTTTGACGTATAAGCCACAACAATTAGGTATATTATAATGGATAATTCTATGTTGTGAATTGCTTTCAGTTTTGTATCTTTGACGTATAAGCCACAACGACAAATCGGAATTTTCAAAGAGATACGGTGTTGTGAATTGCTTTCAGTTTTGTATCTTTGACGTATAAGCCACAACACAAAGGTTGCATTGACCCGTTGCCACAACGTTGTGAATTGCTTTCAGTTTTGTATCTTTGACGTATAAGCCACAACATCCAGATGCTTCCGGCAACGATGAAATACGTTGTGAATTGCTTTCAGTTTTGTATCTTTGACGTATAAGCCACAACAATACCGGGCCGTATATCCGGAAACCGTATGTTGTGAATTGCTTTCAGTTTTGTATCTTTGACGTATAAGCCACAACCCATATTACGATAACCAGAATTAGCAATATGTTGTGAATTGCTTTCAGTTTTGTATCTTTGACGTATAAGCCACAACAACAACAACCTACACGAACCCGGCTGATGGGTTGTGAATTGCTTTCAGTTTTGTATCTTTGACGTATAAGCCACAACTCTTGTTCTCCGATATGACCAAATTCGGGCGTTGTGAATTGCTTTCAGTTTTGTATCTTTGACGTATAAGCCACAACAAGGCGATGGTGGTGAACTCGCCGCTTGCGTTGTGAATTGCTTTCAGTTTTGTATCTTTGACGTATAAGCCACAACTCTACCTCATCGTATCCTCTACCAAAGTGGGTTGTGAATTGCTTTCAGTTTTGTATCTTTGACGTATAAGCCACAACATATCCTCCTGAATAACAAGATTGAGGTGGTTGTGAATTGCTTTCAGTTTTGTATCTTTGACGTATAAGCCACAACATAATAGCCTGAAAAGGTATGTATGGCAAGGTTGTGAATTGCTTTCAGTTTTGTATCTTTGACGTATAAGCCACAACAAGTTTTTTGGCGACGACTGACAGAGACCGGTTGTGAATTGCTTTCAGTTTTGTATCTTTGACGTATAAGCCACAACTTTAACGATGACGCTAACGACCCTTTGTTTGTTGTGAATTGCTTTCAGTTTTGTATCTTTGACGTATAAGCCACAACGTGGATTCGCTGATGGTGGAATGACTTCTGGTTGTGAATTGCTTTCAGTTTTGTATCTTTGACGTATAAGCCACAACATAGCTTCGCCAAAGAGTTGACTCACAAACGATTGAGTCATAATTTAGAAAAGAAAAAATCCGTCTTCTAGACGGATTTTTTGTTGATGTAGTTCATTAAAATAATTCGAGCTGCTGGCCAATGACCGGAAAGTCAGTCTCTTTTTTCCCTATAAACAACTCCATGCTGGAAAATTGCCTGTCTGTGATATAAAGAATTCCAACTTTCCCATATTCGGGTAATATACGTTTCACACGCGCCATCTGCATCTGTGCATTTTCATACGAAGGACAATGCCTTAAGTAGATTGAGAACTGGAACATAGTGAATCCGAATTCAATCAGGCTCTTTCTGAACTTGGCGGCAACCTTTCGATCCTTCTTTGTATCTGTTGGGAGATCAAACAGAACAAGAACCCACATTACTCGATACTCGTCAATACGTGACACTACATCTCAGGATATAATATGCGCCTCGACTCCCCTGCGAAACATTTACATAAAGAGGCTGTTGTTGTTGAGGCTGCTATCATAAGCGGACTCCTATGACCATCGATATTCACATCAATGGTCGGAATTGACAATAACATTTTTTTCATATCCTTAGAAAGGGATGGCGAGGTATTACCAGATTTGATAATGTCTACCACAAGTTTATCTACATATGGCCTATAAGGCTCCATAATATCATCCGCAAGGCAGTATGCGTTGTATCTGTTGTGATGATGGATGCCCAATGTCGGAAGAAGGCCACTTGATACCAAAGCCCTGGCAATTGTTGCCCGGACAATTGCGTACCCATAATTCAAAAGTGAATTAGGAGCCGGTCCCTCCTGTCCGCGCACAAAATAGGGAATATCAGTGAAAAGATTTTTCCAATAATATGCAGCAGCCCGCCCTTCAATATTATCCGGGTCACCGCTTCTGACATTGTTTGAATAATTGGTCATAATCAGATGCGAGTTGCCGGTACTATACTCGAGTACAGATGCCTGATTCTCGATTTTCCTTTCAACAGTCTGCTGCCACAACTGTTTTTTTAGCGGAAGCGATGCATCGATCTGACCCCTGAAACGTTCGTTTTGAATAGTATTACCGCATAATGGCAACATCAATCCGACTGGCATTGACTTGGAATCACATGTAATAATTGCGACATTATCATCAAGCAGAGCCTCAATGACTCCGGATGTGACCGTTATTTGCTTATGATCAAGGATCACGAATCCAATATCTTCAATCGGAACAGTTCTCACCTCCGGCTTTCCGTCATCCATTGGCAGATCCCAGTCTTCCGGTCTATTTATGACTAACTGCTTGAGCCGTAATGACAAATATGCCGGATTCCCGAAGTATAAAGTCTTCTTAATCATATTCACCGACGGAAACTATCTTTCCGAGATGGTTAATCCTCACCTTCACAATTCCAGCTATTCCCTTTATTGACAAACGCTTCCATGTAATGCCATGTAGGTTCCTATCATCATTCAATAATGTTTCCAGATGATGTCTAAAATAGTAATCTCCACTTGTCAATTTTTGTACTCTATACAAATTTGGGCTTATTCTATGGTAATTAGCTTCATCTGTCAAGTCAATTTCGTTAGGGAAAAAGTCCTGTTCAGGATTCGGGAAGACAAACATTTCGTTAGTCTTCATACTGAACTGGAATTGCCACCCCTCGGATTTCTTATATTCACGATCGACAACAGGCAGTCCGGAGTTGATACGGTTCAACGCCTCAAAGAATGATACGACAAATTCCTGGAGATTGCCTTTTGCATCCTTATATATTGCAATATGGTGATTGTTTCTGAGGTTTACAAAATCTACTGGAACAGTATTGCCATTAGCATCCAGCAGCAAATCACCATTCTTATCCCGCTTGTCATGAATTGCATAAAGATCAAAGTTTTCTGCAATCGTGACTCTCTTCAATTTTATGCCTTTCGATTCGTTAAGCCAGATAGGATTATCTTCCAGATTGGAAAAAGCCTTTGCCTGATTACCATCATATTGTGCAATTCTTGCCTTAAGTATTGCCCTGACATTGGAATCCAGAACCTTATCTACTGAAAGTGATGCATCAATGTCCTTCCTTATGCTATAAACTGTTTTAACGCTAGTACATTTAACTTTCGGTCCGATATATTTCGTGTGGGATTCATCAAGATATATCGGACTCTTGTCAAGCGAATTCTTCCCAGCAAATGCTTTCTTAGGGTCTCCATCATATTGATTCAGTCTATTGGCAAGTGCTTCGCGCTCAGGTCTGGAAGATACTGTTGCTATCACTTCTGCCGTCATCTTTGAGCCGACAGGTACCATTGATGTCACATACTGGTGGCGAAGTCCGTATACCTGTTCCTTATGAAGCGGACCTCTCGGAGTGAGAGCTGTCGATTTCCTTGTTCCTCCCTTGCACTTGGTTACATTAGTATTTCTTGTGACAACTTTATTCTTCGCTTTGATTGAAACCAGGATGGATTCAAGTTGAGACTTACATTCTGCCCGCAATTCATTAACTGGCATAGGAGGTACAAATATCCTGTTGCCATCGGAGGTTTTTACCGTTTCATTTTGCTGAATTCCGTAAATACTGGATGACGGATCACTTTTCGCAGCAAGGTTGTTCAGATACTGAATATGCGCCGGTTTTGTAAATGCTATTGTGATAGCGTCCATTGCGTGATGGCGATGGTCGTTTCGTTTTGTCCAATCCTGAATCTTTTTTGTTTGATGACCGAATGCATCTTCCGTTATATATATCTTTCCGGCTTTTTCAAATTTCGGCATATTGATTTCCTTCATTACATCCACCAACTGCCAGTCTTCACGTAATCTCGCCGTGATCGAGCCACTGGTAGGCACCACGGTTCTGACGTAAGACTCCAGCATCTCCTTTGCAGCCTTGGCGATATACTGAGAGCAGGTGAGGTCCCTACTGACGAAATCCTCCGGTATTTCACTCTGCTTCATAAGAAGTTTATTACGTTTTGCCTTGCTGATGACTGCCTGTTTATATAAGTCCTCAACTCTTGCTCTGTATTCTTCGTAACCTTCGTTGCCGTATTTCTCCAGTATATAATCTCTAGCCGTCTTCCTCCCCTTTTCAATGTTGACGTCCTTGAACTCGATGGTCTTGTTTGAGAATGAATCGTCAAACAAAGCTGCTTGCGGAATGATATGTTCTATATCAATCGATTTTGAGAACAATAACTCTTGTGGGATGTATTGATTTGAATACAAGGTCTTGAAGCCTCGCGGCTCGAGTTCTTTATATAATTTATATCTGACGATATCTGTTTTCCTGACATACTGAATGCCAAATTCCTTTTTCAGTATTTCAGTGATTTTTTCATTCTCTTTAGTGTTCGCTGCTATATCCTGAGATGTCTTTTCTCTTTGTTTGGCATTCTGCTTCAATTCACGTGAAAGTTCAATATGGATTTCATCCGGTTTGCCATATTCTTTTGATATACAGTTTACCACATTGACCATTTGATTGAGAATTTTCTCTACGACAGGATTCCTCAAAGAGTTCTTCGGAAGATTTTCCAACTTATCAAGAAGAGGCTTATTCTCAATTTCCTCTTTGGTCAAAGAATTCTTGGAGTGACGATATCCAGCATAAGCGCAAGCAACATCATATGAATTCCCATTCTTCAAATAAGGCAGAATCTTTGAAATTGCCTTGTGACTTAATGACGCATAATCATCAAGGAAGGAAAGCGAAGCAAGAATCTTGGAATATGCTGTTTCTGTTCCACAAATTGAACCTATGCGTTCAACAAGAGATTCAACACCAGTATTGGACTTGTCCCCTTCATATGAATACAACAGATGCCATAATTTGAAAAGTGGCTGCTGCTCGTATTCTTCTTTCGGAAGAGATGTGTCGAATTCTAGAATTCCAGTATTAATGCCGAGCGCATTGAATACCTCTGAAATCGTTTCCCTGACTTCGGCTGACGTCATTTTATCTATGTCGAATTCACCATGTCCGCTTGCTGATACAATTTCAAAATACTTTTTGAAGATCGCGTACAGAGTGCTGTTGCCTTCAAGATTTTTGAAATTGATATCGTAGCCCTTGGTGACACCGAATAACATCTTGAGTGCGTCAGATCCTGTTATCTTACTTTTATATGCAAGCTCTTTGGCCAGGTATTCCATTTCTTCCGCCTCCAGAGATCTACTTCCAACTATACCAGGACCGGATACAAGCACATTATTCAGAATCTGCCATATCTTGAATTCCTGAAATATAATAGATGATCTTGGCGCAACCCTGCATCCTCGGATTTTCATTTTTTCCTTCCCGTCAATAACAACAGTAACGTTCTTCTTCTCAAATTCGCAGAAACTTATCAATCCTTTTTGGGATTTCAGATTTCGTTGATAAAAAATGATCAGATCACGTATCTCCGTTTTCAATGACTCCGTCATTTCAGGATGGAATACGGCCTGAGTATCCCATATCTGATTGAATTCATTAAGATAATCCTGACGATAAAACACCTCATTGCGTGTGGAATAGTCTCTGTCAGTGAAAAGTCTTTCATACATGAATTGTCCAACTGTCTTACCACTGAAATATAATTCCTTACTTCTGTCGCCTATTGCACCAAGATAGCCGCTAGAGTTAAATATCTCTCCACATACATCTGATATTACATACGCCATTACATCTTCAGGAAGTTGACTTGACAGGCCGTCGGTTCTCCACTGAAAGCTCTGAATCTTTTTATCTTTTCCTTTATTGTCTGCGGTGTAGATACCAAAACGCCCCAAAAATATTTTTGTTACATTTGTTTTGCTCTTATTGGAAATCTGCTCTCTGAAATCATCTGTCAGTATTTCAGGATAGTATTCTTTTTGAACGGACCAAATTCTTGAAAGCTCAGATACAAGGTCCGATCTATAGAATTCGGGCAAAATCTTTTTACCTGACTTAATCAACTGCAGGCAATATTGTCCAGGAGTTAGGCCTTGTTCGCTCAATAATCCAGCAACGGCCATTCCGTCAATCAAATGACCTTCGTCCTCATTTACTGCCTTCCTGCTACTTTTATAACCTCTTTTTTTATTTATCATCAAGAATACTCTCGCAAGTTCTTCTAATGATAATTCTTGTTTTGCAGCCTTTGCCCTCAAAAAATATGTTTCATACGTTGAATTCTTTCCATTCTCGGAAAGAATGGAGGAACTGGATATCCATCCATTTTCCTTTAAAATTGAAATCAAGCGCTCTCTTCTCTGCTTATATCTTTGAAGATTGCGACGTGCGCTTCTTTTTAGTGTTCTATCTGCATTTGTGGTAATAGCCTTACCTTTTTCGAAGTTTCCTATTTCATCACTGGAAAGTGGATTCACACGAACTCCAGCGCGCACTATGGAAGACTTTTCTTCTCTGCTTTCTGCTTGTTCAACCATTGTCCAGCCAATACTGGTCGTTCCTAAATCGAGGCCTAATACTTTTTTCATATATGGAATTGATTCGATCTTTCAAAGATAAGAAATAATGTCTATTAAGTTATCAAATAGGCATATTACCAATTTCCAATAACATTTAGATAGTTATGTCCGGCCAAATTGAATTACATTGAGCGAATGCGGCAAGTGCCGTGTTAAAACAGCGTCAGCGAGGAAAACGCGTAGCGCCACCCGTTGTAGCGGTGATGTGGCGCGGAGCTCCTCAGCTGACGCTGTTTTATCAGGCACGTGAGCCTGAGCGAAATGAATTCAATCCGGCTGGATTGTCAGACAGATAGAAAGAATATCACTAATAATATTTGACCTCGGTCTCTTCGAGAGCGCTCAGGAGGTTGTTTGCCATGCGGCTTGCACCGAAGCGGAAGTAGCGCTTGCTAAGCCACTTCGGGCCAAGTATGTCCTTCACGATATTGTAGTAGAGTACAGCATCGTCTGCCGTGGCGATGCCGCCGGCAGGCTTGAAGCCGACCATACGGCCTGACCTTGAAAAATACTCCTTGATGCATCCGCACATTATCTCCGCCGCTTCCGGAGTGGCGGCAGGCTGCATCTTGCCGGTGGAAGTCTTTATGAAATCCGCGCCGGCCTCCATTGCGAGGAATGACGCATCCTCGATCAAAGCTTTCTCCTTCAACGCACCGGTCTCGAGAATCACCTTGAGATGGACCTTCGGATTGACGGCACGGATGGCGGCACCGATTTCAGATATCTCATAGGCTGCCGCATCGTATTTCCTGTCAAGGAATGAATTCAACGCCAAAACAATATCCACTTCGTCAGCCCCGGCCTCAACCGCCTTGACACACTCCAGCACCTTGACCTCGAGCGGGCTCTGGGATGCCGGGAAGCATCCGCCCACTACGGTGATATTGACATCGGGCTCCTCCAGCGCAGCCTTGACGACGCCCGCGAAATTGGGATAGATACATATCGATGCAGGCAGCGGATACTGCGGATATACATTTTGGAACTCATTCACCTTGCGGACCATACCCTCAATCTTCGTCTGAGTGTCCGTCGAGTTGAGCGACGTGAGATCGATAAGCCCCAGCGCTTCGCGATAAATCTCCTTCATATCAGATTCTGTTTTTACTGTCAATGCAAATTGTCACCGGGCCGTCATTGATGAGCGACACCTTCATATCGGCTCCGAAAATGCCGCACTGCACCGGATGGCCGATCTCGTACGAAAGCATCTTCTTGAACTCCTCATAAAGCGGTACGGATACCTCCGGGCGAGCGGCGGCGACATATGACGGCCTGTTGCCCTTTTTGGTCGAAGCCATAAGGGTAAACTGGCTGATGCACAGTATATCCCCGTCGACATCTACCACGGAGCGGTTCATCACGCCGTTTTCATCATCGAAAATGCGGAGCGCAGCAATCTTCCTGCTGACCCACTCCAGATCCTCGGACGCATCGTCATCCCCGAATCCGCAGAGCACCATCAGACCGCGGCCGATGGAGCCGACGACATTTCCGTCAACCTTGACGGAGGATTCAATCACTCTCTGTATTACGACTCTCATAACTCACCTTTTATATCAGACGCTCAGAACGGCTCTCATCCGTAAGTCGCAGATTATCCCTGTCAACTCCGCTTATGAGCACAATGCCCGGACGCTTGCCCGGCTCGAAAGAGCCGAAGCGGTCGGAACACCCGATGGCCTCCGCACCATTGAGGCAAGCCCATTCGAGCATCTCCGCAAGAGAGAGCTGCGGAAAATTGTCCTGCAGGCATTTCATTTCAGCGACAGGAGACAGAAGCAGATTGCTGGAGAGGCTGTCCGTACCGATGCAAATCTTCAGGCCGTTGCGGCGCATCAGGTCAATTGGAGGCAGCGCTCTGTGGATAAAAATATTGGAAAGCGGACAGATGGCCCAGAACGGATGACGGAGAGCACTCTTTGCCGCATCTATGCTTTCCTGATCCGTGGCGACATTGTGGACGAGCAGCACGTTGCCGCCGACCGGGAATTCAATTTCTTTCTGAAGATTGTCGAGGAAATAAACCAGCGCGCCGGTGCCGGTCACAGGAAGCTGCGTCGTGCCACGACTGCGGTAATCCTCAGCCAGCGGGCCGGTGCCATAGCGGAGCATATCCTCCTCCTCGCCGCTCTCCTGGCTGTGATATGAAATGAAGCCGCTTTCAAGTCCGGCCGCCGCAGCCTTGCGGTTGAGCAGCGGTGACATCGTATAGCAGGAATGCGGCGTCGGAGCGGCATCCAGGCCCATCTCCCGGGCCTTGTCCTGAAGCGCCCTGACTTCATCAATGATGGCAGGTGCATCCTCCGGTTCTGTCCCGAAGACCTCCAGGAACGTCCTTGTATACATTTTTCCGGACTCCAGCGCCTCGCGCTTCATCTCGAAACTCTCGTCGCAATTGCTGATATCCCCCATCGCCACGACACCCTGCGCGGCAAGGTCGTCAAATGCTTCGCGCATTGCGGAAATGCGCTCTTCGCGGTCAACAGTGAGACGGAGCGCATTGATCTGCTGGATGAATCCGTCCATTCCGGTGCCCTGCTTGAAGAGCCCCTTCATATGGGAAAGCTCGATGTGGCAATGGGCATTTGTGAAGCCGGGCACAATGAATCCCCTGCATTTGCGTGCGCTGGAGAGTTCTTCAGCGCTAAGTTCATCAGTCCTGCCAAAAGATTCGATAGTGCCTTCATCGGCACAGCGGATATATCCGCCAATTATCGGCTCCCCGCAAATCGGAAATATGCAGTCAGCAGTGAAAATCATTCTTCAGGCTCCTCCACAGTCAAGGTATCCGCATTATTGCGGCTCTTTTTAAATATACTGAAAATTGAACGGCGTACGTTTGCCGTATCACGCTCACGTACCAGCCTCTTGCGCGGTAAAACGGCGATGGTATCGGCCACGACAGTGGTATCCCTAATAAACGGGACCACAAATCTGGTGGAATCATCGTCGTAAAGAGTCACCACAACGCTATCCTGACCAAGGTCTACAAAGACAGTATCAAGGAGGCAGGCGAAACTGATTGAATCCAAAAAGTTATCAATAGCCGCCTGGGCAGCCATCTCCCGTTCATATTCGATATTGGCAATCGAATCACGGATTTCAATCTCTCGCTGGACGGATGCGAGAAGTTTATCCCAATCCGCCTTCTGTTTCTCAACGATCTTCAAGAATTTCTTTGGATGGGCCAGCAGATACCGCTGAGCTTCTTCGAACTGCTCATAAGTATATCCGTATTTCTCGAAAATTGCCGGATAGACAGCCATCGAATCAGTCGCCATATGAAGGTCCGGCGAATTTTCAATATTAGCGTCAGCAATCATCATATCCGAATATATCTGCTGCATCGTACGTATCGGGACCGGCGATCTCTGACACGAGACAGCCAGCAACACAGCCGCCAGCATCATCGGCAAAACTGAAATATGTTGTCTTGTAATCATTATTATAATCTGAGAAATATCTTCTTGCGGTATAAGAAATAGAGGAATAACCAGCATAGCGCCAGATATGCCACCCTTGAAATAAGTGCACCGATGTTTTCCGGGACCATAGATGCGATTCCGCCCACAAAGAATCTGGCCGCATATTTGAAATCTATGATGCGCGGAGCCATGAAGATAGTTATAGAATTCATTCCTATGACTCTGAACGGGAGAGTCCAGCAATCCCATCCCTTTACATCGATTATCCAGTAGAAAAGTGCGAAACTGGCAAGCGAGAATCCGCCCACCACAAGGACAAATGTACTGGTCCAGAGTTTCTTGTTGATTGGGAACCATATGCTCCATAGATAGCCGGCTGCGAACATCAATGCGGCCGCCAGAAGCATATTGGCAGTCTTGCGGTTACCAGAATGGCGCCCGACGCGGACATATTCACCGGCGAACATTCCGAGCATCGCCGTCACGATGGCCGGCAACGTGCTCAATATGCCCTCCGGGTCGAAATTGCCGCCATCATACCTGTAGAGATGGTTCGGCATCACAAGTCGGTCGATATATCCCACCAGATTGCCATCGTGAGAAAGAGGATCCAGCCCTGGAGCGTCGGGAGCCGGAATCATAAGCAGCAATCTGTAGCCGATCAATATTGCAGCAGCGATGACAATACGCACCGATGGTTTGAAATTGATGAACAGCAACGCTGCAAACATCCACGCCAGACCGATGCGCGCCAGAACGCTGGGATAACGCATATCCGACCATTCCAGTTTGAAGAGGCCGTTGCAGATAAGGCCGAAAAGCACCAGGAGTGCGGCACGGCGGAAAATCTTCGCATATATACCGCCTCTGGACACTCCTCTCTCCAGCATCGCGGAATATGAGAACGGGAATGATATACCGGAAATAAAAAGGAACAGCGGGAAAATCGTGTCGTGGTGATGCCAGCCGTTCCATTCGACATGATCCATCTGCCTGGCAAGCCAGCAGTCGGCTCCGCCGTCAAACAGCGAGCATATCTGGATAATAAGAGTGGCGACTCCCATTATGAACATCATATCGAAACCGCGCAGGGTATCGAGGCTCTTGAGGCGTTTCTGCGGATCCATAAGAATAAAAAGGCGACCGTATGCGGCCGCCTATGGAGCGGAAAACGGGTTTCGAACCCGCGACCTTCGGCTTGGGAAGCCGACGCTCTACCAACTGAGCTACTTCCGCATTTGCTTTGCAAATTTAGCAAATAATCTGGAATATTAGTACTTTTGCGGTAAATGAAATTACTATGACAAAGGAAGATTTCACCTGGAAGCGCATACAGACCGTATTTATTGTCATTGCCGCCGGCCTGCTGGTATCAATGCTCGCCTGCAACATGTGTCACACCATCATACCCAAGGGGGACGACGCTGACGTAATCAAATTCACCGACAGGTACCAGTTCATGGTCTTCTCCTTCACCACATTCGCGCTCTGCACCGTGATCATCGGCTACTACAAGCAGCGCATCATACAGATGAGGCTCTGCATACTCAACTCCATAATGCTGTTCTTCTACCAGCTGTGGATACTTTTCGAATTCTTCCTCAAGAAATATGACGGCGTTTCGCTTCACGATGAATATGCACTGACTGTCGCAGCGGTTTTCCCAGCCATTGCTATCATACTGCTGCTCGTCGCAGCCAAATTCATCGGACAGGACGAGATCCGCTTCACCGTCGCCAACGCAATGGCGCAACGCAAAGGATCCGGCAAGGCGAAGTAACGCCGGATCAGAATCAACTGACGATTATTTTATTAACTTCGAAGAAAATATCGAAGATATGTTTAATAATCGTCATTTAACACTATCTCTATCATTCGCATTGCTGCTTGCAAGTTCCTGTGCATTTCAGGATGAACAGTTAACCCCCGCCGCCGGAATCGACGGCGTTTGTATAAGTGCATCCATCGAGCTGCCTCAGGATGCGACCAGGACACTATTGAACAAGGAAGAGAAGGTCGTATGGGATGAAGCCGATGCTTTTTCACTCCTGACCGAAAAGTCGAATGACCGATTTGAACTGACTGAAGGCGCGGGCAGCACCACCGCATCATTCAGCGGTACCGTCACCGGAAACGGACCATATTATGCTTTATATCCATATTCGGATAACAACGCCATCGAACAAGGCTGTTTGAAATTTTCGCTCCCTCAGGAACAGAAATACGTCAACGGCAGTTTCTCTTCTGGAGCGTCCCCTGCCATCGCCTGCCTTCAGGGGATATCGGACCCCGCATCTTTCAGAAATCTCTGCGGCATACTCCAGATAAACCTCTGCGGTACAAGCAAGAACAAAGTCAAGAGTCTCGAAGTCGTCAACCTTGACGGCAAGCCACTGTGGGGTGACTGCAGTCTCGCCCTCGATGGCAAGCAGGGAACAGACGGACAGACATTGAACGTAACCGGCGGCAGCAACACGATCAGAGTACTGTTCGACAAGGTTACAGCTCTCGCGAGTTCAACACCGAAAATCATAGATGTCGTAGTACCTGCGGGCTCATTCGCCAAAGGATTCAGCGTCAGAGTACTGGACGAAGAAGGCGCAGTCATCAGCTTCCTTACCGCACAGAATGCGGACGTGAAGACCGCACGGTCATTCATCACATCAATGGACAAAGTCAAGATCCCGGCCAACGGCGAACCGCTCGATGTCAAGAAGAGAGGATATTACAAAGATGTATTTATGGACGGCGGCTGCAACCTGACAAGCAACACTGAATTGTACGTATGCAGCTATCTCAACTGGTCGCTTGACTTCCTTGCGACATCTTCGGATTCGGTATTGCAGTCCAAGGTCATGATAGAATCACCGGATGACAGGAACGGCGTCCTCCTCTACCCTGACGACGAACCACGATACAGAATGATCTACGTGAATGGCGGTTCCGCCAACAGCCACGGCAAAACTCTTGGAGCGACAGGCCGCGGACGCGTCCAGACCTATGTCAACAACGGTGGATGCTATGTCGGAACCTGCGCCGGAGCATTCCTCGCTCATCGCGAGAATGACACCTACAAATTCTTCAACCTGCTCCCGAACTGCGTCATGAATTCATCCGGACTGTCACGATCCTACGATGCCGGTATTGTCATCCTTAAGGATTCACCGCTGCTCAATTACGGTTATGACTTCGGAGGGGATTTCTATGTGGACAGCGTATGGCACAATGGCGGCGGATATATGCCGACCGGCAATCTGCCGGCCAAGGGAGAAATACTGGCGACTTACGATATCCCAGGCAAGAGCATGAACGGCAAGGGCAGCGTATGGGCGTACAAGCCCACCAACGCCAAGGGCCGCGTGGTGGTGACCGGTTCGCACCCTGAGAAGGGCGTCGATGGTGAAATCAGGGACCTTATGGCCGCTATTGTACGTTATGCCACGGATGGCGCAGGCAATATTAGCACAAAGGCCACGCTGTCCAACGGCTATGTCAGGAAACAGGTGAAAGAGTCCGGTACATCAGCCGGTATCGGTGACCAGCAGTACCACCATTTCAAAGCCACAATCCCAGAAGGGGCAAAGAACATCAAGGTCACCCTTGACAGCGAAAGCGAATTCAGTCTGCACCTTGCCTTGAGGAAAGACGATTTCGCGTGGAGAAGCGATGCTGATTTCCTCCTCACACAGGCAGGCAACAGCAAGACCCTCGAATTTGACAGCCTTGAAGCCGGCACTTGGTACGTCAGCGTATTCTGCCCCGCAACAGTCACAACCAGATGCGCGTCGGAATCGTTCAGACAGACCGGAGACCTGGCCGCACTCAACGGCGTGCCTTACAGCATTTCAATGAGCTGGGAATAACAGTGCTATGCGAATGCTGCGGCGGCGATACCGGAATATTATTTCGGCAATCCGTTGCTGATCCGCTTCATTAACGCACTATTTCTCGACAAGGGATAATAAAAGCATCGGCCTGACATGGGCCGATGCTTTTATTATATCCGCCGGCAGTTTTGTCCGCAGAACAGGAAGCCGTTGACGGCAGTCACGTCAGAGAACTGCTATCACCTCGACGGTGAAAATCAGGGTAGCGAACGGCGGGATAGCACCCTGGGCGCCGGTCTCACCGTATGCAAGGTCGTAAGGGATGTAAAGCTCCCACTTCGAGCCTTCCGGCATCAGCTGAAGAGCCTCAGTCCAACCCTTGATGACCTGGTTGACGCCGAACTCGGCAGGGACGCCCCTGTTGTATGAGCTGTCAAAGACATTGCCGTTAATGAAACGGCCTTCGTAATCACAGCGCACCTTGTCGGTGGCACCGGCCTTCCTGCCCTTGCCCTCAGTGAGGACCTTGTACTGCAAACCGCTAGGAAGCACAACGACGCCTTCCTTCTTCGCATTTTCTGCGAGGAATGCCTCACCGTCCTTCTTCATGATCTCGCTGAAGCGGGCGATCTCCTCCTTCTCCTTTGCCTGGAGTTCCTCGAAGAATTTGTCAAGGATCTTTGTGGCCTCATCCATTTCAAGTGCAGGCTTTTCGCCTGAAATGCAAGCCTTGACAGCGGCTGCGAAGTCATCAACGTTGATGTCTGTGATACCTGACTGAGCCAGGCTCTGTGCGATGCTCATTCCGAGAGCGTAAGAGATTTTATCCATTTTCAGATGTCAATAAACGTTTATATACGGTTAATAATGATTCACAAAGGTAAGAATAATGTCTATGTTTCGAAACGAAGCATAAAAATATGGATAGATATCGCTCGCAACGGACGTCGCAGACGGAAGGGGTTGGGAGCGAAGGCGATTTGCGAGAGCGGATAAAGGCGGCAGGCGGCATAACGGCGAATAGCGCCATCCTTTGTCCGACGACCGTCAGGCGCATTCGCAGTAGGAAGGCGTCTCAGACGCCCGGCGGGGTCGCAAGTGGGTTCACAGCGTGCATTTCGATGCCAGCGGCCCGAGCAGCAGGACTTTAGCCCGCCGGAAATCAGGGAACAGCGTCCCCGACACGTGTTCGATGGGCCGCCGCCATACGGCTGACGTCCCGCCCGAGTCAACCTAGCCTGAGACCCAACGGCTTTCCGTCTGCGATGTCCGACGCAAGCCCGGCGCCGGGGCGACGGTTTATGATGCCACAATACTTTTACATGAATGGCATGACTAATAAAAAAATGGCAAAAACTGTGAGTCGTGACATCAAATTGGCAGATATGCGAGGATTTCTTGTCACGAGTCGTAAATAACGACAGGAAATGTCGATTCGTGACAAAAGTATAGTACAAGAATAGTCTAATACCACCATTATGTTACCAAAGCATAGACATACCCCCATCATGCTACCGAAGTCGCACTCTATTGCAGCCAGCCCCAATTCAGGTTCTTCAAAACCGCAAAGCCTTGCCACTCGCCTTCGCTCCCAGGCTTCCGGCGCAAGCCAGGAGCAGAGACTGAAAAATGGGAAACAACGACCGGCTCCCAAAGGCCTCCTGACGATGGTTGCCGTAACCCAAGGCCGCAAAGCTCGAACCAATCCTCGCCTGAGCCCAAAGCGATTTCCACCGCAAGTCCGGACGCGAAGCCTCAACCCCATGGGCCCGGAGCGCGGACTCCGACAAAAACTCCCACCGCGCGGACAATAAAAAAAACTCCCCGCAGCATATCCGCCACGAGGAGTTTCAGTTATCGGTCAGTCATAGAGCTGAGCATCAGTTATCGGTCAGCCCAAGCGCTGAGCTTCAGATACCGGTCAGCCGGCTGACTGTGAATCTGCTTATTTGTTCAGCGCCTGAGCCACGGATACTGCGACAGCCACGGTGGCACCGACCATAGGATTGTTACCCATGCCGAGGTAGCCCATCATCTCGACGTGTGCAGGAACGGATGAAGAACCTGCGAACTGGGCGTCGCTGTGCATACGGCCCATCGTGTCGGTCATGCCGTAGCTTGCCGGACCGGCAGCCATATTGTCAGGATGCAATGTGCGGCCTGTACCGCCACCGGATGCAACCGAGAAATACTTCTTGCCCTGCTCGATGCACTCCTTCTTGTAAGTGCCGGCAACCGGGTGCTGGAAGCGTGTAGGGTTGGTGGAATTGCCGGTGATGGAAACGTCCACACCCTCGTGATGCATGATGGCAACGCCTTCGCGCACGTCATCGCAACCGTAGCAGTTGACCTTCGCGCGAGGACCGTTTGAATAAGCCTTGGTCCTTACGACCTTGAGCTCGCTGGTATAGTAGTCGAACTCTGTCTGTACGTATGTGAAGCCGTTGATGCGGCTGGTAATCATTGCAGCGTCCTTTCCGAGACCGTTGAGAATCACACGGAGTGGTTTCTGGCGCACCTTGTTCGCCATCTCGGCGATCTTGATGGCTCCCTCTGCGGCAGCGAATGACTCGTGACCTGCGAGGAATGCGAAGCACTCAGTCTCCTCGCGGAGAAGGCGTGCGGCGAGATTGCCGTGTCCGCGTCCCACTTTGCGGTCATCAGCCACAGAGCCTGCAATGCAGAAGGCCTGGAGACCCTCGCCGATTGCCTCGGCGGCGTCGGCGGCGTTCTTGCAGCCCTTCTTGACAGCGATAGCCGCACCGCATACATAAGCCCACTTTGCATTTTCGAAGCAGATATTCTGAGTCTGCTCGCACTCGAGATACGGATCGATACCCGCCTTGTCACAGATTGCATTGGCCTCCTCTACGGAAGCGATGCCGTAGGAGTTCAACACCTTCAGGATATTCGCCATGCGGCGGTCCTGGCTTTCGAATTTAACTTCTCTTATCATACCGTATCCCTCCTATTCGATTCTTGGGTCAATGAATTTGACCGCACCCTGCTCTGCAGTGAAGCGGCCGTATGTTGCTGTGGACTGGCGGAGAGCCTCATTTGCGTCGACGCCCTTCTTGATCTTGTCCATCATCACGCCGAGGCGTACGAACTCGTATCCACAGACCTCGCCGTCCTCGTCGAGGGCAATCTTCGTGACATAACCTTCAGCCATCTCGAGATAGCGGACGCCCTTCGCCTTGGTGGAGAACATAGTCGCAACCTGGCTGCGGAGTCCCTTGCCGAGATCCTCAAGTCCTGCGCCGATAATCAGACCCCCTTCTGAGAATGCGGACTGAGTGCGTCCGTATACGATCTGGAGGAAGAGTTCGCGCATCGCGGTATTGATGGCGTCACATACAAGGTCGGTGTTAAGAGCCTCGAGAAGAGTCTTGCCCGGGAGGATTTCAGCCGCCATTGCAGCGGAATGGGTCATACCGGAGCATCCTATAGTCTCGACGAGAGCCTCTTCAATGATGCCGTCCTTGACATTGAGAGAAAGTTTGCACGCGCCCTGCTGAGGGGCGCACCAGCCGATTCCGTGGGTCATACCGGAGATATCCTTTATCTCCTTGGCCTTCACCCACTTGCCCTCCTCCGGAATAGGAGCCGGTCCGTGGTTCGGACCTTTTGCGACAACACACATGTGCTGTACTTCTTTAGAATATTCCATATCTGTCTTTTAATTTTGCAAAAAATATTCGTCAAACTTACGAAACTGGTGCACAAAATCCAAGAAAATCCGCATAAAGTTGTTGCAGGATTTCAGACGGAAACGGACAGAAACCTGCAGAGAAAGAATCGTTTTGAAAAAACAGATTCTAATGATATTTTGGCTATATTTGTAAAAATGCAATAGAGAACAATATGAGTGAAAGAATACCCGAATCCGAACTTATCATCAATGCTGACGGTTCCGCATTTCACATTCACCTGCTGCCGGAAGACCTGGCCGACAACGTAATACTCGTCGGCGACCCGGGACGCGTGGAGATGATAGCCTCATATCTTGATGAAGGTTCGATCGAATTCCACAAATCGTCACGCGAATTCAACACCGTCACCGGACGCTACAACGGTGTCAGAGTGACAGTGATGTCCACCGGCATCGGTACGGACAACATCGACATAGTGATGACCGAACTTGACGCCCTTGCCAACATCGACTTCAAGACCCGGATGCCCAAGTCTGAACACCGCCGTCTCACAATCCTCCGCATCGGCACCTGCGGCGCCCTGCGTCCGGAAATCCCTCTCGGAGGATATATATATTCAGAAATGTCCGCCGGGTTTGACGGCCTGCTCAACTGGTATGCAGGATGCCCGGAAGTGACGGAAAAGGGCATCGAGGACGCATTCGTCAAATATATGGACTGGCCCGAAAGGCTGGCGAAACCATATTTCGTCAAATCCTCGAGCCGCCTGACTGAAGCGTTCAAGGGCTCTTCCATCCAGGGCATCACAATGTCAGCCCCCGGCTTCTACGGTCCGCAGGGACGCTCCGTACGCACCGGCATCACAATACCGGATCTCGTGCAGAAGCTTGAGGGATTCGAGTACGAAGGTCATCATTTCACCAACATAGAGATGGAGAGTTCAGCTATCGCCGGCCTTGCCGCAATCCTCGGCCACGATGCCGGCACCATCTGTCTGGCCATCGCCAACCGCTACGCCAAGGAAAGCAACCCTGATTACAAGCCGCTGATGGAGAAGCTTGTCCGCCACTGTCTTGACGTCATCACATCCCCTTGCGCCGGATAATGGAAGAAAACCGCGAACTTGAATATCTGGCCGCGCTCTTCGACGATCCGGACGAAGTGGTGTCGCAGTGCGTGGACCGGCGTATCATACAGATTGGCCCTTCTGTTATCCCCGAACTTCAGCAGATGCGGCACAAAGAGCAGAATCTGGAAGCCAAGAGAACACTTTCCGCAAGGATATTCAGATACAATGCCGAATTCCGCATCGCAGAACTCCACAGCCTCGCAGAGCGGGAAAACGCAACTCCATACTCCATCTTCGAAGGAGGATTCCTGATTGCATCGATGCTCAACCCTCAGATAACCAGAAACGGATTTGAAGAGGCATTCTTTGAATGTGCATATGAATTCCGCAACGAGATTTCCGAACAGCGGACAGCCGTGGAAAACATAGGACTGTTTAATCACATATTCTTCCACAGGCTCCGATTCACACTTTGCGACCAGCAGGTCACAACCGAAAAGAACGCGATGCTGTATGACACGCTCCGCTCACGCAGGGGCAATCCATTTGTCATCGCCACGCTGTATATGATGTTCGCCGAAGAGGTCGGGCTGCCACTCTACCCGCTCTGCTTCCATGGCGGATTCGTTCCAACATACGTTGAAAAAGGTCGCGAACTCTTCTACGTCAACATCTATCAGAACGGAGAGATTTTTCACGAAAATCAGTTGCGCAACTATATGATGGAGCAGGGTATGAATATGGACAACTTGAGATTTCTGATCAGAAGATGCTCGGTACTGCTCAACATATATCTTGAGTCACTGATTTACCTCTATACCAGCCTTAAAGTGCCTGTCCTGTCCGATATAATACAAAAAGCGCTCGCAGCACTGGGCGGCGAGCGTTTTCTAGCAATTGACGACAGGCAGGATGAATGATCAGTGCCCCCTGCGGACAAGAAGCCTCTGTCCTATCCTCAATGGTGAACTAGACTTGATATGATTCAATTTACAGAGATTTGATACGGTCGTACCATACCTCTTGGCGATTTTTCCGAGATTGTCTCCCTTCCGGACCTTGTAATAAACGTTCCCAGTAGCCGCCTTTGACTGCTGATCCGTCTGACCGTAATGCGAGTAAATGCTGAAATAATGCCTGTAAAGCGTCAGCACGGAATCGCGCACCTGACCTGTTTCAAAATCAAACACGCGCTGAGGATCGAACGGTTTGCCGTGATAGCGGGTCTCGAAATGGAGATGGGGACCCGTACTATGGCCCGTACTGCCCCCCAAACCTATAACTTCTCCGGCTTTAACAGGGTCATCGACCTGCACAAGTCTGGCGGAGAGATGGCCGTAATAGGTCTCCAGACCATTATCATGACGTATAATAATCAGATTACCGTATCCTCCTGTCTCGCCAGGGGTGTTAGAATACCTTACAATTCCATCAAATGCCGCGCGAATTGTGTCGCCCACGCTGAGAGGGAGGTCCACACCGTTATGAGGATGACGTCCGCGATACTTGAATCCGGAATAAACCTTTTGCTTATAAGGTACCGAATACTTGTGCATCTCGTCACATAGCAGAAGTTCAAGGGAATCAGGGATACTGCTGACAGGCTCGCCCTTGAATGCGTGGATCATATCGCTGCTCCAGCCGTCGAAGAAACCGGCCGTATCAATCACAGGACGTCCTTCATCAATATACATCCAGGTATAATCACTGAAAAGGACTATCTTGACATACTTGTCGTGACTCTGAATCGTATCCACAGGAAACACTTCCGCCTCTTGGGAAACCACAAAAACGGTATCCTCTTCCGGAGGTGGAGGGGTGGCATATGGATCAAAAAAGTTCTGGGCCTGAAGCGGCATCGCCAGCAGGCTGAGAATTGGTAAGATGAGTCTGTATTTTCTCATAAATGCAATAGTCTAATGTCAGTAATACGCCTAGTAGGAACCGAAAAGCAACAAAGCCATTCCAAGGAGAAGCAGGAACATCTCCAAGGCTTTGGCACGCAGATTCTGTTCTTTGAACAGCACGGCTCCGCAAGCGAAGGTTATGATTACGGAACTCCGCCTCAGCATCGAAATGACCGAGAGCATGGAGCCTTCACAACTCAGGGAGTAAAAGTACATAAAATCTGACACAGTTACGAATATTGCTATCAAAAAAATTGTCCAGTCCCAACGGAATTTCTGGACTTCCTGACCCGAACGGCGGGCAAAATATGCCGCCAGGAGCACCACAACAACGAAAATGAGTGTCAGATAAAAATTTCCCCAGCCCTGTACGAATACCTGGTTGAAGTGGCTCATTATATACTTGTCATATAGTGCACTGGCGACTCCGAATACAACGGAGCCTACCATACACCATATCCATTTGTTGTGCGCGAAATTGATACCCTCCCTGAGAGAGGACCTGCTCAGCAGATAAAGAGCGATGATTGCGATGGAAACGCCGCCCCACTGCATCAGATTGAGTCTTTCATCAAAAAGGAAAATGCAGCCGAGAAGCACGAATACCGGTCTTGAAGCCTTTATGATACCAACTGTAGTGAGCGGCAGATGTTTCATACCGAGTATGCCGAAAATCCACGAAGCGGCCACAAGGACGGCCTTGGAAGCCACAGTGAGATGGTCAAGCGCAGAGCCCTGCGGGACATCGAAGACAGTACCGGCGCCAAGATTCCATCCGAAGAGCGACGACAGGAGCATCGGAACAAAAAATACGGTGGAAATGGCCGTTGCATAGAGAAGGACGTCAAATACGCCGTTTTTCTCAAGGGATTTCTTTTTAGCCACATCATAGAGGCCCAGCAGCACTGCTGACAGTATCGAGGTCCAAAGCCAGATCATATCTATTTGTTATTTTCTTCGATTTTACAATATTTTTTAATGACGGCATAAGCATCTTCTATGCCGAGTTCACCCGCCACGCTCAGATCAATGCAGCCTTTGTCCTTATCCTGGAGATAGATCAGTACCAGGCCGCGGTTATAGTATGCTTCGCCGACCTTCGGTGCAGCCTCTATCGACTTGGTATATTGGATAATCGACTCAGGAAGATCGCCGGAAAGGCAGTACAGATTGCCAAGATTGTAGTGGACATACGGCGATTCTGGCGAAATCTCGGCTGCACGCGACATGTCGTGCAAAGCCGGAGTATAGTCATAGCTGCGTGTCACCTGGTCCTGGACACGGGTTCTGACGGTCTTGGTATTGTCAAGAGTGAGCACCTGGACATTATTCTCGATAGATGAGATGAAATCTATCATCTCCGCCTGTAGCACGCCTCTGTTTATATAGAAAAATGCATTATCCGGCATTTTTCCGATTGCCTCGTCGTAATAGAGCATTGCAGAATTGAACTGCTTCGCCTCCGTTTCGAGCAGAGCCTTCGCGAAAAGGTTCTCCGCACTGCGGTCTTTTTTCAGTATGCGGTCAATCTCTGCTGAACGCTGGCGCACATCAGACAGTTTCTCGTCCCTGACCGCCGCGAATCTCATAGGAGTCGCAGATGACGATATAAAGGCATCCAGCCGGTCATCGTCAAATCGTCTGTTCAGGTAATTCACATTCTCCTGCTTATCCGAGGCCACAAACTTGAAAAGCGGTTTAAGCCTTATGTCTATGTCGCGGTATTGAATGAGTTCATTCTCAAACCCTTTCTTTGCAAAATCCGCATCAAGAGAGAGCAGCCTGTCATATTTGCGGGTCGTATCGGCAAACGCCATCCTGCCCGCCGAGTCGCGTGTCTGCGCCTTGTATTCAGCCACTTTCTTCTGCGCTATCTGATAATCCTGTTTCGAAGACGTGAACTGACCAAGCATATTCTTGACATACGCACGGTTCATATAAGCCTGGGCAAAATCAGGATAGAGATTGATAGCCTTGGAATAATCATCCATCGCATCACGGTAACGGCCGAGTTCGATAAAGACAGATGCACGGTTGTAGTAAGCCAGCACGTTGTCCGGGTTGATATTGATGACGCGGTCATAATCATCCAGAGCTCCGCGGTAATCGGCCACCTGAGCAAGGATCAACGCCCTGTTGTACAGAGTCAGGGCATTGCCAGGTTCATCCTGCAGGACGCGGTTCAGATCCTCGAGCGCACCGCGGATGTCCTTCTGTTCATATTTAAGGATGGCGCGGTTGAAAAACGCGAAGGTATTGGTACTGTCAAGCGCCACAGCCGTATTGAGGTCACTGATTGCATCCTCATATCTTCCCTGCTCTCCGTAGACACGCGAGCGGCGGACATATCCTTCCGGATCATAGCGGTTGAGGGATATTGCGGTATTGTAGTCGTTCATCGCTTTGAGGGTGTCACCTGTGAACAGGTAGCAGGCGCCACGGTTCAAGTAAGCATCGGCTTCCTTGGGCTGTTTGCGGATGAACATATTGAAATCGGCTATAGCTTTGTCAAACTGCTGGGACAGAAAGTAGGTCACGCCCCTGCTGAAGTAAAGGCCCGTATAACTTGGCCTCAAATCCACCGCCTCGGCCAAATCCTTCAGCGCCATATCGTATTCTCCTATGCGGCTTAGAGTTATGGCTCGATAATGATATGCAGGAGTATAAATCGGATTAAAATGCAGCGTACGGTCGAAATCCATCTGGGCGCCGGCGAAGTCACCAAGATTGTATTTCGCTATCCCCCTGAAGAAATAGGCCTCATACATTGTACTGTCCAGCCTGGAAAGGATATTGAAATTTTCGATGGCCTGCGGATATTTGCCATCGATAAGGGACTGCCGTCCGCAGTAATAGAAATGATCAAGATCATACTGCGCAAAAAGGTTGCATCCCGAAAGGAATGCAATAAGAATTAATATCAGAGCCTTTTTGTTCACAACCACAAAATTAGTAAATTTGCGGATTGCCTCAAACAAAATGAAGAAATCCTTATTCTGTCTGCTTCTGGTGCTGTTTTCCGGCCTTGTCAATGCACGTGGCCAGAAGCCGTACGAGCCTGCCCTTAAAGACGGATTCCTTGAGAATGTCGTATCATTTATGGCAGACGATGTCAATGCAGGCAGAGCTTCCGGCACAGAAGGGAAATTCAGATGTGAGCAATTCATAGCCCAATCTTTTCGCTTATATGGCCTGAAGCCATACAAGTGGAATTATACTCAGAGTTTCAGATACCGTGACTCCATCACGCTCCGCAATGTGGCAGGAGTGATGACATCAAGCATACCGAGCGATGAATATATCATAATATCAGCACATTACGACCATCTTGGAGTATTGAAGGGCACTACATATAATGGTGCCGATGACAATGCCTCCGGAGTGGCAGTGCTGCTTGGGGTCGCAAAGATGTTCTCAGAGATGAGAGAGGCGGGATACGGTCCGTGGAAGAATCTCATTTTCGTGGCATTTGACGGCAAGGAACTGAGTCTGTCCGGAAGCCGCCACTTCGTCAAACACCTGAACATACCTGCGGAAAGGATTACCGCCGCCATTAACATTGATATCATCGGCACCAATCTGGTGCCACCGGGACGAGACAGCAGTTACATTATGGCAATCGGGGAGGAAACCCTTGCAAAAAAGTATCAGGGTGTCCTGAAGCCGATATGCTTGCAGCCGGAGTGCAAACTTGACCTTTGCCTTTCATTCTATGGCAGCCGGGATTTCACAAAAATGGTATACGAGAACGGTGATCATTACAATTTCGCAAAAAAGAAAATTCCGGCAGTATTCTTCACCTCCGGATTCCATAAGCATACATACAAGCCGACAGACGATACGGACATCATCGACTTCCCTCTCCTCAAAAAGAGGACATACGTGATTTTCAACTATATCAACCGACTCTGCCGCTGATATGGAATTCAAGATTCATTCCCCATACGCGCCGATGGGCGACCAGCCGCAGGCAATAGCGGAGATCTGCGAATCGATCTCCTCCGGGAACAAATGCACCACTCTGATGGGTGTCACCGGTTCCGGAAAGACATTCACGATGGCCAACGTTATCGAGAAGCTGCAAAGGCCGACCCTCATTCTCAGCCACAACAAGACACTGGCGGCCCAGCTGTACGGCGAGTTCAAGGCATTTTTCCCGGAGAATGCGGTGGAATATTTCGTATCATACTATGACTATTATCAGCCGGAAGCATATCTTCCGACAACGGACACATACATCGAAAAGGACCTGAGCATCAACGACGACCTTGAAAAACTGCGTCTCAGCGCCTCCTCCGCCCTGCTTTCCGGCAGGAAGGATATCATCGTCGTCTCATCCGTCTCCTGCCTTTACGGCATCGGCAACCCGGAGGACTTCCACAGCACCACGGTCAGGCTTGCCATAGGTCAGACCATCAGCAGGCAGAAATTGCTGTACGACCTCGTGGATGCGCTCTACTGCAGGACTGAAGCAGAATTCGCAAGGGGCAGTTTCAGAGTGAAGGGAGACTCGGTGGACGTGTTCCCCGCCTATGGCGAAACCGCATACAGAATCGTGTTCTTCGGGGATGAAATCGAATCGCTCGAAACGATCGACCCTGTCAGCGGCGGCACGATTGATCTGCACGAGGAGATATCCATATACCCGGCCAACAATTTCGTGACCACGAGGGAAAGGATCAAGGGCGCCATCACCCAGATACAGGACGATATGGTGGCGCAGTGCAACTATTTCGAGGAGATCGGCAAACATCTCGAGGCGAAAAGGCTCAAGGGTCGTGTGGAATACGACCTCGAAATGATCAGGGAAATCGGATACTGTCCCGGCATAGAGAACTATTCCAGATATTTCGACGGCAGGCAGGCCGGGATGAGGCCGTTCTGTCTGATTGACTATTTTCCGGATGATTTCCTGACATTCATAGACGAGAGCCACGTAACGCTCCCGCAGGTCAGGGCGATGTACGGCGGAGACCGCTCCCGCAAGCAGACTCTCGTCGAATACGGGTTCCGCCTGCCGGCAGCTGCGGACAACCGTCCGCTCAAGTTCGACGAATTTGACAACCTGCTAGGCCAGAGGCTTTTCGTAAGCGCCACGCCGGGGGATTACGAACTTGAGGAATGCGGCGGAGCCGTCGTGGAACAGATCGTAAGACCGACCGGACTGCTCGATCCTCCTATTGAGGTACGCCCTATCAAGAATCAGGTCGACGACCTTCTCGAGGAGATTCAGATCCGTGCGGAGATGGACGAGCGCGTCATAGTGACGACGCTGACCAAGAGGATGGCGGAGGAATTGGAGAAATACCTCACGAGAATGGACGTGCGCACGAGGTACATCCACTCCGACGTGGACACGCTGGAGCGCGTGGAGATCATAGAGGACTTCAAAGCGGGGCGGTTCGACGTGCTGGTGGGAGTTAACCTCCTGCGCGAAGGCCTTGACATCCCGAGCGTTTCTCTCGTGGCGATACTGGATGCGGACAAGGAGGGATTCCTCCGGAGCGGAAGGGCGCTCACACAGACCGCAGGGCGCGCAGCACGCAACATCAACGGCAAGGTCATAATGTATGCCGACACCATCACCGACTCGATGCGCGAGACCATCGACGAGACGAACCGGCGCCGGGAGAAGCAGGAGGCGTACAACAAGGCGCACAATATCACTCCGAAGCAGGTAGGCGGCGTCGCCAGGAACACCCTGGCCAAAGGTTATTCGGTGGATGAAAATACGGGTGAGGCACGAAAGTTGGCGGAGGACCCGATATTGACAAATATGTCAAGGGAGCAGCTGCTCAAGGCTGTCGACCTTGCAAAGAAAAATATGGAAGAGGCCGCAGCCGCTCTCGACTTTATGCGCGCGGCGCACTTCCGCGATGAAATGAATGCACTTAAAATGCTGCTCAGGGACTGATGTACGCGATATTTGAAGATATTGTCAGCAAATATGGCGCAGAGGACAAAGCGCTTGTCCTGAATGCGTATGCACTTGCTGAAAAAGCGCTTGACGGACGTCTGCGCGGCAACCGCCAGCCGTTCATCGAGCATCCCGTACGCGTCGCCGAAATCGTCAGCCGCGAAATCGGCCTCCGGGCGGACGCTGTCGCTGCGGTATTCATCCACGAAGCGACAAGATTCTGCGGCAACACCGCTGCTGAGGCGGAAAAAGCGCTCAGGACCGTCACCGGATATCCAGCCGATATTATCGATATGGCCCGCGGCCTCAACAACATTTCATTCATCACACTGCAGCAGACCGGACTGGATGGTGAGAAATACCGCAAGCTCATTGTCTCCTATTCCTCTGACCCCCGCGTCGTCCTGATAAAGATTGCCGACAGGCTCGAAGTCCTGCGCAGCATCGAACTGCTGCCACCTTCAAAGCGCAACTCGAAGATCACCGAGTCCCTCCTGCTTTACTCCCCGCTCGCACATCAGCTGGGCCTCTACCAGATCAAAAGCGAGATGGAGGATATATTCTTGAGATATATGGAGCCGGAGCAGTACCGCGCGATTACCAACCATCTGAAAGTGACAGAGAAGGACCGCGAGGCCCTAGCCACCAGGTTCATCGGGCCGCTCAAGGAGAAACTGGACCGCAACGGCATCAAATACACCCTCAAGGCAAGAACCAAAAGTGCATATTCTATATGGAAGAAGATGCAGGCGCAGAAAGTTCCGTTTGAAAAGATCTACGATGTCTTCGCAATGCGGTTCATCATAGACTGCCCGGCTGACAGGGAGACGGAGCACGAACTCTGCTGGAAAGTCTATTCCCTTGTCACGGAAGAATATCAGCCTGATACCTCACGACTCAGAGACTGGCTCTCAAAGCCGAAGGAAAATGGCTACGAGTCGCTGCACACCACTGTCACGACAAATGAAGGCACTACTGTCGAGGTTCAGATCCGCACCGTAAGGATGGACTTCGAGGCCGAACAGGGCCACGCATCCCACTGGTCCTACAAGGGCGTAAAGAGCGAGGAGGTCCTCAACGAATGGCTTAGCCGCGTCCGTTCGACGATTCAGGACGGCACATATGCGAGTGCCGCCCAGTTGCCGGACAACCTGCTCAACCAGGTATTTGTATTCACCCCGGCGGGAGACCTGCGCGAATTGAGAGCCGGCGCCACGGTGCTGGACTTCGCATTCAACATACACTCCAATGTCGGCCGCAGATGCACCGGAGCCCGGATAAACGGAAAGATTGTCCCTATCAGGGAGGTACTTCACACCGGCGAGGTTGTGGAAATCCTGACTTCAAAAAACCAGAAGCCGAACAGCGACTGGCTCAATTTCGTAGTCACCTCGAAGGCCCGCACCAAAATCCGCCAGATTCTCAAGGAGGATCAGGACAAAGCAAGTGCTATCGGCAAGGAAGCCCTCGACAGACGGCTCCGGAACTGGAAACTCGAACTTGAGGACTCAATGCTGGCCGAACTTGTCAAAAAGTACAGGTTCAAGACAATCAATGAGTTCTTTGCCGCCATCGGCAATGACGATATCGATGTTACCAACATTAAGGAACACATCCTGCAGGAGCGTGAGAAAGCCGCAGCAGCCAAGGCTATGGAATCTCAGCATCAGGAGCATTACCAGGCAAAAGAAGTCGTTTCAGGAGATCTGATTTTCGAAGGCGGACTCGGAAAGGTCAGTTACAAAATGGCAAAATGCTGCAACCCTGTCCCAGACGATGACATATTCGGCTTTATCACGATAAAGGATGGGCTCAAGATACACAGGATGTCCTGTCCTAATGCGGCAAGACTCATCAACGATTACCCGTACCGGGTCCAGAAGGTACGCTGGAAAAAGAAATAGTTATGGCAGACGAATATATACATATCAAAGGTGCACGGGGCAACAACCTCAAGAACATAGACCTTGACATCCCTCGCGGCAAATTGGTCGTCATCACCGGTGTATCGGGCTCGGGCAAATCCACTCTCGCGTTCGACACTCTGTTTGCAGAGGGACAGCGAAGATTTGCAGAAAGCCTGTCGGCATTTGCCAGACAGTTCCTCGGAAGGATGACCAAACCGGCCGTGGACCTTATCTCCGGCATCCCGCCGGCAATCGCCATCAGCCAGAAGGTGACCACCCGCAATCCGAGATCCACGGTTGCCAGCAGCACCGAAATATATGATTATCTGAGACTTCTTTTCGCGAAGATCGGCCGCACATACTCCCCTGTCTCGGGGGAGGAGGTCCATTGCGACACATCCAAAAGCGTCACCGACCAAATCTTCAGCCTCAAGGATGCGGGCTATGTACTTATACTGGCCGACATCCGGTGGGAAGACGAAGGGAAGGTGGAGAAACTGATTGGAATCAAGGAAGAGGGCTTCATCAGGCTCGCGTCCGACAGCGGAGAAGTTGTCCGCATCGAACAGGTCCTCAGCGATATGGAAGCATTCTTCGGCAAGCGGATGTTGCTTCTCGTGGACCGCGTCTCATCGGATGACACGGATGACAACCGCAGCAGGGCGCTGGATTCGGTCCAGACAGCATTCAGCCGCGGCAACGGCAGGATGGCCGTATTTGCAGAAGGAACGCTCAAGGAATTCTCGAACATATTCGAGGCAGACGGCATCCTCTTCGAGGAGCCGAGCGAGCATCTTTTCAGTTACAATAATCCTCTCGGCGCCTGCCCGGTATGCGGCGGATTCGGCAAGATCACTGGCATCGACGAGGCCCTCGTCATCCCGGAGCCGGAGAAGAGCGTATACCAGGAATGCGTGGCCTGCTGGCGCGGCGAAGTGATGCGCCATTTCAAGGACGAACTTGTGATGAATGCCGAAAAATTCGGATTCCCGATCCACAAGCCTTATTGCGAACTCACCAAGGCGCAGAAGGACCTTCTCTGGAGCGGGAACGAATGGTTCACCGGCATCGATCCGTTCTTCAAATGGGTGGACAGCCAGAGGTACAAGATACAGTTCAAATATCTGCAGGCCAGATATTCAGGCCAGACCGTCTGTCGTGCCTGCGGAGGAAGCAGGCTCAGGAAGGAGGCCCTTTACGTAAAAGTCGGAGGCAGGGACATCAATGAGTTGATGAATATGCCGATCGGAGATCTCAGCATATTCCTCGACAATCTGACAGACAGCCTCACGGAATATGAGAAGACACTTGCGGAACGTCCACTCAAGGAGCTCCGACAAAGGCTTGAATATATCAATTCGGTAGGACTCTCCTACCTCACCCTCAACCGCGCATCCAACACCCTGAGCGGCGGCGAGAGCCAGCGTATCAATCTTGTCAGTTCACTGGGCAGCAACCTTACCGGCTCGATGTACATTCTCGACGAGCCGAGCATCGGTCTGCATTCGCGTGACACTGAAAGACTGATAGGTGTGCTCAAGGAACTGCGCAACCTGGGTAACACGGTCATCATCGTCGAGCACGACGAGCAGATTATGCGGGCAGCCGACCTGATCATCGACATCGGACCCGGCGCCGGCAAATTCGGCGGCGAGGTGGTTTATTCAGGTCCTGTGGATGAAGGTGTGCGGAAGAGACTTGCGTCAGGAGATGTGCCGGGTACGTCGCTTACAATTGATTATCTGGCCGGAATCAATCCTATCCAGGAACGTGGAAAGAAGAAACTTTCTCAATATTCAATAGAGGTCGTAGGAGCAAGGCAGAATAACCTCAAAGATATTTCAGTCAAATTCCCGCTCAAATGTATGACAGTCGTTACCGGAGTCAGCGGCAGCGGCAAATCATCGCTTGTCGGCGACATCCTCTACCCCGCCCTCTATCGCCACATCAACCAGATGGGTGACAAGCCGGGACTGTTCCGCGAGTTACGCGGCGACCTGCGGAAAATCACAGCCGTCGAATATGTGGACCAGAACCCTATTGGCAAGAGTTCGCGCTCGAACCCAGTCACATATCTCAAGATATATGACGATATCCGCAAATTGTTCTCCGAGCAGCCTTACGCAAAGATGAACGGCTACGGACACTCTCATTTCTCCTTCAATATCGATGGCGGACGCTGCCCTGAATGTCAGGGCGAAGGCGTCATCAAGATTGAGATGCAGTTCATGGCCGATGTGACGATGGTATGCGACGCATGCGGCGGAAAGCGGTTCCAGCCTGACATCCTTGAAGTGAAATATCAGGGCAAGAATATCAGCGACGTGCTGGATATGAGCGTAGACGAAGCGATAAAATTCTTCGGGTCGCAGAAAGAACCTCTAGCTCAGCGTATCGCTGCCAAACTGCAGCCGCTCGTGGACGTGGGCCTTTCTTATGTCAGTCTGGGTCAGAGCAGCAGCACATTGAGCGGCGGCGAAAGCCAGCGTATCAAGCTCGCTTATTTCCTCGGCCGCGAGGCAGCCGGTAATGAATCGATCCTATTCATTTTCGACGAGCCTACCACCGGCCTGCATTATTACGATATCGCCAAACTGCTCAAGTCTTTCGATGCCCTGGTGGCGCGCGGACACAGCATCATTGTCGTCGAGCACAATCTCGAGATGATCAAGGCTGCGGACTGGATTATCGAACTCGGTCCTGACGCCGGCGAGAAGGGCGGCAACGTCATCTTCGAAGGCACTCCGGAAGAGCTTGCCGGCCGCGACGACATCCCGACAGGAAAAGTATTGAACTAAGCTGTCGCATAGCTTGTGCGGGCGGATGTCCGTCATGTCGCAGACAATACATCCGCCCGACTGATTTTGTAAAATGATCACAAAAAAGGCCATCACTTCCGTGACGGCCTTTTTATAATTTAAATAGGTGTATGTTACTTCTTGAGGAAGTTGTTGTAGAAGTCGTACCTCTCCTGGTTGCCGTCTTCTGTACGGAAACGGAAGTAGATGTTCTTGAGGTACTCAGCAACAGCATTCTTGAGTTCTACATCATCGGTCATCTTGAATGACTCCTCGAAAGGCGCGATAGCGGTCTTGAGGGATGTGTTCATATCGTTGATGAGAGCGGTATACTTTGCATCGTCAAACTCGTTGTTGGCCTTGTCCTGAAGATCGACTGCGTGCTCGTAGTACAGGATACCTACGCTGAGGATACCGAACACATACTTAGGATCAACTTCAGTAGACTTGCGATAGAGCTTCTCTGCGTTCTCGATATCACCGAGTTTCTTGTAAACGTCACCTTCCACATAGTAGAGGCTCGCGTTCTTCGGCTCGTTTGCCTGTGCGGTGTGGAGAAGATCGAAGAGTTTCTGTGTATCTTCGCCGGTCTCACGATAGAGATTGATGAGGCCGATGAGGACACCCTGGCTCTTCGGATATTTTACGAAACCATCTTCGAGGACCTTCTTTGCGGCGGTTGAGTCACCTGCCTGGAGGTAGATATTGGAGAGATTTGAGAAAACATTGCCTTCCTGGTATGTACCCATCTCGATGCACTTGTCATAGAACTTGATAGCCTTGTCCTTGTTTCCTGCAAGACCGGCCACGAGTGCTGTATAATAGGTATTGAGGCTGTCGACCTTATTGACGATCTTGTTGTTATAGCTTCCAAGGGACTGCTCGAAAAGCTCAGCTGACTCATTATACTTGCCGAGAGTGTAGTAGTTGATGGCGTCAGAAGAAAGTCTGCTATGGATATCTTCGAACTTTTCTGCGATTTCCTTGCTCTTTGCGCCTTTGGTATCAAGTTCTGCTGCCTTGAGAAGGGCCTTTTCAGCCTCAGCGAGAAGATTACCCTTCACTGCCGGCTTTGTAACCATATAGAAATCAAGAAGACCGGCCTCATTGTAGTAGAGATCCTTGTCCGCATAGTGGTCAATGACATAATTCTTGCCGTTTACGGTGACAGGATCGGATGAAAGGATCTGCTGCTTGCCAAGAATCATCTTGATTTCAGTGCGCTGTGTACCGCTGATGAGGTTTGCGATCGGCTGGTCGTAAGCACCCATATATGCGGTAGCAAGATTCATCCAAGTTGCGACTTTGGTTGCTTTTTTCGCATCGTTGGAAGCAGCGAGAGCCTTGTCGACAAGCTTCTGAGCATCTGCTGCGGTTTTAGGCTGTGCGTTTGCTGAAACTACTGAGAGAGCAATCGCGATAGCTAAAATTACTTTTTTCATAATAGAAATTTGATTTAAGATTATTGATTAATTATTTGTTACAGGTGTGGTTTCGCTTGTGTTTTCTACTGTTTCGTCAACTTTTGTGCCATTCTCCGCGGAGGCCTCCGGTACAGGAACGGCATCAGCTGCGGGAGCCTCTTCAGGCTCATCGCTCTTGGACACCGTGCATACGGCGGCGATGCTGTCCCCCTCGCGTATGCTGATAAGCTTGACGCCCTGGGTGGCACGGCCTGCGACGCGGATATCGGCGGCTGCCATACGTATGGTGATGCCCGACTTGTTGATGATCATCAGGTCATTTGCGTCCGTCACAGCCTTCATTGCGATGAGGTCGCCGGTCTTATCGGTGATGTTGATGGTCTTGACACCCTTTCCTCCGCGGTGGGTGATGCGGTACTCTTCGAGGTCTGACTGCTTGCCGAAACCGTTCTCGCTGACGATCAGTATGCGGGTATTGGTCTGAACGGCCAGATCTGCATTGAGGCAGACCATTCCGACAACTTCGTCATCATCTTCGATGTTGATACCGCGGACACCGGTTGAAATACGGCCGAGAGCCCTGGCGTCCTCCTCGTGGAAGCGGCAGCACTTGCCCTTACGGCCTGCGAGCAGGATATCGCTCTGTCCGTCGGTGATAGCGACCTCGAGAAGTTCATCACCGTCCTTGACGTTGATTGCGATGATACCGTTCGCCCTCGGACGGGAGTAAGCCTCGACGAGAGTCTTCTTGATGACGCCACGTTTGGTGGCCATCACGATATAGTGGTTGTTGATGAATTCTTCGTCATTGAGGTTGCCGACATTGATGTAAGCCTTTACCTTGTCATCAGGATCGATATTGATGACGTTCTGGATGGCGCGGCCCTTTGATGCCTTGGTTCCCTCAGGGATGTTGTATACTTTGAGCCAATAGCACTTGCCGTTTTGTGTGAAGAGCATAAGGGTGCTGTGCATATTGGCCACATAGATGTGCTCGATGAAATCCTCCTCGCGGGTAGTGCTACCCTTGCTGCCTACGCCGCCGCGGTTCTGCAAGCGGTAATCGGCGAGCGAAGTGCGCTTGATGTAGCCGAGATGGGAAATGGTGATGACGACATCCTCGTCAGGATAGAAATCTTCAGGATTGAAATCCTCATCAGCAGAAGCCTCGATGCGTGTACGGCGCTCGTCACCGTAATCAGCCTTGAGCTGCTGCATCTCCTCCTTGATAATAGCCATCTGCATATCGACATTTGCAAGGACTTCTCTGAGATGATGGATAAGAGCCTGAAGGTCGTCGAATTCGGCCTGAAGTTTCTCACGCTCGAGTCCTGTAAGAGCGCGAAGCTTCATCTCAACAATTGCCTCGGCCTGCAGTTCGGAGAATCCGAATTTGGTAACAAGACCTTCACGCGCCTCCTGAACGGTCTTTGATCCGCGGATATGCTCGATGATCAAGTCGATGATATCAAGAGCCTTGAGAAGGCCTTCAACGATATGCGCACGCTTCTCGGCCTTGTCAAGGTCAAATTTCGTGCGACGGATAACCACTTCGTGGCGATGTTCAACAAAATAGTGGATAAGTTCCTTAATATTGAGCAGACGAGGACGTCCGTCCACGAGTGCAATATTGTTGACGGAGAAGTTGGACTGAAGCTGGGTGTACTTGAAGAGGTTGTTGAGAACAACATTGGAAACCGCGCCCTGCTTCAGTTTGATGACGATTCGCATACCGGTGCGGTCACTTTCGTCATTGATATATGAAATGCCGTCAAGCTTCTTGTCCTCCACAAGTTCGGCAATCTTTTCAATGAGTTCGCGCTTGTTGACAGCGTACGGAATCTCGGTGACAACGATGGTCTCGCGTCCCGATGATGATGTCTCTATCTCAGTCTTGGAACGGATGACTATCTTGCCGCGTCCTGTCTCAAATGCGTCGCGGATCCCTCGGTAGCCCTGAATGATGCCTCCAGTAGGGAAATCCGGTGCCTTGATGTGCTGCATCAGGCCTTCGATGGTAATGTCTGGATTATCGATATATGCGCAGATTGCGTCGCAGGTCTCATTGAGATTATGTGGAGCCATATTGGTGGCCATACCGACCGCGATACCGTCGGATCCGTTGAGCAGAAGCATCGGAGCCTTTGAAGGAAGCACTACAGGCTCAGGGAACTCGCCGTCAAAATTCGGCTTGAAATCCACCACATCCTTGTCAAGGTCACTGAGCACCTCACCGGCAAGCTTCTGAAGTTTTGCTTCGGTATAACGCATAGCCGCCGGCGAGTCACCGTCAATCGAACCGAAGTTGCCCTGTCCGAATACGAGCGGATAGCGGAGACTCCAGCTCTGTGCCATACGGACCATCGCGCCATAGACGCTGGAATCGCCGTGCGGGTGGTATTTACCGAGGACTTCACCTACGATACGGGCTGATTTCTTGGTACCCGATGTCGACATAAGGCCAAGTCCGTACATACCATAAAGGACTCTGCGGTGAACAGGCTTCATACCATCCCTGACATCAGGAAGTGCGCGGGCTACTATGACGGACATCGAGTAGTCGATGTAGGCCGTCTTCATCTCACTCTCTATATCTATAGGGATAATCTTGCCCACTGGAGCCTTATCAGCCTCATCTACAGATCCTTGGATATTATTTTGAATAACATTGTTCTCTTCGTCCATATCAATTGCCTTTACAGGTTTAAAATAACTTGTAAATGTACTGATTATTTCGGTAATGGCAAAAGAAATTTACGCCACAACTGTGGCGTCGCCCGAAGAAGCAACCATAACCTCAACCTTGCCTGCAGATACTCTGCGGCTTAGAAGAGCCTCGGAGACAGGGTCCTCGACATAGCGCTGTATTGCTCTTTTGAGCGGGCGGGCGCCGAACTGCGGATCATACCCCAAATCCGCAATAAAATTCTTTGCAGCATCAGCCACGACAAGTTCCAGCCCCATATCTGAAAGGCGCTTGCGAAGAGCGGATATCTCGATATCGATTATGCGGCAGATATCCTCGCGACGAAGCGAATTAAAATAGATGCGCTCGTCCAGACGATTCAGGAATTCAGGCGGGAACACCTTGCCGAGCGCCTTGTCTATCAAAATCTTATGGTTATGGTCAATATCCCTGCCGCCGGTTGCGAAACCTATCCCGGAGCCGAACTCGCGGACCTCACGGCTACCGACGTTCGAAGTGAGGATTATGATTGTATTTCTGAAATCAATCCGGCGGCCTGCACTGTCGGTCAGACGGCCCTCGTCGAGCACCTGAAGCAGCAGGTTGAAAATATCCGGATGCGCCTTCTCGACCTCGTCAAGCAGAACCACCGAATACGGCTTGCGGCGGACCCGCTCACTCAACTGCCCGCCTTCCTGATAACCCACATATCCCGGAGGAGCTCCAATCAGGCGCGAAACTGCGAATTTCTCGCCGAACTCGCTCATATCCACACGGATGATATCATCCTGCGAGCCGAACATAAATTCAGCCAGACGCTTTGCCAGCTGTGTCTTACCGACCCCTGTAGGACCGAGGAAAAGGAATGTGCCGACCGGCTTGTTCGGATCCTTGATGCCGGCGCGGTTGCGACGTATTGCCCGAACGACATTGTCAACGGCGACATCCTGACCGATAATGACTTTTCTGAGCGATTCGCCCATACGCATAAGTCGGTCCCCTTCGCTTTCAGCAATCTTGAATACCGGAATACCGGTCATAGTAGAGACCGCGCGTGCGATATGCTCGCCCGTAACTCTGACAGCATCAGACGAAGCAACGGAGGAATCATTATCCCTGACCTGCGACTCCGTTTCACGCTCTTTGGCCCGCAACGACGCTGCCGCAGCGAAATCACCACGCAAAGCCGCCTCGCGCTTGAGCCGTCTCAACGGCTCCAGTTCGCCGGCAAGACGCACGGATTCGGCATCCTGCGGCAAACATTCCAGGTGGGCTCCCGCACCTGCCTCGTCGAGGAGATCGATAGCCTTGTCCGGAAGGCAACGGTCGGTTATATATCTGGATGACAATGTAATGCAGGCAGCAAGTGCATCATCGTCATATATCACGTGGTGAAATGCCTCGTATGACGGCCTGATGCCCTTGAGGATTTCCAGCGTACGGTCAAAATCCGTAGGCTCCACCACGACTTTCTGAAAACGTCTTTCAAGTGCGGCGTCCTTCTCTATGAATTCTCGGTATTCATCAAAAGTGGTTGCACCAATGCAACGTATCTCCCCTCGAGCAAGAGCCGGTTTGAGCAGATTTGCGGCATCCAAAGAACCAGGTGTGCCGCCGGCTCCGACCAGCGTGTGCATCTCATCGATGAACAGAATCACATCCGGATCGTTCCGGACCTCCTGCAGAATCGCCCTGATTCGTTCTTCGAACTGTCCACGGTATTTGGTACCGGCCACGACGGCCCCCAGGTCGAGGGATACTATCCTCTTGTCATACAGGACTCTGGAAATACGCTTCGAGGCAATCCGCTGCGCGAGGCCTTCGACGATTGCCGATTTGCCGCTCCCGCTCTCACCGATGAGCACGGGATTATTTTTTTTGCGACGGCAGAGAATCTGAGCAATGCGGGCTATCTCGTCATCTCTTCCGATCACAGCATCAAGGCGGCCTTCTGCGGCAGCGCGAGTAATATCACGACCATAAAGCTCGAGCTGCGACGCAGCCCCTCCTTTCTGACCTGCCGACGTAGTATGCCCGTCGGAGCCGCGCCCCTCCGGGACAGTATCAGAATCCGCAGGATCGTATGACGCGGAAAAATCCCGGATACGGTCATCCTCGTGTTTTCCGCGCTCGAGGATGTCGCGCAAAGAGATGCCGGCATCCTGAAGAATATCACCCACGACCCCTTCCGGCGAGGAAATGACTGCCGCAAGCAATTGCAGAGATCCGGGCTGATTGCCTTCCGGCACGAATTGACCGAATGTGTCCGCATAAATACGCTTGACACTTTCGGAGATTCCTATTTCGGAACTCTTGCTGAAAGGTATTGATTCGGAGCGGCCCACAAGCATCTCGATACTGCTTTTAATCTCGGACAGCACCGCACCGCAGTCCGCAAGCACTCGGCAAGCCTCGCACCCCTTGTGACGGATAATACCAAGAAAAAGATGGTCAGGCGTGACAGACCAGCTACCAAGACGCACCGCTTCCTCACGGGCGAAATCGAGTATGACCTTAAGGTCGTTGGCTAGCTGCTGTGACATATCTGTCTCAAAAAGAGATGGCTAAGTTAGCCATATTTGAGACACGCAAAACAGTTCCAAAGAAGAAGATATCAACAATCTTTCACTGCCGGCTATTTGGAGCCGAGCCCGGGGCAGACACTCATCACACGAAGAAGAACCTCTTCATAAACAATCAGACAAGGGTCAGAATATATTTTGCGCTCCCGAGATTGTGGATGACCGGAGTATCGATTGGAAGAGAAACATCGCGCAGGAGGCGGTCAGAGGCTATTTTTTTGATAGAAATACGTTCCCATCGAGACGTGTCGACTGCAAAGCGCACCGGCGGGACGAGGGCGGCGAAGGAGAAACCAAGTTTCTCATAAACGGAGCCGTCGGACCACTCAAGGTCGGCATAGGACATAATGTCATCAGGGTGAACCTCATCTATGAAGGCCTTTAGCAGGCGGCCCATTCCGCCACAGATGCGGCAGTCGGGAAGGGATGCGAAGCGCACCCATTCATAGGACTCCACGATGCGCTCCTCCCCGCGGACCATACGTGGCAGAGGACGAGGTGCCGAGAATGTTGACACTGCCACCAGAACACCTTCATACTTCAGCCCGTAACGGTAGCGGCAACGCGCATTGCCATATACGTGATTGCCTTCCAGGAAATACGCAGTCTCCTGGGGAGACGGCTTCACAAGTTCGCACTTGCGTGCGAAAATGCTGCGCTGACGGCCCGTATGAGCCTTCAGTCGGCCGCGGATCAGATTCCCTTTCCCCCACCACCTGTCTTCGTAGAGGTGTATGATGTTCCCGTCTTGCGGCTGTGCGACCGGCTGCGGATTCTGCGCCACGGCATCCTGCAGCGGCACGAGTTGCACCGTAAGATTGGCTGAAGGGAGGAAAAAGGAATTCCCCGCGGAGCGGAACTCGATGTCCGTATCCGCGAGGAACTGCCTGAAACTCTCCGCGAAATCCATCGGCGGGCACTACTTGAGAATACTCTTGAGTATCTCTTCTGTCACCTTGCGGGTGGCTGTGGTAGTGGCAGTCTTGGCGGCCTTGCTGAGGATGTCGCCGGCTGTGCTTGAGGATTTCTTTGTTGACGTGCTCTTCTTGGTGGAAGTGCTCTTCTTCTTTGAGCCGCCGGTGATGGTCTTGGCGGCCTGGGTGCCAAGGCTGCGTGCGAAACTTGTAGCCACAGCGCCAATCATCGTACCGAAGATGGTGCGCTTGATGGCCTTGCCCTTGCCGGATTTTTCTTTCTCCTTGGCCGCCTTCTCCTTTTCCTTTTCGGCCTCCTTCTCAGCCTGTTCCGCCTCTTTTGCAGCCTGTTCGTAGCGCTCTGTCAGCACTTCGAAGGCGCTTTCGCGGTCCACGAACTTGTCGTATGCCTTGATGCGGGCTGGAGCCGCATTGCGGATATCCTGGCGCTGGCTCTCGGTGATGGCGCCTATCTGACTCAGAGGGAAGAGTATCTTCGCGCGCTCGACAATACAAGGGGAACCCTTCTCATCGAGGAATGAGACGAGGGCCTCACCTGTGCCGAGTTCCATGATGGCCTCCTCCGTCTTGAAATCCGGATTGGCGCGGAAGGTCTGGGCTGCCGACTTGACGGCCTTCTGGTCCTGAGGCGTGAATGCGCGCAGTGCATGCTGCACGCGGTTGCCGAGCTGGCCGAGGATGTCAACGGGCACGTCGGTCGGGGACTGCGTGATGAAATAGATGCCCACGCCCTTGGAACGGATGAGGCGGATGACCTGCTCGATCTTGTCCACGAGAGCCTTTGAGGTGCCTTCGAATAGCATATGAGCCTCATCGAAGAAGAATATCAGTTTAGGGAGAGGCAGGTCGCCCACTTCCGGGAGCTGGGTGTAGAGCTCTGTCAGAAGCCAGAGCAGGAAAGTCGAATAGAGTTTCGGATTGAGCATCAGCTTGTCCGCTGCAAGCACGTTCATTATGCCCTTGCCCGTCGCGTCCACGTCGAGGAGGTCATTGACGTCAAATGCAGGTTCGCCGAAGAACTTGTCGCCGCCTTCGCTCTCGATCGCCATAAGGGCGCGCTGAATCGCACCGATGCTTGCGGAAGAAACATTGCCGTACTGAGTGGTGAACTGCGAGGCGTTCTTGCCGACGAAGTCGAGCATCATCCTGAGGTCCTTAAGGTCAATCAGGAGGAGATCAGCATCATCAGCGATGCGGAATACGATATTGAGCACTCCGCTCTGTGTCTCATTGAGCTCCATCAGTCGGGAAAGGAGCTGCGGCCCCATTGCGGAGACCGTGGTGCGCATAGGGAAGCCCTGCTCCCCGTATACGTCGAAGAAACGCGTAGGGCAGCCTGCGAACTTGGGATCCTCTATGCCGAATTCAGGACAGCGCTTCTCGATGAAGGATGACATCGCGCCGGTCTGGCTGATGCCTGAAAGGTCACCTTTCATATCGGCCATGAAGCAAGGCACTCCCGCCTGGGAGAAAGTTTCAGCCATCACCTGAAGGGTCACTGTCTTGCCGGTACCTGTAGCTCCCGCTATCAGGCCGTGCCGGTTTGTCATATTGCCCACCAGATTGATGGGGCCGTTCGCCGAATGGGCGATATAGAGTTGTCCGTCTAAATACATTGTACAAATGTTTTGTGTATAATTTTTCAAAGATAATACTTTTTTTGCATCTTTGCAGCATCATTTGACATTTGGGGATGTTCTGGTTTTGACAGCGGATGATGTTGGATGGTAAGCATACCGAGCCTCGTGCCCCGGCTCGCTAATCTCAGAGCTCACGCCATAACTGGCAACAACAATTATGCACTCGCTGCGTAGTCTAGACTAAGTCAGACTCCTTAATCGCGCGGACCAGGTCCGTAGCGACGAGTATCCCGCAGGACTTTACGCCCTCTATGGCCTGCACCAGGGATATCATCCAAGAAGGCTGCACGCGCCGACTCCTCTACAGCGCGCCAAGATTCAGAGGATAAGGGGCGGTTGGCCCGCCGACCGGCAGACCTCCCCCGACAATCAAAGGCCGGATAAGTATGTAGAAAGCCACCTGGCACTCTGTTTGGACGGCGGTTCGACTCCGCCCATCTCCACTTCATACTATGTGTATCAATTAGTTACAGCAGTTGGGCCCAAAATGGGCCCAAAACTGTAATTATTCTCCCCTCTTTTATTCTCTTTG
>JAZRZH010000012.1:0-18525 GCA_045601245.1 Bacteroidales bacterium
CCGATAGAAGTCGAGCCAGCTGGAGAGGTTCTGCGGCATATCGTTGATATCGCCGAACTGGTTCTCGAACGAATAACCCAGGATCGGCATGGCCGCGTCGCATCCCGATACAATGACGAAACCGCCTTCGGCGCGGTTGAAAATGTAGAATGCCGGGGCTTCTCCTGTGCGTGTCTGTGCCACCTCGGCCGCATTGACGAGAGTCAGGGTGCTGCCGGCGCGGGTGAAGGCCTGACCTGATTTGGTGAAAAATACCTCAGCGACTTCCTTCGCCTTGCTAAGATTGATGTCTTCGGCAAAGAGAGACAAAGGACTCGACAGAAGCAGCGTCACCAGAAGTGATATTCTGATAAGTTTCCTCATGTTGTGCTAAAAGATTTATTAGCGCAATTTACAAAAAAAAGGGGATATCAGCCCCTTTTTTTGCTATTTTAGTGATATTCTGTAGAGTCTCGGCCAGTATTTGCCCGTCAGGTAGATGGCTCCGTCATCCGGGTTGTATGCTATGCCGTTGAGTACGTCCGTCTCGGGCTTCCTGAGTGTGCGCGGCAGCAGATCAGTGCAGTCCACAACGGCCTTGACCACTCCGTTCTCGGGATTGATGATGACAATCTGGTCGGCGCAGTAGACATTAGCCCAGATCTCTCCGTTAATGTATTCGAGCTCGTTGAGATAATTGAGCGGCTTGCCGTTCACCGTGACACTGATTTCTCCGGTTACTGAGAAGTTCTTCGGGTCGCGGAAATATATCTTGTCGCTTCCGTCGCTCATTATCAGGCTCTTGCCGTCAGTGGTGAGCCCCCAGCCCTCGGTGTTGTACCTGTAGGAACCGAGTTTGACGAAAGTGTCCGGATCGTATACGAAACAGGTTTTCTCCCGCCAGGTCAGCACATACATCCTGCCGTTTATGATGCAGGAGCCTTCAGCGAAGTATCTGTGGTCAAGGTCCTGGCGCTTCTGTACCTTGCCCGTCTTAAGATCCACCTTGCGGATTGTCGATTCGCCGTATTGTCCGGCGGATTCGTAGAGCTGTCCCTTGCAGAAGAAGAGTCCCTGCGTGTATGAGTGGGTGTCGTGGATGAAGGTTTCCTCGACCTTGACGGTATATCGCTTCGGCGCTGCCGCGTTGATGGGAGCGGAAATCATGACCGCTGCTGCTGCGGCAACGAGATATTTGAACAAATCTGTCATAACAACAATATCATAGACAATTATCAAGCCACAAAAGTAATAAGAATCTGTATTGAAATTTCAAAACAGATTCTAAAATCCTATCTTTGCATCACCGCGGTTCATACAGCCGCCGGACGCATATATTATGTCGGAGTACTTTGCCTCATTGGATATTTTCGGGTGGCTGGAAATCGCGGCCATGGTCGTCGGCTTCATCTATGTCCTTTATGAAATCCGCAAATCCCGCAAGATGTGGTATTTCTGGCTCGTCTCATCCATTCTCAACATTTTTGTATTCTGGCACAGCCACTACTATTCGATGATGCTCATACAGTTCTACTATATCGGCGCATCAATATACGGCATTGCGCAGTGGACGAAGGTCAAGGATGCATCGATCGAGCAGCACGGGCTTGATGACAGACCGCAGCATCCGAAGATTGCCATCATCCCTTTCAATAAGAAAAAGGGCGTCATCAGCGCTGCCGTAGCGGTGGCGGCATATCTGCTGCTCGCGCCTTTCTTCAGCAGCGTGGCTGCGAAGACGGGCAATATCTCATTCGCGGGACAGCCTTATTTTGACACGGCGGTCGCAGTCCTCAGCATGCTCGCCACTTACTGGCTCAGCCAGTCGTTCAGAGAGCAGTGGTACATCTGGATTGTGGTCAATGTAGCGTCAATGCCGATATTCTTCCTTGGCGGCGTCTACTGGATGTCACTGCTGTATGTCGCATATACGGTAATGTGTATTATCGGGATGTGGCAGTGGCGGAAATATGGAGTAATAGTGAAACAATAACAATCAATTCAAATGTATATCATAGCTGACAGCGGCTCGACCAAAGTGGATTGGCGTGCCGTCAATGAATACGGCTCGGTCAAGGGCCTCACGACTCCCGGCATCAATCCTGTATTCATGTCGGAGGATGAGATTTCCGGAATTATCACGGACAAACTGAAGACTCTCCCTGCCGAGGAGGTTACAGACATATTTTTTTACGGCGCAGGAATCGTTTCAGATGAGCAGAAGGACAAGATTGCCAACTGTCTCAAGGCAATATTCCAAACGGCGAAGTGTGAAGTGGCATCGGATATGGTGGCTGCGGCCCGCGGTCTTTTTGGCGACAAGGCGGGAATCGCATGCATCATCGGTACTGGTTCCAACAGCTGCTTCTATGACGGCAAGGAGATAGTTGACAATGTCCCGGCTGGCGGTTATATCCTCGGCGACGAGGCGGGCGGAGCCTATTTCGGCAGACGACTGCTCTCCGATTTCATCAAAGGCCTGCTGCCAGCCGCATTGGAGCAGGAGTTTACAAAGCGTTACGACCTGGACTATCCGATAATCGTTGAGAAGGTATACAGAGGCGAAAAACCTAACAGCTACCTCGCATCCTTTGCGGCGTTCCTGCACGATTTCCGCAACCATCCGTATGTCACCGGGCTCGTCAAGAGCGGCTTCGAGGAGTTCCTCCGCCGCAATGTGACACATTATGATTTCAAGACCTATGAGGTGAGCTTTGTGGGTTCCATCGCATTCTATTTCAAGGATATCCTTGAGAAATGCATAGTGGCTGCGGGTATGAAGCCGGGTCGCATTGTCAGGACTCCGATGGACGGTCTGATCGAGTATCACAAGAGCAGATAATTCTTATGTTCGGACGCAATTACAACTCATCCCTGCTGGAGGAGGCTGTGGATCAGTTCGCCTCGCTGCCTGGTGTGGGACGCAAGACCGCGCTCAGGCTCGCGCTGCATATGCTCAGCCAGCCTGCGGAGAATGTCAACCGCTTCGCACAGGCCTTCGTCAAGCTCAAGAGCGATATACATTATTGCCCGGACTGCAATATGATCTCTGACGACAGCATCTGTCCGATCTGCTCGGACAGCCGCCGCAACCGCTCCGTGGTATGCGTGGTGGAGAGCCTGAGGGATGTGTTCAGCATCGAAAATACCGGGCAGTACAACGGCCTGTACCACATCCTGGGCGGTATCATTTCGCCTATGGACGGCATAGGTCCGGCTGACCTGCCTATACGCGAACTGACCGAACGCATCGCCGGGGGCGAAATCAAGGAGGTGGTCCTCGCGCTGAGCACCGGGATGGAAGGGGAGACGACCTCCTTCTACATCTACAAGCAGATCTCCGGTCTGCCCGTCACCGTGACTACCATCGCGCGCGGCGTGGGCTTCGGGGATGACCTCGAATACACCGACGAGCTGACCCTCGGCCGTTCCATCCAGAACCGCCAGATATTCAAACCTTAGGGCTTTATGCAGCACGAATTCCCGTTCCACTGGTTCATCATAGCGTTTGCGGCATATACCGCACTGCTCTTCCTGATATCCCACATCACCACGCGCAGGGCCGGTACTTCTTCCTTCTTTTCGGGGGACCGCAGGGCGCCGTGGCCGGTGGTGACCTACGGCATGATAGGCGCCTCCATCTCCGGCGTGACCTTCATTTCCGTGCCGGGCAATGTGTGGACGCAGAATTTCTTCTATATGCCACTGGTGCTGGGATTCGTGGGCGGCTACATCATCATAGCCAAGGTGCTTCTGCCGCTGTATTACAGGATGAATCTCACATCGATATACAGCTATCTCGGCGAACGGTTCGGCCCTGTGAGCCACAGGACGGGTACTGTAGTCTTTATGATATCCAGACTTCTGGGTGCCGCGGTCAGGATATTCGTGGTGATAGTGGTGTTCTTCTCCTTCGTGCCGAAAGGCATTATCTCCGCGACTTCACCGACCTTCGTATTCTCGCTGATAAGCGTGGTCTTCCTGGTGCTGCTCTACCTCTATACCTACAAGGGCGGCGTCAAGACCATCATTTGGACTGACGTGCTTCAGACCACCTTCATGCTGCTGGCCGTCGGCCTTGCCATTGCCGGTATTTGCCGGGATATGGGCTGGAACTTCCGTGGAATGTGCGCTGCTGTGGCCTCCGCGTCGAATGCATTGACTCCGGGGCACGGCTACAGCGACTGGTTCGACTGGAACTGGTCCACAGGAACAAATGCCGTCAAGCAGTTCATCTCCGGCATTTTCATCGCCGTGGCAATGACGGGTCTGGACCAGGCAATGATACAGAAGAGCCTTGCCTGCCGGAATCTTCGCGCCGCTCAGAAAAATATGTACAGTACAAGTATCACCGTAGTAGTCGTCAATCTCTTTTTCCTGTTGCTGGGCGCATTGCTCTGCGTCTATGTGGCCGGCAAGGGTGGGATGGAGGCTCTGGGTGTCACCAAGACGGATGAGATATTCCAGGCTGTGGCGAGCAATTACCTCGGCTTCGGCGTGTGCCTGTTCTTCCTGATAGGTCTGATATCCGCCTCCTATCCGAGCGCAGGTGCGGCTCTGACCTCGCTGACCACCTCCGTATGTGTGGATTTCCTGGGATTCGGGAGCCGTCAGGACCTGGATGAGCGGAAGGAGGGACGTGTACGCAAATGGGTTCACGCCGCAGTGGCGGCCGCCTTCCTGCTCATAATACTGGCGCTCTACCTCATCAGCAACGATTCGGTTATCAACCTCGTATATAAACTCGCTTCATATACATACGGCCCGTTGCTGGGCATTTTCTTCTTCGGCATACTCACCCGCTGCCGCGTCAATGACCGGGCTACGCCGTGGATCGCCCTCGCCGCACCTCTGCTCTGCCTCGTTTTCAACCTTTTGGGCAAGCGATGGCTCGGCTTTGACCTGGGCTTCACACTGCTTATCGTCAACGGTCTGCTGACTTTCATCGGTATGTGGCTTTTCCGCATACGCAAAATTGCCTGATATGTCATTACTCGAAATATTCCTCATAGCAGTCGGACTGTGCTTCGACACACTTGCCATCTCGCTCATAGGCGGCGCGTGCATGAAAGACGTCAACCTTGCAAAACGCATCAAGGTGATCTTCTTTTTCGCTTTCTTCCAGGGCGGCCTGACTTTCCTGGGCTGGGCGCTTGGCTCGACCGTCAATCAGTACATCGAGAAATACGACCACTGGGTGGCCTTCCTGCTGCTGGCCTGGATAGGTGGCAACATGATAGTGGAATCCTTCAAGGACGGGGAGACGCAGGAATCTGTTGACTTGCTCAATACCGGCAAACTGGTGCTCTCTTCCGTGGCGACGAGCATTGACGCTTTCGCGGTCGGCATCTCGTTCGCTATGATTCAGATGAAGACTGCGGCCATACTGGAGGCAACCCTGGTGATAGCCCTTGTGACTGCTGCCGCTGCCGGAATCGGTCTGCGTGGCGGAAAGAAGCTCGGCGAGATCATAGGCAGCAAGTGCAACCTGATCGGCGGTCTCATCCTCATCGGCATCGGCATCAAAATCCTCATCGAGCATCTGATGTAACAGTCAATTCGGACTCAAGGTACAGGGACTCAATAAGAATTAAAAAGCCTCGGAAATCATTTTCCGAGGCTGTAAGAATCCTGATAAAACTGTTACAACTCTTTCACGAGTCGGACAGTGTATCTGCGATCTGCGATTTCTGATGTGTCTCCCGTTTTGCCGCATTTATTATCGGAACGGAACCAGAAAAAGCTTTCCCCTCCGCTCAGCCAGGAGCGGCTCTCTCTTCTGTCTTCGGAAACATTGTTGGTATAAGGGAAAAGAAGCGAAGTCGAGGTCGCATTGAAACTGAACCACGCAGCGTCTTCAAACTTGGACAGCGTGAAATTCTGATAAAGGGCCAGCATCTCCGCTTCGGTAGGAAGACGCCATCCCTGTTCCCAGGATAGAGAAGCTAATTCTTCGCGGCTGAACCTGGTGCCCGGAGTATACTCGCTGTCCGATCCGATATCAGTCTTGGCAAACAGAAGTTTATGGCCACCCACGGTTCCGACATAAATGCCCGGCCGGCCGTTGGAGTACACCTCTGTTCCGATGGCAGCATTGTCCGGAAGAACGTTTATGCATGCTCTCCAACCGGCAGGGACGGCGCCCGATGATCCAAGAAATTCCGGGGCCACATCTTGCGGGCAATAGAACATTCCTGTGGATGAAACGCCATACAGCCAATTGGTAGTTGCATCAGTAACAGCATTGAAATCAGTGAAGTTCACGTTTACCGAACTCAAAGAAGAACAGCCATAAAACATATTCTGATAGCACCCCTCAGAGAGGGTTGACGCAGGAAGATATGGTGATTCTGTGATATTGGTGCAGCGATTGAACATACCATAATAGCACTCTTTCGCCAATTGAGACGCAGGCAGCGCCGGAGCATATTTCAGAGCCGAGCAGCCGCTGAACATATATTCATAGCAGCTTTCTGCCAATTTCATTGCCGGAAGCAGCATAGGTGGTTCTTGCAGGGCACGGCATTCGTTGAACATACGGTCAAAGCAGTGTTCCGCTAGAGTGTTGGTAAGGATTTTTGGGGATGTGAGCAGCAATTTGCTTTGGCAAAATGTCGCATCGAAGAGATGGCAGAAAGCATAGCTTCCTACGGTTGTGGATTTCACTTCCGGGTCAATAAGAGACATTATGTTACCCCCGGCCCGTACTCTTCCGTTTGTATCGCCTGAGAAAACGAAGTTCCAGTAATTTGAATCGGATATGCTCAGGCCTGTACGAAGTGCTTTGGCACGGATAAACACGGTCTCCCCGGCATCAAGTGTTATCATATTCTGCACGGTATACACTGAATTGTCGGCTGTGAAGTCTTCCCACGTGCCACTCACGGGGTCCGTCGTGTATTCGAATCCGATGGTCTCAACTGTTCCATAATTCTGCATTCCTATAGAAACGCTCCCATCCACTGCGGTGAAATACAGGTAATCCGGGACGTTCTTCAACTCGAATCCGTCCAGAGCGTACGCGCCCTTCAGGACTACGTTCTTCTTGATGGTAATGCCTTTCTTGGCAGTCAGGTCTTTCAGTGTGCCGTTTGACGCCTCGAAGGAGAGCTTCATATTGGTGTATTCCTGTGCCGGCAGGGATATGTTCACTGTCTGGGCGGCAGCTCCGAGGGTCAGGCCTATGCAGTCAAGGCTTATAGGTTCGTTGAGGTTGTCGGCCGAGACAGTGATGCTCTTCATTGGAAGGTCGACTCCGGGCACGGTAAGTATAAGTTGGAGAACCCCGCCAAGGCCGTCAAAATTGAAGACGGTTCCGCCATCGGTAATGGTGGCCGTCGCCGTCATCGGCACGTCGGTCAGCACTTTTGAATACTTCTGGGCTGTCGGCCACTTGATGCTGCCGTCCTCCTGAAGCATCTCTGCAGGATAATAGCCGGTGACTTCACCGGAATATTCGTAGGTATCAGACTCGGACTGAGCGAATGTTCCGACCTTTTTTCCCACACCGTCGGCAATCCCGAAGATTCCCTGATGGCCGGAAGCATCCTTTACGGCAATCTCGTCATTTTCATCCCAGAGGATATCATAGCCATAATCGCCGTGAGCCTTTGTGTCAGCATCTCCATTGCCGACTGTTCCAGCTATGGCACTGACAGTCAGTTTGCCGTTGTTCGCCTTTGCAAACCCGGCGCCATTGATCTCAGTTATCTCTTTGTTGCAGGCCGCAGTTGATATGGCTGCGGCAAGAATCAGTACAATGTATTTTAGCTTTTTCATACTCAATTTATTTGCTGATAAAGGGTTTATCCAAAGATTCCCGGTTCGATTTCCTCTTCACTGTACCTTGGTGTGCCATCGGGATCGCTCTGGCATAGCAAACTCTGAACTTTTATCTCAACCATCTTGGTCGAAGGAGTTATGTAAGTATTCCTGGAGTCTGTTACTTTCATATTAAAATATTTGATTATCAGGTTGATAATTTATGCGCACAAAAATACATCAATCTGTCTGAATTGGCAAACGGATTGATTGAATAATGGATTCTACTTCCATTCAGGGGCAAATTCCTCGCCGGTGGCGTAGTCTATGAAGCGGACTGACGCAGCCTTGAGGTTGGAACTGGCCACAGCATTGGCAAGACTTCTGGTGCAGCGTATGGTGACTGTCCTGTCTTTGCCGGTTCTGTCGCTCTTGTCAGCAGGACTTGCGACAAAGGCATTAGGGTCCTTCCAGCCGACATACTCCAGGGCACCGAGGTTTACCTCCTCCAGGGCAGGCATTACGCGCAGCAGATTGTTGATATTCTCCATCGGGCGCTTGCCGAAGTGGGAGATATCAATCTTTCTGATGAGCTTGCATCCCTTGAACATCGCATTGATATCCTCGAGTTTGTCCGCCTTGAATGAACTCAGGTCTATGGATTCGAGCGAAGCGCAGTTCTGGAACATCTCCATAAAGGTCTCCGCCTCGTCTGTCCGGAGGGCCTTCAGATTGTCAATCGTCTTCGCGCAACTGAAACCGTTGAAGAGGAATGCCGGCAGTTTGCCTGCATTGATCTCCGATGCCGCAGTGGAGAATGTGAGGACGCCCTCCCTGATGGACGCATAGATCGCCTCCTCAGAGAGCAGCCTGTCATCCACGCGGAAACCCTCCTTGCTGCTGTCGTCGGTTTTCAGTACGATGCGGGTGATGGTGCTGTCCACGTCGCTGCCGTCCAATGCGGGATTGATGGTCTTCTTGATCATTTCATTGACATCCAGGCCCTTGGCCAGCACAGCCCTGCCTGTGGCAACATTGTCCCACTTCACAGATATGCTGTATGCCGCACCGTTGAGGATGCCGGTGTTGCTGTATTCTACGTGGTCCCCAAGCTCCTTCGTCTCCACCGTGCTCTCACACTGCACACCTATATACCAGGTGCCGGCTGGAAGCTCGTCGAAACGCAGCTCTTTCACTGCATCCTTGCCTTCTGCTGCGTACTGCGCATCCTCCTTGAAGGCGAATGTGCCATTGGCCAGACGCAGGCTGAGTTCATAATCGTCAATCGATTCGAGGTGCACCACAATGTTGCGCGCCTTCTTCGGCAGAGCGAATACGAAGTGATGGCACTGTTTGTCACCTATCTTGGTGTGCGCAGGGTCCTCGTCTTTGGTGGACTTTGTCATCCTGCGCAGTTCTCCGTTGGAGAGAATGGCCTTCGCCTTGGCGCAACCCTGGCCTTCGAGGGCATAGCGCACGATGTCGCACATCAGCTCCAGCTTCTCACCTTTCTTGACCATCTCCGGATGGCCTCCGATAGGGATCAGGCGGCCCTTGAAGCAGTTCTCCTTGTATGCGATGACTGAAGGGTGACCGTGGAACTTGTATGCCGGATAATCGTTGATTGCAAGGACTTCCGTACCCGGTATCTGCTGGTAATGCTTGAAGAAAGGTCCGTTGTGATGGGATACGGAATCAACGTAGAAGTCGCCACCGAAGTCGCTGTATTTGCGGAGCGGAGAGCCTTCCGGTATGATGTATCCCACTTTCCAGGTAGGTGTGCTCGTGCCGTCCACGAATCCCGGCCAGATACCGATGTATCCGCCGCTGTGGATGTGGTCGTAGGACGTACCGATGAGATATGCGCCTGCGCAGGAACCCACGTAGCAGCCTCCGTTGTCCACGAACTGCTTGAGGTTCTGCCTGCCTGCATATTCGATTGAACGGCCGTGGCCGTCGGCGCCTCCGCCGTTGACATATATCATCCTGAAGCGCGGTTCTCCGTCAGGGTAGAGGAGGACGCCGTTGGCATCGTCCTCATTACCACATATCAGGGAGTTCTGTATCGACTTGTTCTCTTCTGTGCTTTTCCCTACGCCTATGTACTCGTGAGTGAGGCCGAGGACCTTGAGGGAAGGCATATTCTTATTGCTGCTGAGCGCAAGGCCTCCGTCCATGAACACGTCTTTGTAAAAGGCCTTGTCCGGTACGTCCGTGCGGACTGCTACATAAGGGGTCTCTGCATTCGCCGCGGCCTGTGAGGCGGTATCCGTGACCGTTACCTTTGGGGAACATCCAGCCAGGCTGACCGCTGCAAGAATGCCAATCAATATCTTTTGATTTCTTTCCATTCGATCTGAATATCTTTCCCGCTTTCGCTGTCTATGAAACGCAATTTGACAGGTTCGGCGTTGTCCGCGCCGGAACTGAGATTCTGAAGGCTGCCGTTCTCGAACATCCTGGCGGCCACGCTCTGAGTACACCTTATGGTGAGCGATCCCGGCTTGGATGAGCAGCGCTTGTCGCCAGCATCCTTCTTGCTGGAGAACAGGTAGATATTGTCGTAGATCTCGTAATCATTGAACTCCATCATTCCGAAGTCGATCTCCTCGAGGTTCGGCATTCCGCGGAACGCGTCTCCGAGCTTGATGGGGCGCACGGTCTTGAGAGGGGAGAAGTCAATTTTCTTCAGGGATGAGCAGTTGCGGAACATACCGTCGATGGAGTGGAGGCTGCCCGCCTCGAATGATGAGAGGTCGATCTTCCCGATGGAATGGCAATCCTTGAAGAGTTCTGTGAATGAGAGGGCCTCGCTTGTGTTGAGCGCCTCGATATTCTCTATTGTCCTGAGAGCGCCGTAACCTTCAAAGAAAAAGCTCGGATGCAGTCCGGATTGGATTTCCCTGGCGGTGGTGCTGATAGTGAGCACGTTTTTGTCAACCAGCGCACAGATCGGCTCTTCGGACAGGGCCGGGTCGTCGATGCGGATTCCCTGAGGGTTTGTGACAGAAGTCTTGAAGACAATCTTTGTGATGGTGCTGTCGATATCCGTGAAAATGGCCTTCGGATTGATAGTCTTCTTGATGGCCTCGTTAGCGTTGGCACCGGTCCAGAGGACTGCCTTGCCCGTGCTGACGTTTTCCCATTTGACCGAGATGGTGTAAGGCGCTCCGTTGAGGACAGCGGTGTTGCTGTATGCGACGTGCGTCTTGACAGGGGTGGCCTCCACCGTGCTTTCGCACTGCACGCCTATGTACCAGGTGCCTGCCGGGAGTTCCTCGAATCTGAGCGTTTTCACAAGGTCCTTGCCTTCTGCGGCATATTTTGCGTCCTCCTTGAATGCGAAAGTCCCCTGTGCGAGGCGAAGGCTGAGTTCATAATCCTCGAGCGATTCGAGGCGTATCTCGACGTTGCGGGCCTTCTTAGGGAGCGAGAATACGAAATGGTGGCACTGCTTGTCGCCGATCTTGGTGAATGCAGGGTCGTTGTCCTCCGTAGACTTGGTCATACGGCGCATCTCGCCGTTGGAGAGGATGCCCTTCGCCTTGGCGCAGCCCACGCCTTCGAGAGCATACCTTACGTATGACTGCATAAGCGTGAATTGGTCGCCTTCGGTGATTTTCTCGGGATGGCCTCCGATGGGGATTACGCGGCCCTTGTAGCAGTCGGCCTTGTATGCGATGGCTGAAGGCTTCATATGAAATCTGTAGGCAGGATAGTCGTTGAGGGTAAGCACTTCAGTGCCCGGCACCTCATACCAGCGCTCGAAGAACGGACCGTTGTGATGACGGACCGAATCTATGTAGAAGTCGCCTCCGAAGTCGCTGTATTTGCGAAGCGGGGATCCTTCAGGTACGATATAGCCCACTTCCCAGACAGGTGTCGATGCGCCGCTGCAGTCGCCCGGCCATACGCCAACATATCCACCGAAACCTGTCCTGTCCTCGGTGACTGCGGGCAGGTATGCGCCGGCGCAGTTGCCGACGTATGAGCCGCCGTTGTCAACGAATGTCTTGAAATTGATTCTTCCCTGATTCTCCAGTTTCTTTCCTGAAGAATTCGCACCGCCTCCGTTCACGTAGAGCAGGCGGAAGCGCGGTTCGCCGTCAGGGTAGAGGAGAACGCCGTTCGCATCATCCGGATTGCTGTTGAATATGCTTTTCTGGAGCGCCTTGTTTTCTTCCGTGGCGCTGCCGAGGGCCACATATTCGTGGCTCAGGCCGAGGGCTCCGAGGTACGGCAGGGTGTCGTACGAACTGAGACTGAGGCCGCCGTGCATGAATACGTCCTTGTAGAAGGCTTTGTTAGGCACATCGGTGCGGACGGAAACGTATGGGGTTGCAGATGCTTCAGCATCAGGAGCTGCCGCTTCGGCCTTGGGAGCGGTCTTAGGTGAGCATCCTGACAGGCAAAGAGTTGCCAGTATCGATGCTGCGATGAGAGAACGGGAATGTTTCATTTGTATGTTAATTTATTTTAGTTACATGAAAATTCATTTTCATACAAATTTACACATTTTTTTATACCTTTGCCGCTCGGTCGGATTTAATTCCGGCGACAGAATAAAGAAAAAGAATGATCAGATTTGCCCGTATAAGGAATTTCTATTGCGTCAGAAGACCAAAGCCTCGAGCCAGGTAGTTGTAACCCCGTAATCTCAACGGAATTACAAACTGCTAATCTTGAGTGCTATGTTAGAAATCTTTTATAATTCAAACGGACAGATTCTTACATCGGAATCCACGGACATATTCAAGAGCATCACGGTGAAGGACGCGCTGTGGCTGGACCTTTTTGACCCTGACGGGGATGAGAAACGCGCAGTTGAGGAGTTCATCGGCGTCAATCTGCAGAGCCGCGCACAGGCGGAGGAGATCGAGAGTTCATCACGTTATTCGGAGACCGTCAATTCCATCGCTGTCAATACGGACTTCCTTATCCCGGGGCCTGAAAGTTATACGATGGAGTCGGTTTCGTTCCAGATAGTAGGCAATATCTTCACCTCCATCAGGCAGGTGCCTCTCCGCAGTTTTACCGATATCCAGCGCAGGATGCAGGTCAACCCGAAGCTCTTCCCGACAGGATTCCACATCCTGGCGGGCATCCTCGAGAACAGGATCGACCTCGATGCCGATATGATCGAGCTGATGTCCAAGGAGATCGCGCAGTACAGCAAGCGCGTCAGCCTGGGAGAGGATGTCAACGAGGACTTCCTCATAGATATCAATCAGTTGCAGGAGAATACGATGATAGTGCGTGAGAACATCGTCGACAAGCAGAGGATGATCTCCGCGCTGCTCAAGAGCGACAAGATGCCTAAGGGCATCAACGGCAAGCTCAACATAATGCTCAAGGACGCCAACTCCCTGATCAACCATACGAATTTCAGTTTCGAGCGTCTCGAGTATCTGCAGAACACGGTCCTCGGTCTTATCAATCTGGACCAGAACAAGATCATGAAGGTCTTTACCATCGTGTCACTGCTCCTTATGCCTCCTACGCTTATCGCCAGCATTTACGGAATGAATATCAAATTGCCGCTTATCGGCGGCAACTGGGATATGATTGTCATCGCCGCGTCGATGGTGCTCATTGTCTTTGTGGTCATTTTCATATTCCGCAAGCGTAAGCTGATGTAGCCGTGGATTTCAAAACGTCAGATTTTCTTCCGACTTCAGCCAAGGAGGTTGCCGCCCTGGGGTGGGACAGCCTCGACGTCATACTTTTCAACGGGGATGCGTATATTGACCATCCGTCCTTCGGGGCGGCGGTCATCGGCCGCATACTGCAGCAGCAGGGCTACCGCGTGGCGATAGTCCCGCAGCCCAACTGGCGCGACGACCTGCGCGACTTCCGCAAGCTCGGCGCTCCGCGGCTCTTCTTCGGCGTCACTGCCGGCAGCATGGATTCGATGGTCAACCATTATACCGCCAACCTGCGCCTGCGCAGCGATGATGCCTATACGCCGGAAGGCAGGGCGGGGCAGAGGCCGGACTACGCGGTCACGGTTTATACCCGCATCCTCAAGCAGCTCTATCCCCACGTCCCCGTGGTCGTCGGCGGCATCGAAGCTTCGCTCCGCCGCCTGACACACTATGATTATTGGAGCGACTCCCTCAAGCCGTCGGTCCTCATTGACAGCGGCGCTGACCTGCTCATCTACGGGATGGGCGACAAAGTCATCTGCGAAGTCGCAAAGGCGATGCGCAACGGTTACAATGCCAATCTGCTCCGCAAATTGCGGCAGGTGAGTTTCGTGGCCGATGCGGGCTATGTATCAAAGCTTCCGGATAATACATTGAAGCTCAACTCTTATGAGAAATGCGTCTCGGACACGGATGCCTTCTGCGACAATTTCGTGAAAATGGAGGTGGAGAGCAACAGGCTTGAGCAGGATTCTGTGATAGTGGAGCCGGTAGGTGACAGATACGTGGTGGTGAATCCTCCGTATACCCAATTGAGCCAGGCGGAGCTGGACAACTCCTTTGATCTTCCGTACACCCGCCTTCCGCATCCGCGCTACAAGGGCAAGACGATTCCTGCATACGAGATGATCAAGCATTCGGTCAATATCCACCGGGGCTGCTTCGGCGGCTGCGCCTTCTGCACCATCTCCGCCCATCAGGGCAAGTTCATCAATTCGCGCAGCGAGAAATCCATCCTGGCCGAGATTGAGAAGGTGACGCAGATGCCGGATTTCAAGGGCTATGTCTCGGATATAGGCGGACCGTCCGCAAATATGTACGGGATGCACGGCCGGGACTTGAGCCTCTGTGCGCGCTGCGTCCGTCCGTCCTGCCTCCATCCGCATCCGTGCGCGAACCTGGACAACAGCCACGAGCGTCTGCTGTCGCTTTATGACAGCATCGCGAAGGTGAAAGGCGTTAAGAAGGCCTTTATTGGCAGCGGCATCCGCTACGACCTTTTCGAAAAGGGCAATGACCGCTATCTCCGCGAGGTGATAGTCAACCATACCTCCGGCCGCCTCAAGGTGGCTCCGGAGCACACCGAGGACCACGTGCTGCAACTTATGCGCAAGCCTTCATTCAAACTCTTCCACCAGCTCAATGACGATTTCAAGCGCATCTGTGCGGAGGAGGGGCTGCGCTACCAGCTGATACCGTACTTCATCTCCAGCCATCCGGGTTGCACCGAGGAGGATATGAAGCGGCTCTCCCGTCAGACAAAATCTTTGAATTTCCACCTCGAGCAGGTCCAGGACCTCACTCCGACACCGATGACACTGAGCTCGGTGATGTTCTATGCGGGCAAGGACCCATATACAAAAAAACCGCTCTTCGTGGCGCGGGACCAGGAGTCCAAACGCTGCCAGAAGAGCTGGTTCTTCAAATAGTCCGGGATTGCGGGGCTGTGCCGGCAACCGTCTGGTAGTCAACCCTGCTACTTGATACCGTATTTCTTCAGAATCTTGAGGATAGGTTTCTCGATGGACTTGGCCCACATATAGTAGCCGTGGTCATCAGGATGGGTGCCGTCCACCTGATATTCGTGGCTGCCCTTGACCGATGCGTCCGGCTGGATGAAATAAACGTCCTTGTATTTCGGGTTCTTGAGTATCTCGTCGAACATCGTTGAGGCCATATCCATCTTGGCCTGTTCGAATGCATTTGTATATACGTTGAAATTGCGGTTCTCGCGGTAGATGGTCTGCTGGAAGATGAGCGGTTTGCCCGGATGAGCCTCGACGAGTCTGTCGATGAATGGGATGAGACGCTTCTTGATGACCTTCCAGTCAGGGTTGGAGAAGGTGTCGAATACGTATGCGTCGGCCTCCACATCGGCCATTACATCTGCAAAATACGGCTGGAGCCTGCAGTTTCCGCTGCATCCGAGGCCGAGGACCTGGAATCCTGTGTTGCGCATGAACTGCTGCGGATATGACATTCCCGGGCGGCTGGTGCTGATGCCGTGGGTGTAGCTCGAGCCGTGGAATGCTATTCTGTGGCGGAACGGACTTTCGAGCGCTTCAATAATCGCGCCTTCCTCGACGCCGATCTGGCAGGAAAGTATTTCATTATATATAGGGAGGTAGAGGAGGCACTCCTTCATTCCCGGGGCCATGTTGTTGATGAGTGTCACGACCTTCCCGTCCTTGTCAGGATCGCCGAAGGCATTCTTCGCCCAGATCCATTCGCCCTTCTCGTTGCGGATATAGAGGTCGTAGCCGGCGAGGGAGAGAGGGATGGTATAGTATTCGGAGTGCTTGTCGCCCCAGGCCGTCTTTATCGAGATGGCGGATGAATTGGTCCTGAAGAGCACGGCAATGCCGGCCGAGCAGCGTACCTGAAGGTTTTCGCCCCTGGTGAATCCCTTGTATCTGACAGTATCAACCCTATGGTAAGGATTCGGAGTGTCAAGGATCTTGCCGATGAGGTTGAGCTCCGACGCTTCGGTATAATAATACTTGACCTTCGACGAAGTCGGCTTGTTGTCCATTATCTTCTGGAGTTCCGTGAAATGTTCGTCGTCAAAGTGCTTGGTCTTGTTGTAAGACGCACCGCAGGAGCTGAGAACCAGCGCCGCAGAAATCAGTATTGCCAGTCTTTTCATAATTTGTGAGCTTTGTGGCACAAATATAGCAAAGAAGAATGAATAAGTAAATCCGTGAACATTACAATTATGAAAAGGCTCCTGGCCCTCGCGCTGATGCTGATCTGTACAATCCCGGCTCTTGCGCAGATGACGACATCCTACGTTCCGGCGAAATTCAATTTCGTCAGCGAGCCCTCCGGCGCTCAAGTTTACTTTGACGGCAAACTTCTCGGCACCACTCCGTTCTCGGCCGAGGTGAAGCCTGCTTACAGGACACAGGGTGGCAAACCGGGTGCATCCGAATTCGACAGCTACACTTCCAATACCCGAATAATCGAAAAGGAGATCAATGACAGCGGTGCTCCGGATGGCATAGTGAGCCGCTTCGCCCTCGAATTCAAGTTCGTGATGCCGGACGGCGCTGAGGTTCAGAAGAAAGCGAATCTCATGTGGAAGTCCGTCACAATACTCAATATGCCTGGATTCAATATCTACTACCCGCCGCTTCAGAAGGTAAAGCAGTAGCCCGGCCCCGGGCAGATGCACTTTTTTGAAAAATTATTGAAAAAAAAGTTTCACATTCAAAAAATAGTTGTACATTTGCAATCCCAAAACACAACCGCCCAGGTGGTGAAATTGGTAGACACGCTAGCTTGAGGGGCTAGTGCCTGTTAAAGGGCGTGCAAGTTCGAGTCTTGTCCTGGGCACATAAGAAAATCCGTAAGTTAACTTACGGATTTTTCTTTTATACCTATCCCCCAATTTTGGCCACCACTTCATATGTGGTCAGCGAAATACGGGATGTTCTGAGTTGTTTGAAATTAATCCCTGTACTTGTCGTCATTTGACTTGTCGCTATATGCCTCAGCGGCCTCGATCTTCTCTCCTTTGACAATCTTGAAATAATAATCGGATTTTTCAGATACAAGGATTATTTCGTCCGACGAAACTTTGTTCACTTTCCACGAAAACTTTAACCAAGGCTGCTGCCAGCTCGAACCGGACAGGTATACGCCGCCGTTTTCATAGCACAGGTCACAAGTGAACGGGACTTCTTTCGTGCCTCCCGGGACAGGCTCTTTCTTATCAATCCAATCTTCTGAAAATGTGGATTTCCTCCAGAACTGTACTTTGCCCGAAGGACCGTTGCTATCCCATTTCTCAAATATGTATTTCTTTACAAAGTACATATATTCGTCGTGAGATTCCGGAAAATATGAACTGATGTTGGAATACCCGTCGAGTCCGGGCAAAGAGGTCGATTCGACGTCCACGATGCCGATGTATCCACCAATGTGAGCGCTGTGATGAGTGGACATTGCATCGAAGGGATCGCCACATCCTGTCAGCAGTATGGCGAGGAAAGCCATCGATGCAGATATGGATATCATTGATTTTGTAAAGCGGGATGACTGAAGTGTTCTCATAGTCTGTTTCTCTTTCAGATAGTTATACGTTCAACATCAAAGATAATCATTATTTGCTTATTATTAGCACATTGTATCATAATATAATTATCGGCCAATATTGGACATAATGTTCCCACTTCCTGGGGAGTTTATTTCCTGCGGAACCAGCTGGCGCCTTTGGTGGTCGAATAGTACAGATGGCCGTCGGTCGAGGTCGCCAGGATCTCGTTCCCGACGTCCTGAAGGTCGATGAAGTCCTTGCGGGAAGCGCTTCTCGTGTACCAGCTGGCGCCCTTGTTGTTCGAGTACATCACTCCCTTGTCGGAGCAGAGGATGAGTTCGTCACCATAGACAATCATTGATCTCACTTTTCCGATATTGCCTCCAGAACTGCGGGTGAACCAGGTCGCGCCGCGGGAAGTGGAGTATTCGATATGATTGTTTGCCGGGTTGTAGCGTATCAGCTCATTCCCGAAAGATACCATAAGTCCCATAACCAGAGAAATTATTACGTTCAGAGCTCCGTTATGTCTGAACCTGTTGATGATGTGTTTCATATCAGCAGTTATATTTAGAATCTGTTTTGAAATGATTGATTTAAGATATGTAATAGAAAAATTGAAACATTTCAAAAAAGATTCTTTATTATTCAAGCACCATTTCGAATTGGTCGTAAGGGCCTGTGCGGTGTGCGAGATGCCTGGTGAGAGGGGAGATGCCGAACAGCGGCGAATAGGTCCTGACCTTGACGGTCCTGCCGTCCGGACAGAATTCCAGGATGCGCAGCCAGCCGTCGCCGCCGTTGCCTTCCCAGCCTCCGCCG
>JAZRZH010000013.1:0-2103 GCA_045601245.1 Bacteroidales bacterium
GTCAAGGCCATGAAGAAGATGCCGCCGAGGTTCTTGGTGCTTTGCTTGCTGTCGCTCTTGTTCACCATGTTGCTACCCAGTGTGATTTCGAAGGCACCGAAGAACGAGGCAGCGAAGATCATGAACACTAGGAAGAAGATGATGTTGGGCAGCCAGTGCGTCGCGAGCCAGTTGAAGATGTCGGCGGTGACGGCATCGCCACCGACCAGACGCGTGACGACGATTACCAGCGCTATCGGGACGGTATATAAAAGCACGATGAACAGACCGTACATTATGGCGCGAAGACGACCTGCGGCCCTGTTCCCGGAACCCTTGATGAAATATGACACGGTCATCGGTACCATCGGGAAGACGCACGGGGTGACGAGCGCCGCGATACCCCAGGCCAGAGCCTCGAGGATCAGCAGCCAGAGGGTGCGGCCGTCAGTTCGCGAATTCCTGGCGGCAACGCTGCCGTCGGGCGTTTCCGCCGGGAAACCGGACTCCAAGGCGGGCGATCCGGACCCATCCGGTGCGTCAGCTGAAACCCAGTTTCCGGCCGTCGCAGCCCCTTCCTCCGGGATCGTCACCGTGAAATCCTCATCCGCCGGAGGAGTGCAGCTGCGGTCGTTGCAGCACATCCATTCGACATTGACGCCGACCGTTGCGCCCGCCGGACCGCGGACATTCTGCACGAAGGATGCGGAGCCTTCGAAACTGCCGATTTCCATCCCGAACATCGGGTCGAATCCGCGCACCGGCGCAGTCAGGTATCCGACACCTCCGACAAGCTCGACCCCCGCTCCGGGCTCAAATGTAAAGACGGTGGGATTCGGACCGCCGGGATACGGCCCCATATCATAGAGATGCCAGCCCTGCGCCACGTCCGCACGCAGCACAATCTGCGTCAGACCGCCGTCAATCCTTCCGGCCGACACATTCCAGCGCACTGGATTGTCCTGCGCCGCAACATTCACGGCACCGAGTCCCAGCAGTATGATGACAAATGAGAATATCTTTCTTCGCGACATAGTATTCGTGGCATTATTCAGTAAAGTTACGAATTCTATCAATACTGCGAATAATATTCATCTCCGGTCTGCCATCAATGGTACCGCATCTGCCGGCAGCCGTTATCTGCATTTGTCACGACTCGACTGTTTCAACCAATATTTTATCAGTCGTGACATAACAGGGAAGAAGAACCCTCAAGTCCGGCATCCCGCTGCCCGGACAAAGGATATTATTCTGATCGTCACAGTGGATTATTATTTATTGTACCAGACAGCAGAACAATATGCGAAAAAAATAATAACTTTGTTTTTTATAGATAGTCCAAAAAATAACACATTATGTATACAGATTTTCAAAACTTTCTCACCAAGGAACTGCAGGACATCAAGGATGCAGGCCTTTACAAGAACGAACGCGTGATCACTTCCGCACAGAAGGCTGACATCACCGTGAACGGTGACACCCCTGTGCTCAATTTCTGCGCGAACAACTACCTCGGCCTCGCAAACAACCCTGAGCTCATCAAGGCTGCAAAGGAAGCTCTTGACACACACGGCTACGGTATGGCATCCGTACGCTTCATCTGCGGTACCGGTGACCTCCAGAAGAAGCTCGAGGCTAAGATTGCGGAGTTCTTCGGCACTGAGGACACTATCCTCTATTCATCCTGCTTCGATGCAAACGGCGGTGTATTCGAACCGCTTCTCAACGAGCAGGACGCCATCATCTCCGATGCCCTCAACCACGCTTCCATCATCGACGGCGTACGCCTCTGCAAGGCTCAGCGCTACCGCTATGCAAACGGTGACATGGAAGAGCTCGAGAACTGCCTCAAGACCGCCCAGGCACAGCGTCACAGACTGATCGTCACCGACGGCGTATTCTCAATGGACGGCAACGTCTGCCCTCTCGACAAGATTTATGAACTCGCCACCAAGTACAACGCAATGGTTATGGTCGACGAATCACACTCTGCAGGTGTAGTAGGTGAGACAGGTCGCGGTGTAACTGAAAAATACAACCTCCGCGGCAAGATCGAAATCCTCACCGGCACACTCGGCAAGGCATTCGGCGGCGCTATCGGCGGTTTCACCACCGGCAAGAAGG
>JAZRZH010000014.1:0-6792 GCA_045601245.1 Bacteroidales bacterium
TGATTGCTGCCATCTACCGCGCACTTGACATCGTCGACAACCGACGCAGATACGACGAGATGAGCAAGAATCCTCTTGAGATCAAGCATTTCGAAGGTCCGCGTTACGAGAAGACCATTATGCCAGAATAGTGGATCGGCAACCGATAACCATATTCACTGACGGCGCCTGCTCCGGTAATCCCGGGCCGGGCGGTTTCGGTGTGATCCTGCGCTGTGGGGAATACGAGAAGGAAATCAGCGACGGCTACGCCTGTACAACCAACAATCGAATGGAGCTTCTGGCGGTCATCACCGGTCTCGAGGCCATCAAGTGGGAACACGCCGACGTCACGGTATGGAGCGATTCCTCCTATGTAGTGGACGCCGTCGAAAAAGGATGGGTCTTCGGATGGGAGCGCAAAGGATTCGTCAAAAAGGCAAATCCGGATCTATGGACAAGATTCCTCGCAGTGTACCGCAAGCATACGGTCCGCTTCCAATGGATCCGCGGACATAACGGACACCCGGAAAACGAACGCTGCGACCGTATGGCGGTCGCAGCGTATTCGGGAACCGATCTCAAAGAGGACAGCGGCTATCCCGCCCCTCTCTCCAATCCTATATTATAGGGGAACCATTCCTCCTGAATGCGCTGCCATTCCAGTATTTCTGCGATTTGCAATAATTCGCGGCAGGCACAGCCTGCAAATCTTCCGCGCTGCAGAGGCGCGGAGAAGGTGAAGGCTATCGAGCGAATGCGGCAAGGGCTGTGCGCACGGAATGCGCATTGTGATGTCCTTGGGTCCGGTACCTGCACACAAGTACATCATCCAGAACTACCAGTGTGCAAATTCCCCCTCTGAAAGACTGCGGGAAGCCTGCTCCTGCCCACAGCTTTGGCAACAAGGGCGCCGCAGCTCTTGCGTTTTGCCGAAATTTTCGGTAACTTTCGATGATTATTGAATAATTCACGATTTCAATCAAAACATCGAATATTATGAAACGCATTTTTTCATTGAGGACCATTGCCGCATCCATCGCGATTGCGGTTCCTGTACTCGCTTCTGCCGCAAAGGCCGGCGACGAAGCGCGACTCCTCAGATTTCCGGCCGTAGGCGGAGACAACATCGTCTTCACTTATGCCGGTGACCTTTACCGCGTCGGCATCAACGGCGGCGAGGCTGTCCGCCTGACATCCCACATCGGTTACGAGACCTTCGCCCGCATCTCTCCGGACGGCAGGACCATCGCCTTCACCGGACAGTATGACGGCAACACGGAAGTCTACACATTGCCGATCACCGGCGGTGAGCCGAAGCGCATCACATATTCCGCACTCGTGAGCCGTGATAATGTCGGCGAGCGCATGGGCCCGAACAATATCGTGATGTGCTGGACCCCGGACGGCAAGCAGATTGTCTACCGCAGCAAGACCCACAACATATCAGGTCTGCGCGGCCAACTCTGCAAGGTATCCGCAGAGGGCAGCGTGCGTGAGGAGATTCCGACATCGGAAGGCGGTTTCTGCTCATATTCGCCTGACGGCAAATATTTCGCATTCAACCGTATGTTCCGCGAATTCCGCACCTGGAAGTATTATCGCGGCGGTCAGGCCGACGACATCTGGGTCAACGAGGTCGGAACCAACAAACTCAAGAAAATCTGCGAAAACGACGCGCAGGATATCTTCCCTATGTGGATTGGTGATGACATCTACTATATGTCGGACCGAGACCGCGTGATGAATCTCTTCGTCTATCACAATGCCACCGGCAAGACCGAGAAGGTCACGGATTTCAAGGAATATGACTGCAAGTTCCCTTCATTCTCACAGGAGTATGTGGTATTCGAGAACGGCGGTTATATCTACAAATATTCCGTAAAGGGCGGCAAGTGCGAGAAGGTGAACGTCACCCTCAAGGCCGACAATGTATATGGCCGCACGGAGACAGTCAACGTTTCCAACAAGATCTCTGACTGGGCTATGTCTCCGGATGGTTCACGCGTGATAATGATAGGTCGCGGCGATGTCTATTCGCTGCCTGCAAGGCAGGGCGCAGTATTTGACGTCACATCCACTCCTGATGTGCACGAGCGCAGCCTGCTCTGGTCCCCGGACGGCAAGAAGATAGCATACGTGTCCGACGCCGACGGCGAATATCAGATATATATGGCTCCTGCAGACGATATGACCAGGGCTGTCAAGCTGACCTCGTTCAAGAGCGGTTATCCTACCAGCCTCGTCTGGTCACCGGACAGCAAGAAGATCTATTTCAAGGGGCTCAAGCGCGAGATGTATTGCCTTGATGTGGATTCAAAGAACTGCAAGAAGATTCTCTTCGGCGAATACGGGGCCATCAACGGCTTCACCCTTTCGAAGGACGGTACCTGGGCCGCATACAACACCGCTCTGTCCAACCGCACAAGCGCCATCTTCCTCTACGACGTTGCCGCCGGCAAGTCATATCAGTTGACAGACAAGTGGTATGATGCCAGCGGAGCCAAGTTCTCCGTTGACGGCAAATACCTCTTCTTCACTTCCGCCCGCAATTTCCGAGCTACCTCGTCGGCAGTGGAATGGAACAGGGCATATTCAGTGACTTCATATGCGTTCTTCGTGCCTCTGGCTGCCGATACGCCAAACCCTCTTGTAATCACCAATGACGGGGCGGCTGAGGAGAAGAAGGCAGAGCCGTCCGAGAAGAAGGGCACGAAGGTGGATCTCGAAGGCATAGGCCAGCGCATCAGCGCATTCCCGTTCCCGGCAGGCAGCTATAGATTCATCTGCTCGGCGGGGGACAAGATGCTCTATACCACTGAGGGCAGCCTCAAGGCTGTGGATATGAAGACCCTCAAGGTCTCGGATGCCGGCAAGACCGTGCCGATGGTTGTCTCACCTGACCGCAAGAAGGCCCTCATCCGCGAGAGCGGCAAGTTCGCCGTAGTATCATTCGGCGCTTCCGGCTGCGGCAAGGCTGACAAGTATGTTCCTACGCAGGATATGGTCTACACCCTCGACCATCAGGCAGAGTGGAAGCAGATATTCGAGGAGAGCTGGCGCATCACCCGCGACAATTTCTACGTATCCAATATGCACGGCGCCAACTGGAACAAAGTTCACGACAAGTATGCTGTCCTCGTGCCATACGTACGCCACCGCCACGACCTGACCTACATCATCGGTGAGATGCTTGGTGAACTCAATGTTGGCCACGCCTACATCACCTCCGGTGAAAACCCTGCCATCCCGCGCATCGCCACCGGTCTGCTCGGCGCCAAGTTCAGCAAGGATGCAAAGACCGGCGCATTCCGCATCGAGAAGATATTCCGCGGAGCGAACTGGGACAAGGCTCTCCGTTCACCGCTCACGGAGCCGGGCATCGAAGCCAAGGTCGGCGAATATATAGTGGCAGTCAACGGCACTCCGGCCAAGGATCTCGTGGATATCTACCAGGCCCTCATCGGCAAGGCGGAAAAAGTGGTCGAGCTTCAGATCGCATCCGATGCCAAGGGTGGCTCTGCCCGCAAGGTATATGTGAAGACCATTTCCGACGAGTCCGGTCTCGCATACTATGAATGGGTGCAGAACAATATCGAGAAGGTTGACAAGGCTTCCAATGGCCAGATCGGCTATATCCACATCCCTGATATGGGCAGTGAAGGTATGGATATGTTCACCAAGCTCTTCTATACCCAGCTTGACAAGAAGGCCCTCATTATCGACGACCGTATGAACGGCGGCGGAAATGTGTCGCCAATCATTCTCGAGCGTCTGCAGCGCGAGGTTTACCGCATCAGCATGTACAACAACGGTACAACCGAGCCTGTGCCGAATGAGGCATTCTACGGCCCTCAGGTGTGCCTCATCGACAAGTACTCTTCTTCGGACGGTGACCTCTTCCCGTACAGCTACCGCAAGCTGGGTCTGGGCAAGCTCATCGGCAAGCGCTCCTGGGGCGGTATCGTAGGTATCTCCGGCAGCCGCAGTTTCCTTGACGGCCAGGATATGCGTACTCCGTTCTTCACATCGTATTCAACCGAAGGCGAATGGATTATTGAAGGTCACGGCGTGGATCCGGATATCGAGATCGATATCAATCCGTTCGATGACTATAACGGCCAGGATGCACAGCTTGACAAGGCTATTGAGCATCTCAAGGGCGAGCTCAAGAACTGGAAGGACCTCCCTGGCATCCCTAAGGCCCCGGTGAAGAACTGAGTTCCTTAACCCCTGAATCAGAATTCGCTTCCGGAAGTGCAAATCAAGCATCTCCGGAAGCGAATTTCTTTATCCTACTGACAATTCAGCGCTTCAAAAGAATCAGGGTCGCCTCCTTGTCTTTCATTCCCTTCATCACAGCTCCGGCAGGAGCCCCGATGTAAGTCGGATCACATATTGTATAACGGCCGTCTTCAGTTATGAGATAATCTCCGCTCACATCCCCGTCAAACTTGATCGCCGTGGCAAGATGGTTGGGATAATACACCAGCGCCACGTCCAGTCCCAACAGATCGCGGACAAGACGCGCAAATAATATCGAACGGTCTTCACAGTCACAACTATCATAATACAGAGTCTCCTCGGCGAAGAAAATCCGGTCGTGTCCCCACACCTTGTCATCGCTTTCGTACTTGAATGCAGTCTGCACGAAATTCAGGAGCAAATTGACGGCCTCCAGCGCCCCCTTCCCCTCTATCGCGCTTCTGAGCTGAGGATAAATCCTGTCTTTGCAGTGTCCGTCCATCGGAGCCTCGGCATACATCGCCCAGCGGGTCATATAATCATCCCCGTATTGAGCATCGGGATAAGTGGCGAGGAACTTGATGAGATTGATGTCCACATTGCTGGAAACGCTGGCATCGGCATATCTTGCTGACTTCAGGCTCCTTTCAGGTGAATAGTTCTCGCCGAGCGAAGGCTGGCAATCGATGGCTAATGACAGGCCGCGCTCATCCGGGAACCGGCAAGCATCCGCTATGCTCAGATCGGTGGCACTGCCGTCCATACAGTAGAAATACTCGCCATCCACCTTGAAGCGGTTCATTCCGAAGATGGTATAATCACTGCCGAACAGGAAACAGAGGCTGCTGTCCGTCCTCGCTATCCTGACCTTGTAACCGGACTGGCAGAGCAGCCAGGCGGAAAGCACGGCAGATTCGTCGGCATTGCCGGTAAAGGCATCGGAAAATGAGCAGACCATCTGCAGATAAGCCCAGTCGCAGCAATGATGAACATTTCTGGCTTCGAGCATATCCTCAAGGGTGCCCTCGAATTTTCCTGTTGAAAGTTCGCTCCAGGCATCAGCTACGCTGCTTTCCGATATGGATGACAGGTGAAACATCTCCCCTTGGTCAGCTCTGACGGAGACTGTCTCGCCAAAGAAACTGAAGCAGAATACCGGTGACCGCCGTACAGGCTTCTTGCTCACCGGCTCTACAGTCCTTTGATGCGGAAGTTCGGGTATATACCGCAAGGTATCTTTAATGATGACGTGGTTGTCCACCGGCGGAAGTTCGTCGAACCGAACCGGCGGGACAGACTTCTCCTCCGGCCTTTCAACCTTGACCGAGCCGTATCGCTCCCAGGACTTCCTGAGAAAATCAGCATAGGCGGCGTTGCTCCTGTCACGGAAATCCGTAAAACGGTTGGCTGCGTTTTGACGGAACTTTTCAAAACGCACAGTGAAATTGTCATTCTGAGCTGAAGCAGATAACGCGACAAGCAATGACAAAAGGATGGCAAATGACTTTTTCATATAGAAGTTCTTTTTTTACATATAGGGCCGGCAGGGCCGAAATCTATCAAACACATCGTAATACTGTTTCCCATCCTCCGTATCCCTTCTGTCACAAAAGTAGCAATTATTCCCTTAATTGAGAAGGATTTCGGGTTTGGCTCCTATTGCACTTCGTTTGAGAGGCAGGCCATAAAATTTGATATTCTTATTCTCATATTTCTTGATTATTTATGCAAAGAACACCTGTAATGGCGCACTTATGGAACTGGCAGCACTTCGCAAACTCCCCATCGGGATTCAGGACTTCGAAAGCCTGAAAAAGGACGGCTACCTTTATGTTGACAAGACAGAGCAGATTTACCGGCTCATTTCAACCGGACGATACTATTTTCTTTCCCGCCCGCGCCGTTTCGGAAAGTCGATGCTTATTTCCACGCTGAAGGCATTGTTCGGGGGCAAGAAAGATCTCTTTGATGGCCTTGCGATTGCCTCCAAGCCGGACTTCATATGGGAGAAGTGCCCCGTGCTGCATCTGGATCTGAATACGAACAGATATGACAGAAAGGAAGTTCTCTCCCGGAAAATAGAGGAATCCCTATATCAGTGGGAACTTGAATACGGATGCCTGCGCGAAGATTTGCCATACGGAATGCGTTTCGAAAACGTAATCAGGGCAGCCTGCGAAAAGACCGGACAACGTGCGGTGATCCTCGTGGACGAGTACGACAAGCCTATGCTTCAGGCTATCGGCAACCCTCTGCTCCGGGAAGAGTTCCGCGCCATCCTGAAGGGCTTCTACGAAGCCCTCAAGTCAATGGACGGTTGCATCAGGTTCGCCCTGCTCACCGGGGTTACGAAGTTCGGCAAGGTCAGCGTGTTCAGCGACCTCAACAATCTGGAAGACATCTCCATGAACCGGCAGTATCACGACATCTGCGGCATCAGCAATGAGGAACTGATGCAGCTGTTCTTCTAGTAATACTGCCTAACAGGATTCTACTGTTTCAACAGACAGTCCTGTACATTTGACGATAATATCCAACGCGACACCATTGGCTCTAAGATCCTTTGCC
>JAZRZH010000015.1:0-17791 GCA_045601245.1 Bacteroidales bacterium
TATAATCGCCAAAACGAAATGTTCTGAATCTTAAAACGAAACGCGCAATTTCTTCCCAAAACGAAATGCGCAAAAAATATTACACCTCCAATGGTATTCAAACACTGTTGGAGGTGTTTTTTTTACCCATTCACACAACAATCAACTAAAACTTACATACATGGAAGAAAAATATAGAACAGCTGCAGCCGCTGTTGGAGCGTCAACCAAATTGCATATTGAACTCGACGGAGGCATCTCTCTTGACTTTGATGATGCCGAACTGTGCCAGGATCTTGGGTTGGCCATCCGTGATCATTACCTCAAATCTGAACATCAAAGCGCAATAAGGTTGATCAGACGGAAAGATACATAGCAGACAAGCGGGTACATTTGAATGCCGTATCGAGCAGGTATTTCGAATGAAAAGGGCCGTCCAGATATCTGAACGGCCCTGAACAAAGTTTAGAACCCTCTCGCAACGAGCTCATCAAGCACCTGTCCGGCGGATTTTCCTGCGCGGGTCGCCATTTCGGCCAGTTTGGCTTTTGTTGCGGGATCAACAGTCGCGCTGATGGTCACTCTCTTGGCGTCGCCGAACGTCTTGCGCCCTGCTCCGAGCCTCGCGCCTCCGTGTGTCTTGTCCGCCATATCAGATTTCCCAATACATTTCGGTTGTAAATACCTCGTTAGGCTCGTCCCCGTCAAGGGTATATACCTCGAGTCTGCACCAAGATACCATATCGGAATCATCTCCGTCATACATCTCACGTCCCTTGAAGAACTCCGTGCAGAAAGTCTTGGCTTCGTCGAGGGTTTCGGTTTCCTTGATGGTCTCGCTCGAGACCCTGTTTGCGTAATTGATTGCGTATTTCATAATGCTCTGTGTTTGTTTCTGTATGCAAAGGTAACACTTTATTTTGAATAAACAATAGGAAGTCAAAATAAATCGCAAAAAAAGAGCGGAAATTTTATTCCGCCCCAGAATCGAAAATCTTATTTCCGGTATTCCTCGGGATGCTTCCACCATTTCCACCAGTCTTTGCCGTACTTCGGATAGAGCACGGACTTGCGAGAAACGAGGACACCGACCACGGGAAAGGCGATGACTGCGAGGACGAGGAGCAAGATGAATACTCCGAAAATGATTGATAAAGGTGTTGCTTCCATATTTTTACGGGATTAAAATTAATGCTATGATTCCGACAATGCAGTAGCCCAACGTGGCATACCACTTCTGCTGAACATTCAGGTCCACATCCCTCGTCCGCTCTCTTTTGTAGTGGAGGCGATAGGCAGCGTTGTGCGTTGCCCACTCCAACTTGAGGCAGATGTCTGGACGGGGATACTTGGGGCAATCGGGATGTGCCTCCCGAATTGCGGAAAGCACATCTCCGAATGACCACTTGCTATACTGGTAGCCGTTGAGTATCCTGATATTGTCGGACGAAACGATATACATCAGTCCGCGACTTTTACGTAGTTACCGACAACGCCTGCAAGGTCTGCATAGCTGAAACAATACAAGTGCAACCGGGCCTACAGATGTGGCTAGGAGGTCTATCCAATCAAAATTGCCGTCGGTTAACTTGTCCCAACACTCCTTCAACACCCATGCAACTATGGCAGGAATGCAACTGAACCATCCCATACTAAAGGTGATGTAGCAGAACGATGCAATCACGATGCCTGCGATGAAGTGGTACAACCTGTCTCGCCTTATGCCATTTAGGAACGTGACGAGGACGTTCCATAACTTTTCAATGAACTTCAGCATAGACTACGCTTCTTCTACTGTCCATCCAGAAGGAACAAGGCCACTAGGGAGAGTTACGCCACTCTTCTTCACGAAAGTTCCAGTATCTGCAACTAAATAAAGCATATTACTTACATTTGCGCTTAACACACTTGTTTCTGCAAACATCTTAACATAATTCATACTAGTGCAGTTATAGAACATATAAGCATAGCAATTTCTTTCCAATGATGTTGCATGGAGTTCCGGAGCTTCAGTAAGACCAGTGCAATACTCAAACATATGAGTATAGCAAGACTCATCCAAAATTGTTGCAGGAAGCTCAGGAGCTTCAGTAAGACCAGAGCAGTAATCAAACATATAAGCATAGCAATTTTTTGCCAATGATGTTGCAGGAAGCTCCGGAGCTTCAGTAAGACCAGTGCACTTACCAAACATCTGTCTATAACAATAGGGGGCCAAAGTCGTTGCAGGAAGTCTATGAGCGTCTGTCAAATTCATGCAATTGTAGAACATATAATCATAGCAATAGTCAGCCAAGGTAGTTGCAGGAAGCTCCGGAGCTTCAGTAAGACCACTACAACCATAAAACATATGAGAATAACAATAGGGGGCCAAAGTCGTTGCAGGAAGTTCCACATCTGGGACTATGAGAGAATCATAGAACAAACCGTAAAAGCAATATTCTTGAACACTTTGCCTAAATATGCTTTTGTCCAATCCATCAAGGAGGCAATGAAGATTGCCTTCACACTTCACGTTGGCTGACGACGAATTAATTCTCATATAGACATATACTTGAGAGCCAATTCTTTTGTTCTCACCATAGACATAAATGCGCCTACTGCTATTAAAAACAATACGAGCATTAAGGGGTGCACGATTCCACGAAATTAAATCATAAGAATAATATAATACAGGAGAGCACCCTCCATACGTATCAAATTGTATATAGTCATTGACTCCAGTAGTCGAGAAAGTGAGGAACTGCCAAACTTGACTAGCCAACTTTTGCAAGGCGGATGTATGAGCCACTACCGTCGTTTCAATCCCGCTTATCTTTCCCGCTTCAACCTCGACGCTATCAAGCCTCTCCCCGTGAGCCGCAAGAGTCGTTCCGTGCTCATTAAGAGTAGCCGTGTGCTTATCCACCTTCCTTTGAAGGTCTACAAGCCCAGAAAGCGTATCGTAAATAGGACGCCCATTGTCATCCAACACCGAGTGAACGTCGGTTATCGGGTACACAGGCTTCCCGTTGCTCTTATGTCTTAACAAAACTTTTTTTTGCATATCACAAATCGTTTACTATATTTGTTGCGACTTATCCGAAATGTGAATGCCGACTCATCGGACATTCTGGGCGCAGATTCATCTGACGCCCGTTTTTCGTTTTATACTGTGGTCGCAATACTTACAATAAGATTCTCATACTCATCAGTGTGGTGAGTAAGCGAGAACCGCATATAGTCAGTAATCATCTTGCCATCTCGCTCAACGCAGATTCCACATACTCCCCAAGGGGATGCAGGGCCGCCACCACCATAACCTCCGTCTCCTGAATGGTCACTCTCAAATCCAAAAATGCTTTCACCTAGGGAAATCCAAGAATAATAGTCACCACCTGCGTATTCATTTGCGAATCGTGTGCCTTCGCTAACTGAAGGTAGAATCTCAAAGTAGTCCATCTCGTCGGTAGAGAACTCTTCGTCCTTGGCATAGCGAAGGGTGATGTCATTGTACGGAAGAGGACGAATCCAACCCTTCCTGCGCCTTGTGTGAATTCTATTTTCATATTCCCATCTATCTTTCATACTCTTGTACCTTGCGAACTCAAGGACATCGGTTTCTGGATTGATAGTGTCTTTCGGCGCTCTCAAGAAGAGCTTCCTTGCGGTGTATTCTTCGTCTTGAATCCTATCAGAGTAGACATAGAGTTCAGCGTTGATTCTAGCCGCTCCGCCTTCTCCGCCGAGGTTGTACTCAACCCCGTCTATGTTGATAATGTTTACTTTGCTCATATTGCTTAAAAATTGATGGTTAACGTTTTGGATGCCTCGTCATAGTGGGATGACCTGCACGCAAGGTACAAGACTCCGTCACGCACGTATGACTTGGGCGAAAGGTTCAGTGTGTCTCCGAACACGAAATTCTCGGAAGCCTCAAGGCAGATGTCACCAACGGAATCTCCGTCAGCAAAGACTATTGCTTGAGGAACTGAAACGGGGTACTGAACTTCCCCCGTTTGCTTGTCTTTCAGTTCTACGATGCTTGGCATAGGCTAAACGTCATATGTTTTTATCTCAACTATGTTGTTACTGCATAAGCATATATAGTATGATGTCATCGTATCCACATTGCTACCCAAAACATTATATCCAAATAATAACTCATTCGATGATACCATCATAATGGAATAGCAAATGCCTCTTATTTTACAAAATAGATATTTCCCTTCGGTCATATCTTGAATAACCTGCTTGGTAATACCTGTGGTTGCAAGTTCTTCAAGAGTGGTCATATCTGAGGTAGGTTCTGCAAGCAACTCAAACACCTTCGGGCATTCATCTGTAGCAATCGGCTTGTTGTTCACCTCGTTCACCGCATTGACGAGGTTTTCCTTTGCCTCGGTGTCAAGGTTTGCAAGGTCGCCAATCTTTGATACCAAGGTCTGCATTGTGCCTTTTACGAAGGCTTCCACTTCGGCGAGGGAATGTCCGTCCCAAGCCTCGGTCAAATCGTGAATTTCTGCCATATCTTTTATTCTTTATTGGTTATTCATCATTCATCGGAGCGGCCCAAAGGCGTGTGCCGTTCCAATTTCTAATCGGTAGCCATCCCGTAAGTTGTGCGACGGGCACCGCGGGGATATCGGGGGCAATGGTCACCACATCATCAAGAGTGACTGTGGTAGGGTCTGCCCACTCCGCTCCGTTCTTTCCCTGAGTGAGCACTTGACCTTCCGTTCCAGCAGGAAGCCCCATCGCATTCCCGCCGGGATCTTGCACAATCAGATTGCCAGCAACAGGGTTCTGAACCGTGTCCATCTTGTTGGTAAGGGCAAGCGTAAGAGCCACTGTGGTGACGAAACTAGACACATCAAGCGTCGCACTTACATAATTCCTGTTCCAGTCCTCCTGAATGCACAGCTCCTCAAGCCCATTGGCCGAATACACGGCCGAGTGCATTGTCTGCCAAGTCCGGCCATCCCTCGTCCTTGCGAGGTAGAGAGCACGGGCCTCCTCGTAGATCTCCTCAAGCTCGGCATCAGTGGAATGCTTCGTGGTACCGCGAATTCCGATGAACTCGGAAAGCCTGTCATCAGCCTCATACGCCAGCGTGAAACGCATGTCCTGGAGTTTGGTCTGCGCACCGATTGCGTTCCAGCGCTCGACACCCGTAGGCCTTGTCTGGAGGCTTGTCCTGGTAACCGTCGCATCCGGGACCCAACGGAAGTTGGTAAGCTTAGGATTGCCCGATATATCCACGACCTCATAAGAGCCGCCAGTTACCGGCGGCGTCAAAACATAGGAATTGATGCCGTCAGTCACAAGTACCTGGAGCAGATATTCAGCGCTGTCAAATGCCGGAGTCGTGGTGAGATTGCCAAGGATGTCTGCCAGGTCCTCCTCGATGTTGTCGAGCGATGTGAGCGTGGTCAGCACCAGGAAAGGGAGCTTGTAGAGCGGGATGTTCTGTGCTCCGGATCCGTGCCAGTCCCAGTCATTGTACAGGACATGTGCGGACACCCTGATGCCATGCTCGTTGCAGCCGTCCACGAGGTGATACGGCAGCTGCGCCGCCAGATCATCCGGGATATCGCTGTCGGTAATCCCTGAGAGGAAGGACATGCCTTCGAAGCCCGGACACTTCAGGATGAACGAGGGAGCATCGTCGTAGTTCCAGTCAAGGTTGCGGTAAAGCTTGCCGTCACGGACGAAGGACGTACAGGCTCCGGGGACGGAGTCCGCACCGCCCTCGGGCGGCAGAGCCGCGAATGAGATGCGGAAAAGGTGGGAGGCCAGCCTCTCCAGAGATGTGTACGGATGCGGCTGCTGCGCCGTGGCGCCGGCTGCTGCACCCGCCCTGATCTCCTCCAGGTCGGGGATTTCATCCTGCTTTTCGCCAATCATCGCTTCGAGAGATGCGTATGCCTGCGCGGCATGTGCGACAGTCTCGTAAAGCTGATCCACAACGCTTGTAATGTTGATTACGTCTACGTCCATGGAAAAGTTGCTGCCATGGATGGTGCCTGCCGGCAGTACCGACACGTTGCTGCGGGAGACGAGCTCCAGAAAATCGATCCTGTCCACGACATGCTGGTTGTCAAGCCCCGGATTGGTCGTCAATGTCAGGGTGTACCTGCCGGGCTTCGTCTGATCCTTGCCCTTGAATGTCCAGTGGATCTTGTTGGACTCGACTGCGAAGCCGTCAATCGTCTTCTCGCCGAGGAGCGGGTTGTACAACTTGAGGGATATCGGAATCCCCTCAAGATCCAGAGGCGTCCGACAGGCCCCGCCAGGTACTTGCTGGAATATCGCCCAGGTCACTCCTATGTCGTTCCCGAGCCTGGCAATAGTATGTGTTTTCCGCGCCATAATAATAGTGTTTGAACAGTATTTGAATGCCGGACAATTACCCGACGTTTTCTCTTATTTCGGTACCAAGGGCGGCAAGGACCGGGCGCCTGATGAATAGCGGCAGCTGCGCCGCCTGCATGGCGGCCGAGGCGAAGGCCGCCTCGCGCTCGTCGAGCTCCACGGGGGCCTGCGACGAATAGATACGTCGCGCGAGCTCGTCCTGCCAGATGTCGTATGCCGCATGGTAGAACGTATTGCCCACCAGCTCGCGCATGTCCGCCTCTGCGGGCGCGTCACCGAGGTTCTGGGTGACTGGGATTTTTCTGAAGTCTATTTTCATACAATGATCGCTAAGATGATTACTGCAACGGCGACGGCGCATGCCGCCACCAGAAGGGCCGTGCGGCCTGCCTTCCCGCCATTCCGGGAGGTAGTGCTGCCCTGGGGTTTCGTGCCCGCCTGCGGGGCTCCTGAGGCCCCGGTGCGGTTGTCAAGTGTGCTGTTGATCTTGTCCATGTGTATCATGATCTTAATTATTCACTGAGAAGCTGCCGCTTGTGTTCTTCGTGTAGCCGCCCTCGGACCAGCCGGTGCGCATGGTCACGTATATGATGCCCGAAGACGGACGCTCCACAAGACCGAACTGCGACCACACCGCCGTGAGGGATATCGAGCGGTCCACGACAGATGTCGCGGCAGGGTTGAAGGTTCCGTAGAACTCCACCTCTTCGCCCGCCAGTCCGTACCTCATCACGACCTTGTAGTAGCCGGTCATGGTAGTGTCGACCCTGTCGTATGTGCAGGTGATGTTCACGCCTGAGTCGGAAATCTGATGCAGCTGCGAGAGCGTCAGCACAGGCGGATCTATCGTCACTCTGTCAAGCCACAGGCTGCGCCCGATGCCCTCCAGCTCGAGGCTGGTGTTGAAGGGGCACGCATAGGGGACGTTGCTGAGGCCGGTGTTCTCCGGTATTTCTGTCCACTCACCCGACTCGTCGATGTGGCCCGGGGCGCTCGTATGGGCGCAGAGTATGAGGCTGATGGTCCATCCGCTCTCCCTTCCTCCGGTCGGTATGCCGGGCATATCCCTGAAGTCCACGAAGAAGTTCCTCCGCCATGCGTTCTGATAGTAGAGCGGCGTCACCGGATGCCCCGTGACATCCGAATTGTGCAGATAGGCTGCATAATGCGCATCGCCCTTGCTCACCACGCAGGCGAGGTAGACGGATGACGGTGACTGCGCGACGAGCGCCGCCACGTCTATGCCGGCGTTCGGGAGACCCTGGCCGTAGTTCAGGCTGACGCCAAGTCCCTGCTCGGTGTCCACGTATCCGATAAGGTCCTGGTCGCCCCATTCGTATCTGGCCAGCGGTGTCGGGACTGCGTTGTGGTAGTAACCGTCGAAGTCCTGTACCCTGTGGGGCTCGCTCGTGAGGCCGCCCTGCGGACGCAGGTACTCAAGCGTGATGTCGGTATGCACCGTCGGGACGAGTTTCTGCCCCGACCCCGTGCCCGAGTTGGCTATCTTCACCCCGTACCAGTAGCCCCTGTTGGTCTCGCTGGCCATTCCCTTGAACTCCTCGTCGGTCAGCTTTGACGTCTTGTTGTAGACTATCGGCTTATGCAAAGACCACTTGTTAACGTTGCCGTGCGTATAGGGTTTGTACTTGGTGCCTACGAGCCCGCCGACGACCGCCGCGATGTCGGCGTAGACATCGATGCCCTCGCCCGTCTCCGTATCTACGTAGATATGTCCATTGTTATCGTGTGGCATTGCTTATGATGTTGTTGTATTAACCGTTATCTGTCCTCCTGTAATTTCCCCGCTGCAAACCACGTCTCCGTGGATGTACCAGTGCCCGTCCACAAACTCGATGTAGTGCGCCGTATCGTTCGCTGAGGGATACCACTTGTTGCCGACGAACTTGCCGGCGGCGGTGATGTCCTTGCCCTGCCAGTTCACGTCGTTCTTGTTGGAATTGCCTGAGTGATACACCTCACGCTGGGCGTTGTTCTGGATATAAAGCAGCCTGCCGTATGTCGACTGCCCGCTGTTCGTGCCGCTTATCGCGATGCCGTATCCGTGGCCGTCGGAGATGAAGAGCTTGAGCCACTCGGTGTCCAGCCCGTACTCGAACTGACCGACCATCGTGCCCCTGACCTGGAACTCGGTGCGCACGCTCGCCACGTCCGCCCTCGTGGTATTGAGAATAAGCGGCTTGTAGGAGGCGGCATCGTTGATGGTAAGCCTTCCCGTGAGCGTGCCGCCCGTCTTGGGAAGATAGCCGTCAAGCGCGGACGCGGTGAGGTACTGGCTGTGCGTGTGGTTCGCCGCCGCAAGGCCGAGCGAAGCTATCGACATGTTGCCGGTAAGCGTGTGTCCGGCGATCTTCGGGCGGTGCAGAAGGTTGTCGTAATCGCCCGTGCCGCCGCCACCGCCGCCCGTGGCCGTGATGCCGCCTCCGGTGACTTCTCCGAAGCAGTAGAAGTTGCGTGCGTTGCCCTGCGCGTCCTTCTTCACGTATACGGCCCCGTTCGTGTCGATGCCGAACCATGCGATGAAATTGTCAATCGCCGTCCTCTGTTCCTGCGTGAGTCCGGTGGATGCTATTGTCACCTTCCCCAACGTACCCCTCGTCAGGCTGATGTTATCGCCGGCGACGAGGTTGAGCGCGGTGCTGTTGCTGCCGGAAAGAAGACTTTCGCCGCCCACGTTGACAGCCCTCCATGTCTGGTCCGAGGTGCGAAGATACTGGCTGTGGGTGTGGGCCGGGCTGCTCCCCAGATCGTCAGTGAAGGCGCCCAGAGCCGTCGGCGCTCCTGACAGCAGTGTATATGCGAGCTTGTTCGTGCTCGTGATCTTCGCCTGGTAGTTCTGCGCCGCGTCATTCTGTGAGAGATAAAGGCTTGCCGCCGATGTCGTCGTCAGATACTGAGAATGGGTGTGGCTCGCCGCGGCTATGCCGAGCGTTGCGAGCGACAAATCTCCCGTGAGCGTAGTGCCCGCAATCTTCGGACGGTTCTCAAGGTCGTTGTAATTGCCGGTGCCGCCGCTTCCTCCGACAGGCGCGTAGACGTCGGTTGCCACTCCGTTTATAGTGATGGTCGCGATCTTCTGCCCGGATGACGGATAGAGCTGTATCCACTGCACGTCTGACGAGCCGCCCTGCCCCTCGGCTGTTATTCCCCCGGCCGCGAGGTTGCCGAACGTGTAGAAATTTCGCGGCAGCCCCTGCGCGTCCTTCTTGACGAAGACTGACTTGGAGTCCTCGTCGTAGCCGAACCAGTCGGAGAGATTCTTCAGCAGCTGCAGCTGCGTGGTCGTGAGCCCCGTGGCCTGCGATCCGCTTTTCGTGACGGCCGCCTGTGTGCCCAACAGATCCTTGCTCCTCGGCTTCGCCGTCCTGGTCAATATCGATGCTGTGTATGTCTTGCTCATGGTCCTATTCGCTTTCGTATTCCTCAACCAACAGTTCCGCGGCCTCTATGACGTCCTCGCACGTCCGTATGGTCTCCGCCTCCGACAGAGGTATGAGAACTTTCCCTGTCAGGGCGCTGTCCGCAAGCAGACCGGGACCGGACACGGTCGCCGCCCGCATCTGCATGGTGCCTGTCAGCACGTCGACCCTGTCGGCGTACTGGCTGAACATCGTGCCGATCAGCAGCTGCTCGGGGCAGTCGGTCCGTCCGGCCCTCGTCAGCTGCGATATTGGCTGCCCCGTCTGGGCGTCGAACAGCAGCCCGCGTGCCGTGGGCACTGTCGTGGGCATCGTCCCGACAACAGTGCTGATATCGAGGCTCTCCTCGGCGTCCGCATTGATCACACCCGAGTATTCAACATCCTCGTCCTCCACGTCCGACCCGGTCGTATCGGTCTTGACCAGGCTGATCTTCGGCGCCCCGAAGAGCGCCCAGCGCAGATTGTGGGGACCGTAGCCCATAGTATTCTGCCAAGGCTCACCGGTGAAGTAGCCCGTCGACCACAAGATTAGCCTATCGACCTGGAAGAACTCCAGACCGGCGCTGATACTGACCTCAAGGTAGCCTGCGTTTGGCGGATACGGGATGTACTGCCCCGCTGGCTGGGCAAAAATGGATGCCGAAATCTTGCCTGTCGCCACGTTGCATGCCTGGTGGTTCTCGACGAAACCGTTGATGACGGTCGTGAGCGTATTCGTACGCTCAGCAAGATCTTCGGGGAGGCGTTCGGCGTAGTAGAACAGCAGACAGTCGTCGGCGGACGCGGCTCCGGATTCCCAGCTGCCGATAGTACCTGCGATGGTGTGGATCGTATCCTCGTCGCCCTGCGCCTGACGGTCGCTCTTGTTCGTATAGTGCATCAGCACATGGCCCTCGGCGTCATAAAGCTGCACAATCGCCGGAACTGTGAAGAGCAGATATTCCCGAAGTCTGTTCTGGTGTTGCTCCTCATTGTATGCCGACGCATCCTCGAACGGATTATAGCGGCAGTCTATTAAAACACTTTCCGTTATCCTGATGCGATAGAGAGACGCGATGGCCGAATCCATTGCCGGGACATACACACGTTCGGTCCTCAGGATTTCGGCATTGACCCCGGGCACACTTCCCGCGCATTTGCGTCTCGGAAATCCGCTTTCCAGCGAACCGTGGCCGCCGCTGTAGAACCAGAGCGCTATGCCCTCCTTCTCAGAGCCTCCGAAAAGCGGAACGATATGGAAGTATTTCGCCTGGGAATACTTAGATGCGAGACCGCGGGCAGTGTTGTGAAGGAAAATGGTGAACGACAGATTGCTCCAGTCCAAGCCCTGCTGATACGACGGATAGTACGTGTAATATTCGAGGGAACCCGACGGCGCATCATTGCCGAGATTGACGAGCTCTTCACTGTACTCGCCTGTGTATTCGAACTTGGCGAAGAAGTCGCCGCCGGCGTACGGACTGAACGTCACCTTGCAGTTGTTGTATGTCCTGTCGACGCTGATGACCTGGTCGTCCGACGCCCATGCGATGGTGGACGCCTGCGCTCCGTTCTTGATGCCGTTAAGATCATATAAATATATCAGGCCGCAGCGCTGGATCATCCGCAGCGCCAGCGGCTGCAGGATGCCATCAAGGGCCTCCCAAACAGTCATCGGTTTGGACTCCTCATCGTAGAAGTTCTCGCTACGGACGGACAGCTTGTCGAGGGTGCAGCGCGTAGTGCCGTTGTAGAGCGATATCATGGACTGGTTCACTGATCCGTATTTGATGCCGCTGCGCGACAGCGCGTCCGTAAGGATCTGCTGGGCGGTCTTCAGACCGGTCATGTTGTACTTGAGGCGCTTCATGATGCCGAAGTCAGAGAAGATCAGCGTGACATTGTAATTCTTTCCGGATGAGTAAGGCTCAATCGCGTGCTCCGGATCGAGCATGCCGCTCCAGTAGAGCGAGCTGCCGCGGTAGACATCGAGTCTGATCTGGCCGGGCCTTACGGTATAGAGGTCATAGTATGTCCTGTCGTCCGGAGACACAAGAGTCAAGGTGGCCGTGCTGCCGCAGATCACCTCGTGCTTCTCCTTCCTGGTCCACTCTATGACGAGAGGCGTATCTGCGGGGAAATCGAGCTCGCCGACCTCCTCATAGTCCTCCGACGCCTCCTGCCATATCTCACAGGTCCACGTCTGGTTCCGAATGTCCAGGAAGTCCCCGGAATATCTCTTGTGCATCGCCATGGCCTATCCTCTTCTCCTGATGGATTCCTCGATTTTGATGATATTGTACAGATCGCGACCGCGGGCACGCACCTCAATGGCCGACGGGAGTGTAAAGCGGCCGCCAAAAATGTCCTCGAGCCTGTCAAGTGGCGCAACGACCTCAGGGTTGTTGGAAGCTCCGGGATATTCGCCGAATATGCCGAGAGTCGGGCCGTAGGCTATGCCGCCGTTGGCAAATTTCGGGAGAGATGATATTACAGATATGATGGATGCGGCGATGGTGGCAGCGGCAGCCACCGCCAGCGCCGGACCGACGGCAGGGATGCCGGCGACGGCGGCAGTACCCTCGGCCACCGCGTCACCCACTGCAGCAGTCGTCTTCTTTTTATGCGCTGCTGTCAACGTATTGATGGCCGGTATGGCCTGCGCGACGGCACGCAGCATATTGCCGATCCACGACATCCAGGATCCGGCACTCTCGCTCATTATGCCGTTCAGACCCTCGAACGCCATCGACAGGGAGGTTAGGGCATCTGTGGCACCTGCAATCTTGTCTGTGTCAAAAGGAGCCTTGGCCATTGCCGTGGACGTGTCCTGCATTGTGTCAAGAAAATCCTGCAGCCCCAGCATATCGGCCGCTTCGTCAAGCAGGGTGCTGAGGTCAAGCAAATCGTCCTTGCTTTTCCCGTACAAATTGTCTATTCCTGTGACGAAACTTTCAAACGCCTTATCGTTCTGTTCTTCCCACATAGCCTCCTCCTCTCGGAGAGCTTCTATCGCGCTGAGGTCCTCCATGACGGCAGACATGTCGAGCACAGCGGTCTTCTTACCACTGCCGCCTCCAAGAGGCTTCGTTCCTCCGATTCCCCCGACCGCATCAGAGGCCGCTTTCGCAGCAGCAACACATTCCTTGAGCTGAATCTGCAAACCTTCAGCGTTGGAACGTGCCTGATTAAGAGATTCAACGGCAGCCGTGTATTCTTTCGGTTTCGGAGTCTCCCAGAATTGTTCCACCTGAATGGGGTTCTCCTCATCGTTCATGTCCCCGCCGACGACCCGGACCTTGTTCTTCAATGGGGTCCAGATGATCTTCTCCTCCATTTCCCTCACAGCTTTCTCGGCTTCATCCTGTGCAACCAGAGCCTCCCCGTATTGGGCGGCCAGAAGTTTCGCCTTTGCCTCGTACCCGAGCTGACGGCAGTATGCCTCACTCTTCGCCGTAAGGGTGTCGTACCATTCCGCAGCCGTGCTGTGATATCCGAACGACTCTCCGTATTTCCCGTTCAGTTCGTCAACCTTGTCCTTCTCCTTCTTGTGCTTCTCTATGATGTCTTCCAGGGCTCCGATCTCAAGCATTATCTGACCGCGCGCCTCACCGGCGGCACGGCCGTACTCCGCCGTCGCATCATCAACCTCTCTGATTGCGGCTTCTGCGTCGGAACTCTTATCCCTGAGCTTCCCGATAAGCGTAATCAGTCCGGTGATTGCAACCGATACGCCGAGGGTGATTGCCGCCTCAAGAGCCACCACCTCGAGTTTGAGAGCCCTGGTGGCGGTGGCTGCGTTGTACTGTGCCACTCCGAGAATCTTTGCGGCGACAGCCTGAGTCTTCTGCGCGGCAGCTGCGGCGAGACTTGCCACCTTCATCCCTACAGATGACTTTTTGGCAGCCTCTATAGCCTGAGCCACCTTCACGATATCCGCAGTGGTGGATGTGAACAGGCTTAATTGCTTTAGAGCAGGCTCCATCTGGATAGCGAATGCTCCGATATTCTCTCGCATCTTTCCAAGCCTGTTTTCTGCCTGCTGCAACACTCCGACGGGGGTCTTGGCCATCTCGTAGTTCATCCCTCCTACTGACTGCCCCACAACCTCTGCCAGCATCGCCGCTCGTTCTGCTTCGTTGCCATAAAGCAGTACCGCTTCCTGGGCTTCAGTGAATTCGTAACCGTAGCGTGAAAGCGCCTTGGTCTGGCCGTTCATCACCTTGCCCAGCATGGTGGCGATCTGCGTGGCGGATTCAGCAGAGGCTCCTAGACCGTACTGCTGGACTGTCATGTCATTGACTATAGGTATGAGCGTCTTGAGAGAGTCTGAAAACTCAAGGTATGTTGCTAATTCTTGGGCTGCCGAAACCTGAACATCACCGGCTACGACACCAAGCCTTTCCTGTTCGTCACAGAAGTTCTTGATTGACTGAATTTCATCATCAGATGCATCCATGGTGTTACGCATGGCGGTGGCAAGCTTTGTTTCGACTTCTACAGCCGTCTTGTAATCCTGGGTCAGGTTGGATACGTATCCATGTAGATTCTGAACGGCTGAGGACAAACCATCGAAGATCTGTCCCAATGAAGCCATGCTGACCAAACTCTTGTCCAAATCATCTGCCCTGTCTTTTACTGTATTAATAGCATTTGCCAGATCATCCGCATTGACAGTGACATCCTTGAAGGTGCCACCATCATTGATCTGTATTTTTAATGTAACATTCTGTGACATTTTGTTTTTTGGATAGAATTTGCTAAATTGCAGTCAAACAAGTAGAAAGGTTTATGAAAGAGCTCATCAAACTGGTTTTGGACTTCGTAATGGACTATCCCGGATATTCTATTACAGCGGTTATCCTTTTTGTGCTATTCATCTTTTTTACCATAGCTGCATGCGATGAGAATATAATCAAGAAAGATCATGTGCCTTGGTTCTGGTGATCAAGCCGTCTTTTGATTTCCTCCATCCTTTCCCTTGTACTCTTTGCCACAGCTTTCGGTGGCTTTTTTTCGTCCCAGTCGAAGACCATTACATCACGTGGATTGAGGCGGTCCTTGCAGAACGGCTGCATGATGCCAGTTATCAGGAATCGGGTCTGCTCCCAGGACTGATGCATCCGAGACTCATGTAGCCTGTGCCAGGCCGTGACAATCTCCGAGAATTCAAAAGGGGTGCATCGGTCAAAGTCTTGCATGCTCATCCCCACGCACCCCATCGCAAATCCCAACAGGGCCTCTATGCTTTCAGGCTTCCCGTCGAGTCTTTTTTTTTGCCGTCAACGTCATCATCGAAGAATTGGCCGATTGTCTGTAGATCCATGGAGTCGGCGAACTTCTCCAGGTCCATATCGAACATCACATCCTTTGCATTGCAGGCGCTGACTACGCAGCACCATATAAGGACTACGAGATCAGACAGATCCTTGGATCCGAGCTCAGAAACCTCACGTCCTGTTTCGGACTTGAAGCGGCGTACTGCGCCCATGGTCATCTGGCAGGGATACTCCTTGCCGTTGATGTTGATTTTCTGCATGGCCTAATCCTCCTCTGCGCTACCGCCGCCCTGCTGGGAAGACGGGCTGAACTTCGTCTCGTCGATGTCAACGGGTCCGTCGTTGTCGAGCGTGATGTTGTAGGTGGTGTCCTCGCCGGCAGGCTCCCCGATCTCGAGAGCCGAGATGATGAAATCTCCGGAGACGTACGGGTTTGAGTCGTTGCCACGATGGAAGCCTTTCACCTCCACAGGTTTTCCGACTTTCCACTTGTTAAGGAAGTCAGAAACTCCAGCTTCGCCCTCGGAATAGACAGCGATTCCTTCTGCTTTGATCTGAACGGCAAGACCCGTCACGCGCTTCTTTTTGAAGAGCGATGCGTTGCTCTGGGTTGCACTTGCGGCTGGCTTGACCGCCATGTCCTTGGTCTCCGTAGAGAACGAGAGGGTATGACTTGTAGCATGACCGGTGGCGTCGCCGCCGAAACTGATCAGCAGGTCGGAACCGTTTACGTACTGTGTTGTATCCATTTGAAAAGTGTTTGAATTTTATTTGAACAGTTTGATTATCTTGATTAGCAGGATTGCCAGGAACGTCGCTCCGAGCCAGATCAGGGCCTTCTGCCACCACTTGATGACGTTCACGGTCTGAGTCACCGTCACCGTCACCGTCTCAGATGTCTCCATGGAATGTACCGACTCCTTGACGAAGCTGGAGTCCGTCGCCTGGACGGGAATGTCCATCTGCTGCTCCAGCATCCGGGGCTTGGTCGCCAGGCCGTGGTCGAACGATCCGTCCGGATGGACGGTGACGGTCGACACGGCATAGTCGTTCTCGATCACGTCGACGGAGTCCCTTACGTTGCGTCTGGTCTCTCTGATCTCCGGCAATGGCACCTGCACGAGCACCGGCACAAGCTCCGTGCGTGTAGTGGTCCGGAGCGCCACCGTCACGCTGTCCCTCACCGCTGCATCCCGGACGGGTACGGCCTTTGGAGCGCCGCACCCGACCGAAAGCAGGGCTGAAAAAAGAAGGAATATGAGCGAAACTGGTTTCATTGTGCCTTGGTTCTGGTGATGGTCCTGATGCCTGAGAGCTGCTGCTGCAGCTGCTCGATGAGCTCGGACTGGCGGGCGTTCTCGTCACGCAGGTGTGCGACCTCCTCGCGGAGCGCCGCATTCTCCTTCAGGAGCCGCTCCTGGGCTTTGGTGAGGTCCAGGTTCTCCGCCCGGAGCGTCACCACCTGGTCCCTCAGTTTGATGACCTCGTCCATGAGGTCGCGGTTTTTCGCGGACAGCATGTCGATGGAGCCCTGCAGGTCTGACAGGAAGTCGTTCCTGCGTTTTCGATGGCCCGTGAAATAGCCTATCACGGCCGTGACGATCGGAGCGACTATCAACTCCACGATGCTGAGTATCCCCATGTCCTCCATCACTGTATCACTCCTAGTGTCCTGAGCCACTTCTGCACGTCGAAGCAGGGGCAGTCCTTGGCTGCAATCTCGTTGTGGCCGATGATCCTGACTTGAGGGAAACGCCGGTGGAAGGAGGTGACATAAGCCCTCATCACCCTGAGCTGTGCGGCCGTCCGGGTGTCCTTGGACGTTTTTGCGTCCGAGGCAAGCCCGCCCACATACACCACATGACGGCTCACGCTGTTGTAGCCTTTGGCTCCGTTGGTTATCTCCCAGTCATCCACCTGCGCGTCTTCGTTATTGTCGACAAGCCTCTCCACACGGCCGTCCAGATGGATCATGTCCGTGTATCCCACTTGCTTCCATCCGCGGCCGCCCTTGGAGACCGGGGAGGTGTGCCAGCGGCGTATGTCGTCGGAGCTCACCTCCCGGCCTTCGGGAGTGGCTGTGCAGTGGAGCACAAGGTATTTGAGCGGCTTGCCCATCACGTCAGAAAGGGGTGTCGGTTAATAATTGGTCGCAGGATTGTCAGGCAGCTGCCTGTCGCCAGGACAGAGGATTGCGTTCCGTATATAATGTGGCGCCGCCTTTCCTGTAGTATCAGTCAGATAATGTAACTTCGCCGGCCCGGACTCGACGGGAGGACGCCACAGCCTTACTCCGTACAAGGGCAGAGGCTTGGGCGCATCCTCGGGTCTGAGCATCGGCATCCTCTCCACGGAGAGGTCCGCGAGCAGAACGGGGGCTTCGACGTTCAGAGCGTCGAACACGATAGTGTCGGCAGACTGGAAACGGTGGAAGTCAACATATGCGGGCGCCTGCATGATATCCAGCTGGAGGAACGGGGCTTCCGCGATGATTCCGGGAGGTTCAGGGGCGGATGCCTGCCCGTAGGAGGGGGCGGCCATACTGGCCGCAAGCAGCGCGACAGCTGCCAGAGAAAGTAACTTTTTCATATTAGATCATTGGATAATAGTTAACGAAAATGAATGGGTGGAAGCCGTTATTACTGGACTTCAGGACCGTCGTCCTCGGGATCATCGTCCTCGGGATCATCGTCCTCGGGATCCTCCTCTTCAGCGCGGCCGTCGAGCCATACGACCTCCTCGTCGAAGGCGATGCAGGTGT
>JAZRZH010000016.1:0-5246 GCA_045601245.1 Bacteroidales bacterium
ACTCCTATCCCGGTTAAGGTCCTCAAAAAAGCTCACGACAGGTTTCTGATAATCGACAACGGAGTCTATCACATCGGCGCATCCATCAAAGACCTCGGAAAGAAATGGACTGCCATCATGAAAATGGAAAGCGTTGATTCCTCTTCTCTCTTGTCCCATATCCGTAAATAAATACCGGATTTCCAATGATGAGCCTTTCCATCAACATTTGCCGCTCAAGCCAAAAATGTCGATGGACTTGGCTCAAGAGGCCGGCTTTCTATCGGAATCGGCACATTTGTGGCCGCTCAAGCCATGGCGGCAATGATATTTTGCTCGAGTGGAAAATTAACGCCTGAGGCCCTGGGCTGCAATTGACAACCACACCTGGCCGTAATTTTTAAAACATTCAAAATGAGAGACTTAGGCCCAACCCCTTGCGTCAGATGGCGCAAGGGACTTCGGTTAAAGCGCTGATAATCAAAGCACAAGAAATTACAGCAGTCCAGATAAGGATTATCACCGCCAGATTAACTTCCGGCGGGCAACATGGGCGGGAAGCGCTTGGAGGCGAAGGCGATTTGCGAGAGCGGATAATGGCGGAAGGCGGCATAACGGCGAGTGGCGCCCTCGTTTGACCGACGACTGTTAGGCATAGTCGGAGCGTAGCGGAGACTATGCCTAAAAAGGAGGAGTTCGAGGGGCCGCCGTTATGCAACTGACGCCCCGCTCAAGACAACTCCCGCCTGAGCCCCAAGCGCCTCCCGTCACAAAAATCGCCGGCCGCCTGAATGAACTGGCGACCGGCGAATACTTCTGCGGCATCAGCAATGAGGAACTGATGCAGCTGTTCTTCTAAAGATTATTTGAATCTCTTTTCCTTGGCCTGGACAAGGAGGTCCTTGAGTGTGCCTGCACAGTCTGTGATAGCGTTTTCGAACGTGTCGGAATTGCGCTCCACAATGATGTCTTCAGCACCCGGAACAATGACGCGAACCTTCACGTTCTTGTTCTCAGGATCAGGCAAAAGTGAGAGGTTAACTTCCATAAGTGAAGCTTCGTCGTAGAATTTCTCAAGCTTTGCGAGCTTCTTGTCCACGAAATCCAGCAGCTTCTGATCTGCATCAAACTTGATTGACTGAACTTTAATTTCCATAATTACCTCCTATTTTTTTGCTCTTGGGTGAGCGGTTAAATACGTCTTCTTCAATTGCTCAAACGAGTTGTGCGTGTATATCTGCGTCGCGGCGATAGAGGAGTGTCCCAGTATCTCCTTGATGCTGTTGAGATCGGCGCCCCGGTTCAACAGATGGGTAGCCAGCGAATGCCGGAGCGCGTGCGGGGCCTTCTTTCCGCTGAAGCCCGCGACTCCCGAAAGTTCGGTCCTCACCACATTGTTGACAAATGCCAGATACAGCGGCCGACCGCTGTCGGTAAGGAAGAACCGGCCCTCGGGATTGTCCGGATACTGCCGCCTATTCTCTTCCAAATATAATAACAAATCCTGACAAATCAAAGCGGGAACAGGAATTTCGCGCAGCTTGGCACCCTTCCCCAACACGCGGAAGACACTTCTGGATGCATCCAAATCCCTCTCCTTGAGGCTGCAGAGCTCAGCGCGGCGCATACCGGTGGAATACAGCACAAGTATCATCGTACGGTTGCGCAGCTTGCGGAAATCGCCCTGCGAAGCCTCAAACGACGCGTCGAAATAGTTCTCTATCGCCGTCTCCGTATAGAACTGCGGGAGCTTCTTGTCCTGCTTCGGCCGCGGGACCTTCAGCACAGGATTGGAGGATATCATGTCGCGGTTGAGGAGCCAGCGGCAGTAGCTGCTCAGCGCGGAGAGACGCAGGTTCATCGTGCGTGCGCAGATTCCGCTGTCCAGACCGTCCGCGATGCAGCCGCGTATATTGACCGGCGTGAGCACCTCCAGAGCCTCCGCATCATCAAGCCCTCCATCCTTCTCAGGGAACATGAAGGCGTAGAAACCCTCCACCGCCTCACGGTAAAGTGCTTGCGTACGTGGAGAATAGCGTTTCTCCACCTTCAAAAACCGTATGAAATCCTCAATCAGTTCCACGGAATCAAATTTACACAATAATCACTGAACTTATGATGGTTTTGAGTATATTTGAAAAAATTATCAGACATGAAGGAAGCAAAAGTACCCGCAGTCGGAGGTTGGGCCGACATCGAATCTTTCAATACAATAGACATAGACTGCGTTCCCTGGCCGGAACAGTTCCCATACAGGCCGCAGGTCAGAGCCTCCCTGGCACACACCGGAGATGCCCTGCTGATAAAGTTCGACGTGAAAGAGGAAGGCATCAGAGCCGTATGCACGGAATCGAACGGGCCCGTTTGGGAAGACAGCTGCGTAGAATTCTTCGTCAAAGACCCGCAGAGCAGGTACTACTACAACTTCGAGACGAGCTGCATAGGCGTGGGACTGGCCGGAAAACGCATTTCCAGACAGGAATTCAGCCACTTCACCCCGGAACAGATGTCCCTCGTCAAACGCCGCGCATCGCTCCCGTGCGAACCGATAGAGACCGGCGGCGAGACGCAGTGGAGCGTTGAACTCGAGATACCGTTCGCAGTCCTCGACTGCCCGGCAAAGCCTGCAGCACTGCTGGCGAATATGTATAAATGCGGCGACAAGACCGCGACGCCGCACTTCCTCTCCTGGTCGAAGGTCCTCACCCCCGCCCCTGACTTCCACAGACCCGAATATTTTGGAAAACTCACACTGATATGGTAAAAGATCTCTTTGCAATAGCAGGCCGGTTCGCCCTCGAAGGCAAGGCCAGCGACATCCGCCCTTTGGGTGAAGGATTCATCAATGACACTTACCTTGTATGCGTTGACGGCCGCAGCGAGCCGGACTACATACTCCAGCGCAAGAACCACATCGTATTCCCGGATGTCCCGGCGATGATGGACAACATCCAGCGCGTCACCACGCATATCAAGTCCAAGGTAGCCGACCCTCTGCGCCAGACCCTTACAGTCATACGTGCAAACGACGGTCAGCTCTACCACAAGGACGAGGAAGGCAATTTCTGGGCTGTATGCCTCTACATCAAGGGATCGAAGAGCTATGACCGCGCCGACACGCCGGAACTCGCATATCAGGGAGGCGTCGGCCTCGGAGAGTTCCACAGGCTCGTAAGCGACTTCAAGGAACCTCTCACCGAGGTCATCAAGGGATTCCACAACATACGCTTCCGCTTTGAACAGTGGGACGCAGCCATCAAGCGTGATGCGGCAGGCAGAGTGGCCGGCCTCAAGGAGGAAATAAGCTGGATAGAGTCACGCCGTCAGCAGATGCTCGACTTCTGGCACAAATTCGAGACAGGAGAGATTCCGACACGTGTAACGCACAACGACACCAAGATAAGCAACTTCCTCTTCAACGAGGCGGACGGCAGCCTGCTCTGCGCCATCGACCTTGACACCATGATGTCTTCGACACTTCTCAATGACGTTGGAGACGCTCTCCGCTCCTACACCAATACCGGAGCCGAAGACGACCCTGATCTCGACAAGGTATCCATGAGCAAGAAGATGTGCGACGCATATCTGGAAGGCTACCTGTCCAAGATGGAACCTTACCTGACCGATTCCGAGAAGGCCAACCTCCGCTTCAGCGGCGTCTATATCACATACGAGCAGGTACTCCGCTTCCTGATGGATTACATCGACGGAGACACCTACTACAAGATCAAATATCCGGAACACAACCTCGTCCGTACCCGCGCGCAGTACAAACTGCTCACGAGCATGGAGGCCGCCCTATAGATCAGTTCAGCGGCCTGACGTCCCAGCCGGAGATCAGCCCGCCGTAGATAGGGAAAAAGACCTCTACGGCCTTGCCGCTGGCGTTGTCGGTCACCTGATATACCAGCATTCTGTCAGATCTCCTGACAAGCTTGTATTCGCCCAGTTCAAGAGCCGGGTAAGTCTTGTCAGGATCATACGGAGCCAGGCCGTTCATGGCCTTGCTGTAAATATCCTCGCCCGCCACAACGCGCTGGATATTCTTTTCAACGACCTTTATCAGGAGTGGATGTGTGAACGGATCGAGGCTGATGCCACCCTCCGGCACGTAATCCGGACGCTCGAGAGCCGGCATTATGCCGCCTGCGGCACGCCTGACCTCACGAAGGCTGTCGGCATAGGCCTTGAACTGCGCCCGGAGTTCCGGCGTTTCAAGACCGGCGATGGTATAAAGGCTCACGCCCTGCGCACCACCACGGAACGCTGCGTCCATATCGGCCACTAGGCTGTTGAAATCGCCTCCCAGTTCTGCGCCAAGACCGGTGAAGAGCAAAGTGTTTGGATTGCTCATAGCCTTGTTCTGGACGGTAACGTCATACACGAATCCCGGCTCCATCGAATAGAAATCAGAATAAGCCATAGGGAAGACGAGATCGAGATCCCACTTCGGGAAATCCTGAGCTGTCATAAACGAAGCGACACCGGCGGATGTGAAAGGAGAAGCCGTCACCTTCTTTCCGTACTCGTGGGCCACTTCCGCGGCTATGTTCGCCACCTCGGTGATTATCTGCTGGCGGAATTCAAGCCAACGGGCATCGCGGGACGGGTCCTCCAAGGTGCGCGGGTCGTAGCCGTATTCGGATATGAAGCGCTCAACAGCCACCGGATGATATCCGAAATCGTATTCTGGGCTGACCTCGCCGTCACCATATATACCGTATCTGTGTCCCACACTGATAGGAAGCACACGATCAACGATGCGGCAGTAATCCAGGCAAATGCCTTCAATGCCTTCTATCTCGCACACATTGCGGACAGTCTCCCTGACATATTCGCGCACCTCAGGAACAGCCGCGCTGAGGAATTTGTAGGAATTGACGTATACCTTGAAGTCAGCCGTAGAATTTCCTTCCAGATTGACATCGAACCACTCGGGATGCTCTGACATCAGGCGTTCGCGATCACCGCGCGGATTGAGTGTCCATACCCAGGCATAAAGCGTGACCCCGTGCTCCTTCGCCAGAGTAGCGGCTTTCATATAACTCTCATTGTCAGGCACATAAAGCATCAGGCCGTCTATGCCGGCTTCGTCCATTTGTACGAACAGCGAGTCGAGGTCCAAGCCCTCGCGATCCTCCATCCAGGTCCAGAACATAGGATATTCAGCCTTTTTTTCAACGCAGGAGCTGAGCAGCGTGAGAACGAATGCAAAAGCAAGAAAGATACGTTTCATATACAATGTCATTTAAGTCTGAGAAATACTT
>JAZRZH010000017.1:0-42174 GCA_045601245.1 Bacteroidales bacterium
GTCAGAGGTGCCGGGGATGAGTTCAACCATTGCCTTTCCGCAGCAGAAAGGAATCACACCGCTGTCTACAAACTTCACGACAACGTTTCCGCAAGTCGTGCAAACGAAAAATTTTGTTGCCATAATTGAAAGTTTTTTAAATGTAAAAGTACTGTTGTGTCTCTGTTGTCGCGCCACCGGCCGGGCCCGTATCGCCAGAGGTTGATGATCAACTTTGACGATGCAAAAATAATATCGCAAAATGCGTTTGCGATTGATTTTTGATACTACTATTCAATGGTTACTATTGATGATGTCAATAGTAAAAAATGAGGTTCTCCGCTGAGTCCTTATACAGGAAATAAGTTTGGAGACGTTTTGTCTATCTTCGGAGGCTGCTTGAGCAACCAGTACGGTGATTCTTTACTTGAGCGTCTGAATCTGCTGAAATACTAAGAATCTGTTTTGAAATGATTGATTAATAATTTTACTGGAGATTTTCCAGATGTTTTCGTCGGATTCCGATGGAGCAATGGGGTTCCATTGTGACTGAGGGATCCGGCGGAAACAGCGGAGAAGATACGTAAAAGAAAAATTGGATTGTTTCAAAATAGATTCTTATGTAGTCCTGTAATCCCAAAAATATTATATTTACAATCTGAAGCGGTTAAGACCGCATTCCGGGCATAGCCAAATACTATACAACATACCATGAAAACAGAATACAACAGTCCTGAACACGGCACACAGCATCCCTACAGGACACCCGAGAGCGAGACAGTTGCACTCGGGTCACAGATTTCCCTCTGCGCCGGCTCACAGAACGGTGACATCGAGAATTGGACACGTTTCAATGACGGTTATGGTAACGGAGACTTTAACTAACGACAGGAGGAGATTGCAATGAAAAAGCTTGTTTCATCAATCCTGCCGCTCTTCGTGCTTGTCATAAGCGCCTGTCAGGATGACACCAGGACTGAAATCAATAATGAGACCGACACACATACTGTCTTCCACGTTTCGATAGCGGAAGAGGGCGTGCGCACCGGATTCAACGATGCATTGCAGATGGAATGGGCCACCGGCGATCGGATCTCGATCAAGTGCGGCGACGCCACGGCCATTTATGCCGCGAAGGCTGCGGGTGCGAGCGCAGAATTCGAGTATGTCAGCGGCGACGAGCTGCCGTCCGAAGGCTCATTCGAAGCATATTATCCAGCATCGCTGGCAGAGACAGCCGTCCTTCCGGCCGAGCAGACTTATATTGAAAATAATATCGCCGCATCCCCGATGCGCGCGGTCTCAAGTGACACCAATCTTATATTCAAGCATCTGTGCGGTATCCTCGAGCTCAATCTCACCACTTCGGACTCCGGTCTTAAAGTCGGCGGCATATCGCTCGAGAGCACGGAGGGCATGAGCGGCGGGTTCACCCTGGATGGAGACGCCGCACACATCGCCTCCTGTGCCGGGAACGTGAATATGGAGATCGCGGATTCCCTTGTGCTCGGCAGCACCGCGGCAAAGATTTATCTCGCCGTTCCGGAAGGCGTTTATGCCACCGGTACGAAGTTCATCGTCAAGACCAACAAGGGCTGGCGCGTGTTCACCTCCAACAAGGCTTTGAGCTTCACCAGAGCCTGCATCACCCCGGCCGACCTTACAGTCGCCGAATCCGCAATCTGCAAATTCAGGACGAGCACCGACGCCGGCAAGACCTGGACATACAACACGAAGATCACAGCGGCCACCAAACTTATTCCTGACAATGGTACTAAGTCAAACTGCATCATCGAAATTCTGGCGGATTTCAACCAGACAGCCCTCTGGCCTATAGAAAAGAAAAATTTCACTTTTGACGGACAGAATCATACAATCTTTATATCTGCTCTTGACAGTGCTATTTCAATATTCCCGAGACTATCATCGGACGTCACCTTCAAGGATGTAACCATCCAGGGCCCGGGTTCATCTTCAACCTACAAGAATAGGGCGATGGCATATCCTTCCGGCTGTACCGTCACTTTGGACAACTGCGTCATCAAGGATTTCAAGGATTCGAATAACGGAGGTGCCATCTGGGGTAATGGAAAACTCGTAGTGACCGGCAAGTCAAGAATCGAGAACTGCCATTCAACAGCCACTAATGGCGGTGGTGCAATTTTCTGTGAAAGCGGCAACGTACGGATCGATGACGATGTGACTATTTCCGGCTGCAGTGCAACAAATAATGCCGGAGCGATATATATGTACGGAAAGGGCAGTCTTACCATTGGAAGCGCCACCATCGAGAATTGTAAGGCATCCGGCTACGGCGGGGCAATTGTCTGCGGTAACGCCTCAAACGGCGTAGGCTCAACTATTACTATGACAGGCGCGACAATTTCCGATTGCGGTGCGAATGATGGCGGTTGCTTGTCAGCCACCTGCGGAACCACTGTTTTTGATGGTGTGACAATATCCGGTTGTACCAATACGGGTAACGGCGGTTCAGTCTATATGACCGGTGGAACGGTTGAATTAAAAAACAGTGTTATCGATGGCGGCAATGCGTATGTCACCACAGCAGGCACGCTGAATATCGTCAACTGCACCTACACCTACACCGGGACAGACTATGCCCTGTATGTGAAAGGCACAAGCAGCACTGCAAACAAAGGCATTATCTCCGTCAGCGAAGGTTCTGTTATTAAAGCGACAAACGGATCAGGCGCTCGTGCGTCTTATGGCACATTTGATTTGACAAACAGCACTATGATTGCCAATGGATCTTATGGTGCATATTTGCACACATGGGGGAAAATGACGTTTACGAACGCGAATGTCGTAAATACAAAAGCTGATACCGGCAGTGTGTTCTATTCCGGCACGGGTAATACAAGTTCGAGCTTGACGGTTAACGGCGGATACTATTCCGGAGCCTCCATTACAGGTTGGTATACGACAGGTGCTGACAATCGGATTATCATTAAAGGCGGATATTTCACCAATGATAATTTTAATAACGCTACTCAGTACAACGGTACCACACTTCAGGCCATCACTTCTGTAAACCAGGAGATAGACGGTACTGTATATTCATTCCCTTGGCATGCCGCAAGCACACCTGCCGGTTCCGGATTCAACAACCCTGATGAAATAACATTTTAACTAATTGCTGACAAATATGAAACGAATTAGTGCTTTGCTTGCTGCTTTTGCAGCTTTGGTTTCCTGCACACAAGTCGAACTGGCTCCGGAAAAGACAGAGGTGGTCAGCAGTTTCACCGTATCGCTTGCTACGCCGCAATCTGATACCAGAACCTGTCTTGACGGCAATCTGTTCAAATGGACAAAAGGTGATGAATTACTTGTTTCCACTACCGGCGCTGTGGCTGGCAGCACACCTGCGCCATACAGTGTTTATACTACAACGGACGACAAATCCGAGTCCGCCACGTTTTACTCTTCCGCCCCGGTCGGTGAGCTTGCATCCGGTGAAAAGTACATCGTAATGTACACAGGAACGACTGACGTCGGTACCGCAGCTTTCCTCGGCAATAAGTTCGATGCCAATACGGGCTATTCATATCTGTTTGCCAGTGTGCCTTCCAAGCAGACATATTCCCCTGACGGCCTTGCACCGTACACAATGCCTATGTATGCTGTCACCGAGAGCCTTGACAATGTGAAGATGACAAGCCTTGCCACTGTCCTGCGTCTGAAGCTCTACGGTACCGGAGGGGAGAAGATAAGGAGCATCAAGATCACATCCACCAACGGCTATTATATCGCCGGTACTTATGCTCTTGGTAAGAAATCATCATCAGCCGGCGGTCAGACCTATGACAAGGACCCGCTTTCCGTTTTCAAGGGCGGCAACTATTATTTCGGAATGTGGAACGAGCAGAGCACCAAATCCAACTGGGGTTCGATGGACGTCACTCTCGACTGCGGTGAGGAAGGTGTGACACTCTCGTCAGATCCTGATGACCCGACTGCTTTCAATCTCGTCATCGCGCACAAGAACAATGCATTCCCTGAGATAAGCGTAAGTATACAGAAAGTTGGGGACAACGATTATTCCAATCCTGTAAAGCTCAATATCCCGGCCAACTGGACACACAACAAGATTTATTCTACAACAAAGGCAATAGGCTCATTCACCTGGCAGACTCCTACAAAGACCATTGCCTGCTGGGGCGACAGCTTTACGCATTACCACGGAGGCCAGCTCTACACCGACTATCTGCGTTCATTCCTCGGCGGGGACTGGACTCTGTATGATGGCGGTGTAGGTGGAGACAAGTCTTATGACATTATGATGAGGCAGGGCTCCATCCGCTGGAAATTTGCAGAGAATTATGCTCTCAGCTATGGCTCAACCAACACGATCAGCAAGAAGATTACGTTGGAGAACAAGTCCAATCTGCTCCCGAAGACAAACCATTGGTACCGTTGGGATATCGATTCCGTTGAATTCCTCCTGCCAAGATTGATCAATCCTTGCATCATCAATGGTGTGGAATGCTCCTTGTCAGCAGAAGACGGCGATGTGATCAATGGCTTGGTAAAGGTCACCCCTATGGAATCCTGCAGCAATGTCAGCGGTGACTGGATTACTCCTTACGGAGCAACAGTGACGAAGAATGCTGATGTAAACATCTTCTATATCGGCAGGAATGGTGGTTACAATGATTATAAGCAGCTCATAGCTCAGATTCGTGCAATGGTTGATTTCGCCGGCGGAGATTCGAAGCCTTATGTAGTCCTGGGCTTCCACGAGCCTATTTCGAAGCTCAGCAGCAGCTTCCTGCACTGCACTGACGCACAGTATCAGAATGCCATGGCAGTTGAATTCGGCAGCCACTATCTCAATCTGAACAAGGAGATACGCGACAGATCTGCAGAACTCTTTAACGAATTAGGTATGACTGCCACTGCTGATGATACATCGTATTTGGACAGCGGCAATATCCCCAGGTCATTCTACAGCGAAGACCTCTTCCATCCACGTCCTGTCGGCTACAAGGTGATAGCCATGCTCATCCACGACAAGATGGTCAAACTCGGCTACCTCCAGGACTCATATATCCTGGCCACCGGCAGTAATTTGTAAATCAATATCTTTCGCTTTCGCGTCTGAGATCCTTCTCCTTGATGGATTCCCGCTTGTCGAACTCCTTCTTGCCGCGGGCTAGGGAGATGTTGATTTTGGCATAGCCGTTCTCGGCGATGAAGAGGCGGGTCGCCACTATGGTCATTCCCTTCTCCTTGACGGAGCGCTGCAGTTTGTTGAGCTCCTTGCGGTTCAGTAGCAGCTTGCGGTCGCGCTTCGGGTCCTGGCGGTCAAATGCCGAGGCCCACCAGTATTCGGCGACATTCATATTGCGGATGAAGAGTTCGTTGCCGACAAAGTAGCAGTAACTGTCCACCAGAGAGGCCTTTCCTGCGCGGATACTCTTGATCTCCGTGCCGTTGAGGACCACTCCAGCGGTGAAATGCTCAAGCAGTTCGTATTCGAACGACGCTTTCTTGTTGCGTATCTCTACCTTATTGTTCTTTGTCTTCGCCATAGCGCTGCAAAAATAAGAATTAATTGTATTTTTGTAAAATATGTACGAGGAATACGATCTGATATGTGTCCTGGGCCCGACCGCATCGGGCAAGACGAAATACGCCGTGCAGCTTGCCCGCGAACTTGACGGAGAGATACTCTCCGGAGACTCAAGGCAGGTCTACCGCGGTATGGACATCGGCACCGGCAAGGACCTCGCCGACTACGGCGATGTACCGTACCATCTCATCGACATTGTTGACGCCGGCACCAAATACAACATCTACCAGTACCAGCATGATTTCGAAAAAGCCTATCAGGACATCCTCAACCGCGGCAAACGCCCCATCCTCTGCGGCGGCAGCGGCCTCTACCTCGAAGCCGCCACCTGCGGCTACTACCTCCCCGACGTGCCCGCCGACAACGAGCTGCGCGCCGAACTCGCCAAACTGCCTACCGAAGAACTCATAGCGAAATACGAGTCGATGCGCACCCCGCATAACACCACTGACTACGATACCCGCCAGAGGCTTATCCGCGCCCTCGAAATCGCAATCTATGAAGAGACCCACCCCGTCACAAGGACATCATTCCTGCCGAAGCATACCAAGTACCTCGGCATCTCCGTCTCGCGCGAAGTGCGCAACGCCCGCATCGATGCGAGGCTCAAGGCACGCCTCGACGAGGGAATGGTCGATGAGGTCCGCAGTCTGCTCGACAGTGGAATTCCCGCCGAAGATCTCCTCTACTACGGTCTCGAATACAAATATCTCACCCTCTATCTGACCGGAGAGCTCACCTATGATGAGATGGTGGAAAAACTCCGTATCGCCATCCATCAATTTGCAAAAAGGCAGATGACCTGGTTTCGCGGGATGGAACGCAGAGGCATTGAGATCGAATGGGTCAAATTTGCTATGTAAATCAGAAGCGGAATCATTCCGCTGCAGTGACGAGGTTGCGGTCTCGGTAACCGTGTCAATGCGTGCACAGGCAGGACAGAGACAGGAGCCGAATGATCATAGATTATTTAATTGCTTTAATATCAAATAATTATTTACTTTGCACCTGCCAACACTTTTATTCATTTAACCCAAACTCGATCTATGAAGAAGATATTAGCATTGATTGCCTTTCTTGTTGTCATTTCATGCAACCCGATAGACCCTACGCACGGGCAGAATGTCGAGGACAATTTTTTCTCCGCGGAAAATTACCTCAATGGCGAAGAATATGAAGAAGAAGGTGCCAGGACGGTAATGCGCGCTCTGGAACTGTGTTATTCAAATACGAAGTTCAAAATCACGAATGAGCACGGCAGATCCTTCTATTACAGCCTTCCATCACAGGTCTCACAGGATTTCATTGATGATTTCTACTCTGGCCTCCAGCAGCTTGCTTACTCACCTGATGCCAAGACCAAGGGCATCTGGTCCATTGGAAAGTCATCAATAGACTGGTACAAGGCTTTGACAAATACCGACAAGCTATACCGCTGCGCCATCATCGGCGCGATGACCGAGAACTTCAACAAGGACCAGATGATAGAACTTTACAATACCCTGATGGAACACAAGACAGAGATTTTCAGGGACTGGATGGGATTGAAGTATGTCTCCTCAGAATTCGAGCAAGAGTATTTCTCCACAGCAGGAAAGTTCTGGTATCATTTCTCCCACGGAGAACTTGACAACTATGCCCGGAGGATATATGAAACCATCTTTAACGCTCAGAATCTGGCAGATTGCGGCATAATGACCGATGCGATCCACGAGCTTGCCTTCCAGCTGGCCGCCAACGACCTCTCCCCGGACCGACTTATGCTGTCGGCGGCAGGGCCGTTGATTGAGGCTGGATTCAATACTCTGTTCGCCGCTGATGATGTCGCAGGATACGCCAAACTGGGCTATGACATCCTTAATGACAATACTCAGCTGGTCATAGATCTCAAGAACGGCAAACTGAACTCCAAGACTCTGATGACAGCAGTCAACACCAATCTAAACACTCTCGCTACCTGCATTGACAAGGTCATCGGATTTGACGACATCACCGGCATTAAGGATTCTCAGGATCTGGGCTCCATAATATCATCGTTCTGTGTCGAGAACGGTCTTGACGTGACAGTGACCATCAATGATCTCAACAACGTAATTTCTGAGACTCTCACTGATATGGGCAAGTGGCCCCTCAGAGTCGGCGATCTGGCCTACAATTACTTCGAAGAAGAAGTGAAAAGAATATTGGGACTCGATGCCGAGTTTGAATGTCCGCTCGTCATTATATCCTGCAATACGGATACTTATGTCAACGGCGTTTTAAATCCTTTCAGCGAGGCGGTCGGTATAGGCAGCTACGCGTACGACTTTCAAAACGTCAATGTCAGCAGAGTTGACGACAGCACTCTGCACTTTGAAGTATCCCAAACAGATTCTTATGTCGTTGACGGAGGTGAAATATACTCGGATGGACAATACGGCACGGAAAAGTCGATATCATTTGATATAGAGAACTTCGCTCAGAACAAGCCCGAACGGTGGGTGGTTACCAATCTGAGTGTGTCATATCACTATAGTTACGAAGGTTCAGGCAAGTATAGCCAGGACTGGCATAAGGACAGTATGAAAATCGGGTTCAGACAGCTTCCGTTCATTGATTTATGGAGGGACAGTTATACAGGAAACGATGTGTATGAATTTGGTGGGACTTCCGGTGACGGAATCAATCCGACCGAATTTTTGGGGACAAACGATGGCTCAAGCTTCGGGGCAGCGGCAACACATAGCGAAATTACCTATGCATCCAATCGCAATAATGTGTTTCGTGTAACAATCCAGCTCGTCCCGAAATCCAGATGATGTCAGGATACAAAATAATCAGGGACGTCCTTATCGGGCGTCCCTGATTATGTATAAGGTATATCGGCTATTCCACTACAGTGACGAGGTTGCGGTCACCGTAACCGTTGTCGACGCGTGCGCAGGCAGGCCAGAACTTGTTGTCGCGCACCCAGTCGAGAGGGTATGCGGCCTGTTCGCGGCTGTACTTGTGGTTCCACTCATTTGCACAGCACTCTTCTGCTGTGTGAGGGGACATCCTGACAGGGTTGTCCTCCTTGTCGAGTTTGCCGGCCTTGATGTCTTCGCACTCCTTGACGATGAACTTGAGGGTGTCGATGAAACGGTCGAGTTCAGCGAGCGGCTCGCTCTCGGTAGGCTCAATCATAAGGGTCTCGTGTACCGGGAATGAGAGGGTAGGAGCGTGGAATCCGAAGTCCATAAGGCGCTTTGCGATATCGGTAGCATCAACGCCGTACTCTGCGCGGAAGTGCTGGAGGTCGATGATGCACTCGTGTGCAACGCGGCCGGTAACACCTGTGAAGAGGGTGTTGAGTTCAGGACGGAACTTGATAGACATATAGTTCGCATTGAGGATAGCGACTGCGGATGCCTTGCGGAGACCGTCAGGACCGAGGAGCTTGATGTAGGCGTGGGTGATAGGGAGGAGGAGCGGGCTGCCGTAAGGGGCTGCGCCTACTGCGTCCATACCCTTGCCGCCGCATTCAGCGACTACAGGGTGACCAGGGAGGTACGGAGTGAGCTTCTCATTTGCGCAGATAGGGCCTACGCCAGGTCCGCCGCCGCCGTGAGGCATTGCAAAGGTCTTGTGGAGGTTGAGGTGGCATACGTCAGCTCCGATGGTGCCAGGGTTGGTGATACCGACCTGTGCGTTCATATTTGCACCGTCCATATAGAGGAGACCGCCGTTGCTGTGGATGATATCCACGATTTCGCGGATTTTGGCCTCGAATACGCCGTGTGTCGAAGGATAGGTGATCATCATACCTGCGAGGTTCTCGCCTGCCTCGGCAGCCTTTTCGCGGAGTTCGTCAACCTTGATATTGCCGTTTTCGTCGCATCCTACGAGGGAGATTTCGAAGCCGGCCATCGCTGCTGATGCAGGGTTGGTGCCGTGAGCGGATGTAGGGATGATCATTATGTTGCGGTTCTCGCCACCGTTGGCAACGAGGAAACGGCGTATGGTCATAAGGCCTGCATATTCACCTGCAGCACCGCTGGTAGGCTGGAGCGAGCAGCCCTTGAAGCCTGTGATGACAGCGAGGTCGTGCTCGAGCTCGCTGATGACCTGAAGCGTACCTTCGCACTGGTCAGCAGGGGCATAAGGGTGAACGTTGCCGAATTCGCTCCAGGAGAGCGGCATCATCTCGACTGCGGCGTTGAGCTTCATCGTGCAGGAGCCGAGAGGGATCATCGAGTGGGTGAGGGAGATGTCCTTGCGCTCGAGTTTCTTGATATAGCGCATCATCTCGGTCTCAGAATGATACTTGTTGAATACTTCAGCGGTGAGGATAGGGGTCTCGCGCTTCATAAATGCAGGTGCCTCAGGAGTGCCCGGGCAACCTTCCTTGCATCCGAAGATGTCACCGATGGCCTTGGCCTCTGCGCAGCTGGAGAGTTCGTCGAAGCTGATCTGGATCTTGCCGTCAGCTGTATAATAGAAGTTGAAACCGGCAGCAAGGGCCTTCTTGCGGATCTCTTCAACGTTTGCACCTTCGATGACGATGGTGTCGAAGAAGTTTTCGGTTGCGAGCTTGTAGCCGGCTTCCTTGAGTTTGGCAGCGACGGCGTGGGCGTAGCCGTATGCGTTCATCGCAATCTCGGTGATGCCCTTAGGGCCGTGCCAGATGGCGAACATACCGGTCATTGTGGCCATAAGAGCGGTAGCGGTGCAGATGTTGGAAGTAGCCTTCTCTCTCTTGATGTGCTGCTCGCGGGTCTGGAGTGCGAGGCGGTAGCCCGGCTTTCCGAGACGGTCGATGGAGATACCGATGATACGGCCAGGGAGGTTGCGCTTGTACTTGTCGGAGCAAGCCATATAACCTGCTACAGGTCCGCCGAATCCCATAGGGAGGCCGAAACGCTGTGCGGTGCCGCAGACAATGTCGGCGCCCCAGGCTGCAGGCTCCTTGAAGAGAGCGAGGGCGAGGAGGTCGCAGTATGCGGTCACGAGGATGCCGGCTGCGTGTGCCTTTTCGCAGAATGCGCTGTAGTCGCAAACTTCACCGTTGGCTGCAGGGTACTGCAGGATGGCGCCGTAGCATTTCTCTTCAAATTCGTAAGTCTTCCAGTCGCCGACCTTGACCTCGATGCCGAGATACTTTGCGCGGGTCCTGATGACGGAGAGAGCCTGTGGGAAGATGTTTGCGTCAACGAAGAATACGTTCTTGCCGGCCTTGACAGCGTCGCGGCTGCGGAGCTCGAACATCATTCTCATTGCCTCGGCAGCAGCAGTTGCATCGTCGAGCATAGAGCAGTTTGCGAGGTTGAAACCTGTGAGCGAGGAGATCATTGTCTGGAAATTGACAAGAGCCTCGAGGCGTCCCTGGGAGATCTCAGCCTGGTACGGTGTGTATGAAGTGTACCAGCTCGGGTTCTCGAAGATGTTGCGGGTAATCACAGCAGGGGATGCCGTGCCGTAGAAGCCCATACCGATGAGTGAACGGAAGTTCTTGTTCTTTGACGCAATCTTCTTGAGGTTTGCGGTGTATTCGTATTCGCTAACCGCAGCGTCAAGTTTGAGCGGTTCCTTGAGGAGGATGTCCTGAGGAACGGTCTGACCGATGAGTTCATCAATGGATGAAACACCAAGGACCTTGAGCATTTCCTGCTGCTCGAAGTCTCTCGGGCCATTGTGTCTGTCGACAAATTTAAGTGGCATAATAAAAAGTATTAAAGATTATTGTGTTGTTGTAACTGAAAAGTCTATTTGTGATTCTCATAGTCCAGCCTGATGAAAATGAACAGCAGGATGGTGAAGGCCCAGAGCGAAGAGCCTCCATAACTTATGAACGGCAGCGGGATGCCGATGACAGGCATCAGTCCGATGGTCATACCTATATTGATGACCACGTGCATCAGTATGCACGAAGCCACACAGTATCCGTAAATCCTGGCGAACCGGCTCTTCTGCCGCTCCGCCGAGTTGAATAGCCTTATCAGAAGCATAAGATAGCAGGCGATGACCAGCAGAGCTCCGAGGAAGCCCCATTCTTCGCCGATGGTGCAGAAGATGAAGTCAGTGCTCTGCTCCGGCACGAAATCGAACCTTGTCTGGGTTCCGTTGAGGAATCCCTTGCCGAAAAGTCCGCCCGAGCCGATGGCGATTTTGGACTGATGGACGTTATAGCCGGCGCCCATAGGGTCGTCTTTGATGCCCAATAGGGATTCGATGCGCAGTCTCTGGTGGTCCTGAAGCACATTGTCAAACACAAAGTCCACGGAGAAAACAAGCCCGATGCCAAGTATGTATGCGAACATTGAATTGCGCAGAATCTCCTTGCGCTTATTGAACAGATTCTTGCCGGCGAAGAAGAGTGCCACCGGGAGAGTGAGCAGCGTGAGCCAGATCTCCGGTGTGAAGAGTCCTGTCACATTACTTATGGATTCGATGCTGCATAACCGTGGCAGGAAGGCGACGATGGTTATCGAGATGGCGTTGATAGCCATGTAGACGAGCGGGTTGCGGGATTTAAGCGCGAGGAATGTGAGAACCATTCCTATCCATATCAGAATCGCCGTAAAAGGAGATGTCATCAGTGTCAGGATAAACAGCACAATGGCGAGCAGTCCTGAAAGTATCACCCACTGGGACATTCCCTCCCTGTAGAATGCAAGAAGGAATCCTATGTAAACCAAAGCCAGGCCCGTTTCCTTTTCTGCAAGGATCAGCAGCATCGGTAATCCCATTGCCGCGAACACCTTGATGACATCTACCTTGTTCTTGAAGTGGAACGAATACTTCTCCATTATCGCGGAGAGGACCAGCGCCATTGAAATCTTTGAGAATTCGGCAGGCTGCACTCTTATCGGGCCCAGTGCCAGCCAGGACTTGGAGCCGTTGACCTCCGTTCCTACCACGATGACGGCAGCGAGCGCCAGCAGAGTGAATCCATATATCCACCAGGCGAACACGCTGTAGAAACGTGCCGGAATGACATACAATATAGCCAGTGCCAGCAGGATGGCGGAACCGATCCAGATGACATGCATTCCGTATTTTGCCTGCCAGTCGAAAGCACCGAGCGCCTCATCAACCGATGACGAATAGATATTGATCCATCCGCAGATGACCAGAAAGATATAGCATCCGATGAGCACCCAGTCGAGTTTCCTGTTTATGATGGAATTGCCTGTCATTACCTTTTCACCCTGACTTTATGTTTCAGACTCGTTTCAAACATTCTCCTTTCCAGGTCCTTGCGTTCCGGAGCTGTTTCGCCGTTGAGGTACTGCTCCACGAGCAGCGATGCTATAGGTGCAGCCCAGGTTGCACCGAAGCCGGCGTTCTCGATGTATGCCGCCACTGCAATCTTCGGGTTGTCCATCGGCGCGAAGCAGATGAAGACCGAATTGTCGTCTCCGTGCGGGTTCTGCGCGGTTCCGGTCTTGCCGCAGACTTCGACTCCCGGCACGGCGGCGATACGCGACGTACCTCCGGTGACGGACATTCTCATACCCTTGACAAGCTCTACAAAATAGCAGGAATCCACCATCGTGTAATGTTTTTCCTTGAATCTGTCATCAATCGGGCATTCCGGAGTGTCTTTCTGGATATGCGGGGTATAGAAGAAGCCGCGGTTGGCGACTGTGGCTGCGAAGTTGGCAAGATGAAGCGGCGTGCATCCGATCTCACCCTGTCCGATGGAGAGGGAAATGATGGAGAGGGATTTCCAGCGGTTCTTGCCGTGCAGTTTGTCGTACCTTTCAGCCGTAGGCATTGTACCAGCCTGTTCCGACGGGATGTCCGTACCCAGTTTGACACCGAAGCCAAAACTTTCGGTGTATTCCTTCCACTTGAAGAAGCCCTCTCTTACGCTGCCATACTCCGGGTTGTCGATGATGGCTCTGAATACGTGGCAGAAATATGCATTGCAGGAGGTCTGGATTGCCTGATACATATTGAGCGGACTGCCGTGGGAATGGCATCCGACACGGAGATTGCCCATTACGAAACCATTGTGGCAGGGATAGAGGGTCATAGGTGTCACCACACCCTCCTGGAGTCCGATAAGTCCGTTCACCACCTTGAAACAGGATCCCGGCGGCTGTGGGGACATCACGGCGCGGTTGAACATCGGTTTGTACGGGTCGGTTATGATCTCATTGTAATATTTGCTGATTTCAGCCAATTGGCTCACGTCAATTCCAGGGCTGGATACCATTGTCAGAATCTCTCCGGTGGCGGGTTCGATGGCAACCAGGGAGCCGACCTTATCTTTCATGAGTCTCTCTCCGTAAGCCTGCAGAGGAGCATCTATGGTCGTGATGACATCAGTGCCGGCCACTGCCGTCACATCCATTTCACCGTCGCGGAAGCGCTCCTTGATCTGGTTGTGTGCATCGCGAAGATATATCGTATATCCCTTTTCGCCCCTCAGGATGGATTCGTATGCCTCCTCCATCCCGGTACGTCCGGCATAGTCGCCGCTGCGGTATTCCGGATGTTTCCTGATATAGTCCTGATCCACTTCTGAGATGTACCCGAGCAGATTGCCACCGGCATTGTAGTTGTAGGTCCTGGAGGTTCGCGGAGTCCCGGAGAAACCGGGGAACATGAACGACTTTTCGATGAACATATTGTACTGCTCGCCGGACACCTGCTTGAGTATTGTCATCGACTGATATCCGATCTTGCGACGGTATTCGCGGTAGTAGCGGAATTTCTCGTTGACGAATGACGTGTCCACTCCGAATATCCTGCAGAATTCGAGAGTGTCGAACTCCTTGACATAGTAAGGGGTCACCTGTATGTCATAAGTTGTCTTGTTGCCTACGATTATCCTTCCTTCGCGGTCCTTGATAAGGCCGCGGGCAGGATATCGGGTCTCATATTTCAGAGCGTTGTTTTCGGCGCTGATGCGGTACTCGGGGTTGAGGATCTGTATGGCGAAAAGTTTGACGATAATGATGGCGAACACAATGAGTGTGGCCGCTATCAGAATACCCTTCCTATCCGAATTGACGTCCATTTACTCCCTGTCCAGAATTGAGTTGCTGATAATTACGATCAGTACCACGTTGATGACGAGGCTTATGATAATCCTGAGCAGGATGAAGAGGAAAGGCCTGACGCTGAAGCAGTCAAGCAGTGTGTAAACCGACAGGTACAGTAATGCGGAAAGCGTGACATATGCGATGTAGCTTTGAAGTCCGATGTTTTTGACTGAAGGTACATCTGCGTTGTGCCGGTTCTCCTTGTTGACGGCACTGCGGAAAAGAGGGTTGCGGAATGCCGCGAGGGTCGTGGCTGCAGCTGCATTGAGCCCCATTATGCCACCTGCGAATATGTCCAGAAGCAGCCCGATACAGAATCCGGTAATCATCGTGATGTTGATGTTGGTCTTCATCGGGATGCAGAGAATCAGCAGGGGAATGAGGCAGATGTAGATATAAGCTCCAATATCCACATAGTTGCAGATGATGACCTGAAGTATGAATACCAGGACATACAGCAGAATATTCCAAACGCTACTCTTCATCTTCCACTAAGCTCTCCTCAAGCCTGTTAATTTCCTGGATATTGTTGTTCGCCACAACATAGACGTGCTGGATTGCACTGAAATCCTGGAACAGCTGTACGCTGATGTCAATTGAAACGCCGTTGTCATATACCTTCAGGACCCGTCCCAATGGAACGTCCGGCGGGTAAATCGTTGAAAAACCGCTCGTCGATATGGTGTCGCCGGGCGATACTTCCGTATGCGCCGGGATTTCGGTCATCATCGCTTTCCTTACGGAATGCCCGGTCCATTCAAGAGGACCGAAAGTGCCGTTTTTCGCTATCTTGGCGCTGACGCGCTGACCGGCACTCAGGAAAGAGATGACCTGACAATAATGTTCGTCAACCGCATTCACTACGCCCACAATGCCATTGTCGGTGATTACACCCATACCTGTGGTTATGCCGTTCTCCCTGCCTCGGTTGAGGATGATATAATTGTGCTGCTTGTTTGTGGAGTTTTTGATGACGCGGGCGAGAATGTACGAATACAGGGGCTCCACTTTTGTTGAGTCCCTGTCATCGAGTACGCTGCGATATTGTTCCAGAAGTTTGCGCAGCCGGATGTTCTCATTTGCAAGTTTCTCGTTCTCAACCCTGTAGTTGATGAAATACTGCACCTTCCGGCTGGCGTTCCACATAGCTGTCTGGCTATTGCGCACACCGCCCATTATGCGGTATCGCTGCACTATGCTGTTGTTGGAAACCATTACCATCGAGATGACTTCGAGGGCGATGAACAGCAACGCTGTCGAGAGAATACCTATCAATTCGGTTCTCCGCATTCCTCCTCCGCTATCTCATCAGGAAATTGAACCTGCTTGCGTTCTTGAGTGCGGTGCAGGTTCCACGAGCCACAGCGCGGAGAGGATCCTCTGCCACGTGGAACGGAATATTGATCTTCTTTGCGAGTCTTTTGTCAAGGCCTCTGAGCAATGCGCCGCCGCCTGTCAGGAAGATTCCTTTCTTGACGATATCCCTGTAAAGCTCAGGAGGGGTCTGCTCGAGGACGTCGAGGACTGCCGATTCGATGCGTACAAGTGATTTGTCAAGACAGTGTGCGATCTCCTGGGATGAGACGGATGCCTCCACAGGGTGTACGGTCATAAGGTTAGGACCGGTAACGATACATGGCTCGAGCGGCTCTTCGAGGTCGGAGATTGCAGCGCCGACATCGATCTTGATGCGCTCAGCGGTGATCTCACCGATTCGGATATTATATTGCTGGCGCATGTACTGCTGGATGTCGTTGGTGAATACGTCACCGCCGATCTTTACGCTGACATCAGCCACGATGCCGCCGAGGGAAATGACTGCCACTTCGGTGGTGCCGCCTCCGATATCGACGATCATACTGCCCGAAGGTGCGGTGACGTCAACCCCGATACCAAGAGCCGCTGCCATTGGCTCGAAGATCAGTGCCACGTCGCGTCCGCCGGAACGCTCCGCTGCATCGCGGACCGCACGGATTTCGACAGGGGTGGAACCTGAAGGGATACAGACCACCATCTTGAGACTTGGGGAGAAGAAGCTCTTCTTGTAGTTGATCATCTTGATGAATCCGCGGATCATCATCTCCGCAGCGTCGAAATCTGCAATCACGCCGTCCTTGAGCGGCCTGATAGTACGTATGTTCGGACTGGTCCTCTCGTGCATCTCCTTTGCCTTGGAGCCCACGGCGATCAGCTTGTTGGTCAATTTGTCTATAGCGACAATAGACGGCTCGTCAATGACTTTCTTGTCATTCATGAATATGACAGTGTTGGCCGTTCCGAGGTCTATTGCAAGATCCTGAGTGAGAAAAGAAAATGCCATATCAACAATGGTTTTTGTCTAGTTAGTATGAATAGCAAAAATACTAATAAAAAATTCTATTTTTGCATCGCGAATGTATTTTTTCACAAATATTTATGGACAGGAAGAAATATGTCATAATCACGGCCGGCGGGTCAGGCACAAGGATGCATAGCAATGTGCCAAAACAATTCCTCGAATTGGATGGCAAACCTGTTCTGCGTCACACTGTTGAACACTTTTTGGAGTATGACCCCGGAATAGGGGTGATAATCACACTCCCCGCTTCCGGAAAGGCATTCTGGAAAGAGTATTGCTTACAGACCGGGTTCATTGAGAGATACACTATGGCGACAGGGGGGATAACCCGTTTCCATTCAGTAAGAAATGCTCTTGCTTATGTGCCGGACGGAGCTCTTGTGGCCATTCACGACGGGGTCAGGCCGTTCGTCACGACAGAGTTCCTGTCCCGGATGTTCGATGCCGCCGCCTGTTGCGAGGGGGTGATACCGGTTCTGCCGGTAGTGGATTCTCTTCGTGAAATGGGGCGTGACGGTTCTTCGATGGCTGTCGACAGGTCACTCTACGCAGCTGTGCAGACTCCGCAGATTTTCCGTTCGGAAATGCTTCGCCAGGCATACGCACAACCATATTCGACCTCATTCACGGATGATGCATCCGTATTTGAGGCGGCTGGTTTCAGGGTTTCCGTGTGCGATGGTCTGAGGGGCAATTTCAAGATAACCACCCCCGAGGATCTTGCTATAGCCGACGCAATGATTCGATATCGACAGGTTCGTAAGTAACGCCGGCGATTCTGATCTGCCGGTTGAAGGACTGGTCCAGGGACAGCCACGTCTCCGTCTTGGTGACTTCCGGAATGCCCTGGATTGTGTCAATCAGCAGCTTCATCAGGTTTTCGTCGCGTCTGCAATAGATCTTCAGCAACAGAGTATATTCGCCGGTGATCATATGGCATTCGACAATTTCCGGCATTTTCTTGAGGACATCGATAACTTCATAGTAATGCGATGCCTTCAGCTGTACTGCAATGAATGCGCAGATGTTGAGTCCCAAAGCTTTGGGGTCGATAAGCAGTCTGGAACCAAGTACAACGCCGTTGCTTTCGAGTTTCTTGACTCTTTGATGGATGGCAGCTCCGGATACTCCGCATATGCGTGCTATCTCCAGATACGGCATCCGGGCATTTTCAACGAGAAGTCTCAGGATTTTCCGATCGGTTTCGTCCAGTTGATTATTCGTCATGGAAATGATGATTTGACGAGGTTAAACAGATGTATTTTTGTTATTTGCTGTATTTCCGTTTGCTGCGTACCGATGTTTTGCGTGTCGGCTTCGATGCTGCCTTCTCGATAATCTGCATAGCCGTTCCTGCGTCCAATGACGTAGGATCGACTCCTTTAGGGATCCTGTAATTTGCCCCTGCGTGCTTGATGTACGGGCCGTAGATTCCGTTGAGAATCTGGATGTCCTGCTCAGGGAATTCGGCTATAGGACCGCGTTTGGCAGCCTTCTCCGAATCTTCCTTAATGAGCGCGACGGCCTGCTCCTCAGTGATGTCGTAAGGACTCATATCCTTTGGTATCGAGACATACTTGTCCTTGCCGGATGCTTCGTCGTGATATTTGACATAAGGGCCCCTGCTGCCTATTGCGGCGATGATGTCGGCGTTGTTGTATGAACCGGCGACACGCGGCAGGATGAGCAGCCTGAGTGCCTCCTCCAGTGTGATGGTTTCGATCAGCTGACCCCTTTCGAGAGATGCGAATTTTTTCTCCTTGTCGTCATCGGCGCCAAGCTGGACAATGGCGCCATAGCGTGCGATGCGTGCAAATACCGGCTTGCCGGTGGCAGGGTCGGTTCCGAGAGGCCTTTCGTTCTTCTGGGCACGTTCCACGAGGCTGTTTTCAACCATCCCGTGGAAGCCTGAATAGAAGTCGGCAATCATTTCGGTCCAGTCCTTGCTACCGTCCGCAATAAGGTCGAAATCCTCTTCGGCCCTTGCAGTAAATCCGTAATCCACGATATCCGGGAAGGATTTCGTGAGGTAGTCGGTAACGGCGATGCCAATGTTTTCAGGGAAAAGCTTCTTCTTTTCCGAGCCTGTCATCTCTTTTTTGACGCTGCCGGTGACTTTGCCGTCTTTCAGGGTCAATATGTGGATGCTCCTTTCGGTCGCAGGCTTGTCGCCCTTGATGATGTAGCCGCGGTCAATAATTGTCTTGATGGTCGGAGCATAGGTGGAAGGTCGTCCGATGCCGAGTTCCTCCAACTTCTTGACGAGGCTTGCTTCGCTGTAACGGGCCGGACTCTGCGTGAATGATTCCACGGCACGGGTCTCGGCGTTGTTGAGCATCATTCCGATCGAAAGCTGCGGTAGAAGGGATACTGTCTCCTCACCCTCGTCGTCATCGGTGCTCTCCCTGTATACCTTGAGGAAGCCGTCGAACAGCACTTTTTCGCTCTGGGCGATGAATTTCTCTTCGAAATTGTCACCTGAGATTGTGATGGTCGTCTTCTCGATGCGCGCATCGGACATCTGGGAGGCGATGGTACGCTTCCATATCAGATCATAGAGACGTTTTTCGTATACCGTGCCTTCGATTTCCGTGTTGCTTATGTAAGAGGGGCGGATGGCTTCGTGAGCTTCCTGTGCGCCCTTTGCCTTTGTCTTATAATTGCGGACCTTGGAATATTCCTGACCGTAAAGCCCTATGACTGTATCCTTTGCAGTATTGATGGCCAGGGAGGAGAGGTTTGTGGAGTCGGTACGCATATAGGTGATGAGACCGGCTTCGTACAGTCTCTGGGCCGTGGACATGGTCTGGTTGACGGAAAAGCCCAGTTTCCTTGCTGCATCCTGCTGGAGCTGCGATGTCGTGAAAGGGGCCGCAGGGGTGCGAACACCTTCTTTCTTTTCTACGTTGGATACAATGAATGAGGCTTTTGTGCATTTTTCCAGAAAATCGCGGGCTTCCTGCTCGGAGTTGAACTTCCTGTCAAGCACAGCTTTTACTGCTGAGCCGTTGCTGCCATCGGTGAACGTGCCTTCGACCTTATAATAGCATTGGGATTCGAATGCTCCGATTTCCCTCTCGCGGTCCACTATGAGTCTGACTGCCACCGACTGGACGCGTCCTGCGGACAGGCCGCTTCTGATCTTCTTCCACAGCACCGGGGAGAGCTCATAACCCACCAGGCGGTCCAGTATGCGGCGTGCCTGCTGTGCCTTGACCAGATTCATGTCAATGTTGCGCGGATTATCAACCGCATTTACGATGGCATTCTTCGTAATCTCGTGAAATACTATTCGTTTTGTGTTCTCCGGCTTGAGACCCAAAGTCTCGGAAAGATGCCAGGCGATAGCCTCTCCCTCACGGTCCTCATCGGATGCGAGCCATACTGTTCCGGCCTTTTGGGCGGCCGCCTTGAGATCGTCAATTATTTTTTTCTTATCACCGGGAATGACGTACTGTGGTTCGAACGCCCCTTTAATATCGATTCCGAGCTTGCCTTCAGGAAGGTCCCTGACGTGGCCCTTGCTCGCCTTAACCATAAAATCCTCACCCAGGAATTTTTCTATTGTCTTAGCCTTTGAAGGAGACTCGACAATAACAAGATTCGCTCCCATATCCAATCCTCCTTTGTTTTTATTAATGTGTTCGGGACTGCAAAGTAACGGATAAAGAAAGCAATAATCCAAATTTTTATTTCTATTTTTGCCAGTTCAAAACGTATTTAACGTAGTTAAACATTTTTGCTGAAATATGAATCCCGAAAGGAAGAAAACACTTAATAAATGGTTTTGGGGTATCATTCTGGTTCCCATCGCACTTGTGCTGCTGATGATTGTCTTCGTGGCCCTGTTCGCGAAAATCCCTTCATTCGAAGAACTGGAGGATCCTGAAAGCAATCTTGCCACACTGCTGATTTCGGAGGACGGAAAGGTGTTCAGTACGTATCATCTCGAGAACCGCTCGTATGTCAAGTTCGAGGATCTGCCGCAGTCCATCGTGGATGCAGCGGTGGCAACGGAGGATGCCCGCTTCTACAAACATTCCGGAATAGACTTCCGAGGTCTGGCCAGAGTGGGTGTAAAGACGATACTGATGGGCAACTCCAGTCAGGGAGGAGGCAGCACCATTACACAGCAGCTGGCGAAGTCGCTCTATCCGAGACAGGATATGAGCAGCAAGATCCCGGGTGTAAAATACATCAAAATGATCAATACCAAGTTCAAGGAGTGGATCACCGCGGTCAAGCTGGAGCGCAACTACACCAAGGAGGAGATCGTGACGATGTATCTTAACACAATATTCTTCGGAAGCAATGCATACGGTATCCGCGCCGCATCCAATACTTTCTTCGGCAAGGACCCGAAGGACCTCACTGTTGAGGAGGGGGCCTGCCTTGTCGGTATGGTGAACAAGCCTACAAGATACAATCCCGCCGTCAATCCGGAAAAATCCCTCGAGCGCCGCAACCACGTTCTGAAGCAGATGCGCAAATACGGCTATCTCACCCGCAATGAGTGTGATTCGATATTGGAGATACCTATTACGCTTAATTATCAGCAGCAAGACCACAATTCGGGAATCGGCGCATATTACAGGGATATGCTCCGCAGGACGATGAATGCCAAACAGCCGAAGCGTTCCTCTTACAGGCAGGTTGAGGATTACCGCGTGGATTCACTTTTATGGAAGGACGATCCGCTTTACGGATGGCTCAACAAGAATTTCAAGCCGGACGGCACTCAGTACAATCTTGACAAGGACGGTCTCCGCATCTATACCACCATTGATTCCAGGATGCAGAAATATGCCGAGCAGGCTGTTGCCGAACATCTTGGCGGCGAGCTCCAGAAGGCTTTCTTCAACGATCTCAAGAGCAAGCGCAACGCTCCGTTCTCCAACAGCATAACTGACGAGCAGGTGGAATCCCTGATGAAGCAGGCTATCCGATGGAGTGACCGGTATGCCGGGATGAAGGCGGAAGGCATTTCCGAGAGCGAGATAATGGATTCCTTCCACAAGCAGGTGAGGATGCGTGTCTTCTCCTGGAACAAGAATCACTATATCGATACGGTTATGACTCCGTACGATTCGATCAAGTATTACAAATCTTTCCTTCGCAGCGCGCTCATAGCATTGGAGCCGCACACCGGCAAGGTCAAGGCGTATGTCGGAGGTCCTGATTACAGATATTTCAAATATGACAACTGCCGTCAGGGAAAACGTCAGGTGGGATCCACCATCAAGCCGTTCCTCTATACTCTGGCTATGCAGGAGGGTTACACTCCTTGCGATCAGGTGGTCAATGTGCCTTATTCGTTTGAGCAGGGCGGCACCGTGTGGACCCCAAGGAGCACGGATCCTGCGCAGTACATCGGTCGCACCGTCACCCTGAAATGGGGCCTGACCCACAGTTCCAATAATATATCCGCCTATCTGATGAAGCAGTTCGGTCCGATAGCGATGGTGGAGATGTGCCGTAAACTCGGCATAGGAAGTTATCTGGATCCGGTCTATTCGCTCTGCGTCGGTTCCTGTGACCTTTCAGTATATGAGATGGTTGCCGCATACAATACTTATCCGAGCCGCGGAGTGTATACTTCTCCTATGCTTGTCAACCGCATTGAGGACAAATCCGGCAATGTGCTTGCCAATTTTTCACCGCGCAAGCGTGAAGCCATCGGCGAACCTACGGCATACCTGATGGTGAATCTTATGCAGGGAGTTGTCAATGAAGGAACAGCAGGGCGTCTCAAGTGGAGGTATGGTCTGACCAATATTGCCGGGAAGACCGGTACCACCAACGATAATTCCGACGGATGGTTCATCGGCTACGGCCCGAAGCTGACTGCCGGGGTCTGGGTGGGAGCAGAAAGCCGCCAGGTACATTTCGAAAGCACCGCACTCGGTCAGGGAGCCAATTCCGCTCTTCCAATCTTCGGCCTTTTTATGAAAAAGGTCTACGAAGACAAGTCCATCAATATCAATGCGGATGACCAGTTTGTCCCGCCGGTGGGATGGAGCTCGGCACAGATGTGTTCCGGCGCATCCTCCGACGATGTGGGTGGCGCGGGCTCCGATGACAATTATTTTGATTAAGAATCTGTTTTGAAATGATTCAATTTTTCTATTACATATCTTTTTCGCTGTTTTCGCAGTATTCCTCAGTTACAATGGGACCCCATTGCTCCTTCGTAATCCTGTGAAAACATCTGAAAAATCTACAATAATATCTAAAATCAATCATCTCAAAACAGATTCTAAATGACATACAGGGAATTCATCATTCTGGCCACTGAGCGCCTCTCTTCACTCTACCCGCAGGAGGAGGCCAGGGCCGCATCATCGCGCCTGCTATGCCACAGGCTTGACATACAGCAATATAAGTGCCTTTCAGAGCCGCAGACAGCCATTCCTGCAGCAAAGATGGATGAGCTTTCGGAGGATCTCGGACAGCTGGCGGAGGGCAGGCCTCTCCAATATGTCCTCGGATTCACGGAATTCTGTGGACACAGGTTCCGCGTACGCGAGGGTGTGCTCATACCGCGTCCTGAAACCGAGGAGCTTACGGGCCGCATTATTGATGAGTGCAGTTCCATCGAACTCGATGAGGATCAGGAGTTCAACATCCTTGATATGTGTACGGGTTCAGGCTGCATCGCATACTCGCTGGCAGCCGAATTTCCGGCAGCGCAGGTATATGGTTGCGACATCTCCGATGATGCACTGAAAATCGCCTGCAAGCAGCGTGTGAAGCTTCCTGCGGGCCGCCCGGTCTTCTTCCAGGCGGACATCCTGCAGGCACCTCCCGCAGGCCTTCCGCAGTTCGATGTGATTATTTCCAACCCTCCGTATGTCCGCGAATCCGAGAAGGCTCAGATGCGCCCGAACGTGCTCGATTATGAGCCGGCGCAGGCTCTCTTCGTACCGGATGACGATCCGCTCAAGTTCTACCGGGCCATCGCTTTCTGGGCGTCGGTGCTGCTCAAGCCGCACGGCCGCATCTATCTCGAGATCAATGAGGCGCTGGGAAAAGAAACAGCGTCGCTTTTCGGCAACGCTGCTGTTATAAAGGATTTCAACGGACGGGACAGGTTCGTGGTCCTGACCCGCTAGCCGTTGATTTTCAATTCTTCCCCTTCGCTCTTTGCGATTATCACCGCTCCGCAGGAATCTCCGTAGCAGTTGATCATCGTGCGCGGCATGTCGCAGAGCTGCTCGACTGCAAGGACGAGTCCTATGCCTTCGAGCGGAAGACCCACCGCCGTGAGGACGATGGTCAGCATCACCATTCCGGCCATAGGAATGCCGGCGGTGCCGATTGCGGCAAGCAGGGCGGTGAAGACAATCATTATCTGCTGCATCAGGCTCAGGTCAATGCCGTATGCCTGTGCAATGAAAATCGCCGTCACACATTCGTAGAGCGCGGTTCCGTTCATATTGATGGTGCTTCCCAGCGGGAGTACGAAACTTGCTATCCTGTTGGAGATGCCGCACTTTTCCTGGGAGTCGCGGATGTTTATCGGCAGCGCCGCACCCGAGGAGCAGGTGGAGAATGCGGTCAGGAGCATCGTGGACATCTTTGAGATGTGCTTCCACGGGTTCTCGTGGCCGAGGAAGCGGACCAGTGCAGGCAGGACGAGTCCGCCCTGGATAATGAGTCCGGCCCATACCACAAGCACGAAGATCCCCAGGCTTCCGGCCATTCCGAGCAGTGCCTGAGGGTCTCCGGCCTGCTTCCCGACCACGTTCGTGACAATCGCGAAGACTCCGTAAGGCGCGAGTTTGATGATGAAGAATGTGATCTTCATTATGACCTCGTAGACGGATGTCAGCAGGTCGATCTGGAAGTTGCGGTATTTCTCGTCTATCTTGTTGATGAAGAAGCCGAATATGATTGCAAAGAAAATGATCGGCAGCAGGTCGCCCTTAGCCATCGATTCGAAGATGTTGGACGGCACTATTCCGACTATCTGGTCGGCGAATGACACGTTGCCGGAGGCTGCGGCGATGTCTGTCACGCTCTCGCTAAGGTTGAGGGAGGCGCCGACGCCCGGCTTGACGATGTTGACCAGTAGAAGGCCGATGGTCGCGGCGATGAGGGTGGTGATGACATAATATGCGATCGTCTTGCCGGCGATGCGGCCAAGGGCGGCCGAATTGCCCATTCCCGCGACGCCGAGGGCAATCGATGAGAATACCAGGGGTATGACAATCATTCTGAGTCCGCGGAGGAAAATGTCACCGGCCCATTTGATGTACGGGGACCAGGTTTCATATGGAAGAAGGCGGCAAAGTAGTATGCCGGCGAGTATGCCTGCGCCGATTCCGATGAGAATCCTCCAATGGAGGGCAAGTTTCTTTTTGTGCGTTACTGTCTGCGTGTCTGCCATATAGATATACTTATTATAAAGCAAAATTAGAAAAACTTTGGTATCTACCGAAATTTGGATTAAATTTGGGGATTATTTAGACACTATATTTTTAAGTTCAAATATTTATCAACTCAAATCATTTTGGAGGAAACCTATGGATAAAATCAAGAATCTCGCGGACTTACGCAAGATGAGAGAGGGTATGCTCGGCAAAATGTCGCTGAGAGAAAACAGCAACTCGACCGAAGCTATCATTCAGATCAAAGTCGGTATGGCCACCAGCGGTATTGCTTCAGGTGCGAAGGAGACTATGAACTACCTCATCACCGAACTTGACCGTCGTGACATCAAGGCACTCGTTATGCAGGTCGGTGATATGGGCTACTGCCACTCCGAACCTACCATCGAAGTCACCATTCCTGGCAAGGAGCCGGTCGTATTCGGCAAGGTTGACACAGCACGCGCTCAGGAGATCATCGACAAGTACATCGTGAACGGTGAGCTCGTTGAAGGAATTCTGCCTGCAAACTACAGAACAATCTAAAACAAGAAAAACGTATCTATGGCTATTAAAATGCACATTTTGGTATGCGGTGGTACAGGTTGTACCGCTTCATCCAGCCATGAGGTGATCGCCGAGCTCAACAAGGAGCTCGAGGCGCACAACCTGACCGACTTCGCAAAAGTTGTCGTTACCGGTTGCTTCGGATTCTGCGAAAGAGGTCCGATCGTCAAGATCATCCCTGACAATACATTCTACACAAGGGTAAAGCCTGAGGATGCCAAGGAAATCATCGAGGAGCACATCATCAAGGGCCGCAAGGTTCAGCGCCTCCTCTATATCGCTCCTGACACCAACGAAAGCGTAAGCGACTCCAAGCATATGGAGTTCTACAAGAAGCAGGTCCGTATCGCTCTCCGCAACTGCGGTTTCATCGATCCTGAAAACATCGAGGAGTCAATCGCACGTGACGGTTATGCAGCTCTCGGCAAGTGCCTCACTGAAATGACCCCTGCACAGGTTATCGAAGAGGTCAAGAAGTCAGGTCTCCGCGGACGCGGCGGCGCAGGCTTCCCTACCGGAACAAAGTGGGAGATCGCTTCAAAGAGCCGCGTAGGCGAGCAGAAGTATGTTGTCTGCAACGCCGACGAAGGTGACCCGGGCGCATTCATGGACCGTTCACTCCTTGAAGGTGACCCTCACTCTATCCTCGAGGCAATGGCTATCTGCGGTTACTGCATCGGTGCTGACCACGGTCTTATCTACATCCGTGCTGAGTACCCTCTCGCAATCCACCGTCTCCAGGTTGCCATCAAGCAGGCTGAAGAATACGGCCTCCTCGGCAAGGACATCATGGGTACAGGCTTCAACTTCACAGTCGAACTCCGCTACGGTGCAGGTGCATTCGTCTGCGGTGAGGAGACAGCCCTTATCCACTCAATGGAAGGAAAGCGCGGTGAGCCTACCTTCAAACCACCATTCCCTGCACAGTCAGGTTATCTTGAGAAACCGACCAACGTAAACAACGTCGAGACCTACGCCAACATCCCTGTCATCATCAACAAGGGCGCCGACTGGTTCAACAAGATCGGAACCGAGAAGTCTAAGGGTACCAAGGTATTCGCACTCGCAGGTAAGGTCAACAACGTCGGCCTCATCGAGGTTCCTATGGGTATCACCCTCCGCGAGATCATCTACGAGATCGGTGGCGGTATCAAGGGTGGCAAGAAGTTCAAGGCTGTCCAGACAGGTGGTCCTTCAGGCGGATGCTTGACAGAGAAGCACCTCGACACCCCTATCGATTACGATTCACTCGTGGCTGCCGGCTCAATGATGGGTTCAGGCGGTATGATCGTAATGGACGAAGACAACTGTATGGTCGACGTAGCCAAGTTCTACCTCGGCTTCACGGTTGAAGAGTCCTGCGGTAAGTGTACCCCTTGCCGCGTCGGTAACAAGCGCCTCCTCGAAATCCTCACAAAGATCACTGAGGGCAAGGGCACAATGCAGGATCTTGAAGAACTCAAGAACCTCTCCAACGTCATCAAGGATGCAGCACTCTGCGGCCTCGGCCAGACATCTCCTAACCCTGTTCTCTCCACCATCAACAACTTCTGGGATGAGTACGTTGAGCACGTTACGGAGAAGAAGTGCCGTGCAGGCCAGTGCAAGGCTCTCAAGCAGTATGTCATCGACCCTGCAGTCTGCAAGGGATGTACAGCCTGCGCAAGGGCATGTCCTGTCAGCGCTATCAGCGGTACGGTCAAGAATCCGCACGTTATCGACCAGAGCAAGTGTATCAAGTGCGGTACCTGCTACGAGAAGTGTAAATTCGGTGCTATCAGCATTAAATAAGGGAGGAATAAAAAATGGATACTATCAAACTTACTATTGACAACAGAGAAGTGGAAGTGCCAAAGGGTACTACCATCTTGAAAGCTGCTGCACAGATGGGTATCGACATTCCTACCCTCTGTAATTTCGAACTCGACGGCCTCGCCCTCAAGAACCATCCGGGCGGATGCCGTATTTGCGTCGTTGAAGTCGCAGGTCGCCGCAATCTTGCTCCTGCCTGCATCACTGAGTGTATGCCGGATATGGTTGTAAAGACCAACTCACTCCGCGCCATCAACGCCCGCAAGACCGTCCTCGAGCTTATGCTCAGCGACCATCCTAATGACTGTCTCCAGTGTGCAAAGAGCGGCAAGTGCGAGCTTCAGGCTCTCGCTGCAAAGCTCGGCATCCGCGAAATCCCTTACAAGGGCGAGCAGTCACACTATCAGGTAAAGGTTTCTCCTTCCATCGTACGTGATATCGACAAATGTATCATGTGTCGCCGTTGCGAGTCCGTTTGCCACGAATATCAGTCAGTAGGCGCCATCGGTGCTGTTGACCGCGGATTCCCTGCAGTCGTTTCCACAGCATTCGGCAAGGACCTCATCGACACCAACTGCGTATTCTGCGGTCAGTGTATCGTAGTTTGCCCTGTAGGTGCTCTCACAGAAGTTGACAATACAGGCAAGGTACTCCGTGACATCGCCAACCCTGCAGTCAAGACCTGCGTTCAGGTTGCTCCTGCAGTCCGCGTTGCCCTCGGTGAGGAATTCGGTATGCCAGCCGGCAGCATCGTTACCGGCAAGCTCACCGCAGCCCTCAAGCAGATCGGTTTCGACTATGTATTCGATACAGACTGGTCAGCTGACCTTACCATTATGGAAGAGGGCACCGAGCTCATCGGCCGTCTCACCAGCTTCCTCAAGGGTGACAAGAGCGTCAAGCTCCCTATGATGACATCCTGCTGCCCTGCATGGGTTAACTTCTACGAGAAGTTCTATCCTGAACTCAAGGAGAACCCTTCAACAGCAAAGTCTCCTCAGCAGATGTTCGGTGCTATCGCAAAGACATACTTCGCAGACAAGATCGGCGTTAAGCGCGAAGAGCTTGTAAGCGTCTCCGTAATGCCTTGCGTTGCCAAGAAGTTCGAGTGCGAACGTGATGAGTTCAAGACCAACGGCAACCCTGACGTTGACTACTCTATCACCACCCGCGAACTTGCACGCCTCATCAAGATTGCCAATATTGACTTCACAAAGCTCCCTGAGGCTGAATTCGATTCACCTCTCGGCGAGTCAACAGGTGCAGCCGTCATCTTCGGTGCTACCGGTGGTGTGATGGAGGCAGCTGTACGTACAGCTTATGAAGTTCTCACAAAGCAGTCTCTCCCTAAGATCGACTTCACGGAGCTCCGCGGTCTCGAAGGTATCCGCGAAGCCAAGGTCAACATCCCGGGCGTTGCAGAGCTCAATCTCGCTATCGTTTACGGTCTCGCAAACGCACGCAAGGTGATGGAGCAGATCAAGGCCGGCACCTGCCCTTACCACTTCATTGAGGTAATGGCTTGTCCTGGTGGATGTATCGACGGCGGCGGCCAGCCTTACCACCACGGTGACGCTGAGATCGTAAAGGCACGTCACAAGGCTATCTACGAAGCAGATGCCAATATGCCTATCCGCAAGTCACACGAGAACCCTGCTATCCAGGCTATCTACAAGGACTTCCTCGTAGAGCCTTGCGGCGAGAAGTCTCACCACTTGCTCCATACTCATTACTTTGACAAGAAAACTAAGTTTGACCTTGAAAAATAATTGAACTATGTGCGGATCAAAAATCAAAATCTCTGAAGCAAACTACCTTAAAGTTAAGGAAATCTGCGCTTCATTCAACAACAATCCTGGTGAGCTGATCAATGTCCTTCACCAGACTCAGGGTCACTTCGGTTACCTTCCTGAAGAAGTTCAGGAAGTAGTTGCTGAGTGCCTTCAGATTCCTGTAGGCCGCGTTTACGGTGTAGTATCTTTCTACAGCTTCTTCACAATGAAGCCAAAGGGCAAGTACGCTATCTCCGTATGCCTCGGTACAGCTTGCTACGTAAAGGGTGGCGACAAGATTCTTGACGCCCTCAAGAGCGAACTCAAGATCAACGAAGGTGAAGTTACTCCTGACGGCAAGTTCTCAATCGACGTGCTCCGTTGCGTCGGCGCTTGCGGTCTTGCTCCAGTCATGACGATCAATGGCAAGACATACGGCCGTCTCGTCCCTGAGCAGGTCAAGGGTATCCTTGCTGAGTACTAATATTAATATATAGTACGATATATTCTGCCGGACAGTCCCGATCGGGGCTGTCCGGTTTTTTTTTTGGGGGGGGTGGATAATAATTACTATATTGCATCCGGTTCGCAAGATGGCTGTTTTATTATTTACTTGATATGAAAAAGATATCCTCCTTGCTTGTTTTTTCTCTGGCGCTGGTGGTGACATCCGTCCTGCCCTCGTTTTCCCTGAAGGGCGATGTTCCTCCAGCTGTGAAGCTTTCAGAGATAAGCGACATTGTGCTGATAGAGCCCCTTGCATATATCGAAACCTACGGTCAGCCCGGCCATGGTAAGAATAAGTTGATTTACAGTGCTTTGCACAGTGCGGAGATCAAAGTGCTCATCAAAGGGAATCTGGCGGCTGACACGGATCTCATACGATTGAGCGATTATATCCCATTGGAAATCAATATTGCCGATACTCTTTATGATTTTGTGCAGGCAATGGCTCCTGACGGTAATACCAGGATTGTTTCCGGTACTCCCGGGCCGGTTGACGCTCTTGTCAGGGAATCTGGGCATCGTTTCGCCCTTGTCGTGTCTGAAACGGGTTTCACGGCAGATAAACCGGGGGAATTCAGAAGGATTTCCACATCTAATGTTGCCACGACGGTCGGCGCGTGGTTCGGTGGTCTTCTTGGTGCGTCGCTGGGATGGTTGGTTTCATCCACCGGGTCCATATCGGTGATGACAATAATGGTGCTTGATGCCGAACGTGATGAAGTAGTTTATATCGATCAGTCCGTCGTAAGCGACCTTGACATCAGCCGCCCCGAAGTCAATAATGATCAGCTCCGCAAGCTTCTTGGCAAATGCGGCTTTGCGACAAATCCGGTCAAGCCCGCGAACTGACAGGCCTGCCGCCCGCACACACTCTCTCTCAGACAAGTGGCTTTCAGTTGAGGGTTTTAGCCGTGGCGAAGTGCAAATAGCTTATATTTTGCACTTCGCTATGGCTTAATAATCAGGTGCAAGTGCAAAATAAGGGCTTTTTGCACGTCGAAGGTTACTGCGGATACAGTTTCCTTTAGTGCCAAGCTTTATTCTGTTCAGCGGCTGGCAGGCGAGAAGTGGTCGGGGTGCTATTTTCGTTTCGACGAGCTGGTAGGAAACAGTTCATCGATAATCGCTGCATCCAGCTTCAGTATCCGTCGCAGTTGTCCGTTCGATGCGTTGTATTGCTTGTGGAGGATTTTGGCGAGATCAAGTTTTTGTGCGGGTTGGAGCATATTCGGCGAGTCTGTACCATAGGATTTGCGGCATTTGTCCACTGCTGCCGCATACAGGTCACCATCGGTAAGAAATATTTTGTCGCCAAGCCGCGCGGCGCTCTCGCTGTATGCTTCTGAAGCTTTTGTGAGTTTGTTGAAATAATGATGAGCGTCCCTGAATATGGACATTCCAAGCCGGATATTGCAGAATGATTGCGGCAGAACATATCCGTCCGCTGTTATGAAACTCTCCGGTAAAGAGACTTTGTCAGCCCTGAACATCTTGCGCTTCTGCCTGTAAGTAAGGGTAGATACTCCCGTGGCCCCGGCAGTCAGTTGACCGGCTATGCCATAGTACAGGTATCCACATCCCCACTTATACGAATAAGGTGTCTCGGTATTATCGGCGACATAACCGTTTCGGTTGACATAGACTATTTCGTTGCGCAGCATTTCGAGCGATGTGATTTCTATCGGATCGTTGCATTTGAATCCGCTCCAGTCGATGTTCCGTCCACGATGAGCCATGAAGACTCTCAACTTTTTACGGAAGATGGACAGCAACTCCAGACAGATTCCACGCTGTCCGCGCATTATGAGATGGATATGGTCGCTCATCAGTTCAAATGTCACTACTTCGAAAACATCGCGGCCTTCGTCTGCTTCAGTTAAAACTGATAATTCGGCAATTGCCAGAGCCATCGCATTCATTCCGAATCTATACTCCTCTTCGGACGTGAAAATAATCTCCATTTCTTCTCCTGGCGTGCATATGTGCCAGAACGGTCCGTTCTGCTCGAACAGACATTCGCAATAATACTCCTTTTGGGAAAATGTAAGATATGTCATAGCCTTTTCTCCTTCACTGATCGTTCAACACAGGTTTGTCCGGCGACTGCCGGAATACTTCAGACACAGCAAATATAATGTATAGCTCTCCAACTGCCAAATTCTCTTTAAGCGGCGTGCGAATAAATATATGGTGAGGTAAGGGCAAAATACTTCCTTTTTGCACGTCACTGGACTAATATCTGATCGTGCAAGTGCAAAGTGTGGGGTAATTGCCCGCATTGCGGTATGCCTGCCGGATACCCGAAACTTTTCGACGATTATTCGCCGCCCGTTGCAAGGCGGCGATAATTTTTGTATATTGCACTTTGATAATTAACAATCTATTCAGATGAAACTCAAAGAAATTGTGGATATGACCGGCGGCGCCGTAAAGGGCTGTCAGGATAATGAAGATTACGAGATAAAAAAGGCCTTCTCATCTGACCTTATGAGCGACGTGCTCAGGGTGGAGATGGATCAGACAGTCCTTATCACCGGCCTTTGCAATATTCAGACAATACGTACGGCAGAGATGGCTGACGTACGGATAGTGGTCATCACCCGCGGCAAGGCAGCCGACGACGAGATGGTCGAACTCGCCATCGACAATGACGTCACCATTATCGAGACTCCTTACAGCACGTTCCGCGTCAGCGGCCTGCTCTACAATGCGGGACTCGAGCCATATTATTAGGATTTAAACAATGCATTATACCTTCACGATAGAAAAGGGCAACTTTACTGATGCCGGGCAGGCTTCGAGCAGTGTCAAGCGCACGCTCAAGCAGCTGGGTGTCAATCCCGTCAACATCAAGCGCACTGTGGTTGCGCTCTTTGAGGCTGAGATCAACGCCGTGGCGCACGCCTATGGAGGTACCATTGACGTGGACATAGACGGTGAAAAGATTGTAATGGTCGTCGCCGATGAAGGCCCGGGCATCCCGAACCTCGACCTTGCGATGCAGGAGGGCTATTCCACAGCTTCCGCCAAGGTACGCGAGATGGGCTACGGTGCCGGAATGGGACTGCCTAACATCAAGAAAAACACCGATGATTTGAAAATCGATACCAAAATCGGCGTGGGCACCACGCTCGTGATGACGGTATATCTGAATAACTGACCGTATTATGGGACAAACTGAGACATATTTCCGCCATTCATTGAAAGTCAATGACTACCTGTGTTCGGGTTGCACCGCTTGTATGAGAATCTGCCCGACAGGCGCTATCCGTATCCGCAAGGGCAAGGCCGTCCTTTCGGACAACAAATGCGTCGATTGCGGTGAATGTATGAAAATATGCCAGCGCAAGGCCATCTACATCAAGCAGGATGACTTCCAGCTGACGGAGAACTATGGCTGCAGGGTCGCTCTTGTCCCGGCGACATTCATCGGCCAGTTCGATGAGAAATACAAGACCAAGGAGATTTACGCCTGCCTCAAGAAACTCGGTTTCACGCATATCTACGAAGTCGAGCACAGCGTGGAGTTCCTTGTGGACCTCTACAAGGAGTATATGGACGAGCATCCCGAGATCAGGACCTTCATATCTCCGTATTGTCCGGCGGTCATCCGACTGATTCAGGTGAGATTTCCGTCATTGGTAGACAATATCATCAAACTGAAATCCCCTCTTGACGTCGCCGCAAGGGCCATTATCAAGAAACTTACGGATACCGGTATCCGAAGCGAGTCGATAGGCGTATTCTATGTCACACCTTGTGCCGCGAAGATTGCTTCGGTCAAGTATCCTGTCAGTAATCAGGACACCTGCATCGCCGGTGTCATCAATATGGATTTCCTCTACAACAAGGTCAGAAGGATGCTCAGCAATTCCGACAAGGATGCCGAAGCGGTGAACCATACCCTGACTTCACGTGACGTGATGTGGCCGCTCTCCGGTGGCGAGGCCGCCAATTTCCAGGGTTCGCCGTACGCCGTCGACGGCCTCCAGAACGTCATTCAGTTCCTCGAGAAGATGGAAGACGAGGCGATTGACGCTCCCGGCCTTGTCGAGATGCGCATCTGCGACCAGGGTTGTGTGGGCGGTGTTCTGACCACTCAGAACCGCTTCGTGGCCCGCAAGAGGCTGGAGAGCCGCGCCAAGCTGCTCGAAAGGCTCCACCACGATACCCAGGAACTTTCGTATGACCATTCAGAGTTCTCCGAGCAGATCGCGGCACAGATGGTCATTCCGGAGATCAAGCCGAGATCCATTTACAAACTCGACGACAATTTCAGCACCGCCTTCAAGATGGCTGAGGAGATGAAGAAGATTGAGAAATCCCTCCCGGGTATCAACTGCTCGGCCTGCGGAGCGCCGTCCTGCTCGGCTCTGGCCGAGGACATCGTCCGCGGTGAGGCGTGCATCGACACCTGCATCTTCATCAACCGTCACTCGGAGGCATCCGAACAGGCTATCGAAAGCATATGGGGCGGCGTTGTAAAGGAAAAGGAAAATCAGGAAAACAAATAATCAAAAACGATATGACAGTAAAGGAAATAATCGAAAAACTCAACCTCAAGTGCCTCAATGAGGCCAATCTTGACGCAGAGATTTCAAGTGCATACTCTTCAGACCTGCTCAGCGACGTGATGGGTAACGCCCGCAGCGGCCAGATGTGGATCACAATGCAGACCCACAAGAATGTCACCGCCATCGCGGCATTGAAGGACATCCCGGCAATCATCATAGTGCGCAACGGCGTCCCTGACGATGATATGCTCGAGCACGCAAAGGAGGAGGACATCTGCATCCTCGTCAGCTCAGAGGCTACGTTCCAGGTCTGCGGCAAGCTCTACGAACTCATCAAGTAGCATTGGATGCAGTTCAAGGCCGATATGCACATCCATTCGGTACTCTCGCCCTGCGGGGATATCGAAATGAGCCCTACAGCCATCGTGATGACGGCCAAGGAGAGGGGTCTGGACATAATTGGCCTGACTGATCACAACTCCACGCTCAATGCTGACGTCACCCGGCGCATCGGCGAGCGGGAGGGGCTTCACGTGCTGATGGGTGCGGAGGTTACCACCAAGGAGGAGGTCCATTGTCTCGGATTTATGCCGGACGTGGAGAAACTCGCGGAATTCCAGGCCTTCCTGGATTCGAAGGTGATCTATTTTGAGAACGATGTCGACAAATTCGGCTACCAGCTTGTGGTGGACGAAGAGGAGAACGTGCTCGATATGGTGCCGCATCTGCTCATCAATGCGCTCGACCTGCCGATGGAGGAACTTCAGAAGAAGGTCTATGAACTGGGTGGCATATTCATCCCGGCCCACGTGGACCGCTCCACCTTCAGTATCAGTTCGCAGCTGGGCTTTGTGCCTGACCATCTGAAGTTCCACGCCCTCGAGATAAGCAAATACTGCAAGCGCAACAATTACAAGTTCTTCGAGGATTGCCCGTGGTTCAGCGATTTCAATTACATCCAGAGTTCGGACGCACACTATGTGCCGGATATCGGCGCGGTCTGGAGCGTGCTCGAAATGCCGGAGTTCAGTTTTGAAAATTTCAGAAACGCCCTGCACCAGGGCGAACCTATCATAATGTAGATGAAAAGTCTCGACCTTCACATCATAGATATCACGCACAATTCCATCCGTGCCGGAGCGACTCAGATCACGATAGAGATGGAGGACAGCGCAGCCAGAGACCTGGTATATCTCAAGATCATCGACAACGGCTGCGGTATGCCGCAGGATATGATTGACGCCATCAACGACCATTTTTATTCCTGCCGCAAGGAGCGCAAGATCGGTATGGGCATCGCGCTGCTCAAGTTCCATTCGCAGCTGTGCGAGGGCGATTTCCATCTTAAATCCAAGGTGGGCGAGGGGACGGAGATATACGCCTCCTACAAGCGCTCGCACGTGGATATGCAGCCGATGGGGGACCTTTCGGACTGCTTTGCGAACTTCATCTGCCAGTATTCCAATATCAATTTCATCATCAGGTATATCACGGATGAAGGCACATTCGAACTCTCGACCGCCGATGTCAAGGAGGTCTTTGAGGGAATGGAACTCAACAACTACGAAATCATCAAGAGTCTCAAGGAGCTCATTCACGAAAATATAGGCGCATAATGGCAACATCGGGGAAGATAAAGACGGTATGGTACTGCACCTCCTGTGGCAATGAAAGTCCGAAATGGATGGGGCGCTGTCCCGCCTGTGGGGAATGGAATACAATGGTAGAGGAGCCAAAGGCTCCGAAAGAATCGTCTGCCGGCGGTGTGGCGGCCCGCAGCCGGGCATTCATCGCGACGGGAGACGCAAAGCCTGAGCCGTTGGGCAGCATAAAATTCGATGACGAGAGCCGCTTCCCGATCGGCAACGGCGAGCTTGACCGCGTCCTGGGCGGCGGAATGGTAGAGGGCTCGATGGTGCTCATCGGCGGCGAGCCGGGCATCGGCAAATCGACGCTTTCGCTCCAGATTCCGCTTCATTGTCCGGATCTCCGCACCCTCTATGTCTCGGGTGAGGAGAGCGCCAAGCAGATCAAGCTCCGCGCGCAGAGACTCGGCGGAGACGATTCGAAATGCCTTGTTTTGAGCGAGACATTGCTCGAAAACATACTTGAGCATGCGAAGGAGATCAAGCCGGACCTGCTCATTGTGGACTCCATACAGACCATCTACAGCCAGACGATCGAATCCTCGGCTGGCAGTGTCTCGCAGGTGCGTGAATGCGCCTCCGCGCTGCTGCGTTTCGCCAAGGAGAGTTCGACCCCCGTCATCCTCATCGGCCATATCACCAAGGACGGCACAATCGCCGGCCCGAAGGTGCTCGAGCATATAGTGGATGTCGTGCTGCTCTTCGAGGGCGACACCAAGGGCTCGTACCGTATCCTGCGCAGCATCAAGAACCGTTTCGGCTCGACCGATGAACTTGCTGTCTTCGAGATGACCGGCAAGGGGCTCCGCGAGGTCTCCAATCCTTCGGAAATCCTTATCCCGATGCATCAGGATGACCTGAGCGGTGTCGCAATCAGTGCGATGATGGACGGCACCAGGCCGTTCCTCGTAGAGATCCAGGCGCTTGTCAGCACGGCGGCCTACGGTACTCCGCAGCGCTCTGCCACGGGCTTCGACAGCCGCAGGCTCAATATGCTGCTGGCGGTCCTCGAAAAGCGCGCCGGCTTCAAGCTCGCCGCCAAGGACGTGTTCCTCAATGTCGCCGGCGGTCTGCGTGTCACCGACCCTGCCTGTGACCTTGCCATAGTCGCATCCGTGCTTTCATCCAATTTCGACCTATACATCTCGCCGAAGGTATGCTTTGCGGCCGAGGTGGGCCTGAGCGGGGAGATCCGCCCGGTATCGCAGGTAGAGCGCCGCATCGCCGAGGCGGAGAAGCTCGGATTCGAGCAGATTTTCATCTCCTCATTCAACCGTCCGGACGCACTGAAAACGAAAGACGGCAATATACAGGTTGTCGCCGTCTCCGATATTCCTGCACTGTGCAGGAAGTTGTTCCAGTAGCCTTTCCGGCGGAAGCCTGTATTGGAATAAATATCCCGTTATGAATAAGTTCTCTGTCATTGCATCCATTCTCTTCCTGACTTGTTCTATGTCACCTGAGGCATATGCCCAGGACACAGACCCGTTCAGCTACAATGCCAACATGATACCGTCTGCTGAGTCATACAATATGGCGAAATATGGCAATGCGCGCCCGTCACTGTATACCGGAGCCATGTCCTATTCGGTCCCAATATATACATACGAAGACGAGGACTTCACAATACCTGTAAGCCTTGACTATGTTTTCAACGGCTACCGGCCATCGCAGCATTCCGGAACCGTGGGCCTGGGCTGGAGTCTGAACTGCGGAGGCGTGGTCACGAGAGAGGTTGTCGGTATACCTGACGACTATCAGCGATCGCATCTGGATGACATAGCCTTAGTAAACAAATATGGATTCTACCATCTTGCAACGAGGACTTCAACAGCCTTGATGAGACAGAAGCTGGCAAACGGGACATTCGACTATATTTCAGATAATGGAGCGCCATATTACTATGGTGCCCTATATCCATTTGTTTACAGCAGTCCCGGAAGCGACAACGGAATCTATTTCCACGGGATGGCTATGGTCTCCTCATCACCGATACAGTATGCCTCTGAATATGGCCTGGACATAGGGGACCTGTATGACAATGCCTCAGATATCTATCATTTCAACTTCTTGGGCTACAGCGGTGACTTCGTGATAATGCCTTCCGGCGAGTGCCTTGTGTATAATTCGTCATCTCCGGCGGGCGAGTTCGACATCACGCTGAACTTCAATGGAGGAATGAGCGGAAATTCCCAGATCATAATTAACACAGGTGACGGATACAACTATTATTTCGGTGGTTCATCAGGCTATATCGATTACTGCGAAGATATCGTTCAGGGAACGGATCCGGCGGAGAGATATCTTTTCTCTGCGCTTAGGCTGAAGAAAATAGTGGCTCCGAACGGAAATGTTGCGGAATTTATTTATAACGGCTCGTCCGTGGACCTGCAGTATGTCGTGTGCAAGCGGATGGTCGATTGCAGGTATTCTCTACACAGTTCCTATTTCAGCGACAGCAGCAGGAAACTGGCGACAACGCTGAAGAACATCATATCCCCCCTTCTCACAGCAATAAAGGTCAACGGCGCCGAGGTGATCACATTCAATTATGAGACAAAGGAGAAACAGGAGTTCGCCTTCGAATGCTTTTCCGGTGCTTTCCGCTCTTACCGACAAAGCTTCAGTGGCCATCCGTTCCCAATCAACAAATGCCTGTCCGGGGTGACTGCCCATAACCATTCGGGAGAGCTGACGGGCAGCATCTCGTTTCAGCACTGCTATACATCGGATGTTCAAGGATGTTCCCCGAAGATGTTCCTCTTGTCGGTGACCGGACGTGACGGCACCTTTGGCTTTGACTACAACGAATCCCGGACGGACAGCCGGTATCCACCCGTGGACTGCGACGAGACGGATCACTGGGGATACTGGCGCGGCAATCACGGCCTGCTGACATTCACGGACTCGGCTTCAATATTCTCACAGGAAGAAAGCCTCTACGACCTGCAGAGCACCTATCGCGACCCGCAGCACTACTATTCGAGATATGGCGCCCTGACCTGCATACACTATCCAACCGGAGGAAGCACTACCATAGAGTACGAACCCAATGCCGTGCAAAGGAGGATGGACATAGATCTCACCCTGGATTATGAATACAAGCTTCACAGCCTTGACACGGTCTGGCAGGTCGGAGGGCTGCGTGTAAGCAAACTTCTGAACGAATCATGCGGCTTCGGGAGTCACCGCGACTCCACCGAATATGACTACGGCAACAGCGGCATACTTCTGAAGATGCCCCGCTATGTGGCGTCGCTCTGCACAGGCGTAACAAGTTACACAAGGATGGATGGCCGTCCGGGACTTAGCGTGGAAACTACGATAAGGTACTCCACGCAGTGGTGCAACACGGGGCTGACGTACTCACAGTCAAACGACTTCATAGGATATTCGTCAGTCAGGGAGAAGTACAGCGACGGTTCGTCAAAGCGGAATGACTTCATCGATATGTCAGACCTTCCTGATGAATATCTTTCGATAGGGGAGGAACGCATGTATGACAATTTTGTGTGCATCCGATATACCGAAAATGATACGGAATGCATTTCGCTGCAAGACTGCTATCCGCTGATAAATGATGACCTGCGCAATCCTGCTATCACGGAAACGCTTCTTTCCGACTTTTCAGGAATGCGCGGCAAACCTGAACGCGAGGTGCTGTTCAACGCTGACGGCGATACTGTCCGAATCGTCGAATACAATTATTCCGAAGAGCAGGCGGGGACAGTGCAATGCATATACAACTGTTACAGCCATTTCGTGGATGGATCACGCAGATTCTACCGCCAGAATCTGGACTCTGTCGCCGTCACTGAATTTGTAGGAGGCATACCGATGAGGCACACCACCTCTTATATTTACAATGACATCGGACAGGTAACGGAGACACATACAGCCAAATCCTCCCACCGTGGGGATGAGAATATATATCTTCGTTTCGTCCACGAAACGGACAACTTGGCGCTTAAGTCCGAAGTGTCCGATGCTGTGAAGACAAGGATCGTCGGTGGTGACGAGTATGTAACTGCATACAGCCACTTCGACTATGGGGTGCCCGGACTGGCCAAGCCCACCGGATTGAAGATGTACGACATAGAGACACCGTATCTTCGTTCTGGCAATGTGTTCACCGTACCGAATGCCGGTTTCCGCCAGAGCAGTTTCCAGTACAATGCGTTGCATCGCCTCACCAGGGCCGGTTATCCGGGTGGCGCGTATGTACAGTACGGATGGGACAGCGACGGCAGGCACATTATCAGCCGTACCGAGAACGGATCTGCCAATGAGACCACCTACCAGTGGAAGGACATGGTGGGCCTTTCGCAGAAGCGCACACCGACTTATCAGTTGGAGTACTACGAATACGACGGGCGTGGCCGCCTGAAACGGGTGAAGAATACCGGAGGCTTCACCGTCACATTGTTTGACTATTTCCTGAACAACGACTGACGCCATGAGACGCCTCCACACCATACTCCTTCTCATGCTGCTCAGCGCAGCGGCCGGCCTTGCCCAGAGCGGGAACAACTACATCAGCCGACGGACCTATATCTGGCCTGAGGTGTCGTATGTGGACATCACCTACTACGACGGCCTCGGCTATCCGGCAGCTGACGTGCAGGTCGGGGCCGGCAGCGAGGGAAACGTTGTCACCCCGTATGAGCTGGATGCCATGCGGAGGCTTGACGCCAGGGCTTACCTGCCGTATCCATCCACCTCTTCGGACTATGACGCCGGCGCAGTGGCTGCGCAGCAGGCCTGGTATCAGAACCGCTTCGGCACTGGGCAGACACGCAACTACACGGAGACAATCTATGAGGCATACCCCGACGGACGCCCCGTGTCGAGACGTCTCCCGGGCGCAGAATATGCCGCCCATCCCGACACCATCGCATACAGGCTGAACACCTCCGGTGACAGCATACTTGACATATCCTATGTTTACGGGGAGACCCCGGCCTTCAGGACCGCCGCCTCACACATTCCTGCCGGTTCGCTGAAATGCACCGAGACCACCGATGCGGACGGCCGCACTTCGATGACCTTCACGGACCCGTTCGGTCTGCCGGTCCTGGAGCGCAGGGTTGACGGAAACAGCAGAGTGGACACCTATTTCGTCCACGACCTCAAGGACAGCCTCGTGTGCGTCATCCAGCCGGAGGGCAGCGCGATGCTGGCACTGAACACCACCTACAGCTACGACCTGTCATCGCCGCTGGCCGAGCGCCATTGCTTCCTGCGCCAGTATGACGGCAGGGGCCGCGTCATCCGCAGCAGGCAGCCGGGTTCGGGATGGGAGGATTACGCATACGACGAGCGCGGCCGCGTGGTCTTCAGCCGCGATGCCGTGATGGCCGGCAGCGGCCGGTGGATATACAGCGAGTACGACTGCTATGACAGGCTGACGGCAAGATACCTGATACAGTCATCGGCATCATTGACGCAGATACGATCGATAGCCGCTTTCTCGATAGACACTATGCAGGAGGACGTGCTTGGCAACATCGGGGCGACGGTGACCGCCCTTTTGGAGAGCCATTCCTATGACGACACGGGATATGACGCCACCAACCCGGCTCCCGTACCATCGTACCTGGCCTTCTCGCCTGTCGCGAGCAACGTTCAGGGCGTGGCCGACATCGCCCCGGCGCTGCGTCTGTCAACCTCGCGTTTCCGACAGTACTACGAGAAGCTGCTCATCCTGCCTTCCGACGGGAACTACACAAACCCGCAGTATGTGGAGAGGGCGTACTACTACGACCCGTACGGCCGTGTCCTTCAGGTCGTGGAGCGCAACGCCCATGGCGGAACCACACGCAGTAGCTGGAACTATGACATGGCAGGGAATGTCATCTCCAGCCACAAATCCGTCACCATGGGGACAGCATCGAAGACCGTACTCAAGTCCTTTGAACAGGACTCCCGAGGCAGGCTCACCAGAGAGAAGACATACATCGACGGAGCTTCAACGCCAACCACATCGGTTCAATACAGTTATGATGTCCTGGGCCGCAGAAACGCAATCTCAAGCGGCGGGCTCATCCAGGCTGACCATTA
>JAZRZH010000018.1:0-21216 GCA_045601245.1 Bacteroidales bacterium
AGTCATATTGCCTGAAAAAGGCACAGAGCTCGAACTCGGGCGCTCCACTTCCACGCGCGGCGCATTCGAGTCGCTTGCCGACTTCTTCCCTGATGAACACAGCGGCCTGACATCACGCCTCGGACTGTTCGTCGTCAAAGTCAAGGACAACGCCGCACATAGCTGCGACGACTGCAAGGACTACAGGCATCTGCTGCGTGCATCCCTCTGCGAACGTCTCGCCGAGGCTGCCGCCGAATACCTTCAGGAGGAAGCCGCCTGCGGCGCGAACATCATACGCCCGGCATTCGGATATCCGGCATGCCCCGACCACAGGCTCAAGCGTCAGGCATTCGAGCTGCTCGACGCCGCCCAGCTCGGCATGAGCCTCACCGAATCCTGTGCCATGATACCGGAGACCTCCGTCTGCGGAATGCTCATATCGCACCCTGAGGCGCACTATTTCAATATAAGGACAGATGAAAGTAATTGATATCATCAAGGAAAGGCAGGGACACCCCTTCCCTTCACTCGAATTCGTGCCGCCGCTCAAGGGTGACGGCATCACGAGGCTCTACGAGGCCATCGAACCTTTGATGGAGTTCAAGCCTCCTTATATGAACATCACCTGTCACAAGGACGAGCGTGCGGACGGACGCATAGTAAGCAAGAGACCGGGCACCGTAGCCATAGCGGCAGCAATTATGAAGCGCTTCCCCGTTGAAGTTGTGCCTCATATGCTCTGCGCATACACTACAAGGGAAGAGATTGAAAACGAGCTCATAGACCTCAACTTCCTGGACATCGACAACGTCATGGCCCTGCGCGGAGAAACCACCAGAGGCGGGGAATTCCGGCCTGAACCGGGAGGATACAGCCATTGCAGCGAGCTTGTGGCCCAGATATCCGACCTCAACCACGGCAAATACCTCGAAGACAATCTTCAGAATGCCGTGCCGGCGAATTTCTGCATAGGAGTTGCTGGTTACCCGGAGAAACACTACCAGGCCGACGACCTGGCCACTGACATCAGACACCTCAAGAAAAAGGTGGATGCGGGTGCGGATTATATCATCACACAGATGTTTTTCGACAACAGAAAATTCTACAATTTCGTGGAATTATGTCGTAAGGAAGGCATCAGTTGTCCAATAATTCCCGGTCTGAAACCGGTGTCCTCCAAGAAACATCTCAGCTCACTTCCTGAGTCGTTTGCGTTGGAATTCCCGGATGAACTCCGTAAAGAGATGGAGCAATGTGACTCAGACAAAGAGGTTTACGAGCTTGGCATAGAATGGTGCACCGCCCAGAGCCGCGACCTGCTCAACCACGGAGCTCCCGCAATCCACTATTATACTATGGGAAGAGCCGCAAATATCAAGGCTGTTCTGCGACAGATTTTCTAGCAATAATCACGGTTTTCCTGCACATTTTGTTGATAATTTTGTTTCATTTCACAGAATATTTTTCCTAATTTTGTAGGAATGGAACAAATTTTTTTATCAAAAATATGCAAGACAAACTTCAAGAATTGACGGACAAACTCTACAACGAGGGTCTGTCAAAAGGCAGGAAAGATGCCGAAGACCTTCTCGCCAAAGCAGGAAGGGAGGCCGAGGACATCGTTTCCAAAGCCAGCGCCAAGGCTGCTGAAATCATAGCCAAAGCTGAGAAGGATGCCGCCGATATCAGGAGCAGAGCCGAAAACGACATCAAGATGGCATCTACTCAGAGCATCTCGGCGACACGCCAGCAGATGGAAGATTTCATCACGGCGAAAGCCGTGGGAGGCAACATCGGCAAGGCATTCTCAGACACGGGATTCATCAAGGAACTCATCTCGACCGTAGTCAAGGCTTTCAACGCATCCAACCCTGAATCGGTGGCTTTGGACGTAATTCTTCCCGCTTCCACCCAAAAGGATCTTCAGGATGCATATGCAAACGAAGTGCTCTCAATACTCGGCAAGGGTTCTGAGGTCAGTTTCGCAAAGGGCCTCGCAAACGGATTCAAGATCGGTCCGAAGGACGGCGGATACAAAATCAGCTTCACCGATGAAGATTTCACCAACCTCATAGGAGGATATCTCAGACCGGCCACCCGTAAAATCCTCTTCGGCGAATAATGGCTAACTACCCGTACATAATTGCAGGACTGCCTGATTTCCATCCGGATTTCAGACCACAGCAGTTCGATTATGATTCGCTCGTATCCTTCATCAGGGAGCAGTGCCCTGCAAAGGACGGCGCGCTCATCGACATCCTCGAAAGGGGTTTCGCAGAGTCCGGCATCGATGGATCGCTCTATGATGAGGCCGCCGCTTCCGGGAACAGGTTCATCAGGAATTACTTCGCGTTCGACCACTGTGTCAGGACGGCGAAGGTGGCATTCCTCGAGGGGAAGCCGTATGACGGACCGGACTTCGAGGGACAGGAGGAACTCGCACCGATATTCGACGTTAAAAACATCATCGAGCGGGAAAGGAAGCTGGATGCATTCTATTGGGAGAAATCCGAGGACATGGTCCTCGGCGACCTCTTTGACATAGACATCGTTCTCTCCTTCCTCGTAAGGGCGAACATAGTCCGCAGATGGAACAGGCTTGACCCCGCCGCAGGAGCCGAACTTTTCGAGCGTCTCGTACAGGAGGTCAGAGGCACATTCAAGGGAGTCGAATACGACCCCGATACAAAGTAAACAATTGAAAAATCATCAATATGAAAAGTACAGGTATTGTCACGGGCATCATCGCGAACCTGGTTACCGTAAAGATTGAAGGTCACGTCTCACAGAATGAGATCTGCTACATCAACCTTGGCGGAGAGCGTCTGATGGCGGAAGTCATCAAGGTTTCGGGAAAGAATGCTTTCGTGCAGGTATATGAAAGCACACGAGGCCTGAAGCAGGGCGACACCGTGGAGTTCGACGGGCATATGCTCGAAGTGACCCTCGGTCCCGGCCTGCTCTCAAGCTGCTACGACGGCCTTCAGAACAATCTGCAAACAATGGCCGACGTATTCCTCAAGAGAGGTGAATACACTTCACCTCTCAACCACGACAAGGAATGGCATTTCATCCCTATCGCAAAGGAAGGCGCCACCGTCGTTGCTGCGGACTGGCTCGGAGAGGTCAAGGAGGGCTGGCTGCCTCACAAAATAATGGTTCCGTTCGCAATGAGCGGAAAATATACCGTCAAGTCAGTGTCTGCCGAAGGCAACTACAGAATTGACGACACCGTCGCAGTGATCACTGACGGCGAAGGCGAGGATCACAAGATCACAATGACCCAGAAGTGGCCGGTGAAGGTGGCCGTAGGCGGATATGTCGAGAAACCGCGTCCATACAGGATTATGGAGACCGGCGTCCGCTGCATCGACACTCTCAACCCTATCGCCGAAGGCGGTACCGGATTCATCCCCGGTCCTTTCGGCTGCGGCAAGACAGTGCTCCAGCACGCAATCGCGCAGCAGGGCGATGCCGACGTCATCGTAATGGCGGCCTGCGGCGAGCGTGCGAACGAGGTTGTGGAGATCTTCACCGAATTCCCTGAGCTCATCGACCCGCACACCGGACGCAAGCTCATCGAGCGTACCACCATCATCTGCAACACTTCCAACATGCCGGTCGCAGCCCGCGAGGCTTCAGTTTACACCGCTATGACCATCTGCGAATATTACCGCGCGATGGGTCTCAAGGTCCTGCTCCTCGCCGACTCCACATCCCGCTGGGCACAGGCGCTCCGCGAAATGTCCAACCGTATGGAGGAACTTCCGGGTGCTGATGCATTCCCGGTCGACCTCTCGGCTATCATCTCAAACTTCTACGCCCGCGCCGGCATAGTAAAGCTCAACAACGGCAGCACCGGTTCCGTAACGTTCATCGGTACGGTATCCCCTGCCGGCGGTAATATGAAGGAGCCTGTGACCGAATCCACCAAGAAGGCCGCACGCTGCTTCTACTGCCTCGAGCAGGCCCGCGCCGACCGCAAGCGCTACCCTGCCATCAACCCTATCGAATCATATTCCAAGTATCTCGAATACCCGGAAATCATCTCCTACCTCAACAACAAGGTCAACCCTGACTGGGTGGACAAGGTCAACAAGGCCAAGAACCTGGTGCTCAGAGGCAAGGAAGTTGCCGAGCAGATCAACATCCTCGGTGACGACGGCGTGCCGGTAAGCTATCACGAGCAGTACTGGAAGAGCGAACTCATCGACTTCGTCATCCTCCAGCAGGATGCATTCGACAAGATCGACGCCATCACCCCGATGGACCGTCAGGAATTCATGCTCACCCTCGTCCTCGAGGTATGTGACCATAAATTCAATTTCGCGGATTTCGAGGAATGCTCCGCCAAGTACAAGGAGATCATCAGCATAATGCGCCAGATGAACTATTCCGAATACAACGGTAGCGCATTCAACAATTATCTTGAACAAGTCAAAAACATTTTGAGCAATGAGCAGTAACGCATTCCAGAGAATATACACTCAACTTGAGTCTATTACAAAAGCGACTGTCTCGCTTAGGGCTCAAGGTGCCAGCAATGACGAACTGGCCACCGTCGCCGGCCGCCTCGCACAGGTGGTGAAGGTGAAGGACGGCGTTGTCACATTGCAGGTATTCGCAGGCACAGAAGGCATTCCTACCAATGCTGACGTCGTGTTCCTCGGTGAACCGCCTGCGCTCAACGTCAGCGACGAACTCGCAGGACGCTTCCTCAACGCATACGGCGAGCCTATCGACGGCGGTCCAGCCGTAGAGGGCGAACGCCGCCATATTGGAGGTCCGTCCGTGAACCCGTACAAGAGAAAGATGCCTTCGGAACTGATTCCTACAGGAATCGCAGGCATCGACCTCAACAACACGCTGGTCTCGGGACAGAAGATCCCATTCTTCGCCGACCCTGACCAGCCGTACAACCAGGTGATGGCGCAGGTTGCCCTCCGCGCGGATGTGGACAAAATCATCCTCGGCGGTATGGGTCTGTCAAACGACGACTACCTGTATTTCAAGAACGCATTTGAAAATGCGGGAGCGCTCAACAAGATCATCTGCTTCGTCAACACCACCGACCAGCCGCCTGTAGAGCGTCTGCTCATCCCTGATATGGCGCTGACAGCGGCCGAATATTTCGCAGTGGACAAGAATGAGAAGGTGCTCGTGCTGCTCACCGATATGACGCTTTATGCAGATGCACTCTCCATCGTCTCCAACCGTATGGACCAGATCCCTTCAAAGGACTCCATGCCTGGCTCCCTCTATTCGGACCTCGCGAAGATCTACGAGAAGGCCGTACAGCTGCCTGACGGCGGTTCGATCACCATCATTGCGGTCACAACCCTCAACGACGGCGATATCACCCACGCCATCCCTGACAACACCGGATACATCACCGAAGGCCAGCTGTTCCTCCGTCACGACACCGATACGGGCAAGGTCATCATCGACCCGTTCCGTTCGCTTTCACGTCTGAAACAGCACGTACAGGGCAAAAAGACCCGCGAGGACCACTCACAGGTAATGAACGCATCCGTACGTCTCTACTCCGACGCCCAGAACGCGAAGACTAAACTGGAGAACGGTTTCGACCTCTCCGAATATGACCTCCGCTGTCTCGACTACGCCAAGGAGTACGCCACCCGCCTGCTCAGCATCGACGTCAACATTTCCACCACTGAAATGCTCGACACTGCCTGGGAACTCTTCGGCAAGTATTTCAGCAAGGCGGAGACCGGCATCAAGCAGGCGATGATAGACAAATACTGGAAAGAAACAGAATAACAATAAATGGCAATCAAATTCCAATACAACAAAACGTCGCTGACAAACCTCGGCAAGCAGCTGAAAGTCCGAAAGAACGCACTCCCTACCCTCAAGAGCAAGGAGTCGGCGCTCAGGGCCAGCGTGCAGGTGGCGAAGGCGAAGTCAGAGTCGCTTTTGGAACAATTGAACAGTTCTCTGAAAGAGTACGAGTACCTTGCCGCCCTCTGGAACGAATTCGAACCGGGGCTCATATCGGTCAAGGACGTCGAACTGCAGACAGTGAAGGTTGCCGGTGTCAAGACCCCTGACCTCAAGGAGGTCATATACGAAGTGAAGCCTTTCGACAAATTCGCAAAACCGCTCTGGTATACCGAAGGCGTCGAAATCCTCAAGCGCCTTGCGCAGTTGGGCATCGAATCCGAAATCTATGTGGAAAAGAGCAGGATTCTGGACTACCAGCGCAAGAAGACCACGCAGAAGGTGAACCTCTACGAGAAGGTCCAGATTCCTGGATATCAGGAGGCAATCCGCAAGATCAAGCGCTTCATGGAGGATGAGGAGAACCTATCCAAAGCCTCACAGAAGATAGTCAAGGCAAGACACCAGAGTGAAGAAGAGGAGGAAGAGCAATGATATCCAAAATGACCAAATACTCCATCCTGCTGTTCAGCACGGACAAGGAGGCCGCCATTTCCGGGATCGGGGATCTCGGATTGATGGACATCAGGCGCTCGGCCAAACCGATGGACAAGGACTCGGAGGCGATGCTCAAGAGCATTTCCCTCTACAAGAAGGCACTGGACAACATCGACAGGATTGACTGGTCCAAGGATCCTGACAATGACAGGATTGCGAAGGCCGCCAAATCCATCAGGCCCGCAGAGGACATCGACATCCGCAGCGAACTCGACTCCCTGAATGCAAAACTGACCGAACTCAGTGCGTCATACGACGCCACGACAAAGCTGGCCGCCGATATGAGATGCTGGGGCCAGTTCTCGGTCGAGGATATCGAGGGTCTTGCCGCCCAGGGCATCGAAATGCATTTCTTCACTGTTCCTCACAAGAAATTCGATCCACAGTGGGCTGAGCAGTGGCCGCTGTCCGTCATTGACGATGACGGCGCCACGGTACGTTTCGTAGTAGTCGGAGACAACGACATCCCTGTCCAGGAGATGCCGATGCCGAAATCCGATTATGTCGGAGCCGAAGCGAAAGCTGCCGGGATATCGGAGAACATAATCGGCTGCAAGGCGGGCCTTCTGGCCCTCAAGAACCGCAGACCCGAAGTTGAGAAGGCATATACAGATGAAATCAACGCGCTGAACTTCTACCTGGCAAACGCCGCCGGAGAGAACGCCGTTGAGGACAAGCTCTGCCTGCTTACCGGATTTGCGCCGGTCGAAGACGAAGCCCGGATATGCACGGCCCTCGACTCGCTGGACCTCTACTATGTCAAAGAATCGGCGACCAAGGAGGACAACCCTCCTATCAAGCTGAAGAACAACTGGTTCGCACGCAACTTTGAGACCCTCACCGGAATGTACGGCATGCCGGTCTACGATGAGTTCGACCCTACCCCGATCCTCGCGCCATTCTTCCTGCTCTTCTGGGCATTCTGTATGGGCGACGCAGGATACGGCATACTCCTGACCATCGTGGGCATAATGCTCCGCAAATACAACATACTGGACCTCAAGAACCACTGGCGTCTCGTCACCACGCTCGGCGTGGGCACGACGGTTATCGGATTCTTCCTCGGCACATTCTTCGGAGTCAACCTCACCACCCTTTCCTGGATGCCTGAGGCGCTCAAGAATATGATGTTCGTGGGCAAGGTCAACATCGCAGGATCATCCTACGACATCGCGATGGTTGCTGCCATTGCAATCGGTGTGTTCCACATCTGCCTGGCAATGACCATCAAGGCAATCGGAATGACCAGGCGGTTCGGCTTCAAGGAGGCGATAAGCACCTGGGGTTGGCTCGTCCTGATCCTTGGCGGTCTGCTGGTTGCAGCAGGCGCTCTCACGAGCGTGATCAGCGCATCTGCGACAAAGATCTGCATCATCATCGTGGGAATCATCTCGGCGCTCGGCATCTTCATCTTCAACAAGCCTGGCCGCAACCCTCTGATCAATATCGGAGCAGGCCTGTGGGACTCCTACCAGATGGCTACCGGAATCCTTGGAGACGTGCTCAGCTACATCAGACTCTATGCCCTCGGCCTTGCCGGCGGAATGCTCGGAAGCGCATTCAACGACCTGGCGGGAATGACCCTCGGTCCGAACCCGACCTGGCAGTGGGTGTTCTGGGTGATTATCATCATCCTCGGCCACGCGCTCAACTTTGCGATGAGCTGCCTCGGAGCGTTCGTGCATCCTCTCCGTCTTACCTTCGTCGAGTATTTCAAGAACAGCGGATACGAAGGCAAGGGTGAAAAATACAATCCGCTCAAAAAGGAAACAACAAATAATAATCAATAAAGGACAAATACTATGTTAACAACAATTCTCGGTTATGTAGGCCTCGGACTTATGCTCGGCCTCGCCGGTATCGGCTCATCAATCGGAACCACAATTGCGGGCAACGCCGCTGAAGGCGCCCTCAAGAAGAATCCTGAGAAGTCATCAAGCTATATGATTCTCTCAGCCCTCCCTGCAACCCAGGGCCTCTACGGCTTCGTGGCATTCCTCATCTGGCTCAGCAAGGATTTCGCCGCTGACGGTGCAACGCTCTTCGGAGTAGGTCTAGCAGTAGGTTGCGTATGCCTTTTCTCTGCAATCCGTCAGGGTCAGGTCTGCGCTAACGGTATCATCGGCATCAGCCAGGGTCACGACGTTCAGACCAATACTATGATCTACGCCGCACTCCCTGAGTTCTACGCCATCCTCAGCCTCGTTGCAGCGCTGATGATCTAATTATTAAGAATCAAATTCCGAAAATGGGGCCTCCGGCCCCATTTTCCGTATTATTACAATATGAAAAAGTTTATCGCCCTGATCATTCTCCTGATGCCGGCGCTTTGTCCGGCACGCAACAATGTCCAGAAGTACATCGACGAAGAGATGAAGACCAATCCGAAGCTCCAGAACGCTTTGGTGGCAATCTACGCCGAGGATGCATACGGCCGTGAAGTGGCTTCCTGGAATCCGGATGCCCCGCTGCTGACCGCGTCCACGATGAAGACCATCACCACCGGCATCGCCTACAGGATTCTCGGACCGGACTACAGATTCACGACACAGATAGCATATACCGGAGAGATTGCGCTCAACGGTGAACTCAACGGCGATGTCTATATCATCGGCGGCGCTGATCCGACCCTCGGAATGCTACACGAGGTGGCATATCCGGTGGATTCGATTTTCGGAGTGTGGGCTGAGGCGATTTACAATGCCGGTATCACGAAAATCAACGGCCGCATCATTGGCGATGACCGCATTTTCAAGGATGAGGCGATAATGCCGGAATGGAGCTATTCGAATTTCTCCAGCACTTCGGGCTGCGGCTGCAGCGGACTCCCCTTTGCGGGTAATTATTCATATTATGAGGTCTGCTCCGGAGAGAAGGTCGGAGACCCGCTCACAATCACACCGACTTACGGCGCAGTTCCGGACCTTCAGATTGTCAATGACGCCGTCACCGGCAATCCGAAATCAAGCACCCGCAATATGTCTTTCCGCACCAACAGGATGACTCCTGCGATATATTTCTTCGGCTCACACCCTGTCGGCAAACCGTCAAGGGAGGTGAAGACATCCAATGAGTTCGGAGCCTGGACCTGCGCATACGAGTTTTTCAGATATCTCAGTTCATTCGGCATCCCTTCCAAGGGATATGACGAGGTGACCAATATCCGCCGCGCAGGTGCGCCCGTTCCGGACGTAAGGGAGCTGAACGTCATTGCTGAGACCTATTCTCCGGAACTCCGCAATATAGTATGGGTCACAAATAAGATAAGCCAGAATTTCTTTGCGGAGACAATGTTCAAGATGACTGCAAAGGCGCTTATCGAGATGGACAAGGGTGAGGAGGTCGACAATGTGTCGTACGTCCAGGCACGGAAGGCCTACCGCGATTATATGGAGAGCGAGGGCCTTGACCTGACGGGATATACCCAGAGCGACGGCAGCGGCCTCGCGCGCAGGAATTATATCTCGCCCCGCTTCTTCTGCAGGTATTACAGGTTTATGGAGCAGTGTCACAATTTCAACGAATGGCTGGAATCTTTCCCGCAGCCGGGCGGTCACGGGACGCTGGAGGATATCATCAGCAAGGCTTCTCCGGAAGTCAAGGCCGCTATCCACGCGAAGAGCGGCTCAATCGGAGAGGTGAAGGCATATGCTGGCTATGTAGAGACTCCGTACGGACTTATCCGCTTCGCCATCCAGGTCAACAATCTCGGCTGCAGGACCGCCGAGGTTATGCCTCAGATCGAAGGCTTTCTAGAAGAGCTCGGCAAGTACGCGGTGGAGCAGTAATTAACATACACCGCCTCGGGCTGCTGCCGAAGTCCGCCCGATCAACTGATAAAGGAAAGTATATCCTCGAATATCATCGGGGCTTCTGTTTCGAGAAGTATCTCGTGACGGAGGCCCTGATATAGTTTGGAGGAGACGTTGGTGTATCCGCGCTGGCGGAAGAAATCGACAGCGCTATCAAAGGCCAGGTCATCCGTACGGCAAGGGTCATCACCGCCTGAGATGAACAGAACAGGCATTTCCGGCTTTGCCACAGTCCAGTCCTTATCGGAATAGCAGTCTTTCATCACGCCCATCAGGCCGCGGAAACCATTGGCAGTAAAGCAATAGCCACAGAGCGGATCGGCAATGTAAGCCTCGACGTTCGCCCTGTTGCGTGACAGCCAGGCGAACTCGCCTTCTGAGGCAAACGGCTTGTTGTATGCCCCGAACGACATCGCATTGAGCAGCGCGGAGCGATGATGTCCACCACAGACGGCGGCAATGAGGGTCGCAAGCACTGCTCCGGCTCCCTTTGCCGGATTGTCGGAAGGTGAACCGCACACGATAAGCCGGTCGATGAGAGAGTCATACCGTTTCGCGAAGGAGCGAACGACCATCGAGCCCATACTGTGACCGAATAGCGTAATGGGCATACCCGGATACATCACGGCCGCAAAATTGCGGACGGACTTCACATCCTCCACCATTGCCTTCCAACGACCTTTGTACATATAGCCGAGGTCCTTCACATTCTTGACGGACTCCCCGTGACCGCGGATATCGGCAATCACGGCCACATAGCCGTTCTGCGCCAGGAATTCCATAAACGGATAATAGCGTTCCTTGTGCTCCGCCATACCGTGAACAATCTGGAAGATGCCTCTCGCCTCCCCCTGCGGCTCGCACAGCGCAACGGCCAGTTTCAGACCATCATAAGTGGAAATGATGTTAATGGATTTCATAGGCTTGTCGATTATGACTATAAAGATAGTGATAATTTAGAATCTGTTTTGAAATGATTATAAATATTCTCACTATGAACGCCGTGCATTTCGCAAAGGCCCTGCCATTGATTCCGACTCGCATAAGTTTATCTCAGCAGTCAGGATTTTGCCAGCCCCCAAAGTTTTGCTAAATTCGCCGGCTTTTTTAAAGTCCCGCCAGCGGGACGGAATTTCATAAATCCAAATGACCGAATTTCTCTACACCACCCCTGACGCCCTGTCGCTCTGGTTTATCGCAATAATCACGATAGTATTCACGGCAGGAGCCTTCTACGGGGCAGATTATCTCAAGGCATACCGCAGCCACAAGCGCGAACTGCGGCTCCACGTGTTCAACTACATCGCGGTATTCGCCTCGATGATAGCGCTGCCGATGATCTCCAATGCACTCGCATTCCTGGTGGCCTGGGAGATTATGGCGCTCGGGAGTTATTTCCTGATAATATTCGAGAGCTGGAAAAGCGACACAATCAAGGCCGGAATCAACTTTTTCATCCAGTCGCACGTCAGCGTGGTGCTCCTCGCCATCGGATTCCTGATGATGTACAGCAGGACCGGATCGTTTGACTTCGCCGCCATAAAGGCATACAGCAGCGCCAATCCGGGCACCTGCGGCTGGCCGTTCGCACTCATCTGCATGGGATTCGCGGTAAAGGCCGGCTTCGTGCCGTTCCACACCTGGCTGCCGGTCGCCCACCCTGCCGCTCCGGCACACATTTCCGGAGTAATGTCGGGTGTCATCATCAAAATCGGCATCTACGGTATCTTCCGCGCCATAACGCTGTTTGACATTGACTTCACCGCCGCCGGCGCAATCATCCTCGCAGTGGCCGCAATCAGCGGACTCTACGGCGTGATGATGGCCATTGTCCAGCACAACCTCAAGAAACTGCTGGCATACCACAGCATCGAGAATATCGGCATAATCGGAATGGGTATCGGCCTCGGCTGCATGGCCAGGGGGATGGGGCTGGAGAATGTGGCCTCTCTTGCATTCGGCGGCGCCCTGCTGCACACCTTCAACCACGCGCTCTTCAAATCATCGCTCTTCTTCACAGCCGGCAATGTATATCAGGCTGCCCACACCCTCAATGTCGAGCATCTCGGCGGACTCTTCCGCCGGCTGCCGTTCACGGGGCTCTTCTTCCTCATCGCAGCGGTCGCAATATGCGGACTGCCGCCTATGAACGGATTCGTGTCGGAACTGATGATCTATCTCGGACTCTTCGGATCGCTCGGCAATATGGCGACAGCCAGCCAGCTGGGCATAACAGCCGCCATCGTGGCGCTCGTACTTATCGGCGGTCTCGCAATACTCTGTTTCACAAAGGCATTCGGCATCGTATTCCTCGGAGAAAGCCGCAGCGAACTCCCTGAAATGAAGGAATTCGGAGCGCTCCGCAACGTGCCGCTGGGAATTCTTGCAGCCATTATGCTCTCCGTGGGACTCTGCCCGGGATTCTATGTGGGTCTGATAAACAATATCCTGCCTGAACTGGAATGCTCCGGTGTCACAATCCCCGGCACGATAAGCGGCATCGGCATTGCGTCAGCCTGCGTAATAGGGGTTTCGCTCCTGCTCGCGCTCATCCGCCGCATCGCCACCCGCAAGCGCACTGTCACGGAAGGTGAGACCTGGGGCTGCGGATACACCGTACCGTCACCGAAACTCCAGTACACCGCGACCTCATTCGTCAAGACCTACGCAAAGACATTCAGCGGCGTACTCAAGAGCGGATTCATCGACAAGGCCGCGGACGCCTACATCCGTTTCACCGGACGCTTCGCCTTCCTCCAGAACGGCCGTCTGCAGTCATATATCCTCTACGGAATTGTATTCATAGTGGTCACAATCCTTTTGACATTCGTGTTATGTTAAGCATACTTCTAATATTCGCTGCCGCACTGTTTTTCAGCGGCATCATCGTGAGGACGAAAAGCGTCTGTGCAGGACGCCGCGGCCCGGGCATATTCCAGCCGATAAAAGACGTGGCCAGACTCTTCAGGAAAGGCGCCGTCTACAGTACCGCCACCACCGCCATCTTCAAGGCGGCACCTATAGTATATATGGCTTCGCTGCTTATGGCCGCTGCCTGTGTGCCGTTCGGCAACATTCCGGGCCTCATCAGTTTCGAAGGGGACTTCGTCTTTTTCGCATACGTCCTCTCACTGGGCAAATTCTTCTGCATCATAGCAGCGCTTGACACTGCCAGCAGTTTCGAGGGAATGGGAGCATCGAGGGAGAGCCTCTATTCGATGCTCGCCGAGCCGGTATTCTTCCTGGTAATGGGCAGCCTGGCCCTTTTCACCGGCAACACGTCATTTGCGGGCATATTCGCATCGCTTCAGACCTACGGCAGCATCTTCAATTTCGGCACGGCGCTGGTAATGGCAGTACTGCTCCTGCTCGTGGCAATGATCGAGAACAGCCGTCTCCCGATCGACGACCCCAAGACCCACCTCGAACTCACAATGATCCACGAAGTGATGATCCTCGACAACAGCGGCTTCGACCTCGGCCTGATATTGAGTGCCGGATATATCAAATTCGCAATGTACGGAGCCATCATCGCCAACCTGTTCATCTGCGGTTCCTTCGCCGGATCCATCGGGATATTCGCACTCGTGCAGGTGCTCTGCGCATTGGCGATCGGCCTTACGGAGTCGTTCATGGCACGCTTCAGGATGAACCACAACCCCGAATTCATCTTCTCGCTCGGCGCCGCCGCATTCCTGATTCTCTTCACAATCGTAAACCTGTAGAAGCAATGAAAGAGATACTGCTCATACTTTTCATCATCACGCTCTTCGCCCTGGCAGTGGCCAACCGTATGAGGAATTATGTCAAGATACTTCTGGCTCAGGGACTTCTGCTGTTCGCAATGTCTCTCGTACAGCTCAACGACATCACGGTGGCCAACCTTGTCTGGATAGCGGTGGAAACCCTCCTCTTCAAATCGGTTGCTGTCCCCGCACTGCTGTTCCACCTGATCAACAAGAACAGGATAACCCGCGAGGCGGAGCCCTATCTGCCACATTTCGCATCGCTGGCAATCACCGTCTGCATCGTGGCCGGCACATTCCTGCTGGCAGGCGCGGCGGATGACGGCGTCATCAGCAGGATGACATTCGTCGCCGCACTCTCGACCATATTCTTCGGGCTTTACTTCATCTGCTCGCGACGCAAACTCCTCTCCCATCTTATGGGATATATCATAATCGAGAACGGCGTATTCATCCTTACCCTCGCAATCGGCAACACGATGCCTTTCCTCGTGAACCTGGGCGTACTGCTTGACATCTTCGCCAGCGTGCTGCTGCTCGGCTTCCTTGCCGGCAAAATCGGGGATGTCTTCAAGAATACCGATATAGAAAACCTCACGAGCCTCAAAGACTGATATGCAATACTTCAACATAGATTCCCTTTCGATGATTATGACTGCGGTGCTGGCCATCGTGCTGCTGCCGGTCATAATCCATTCAATCATATATTTCAAGGACAACAAGACCCCTGTAAGGAGCCGCCTTGTATACTTCGGAGCAATGCTGCTGCTCGTAGCGGCACTTTTCTTCGGATATGTTTCCGGACATATTGCAATGACCTGGGTCTTCACCGAGATCACCACCCTTGCCGCCGGCATCCTGATATACAGACACAGTGACGAACTGGCCCTGGAGGCTGTATGGAAATATGTATTCGTCTGCGCCATCAGCGTGACGTTCATATTCATCGGCATCCTGTTCTGGAGCCTTGCGATGATGCATTGCGGCTGCACCGACCTGAGTTACGCCAGTCTGGCGCAGCACAGCGCCGATATGGACCCGAGATGGACCCGCCTCGGATTCCTCTTCATCTTCGCGGGATACACCGCCAAAATGGGGCTTTTCCCGATGTTCACGGCAGGAATCGATGCGAAGGACAATGCACCGAGCCCGGCTGCGGCGATACTCTCCAGTGCCCTGATCAACCTCGGCTTCGTCGGAATCTTCCGCGCCTGGTCTGTCGTATCGACGGGCTGCTGTGCGCTCTGGGGCAGAGCGCTGCTCATAACCACCGCACTGCTCACCCTCTTCATCGCAACCACCTATATGGTGCGTGTCGACAATATTAAGAGACTGCTGGCCTACTCCAGCATCGAACACGCCGCCATCGTGATTCTCGGCCTCTGCTTCGGCCCTGTCGGCGCTACGTTCGCCATCCTGCATCTGATAATGCACTCATTCATAAAATGCGGCCTGTTCCTCCATTCAGGACAGATGACCAGGGTATACAAGTCCAAACTGATGTCGCAGATGGGCGACTATTTCAACCTCAACCCGTTCGGCGCGCTTGTCCTGCTGCTGGGCCTCTTCTGCGTCACTGCGGTACCGCCATCGGGAATGTTCATCAGCGAACTCGGGATATTCAGCACAATGGTCTCATCCGGCAACGTCTGGGCCGTGGCAGTGACAGCTCTCTTCCTGACAGTGCTGATATGGGCCGTGGTCAAGAGTATCATCAAAGTGATATTCCTGCCAAGGGAGAACACCCTGCCAGCACTCGAACAGGTGCATATACATTGGGCCGAAAGCCTGACCCAACTGCTGCTTTTCGGCCTGGCCATCTTCATCGGATACTGCTGTCCCGCCTGGCTGACAGATATCGTTTCACAAACCGCATCGATGATCTATTAATATGGAACCATTGTATCTGAAAAACTCCCAGCCGTGCAGATTCGGGGATATTCCCGCTGCCGCAGATTTCCGTGAATTCGCCGATGAAGCCCGCACGCTGCTCTCTGACAGCCGATGCCACTGCGTGAACTATTTCGCATATGGGGCACAGGACGGAATGCATCTGATAATGTGCATTGCAAACGATGCCGATGCGACGATTGCGATATTCAGACATATGCTCACCGGCAACGAAGTCCCGTCGCTGCAGATAGAGGCGGTGGAGTGCTTCGAACGCGAGATGTCTGAAAACTACGGAATCAAATTCGCCGGGCACAGGTGGCCGAAGCCGGTGCGCACTGCGCCGGACGACTATCCGTTCTACCGCAGCGACAACGAGGAACACCACGAGGTGGGTGTAGGCCCGATACACGCCGGTGTCATCGAGCCGGGACATTTCCGCTTCACCTGCGAAGGCGAGACAATCCTCAACCTTGAGATAATGCTCGGCTACCAGCACCGCGGCGTGGAGAAACTTATGGTCACGCTGCCGACCATCGACCAGAAATCCATCCTTGCCGAAAACATCGCAGGCGATACTGCGGTCGGCCACAGCGTGGCATTCGCTTCGAACATCGAGAGCCTTTCGGGATTCAAGGCAAACCGCGAAATGGTCTATGCCCGCACCCTTGCGCTCGAACTCGAAAGGATTGCGATACATACTGGAGATCTCAGCGCAATATGCGGTGACGTGGCATACCAGCTCGGCAACGCGGTGTACGGACGCCTCCGCACACCGATTATCAATTATATGCAGAAATGGTGCGGCAACAGGCTTGGCAAGACCTGCGTGAGGCCGTTCGAAGCTCCGTATACATTCACAAAAGCTCTCGCCGATGACCTTCTGAAGACGCTCGAGGCATTTGAGAAGGACTTCAATATGATGAGCAGGCAGGTCTGCCACTACCCTTCCGTACTCTCTCGACTTGAGAAGACGGGTACCGTCAAGTACGAACAAGCACTCGAAGCGGGTGCGGTCGGCATGGCGGCACGTGCTTCCGGACTCTGCAGGGATGTGCGCAAGAGCCATCCTTATCTGCTTTACATCAGCGGTATGGAGACCGTCGTGAAGCATCACGGCGATGTCTATTCGAGGACCAGAATAAGGATCGACGAGGTCGGCAACTCCATCGCAATGGTCCGCAAACTTGTGGAAACCTGGCCTTTTGACGCGGCCAGTACGGACTCTGTCCCAGCCACTGCGCCGGCTTTGGCTTCGGAATCCTTTGTGGTGAGCCTCGTGGAGGGCTGGCGCGGAGAGATCTGCCACACCGCCATCACCGATGCCGCAGGCAATCTCGCCCTCTACAAGATCAAGGACCCGTCCTTCCACAACTGGAGGATGCTGGAACTTGCCGTACGCAACAACGAAATATCCGATTTCCCGATCTGCAACAAGAGCTTCAACCTCTCATATTGCGGACACGACCTATAGAAGAAAATCACTATGAAACACGCAAGTTTGATCTCAGTTCTCAGAAGACAGGGCAAGCAATATATCCCGGATCCGCGCACCGCAGAAGTACCGGGCATATTCCGCGGCCGTCCTGTAATCACGACAGTTTCAGTTGATGCAGGCGCCGTTGCCGGATGCTGCCCGATGAGGGCCATCTCGGCGGAGGGCGGCTTATCGATAGATCTCGGGAAATGCGCCTTCTGCGGGAAATGCGCCAGGATGTTCCCTGAAAAGATATCATTTACCAAGGACTATCACCTCGCGACCACAGTGCGTGAGAATCTTATAGTGCGCGAAGGAATCGACGCCCCGATAGAGTTCGGACCGCTGCCGGAATGCGCCGGGATATTCAAGGGCTCTCTGAAACTGCGTCAGGTGAGTGCAGGCGGAGACAATTCCTGCGAATGGGAACTGGGCGCGACTGGCAATGTCAATTTCGATATCGGACGCTACGGAATAGAATTCGTCGCTTCACCACGTCACGCTGACGGAATAGTGGTCACAGGCCCGATCACGGCCAATATGTCCCGCGCCCTTCAGATATGCTACGACGCGGTACCCGCTCCAAAACTCGTGGTCCTCTGCGGCACCGACGCCATCAGCGGCGGCATATTCAACCCGGAGGTCAACGGCCTTGACGACAGCAACGGATGCCTGGACCGCAGATTCCTGGAAACGCACAAAGCCGACCTCTACATCCCGGGCAACCCCGCCCATCCGCTTGCCATAGTCAACGGTCTGCTGAATCTGACCGGGAGATAGTCCAAGACAAACTAAAAAAGGGACAACCCTTGAGGCTGTCCCTTTTCTATTTGAATCCTTGAAGGAATTACTTTGTCTTTTTTCCGTAGCGGCTGTAGAATTTATCAACGCGACCTGCTGTGTCGACAAGCTTCATCTTACCAGTGTAGAACGGGTGGGATGTGTTGGAGATTTCGACCTTTACTACAGGGAATTCAACACCGTCAACTTCGATGGTCTCTTTGGTATTGACGCATGAGCGGGTGATGAAAACGTGCTCGTTTGACATATCCTTGAAAGCTACAAGACGGTAGGATTCGGGATGGATACCTTTTTTCATATCTGTCAAAAATTTGGTTAATGTTCCTTTTTCGGGCCGCAAATATACGAATAATAATCCTAACGGCAAATATTTTTTACAATCTTCCTGCCTGCGCCCGGATCCTCCCTACTCTGTCAACCAAGATCGATAACTGTCTTTTCCCCTTCCGATTTGAGATGCGGAGTTATATTCTGCACCGGCCTGCCGGATTTCAGGAATGACAGGGTGCTGATGAACTCGGTCGAAATCATCCCGCTTGTCAATTCCTCCGGGTAGTCCTCCGGAGCCTGAGTTGCGAGGACTGCAATCCCGCAGGTGAAAGCCCAAAGCTGCCGGTACAGTATCAGAACCTGGTCATCGGTCAGTTGATACGCTTCTTTGAGTTCATCCAGACATTTCAATGCCATGACAGGCGCATTGTCAAGAAGGTTGTTCCCCGGTTCAAAAAACAATTTGAAAATGTTCTGTTCCCGCTTCGCAAAGCGGATGAGCCTCATCCCGTATTCCTTGAACGCAGGCTGGTAATCAGAAACGTCTTTCACATAGTCGTCGAACAATGCGGCCGCCGCCTGCCTGACGGCAATCCGGATCTCGTCCATATCTTCAAATACTGTGAATATAGGGCTGAGCGAGCATCCGAGCTCCTTGCTCAGAGCCCTCGCGGTAAGCGCGTCCATGCCCTGCCTGCGAATGATTTCAAGCCCGGCCGCGGCAATTGTTTCCTTTGAGAAGAATGCTGATCTTGGCATTTGAGAACATTTGTTTTAGAACATCTGTTGCAAATATAGAAAAAATCCTTACATTTATGCAAAATTTCATGAGACAGAATAAAAATGAATACTTGGAAACTGACAACTTTTGACCTATTCAGTCTTGGAATGACCATAAAAGGCGCCTGGATATACAAGGAACTGCCGGAAGCGCCTGTGTTGCAGGCATCGCTGGATGCCGTTCTGAAGCCTTATCCACAGATGCTTGGAAGATACGATGAAAAGCAGAAATCCGTATCATGGACCGGCCGGGAAGAACCAATCGGAATGGTGGAACTCGACCGCAGAGGACACTCTGTAGCTGAAGATATGTACGCCCTTGTTCCGGAATTCAATATTGGCGGTTTCAAGTCCGGCAAATCCCGGGCGCTTGAAGCATACCGGATAACGCTTGACGACGGTGCGGCGATTGTCCTGCAGGGAGCCCATGCCCTGATGGACGGAGCCTCGTTCTACAGAATAGCCGGCGACTGGGGGAAGTTGACCACGGGAATCCCTGTGGAACCGATGGTCATTGACCAGAATCTCATTCCGGATGCCGGTGCGCTTACAAAGGAGAATGCGCTCGCCCGGGTTCAGGAACTCGGCTGGAGCCATATCGGATTCAAATCTCTTATCAAGATGCTGTTCAATATGGCCACGATGAAACTCATCAGGAAAACCGTCACTTTGGAGCTGAGCCAGGATGAGATTTCCCGGATGCGAAACGAATCCGATGCCGGAACAAATGCTGTTCTGTGCCAACTTGCCGTAAGCAGGCTTCTGGAGAAACTTCCATCAAAAGAGCGATTCACCCTTCTTGAGGTGGCCGACCTCAGGGGCAGGGCCTGCAATATGCCGGAGGACTTCTGCGGCAATTTCTCGCAACCTGCCGTGATCGGAGAGTTTGGCAGAGATGTCACTGCGGCTGAAATCCAGAAGGCCGCATCCGCCATCTTGAACGACAATGAGGCGCTCAGCGAGCAGGTGCAGCTTTCAGTATGTTCATCTGGATACGGTCTGCCGTATTTCCTGTTTGATGCAAGCGACATGAACAGCCCGGATCCAAATCTTATCTATGTCAACAACCAGCTCAAGATGAAGGCATGTGAAGTGAATTTCGGCACAGGCCTGCCCCTCAAGGTACAGCAGGCTATGCTTCCCGACATGATAAAGTTCTGGCAGCCGAAGGCCGGCGGCCCGGTACAGATTATCTACGGCGGCTACGCCGCAAAAATAATGAGCAGGAAATGAAAATGGAAACCAAACGGCTGATCCTCCGTCCCTGGCACGAGTCGGACGCCGGAGCGCTGTTCAAATACGCTTCCGACCCTGATGTGGGACCGCGTGCCGGCTGGCCACCCCACCGCTCAGTGGAGGAGAGCATCGAACTCATAAAGACCGTTTTCAGCGGCGAAGGGATGTGGGCTGTCGAACTGAAGGAGACTTCGGAGGCGATAGGCTGTGTGGGCTATCTCCCGGCATCGGCGTCCAACCTTGACATCGACGAAGACCATTGCGAAGTGGGCTATTGGATAGCAAAACCTTATTGGAACAAGGGCATCTGCACGGAAGCCATGCGCGCCGTGGTGGACTACTGCTTCAACGTCAAAGGCTTCTCCGTCCTGTGGGGAGACTTCTTCCCTGAAAACCCGGCCTCCGGCAGAGTTATGGAGAAATGCGGATTCATCGATACCGGCACTGAAACGCTCTGCCCCACCCTTGAAATCGGCGCCGACAAGCCGGTAAGAGTGATGAGGCTTGACTACGCGCTGTGAAGAAGTTATCCGCTTTCAGACATTCAGGAAGGGCCACAATATTTGGCTAATCAAAATTTGTGGTTGGATTTTCCGTCCTGCGATAGAACCTTTGGTCAAAAAAGTGGTTGGAATTTCCACTGAAAGGATAGACAGATTCATCCGCCTGTGCGGATGAACCAGATATGGAATAGCCGCCTAATGATGTAGGTTTGTGGCTCAAGAGAGAAAGGAACTTCATTGATGGACCACCTTAGAACAGA
>JAZRZH010000019.1:0-16195 GCA_045601245.1 Bacteroidales bacterium
CAAAAAGCCAACTTTTGTGCAGGAAACAAGCCTCCAGGACCTAGCCATACACAAAAGGCCCGTTTTTGTGCAGGAAACAAGCCTCCAGGACCTAGCCATACACAAAAGGCCCGTTTTTGTGCAGCAAACAAGCCTTCGGGAGCAATTCATGCACAAATAAGCTGGATTTGTGCATGAAAAGGCACCGCTGACAATAAGCTCGGAGAATGAATCACAAGCAGCAACAGAAAACGACAGGAAAACAGAAGGACCCAGGGAAAATGCCGAAAAGCAGCATAGCAGCAGCACGTTATTTCCAAGAGGCACGCACCTCCAGAGCAGCACATCTCCTGGGCAGCACGCCGTTTCCGCGGAATAGCCCCAAACCGTTCCGCAGACTATTTCTCGAACCACTCCTGCGGCCGCTTCTTCTCAATCCTGTAGCGGACACCCATCTTGTCAAGGGCGTCATAGAGTTCGTATGACGGCACGACCTTGTGCTTCTTGGAGAAGAGAGTGAGATTATCGTCCTTGCCCTCGGCAGAGAATGAAATGTCCACATAGAGGCGCGCGTTTCCGCCCTTGTGCTTCCTGACAAGTTTCAGGAGATCCTTGCGGAACTGTTCGTTGACACGGCTCAGCGGAAATGCGACGTGCAATTCGGTCACGAAACTTTCTTTCGTATTGTCGAGCAGCATCATGTTATCGATCCTGATCTCATAATTGTCCACCGAATCGCCACTCTTGTCGTCTTTCTTGGAGAAGCGGCTGCGGACCGCGACCTTCATCAGAATCGCCTTCTGCTCGTGGGCATACTCCATAAAACGCTCGTAAGTCTTGCCGAACAGCGAGAAGGTGATGCTTCCGGAATAGTCCTCGACATCCATCTTCGCGAAGCTCTTGCCCGTTTTGGTATAACCGATTTCCGCCTTTGTCACGAGACCGGCTATGAAGAACTCCTTGTTCTGGACGCTGACATCCGTCTGCATCCGCGACTCGATATCGCGCAATCTGGCAATGTTGCAGTTGGTGAACTCATTGACCTCCATCTTGAAGCGGTCGAGCGGATGGGCGGAAATGTACATTCCGACGAGCTCCTTCTCACGTTTGAGGAATTCCACGCTCAAAGGTCCATCCTCGACCTCCGGCAATTTCGGAGGCTCCGGCTTGAGCTCCTCCACGTCCCCGAATAGGGACGCACCCTGCATCAGGCTGTCATTCTGGAACTTATATGCATATCTCAACAGCTGGTCGAGATACTGTTCATTCTTGTCATTGACACTGAAAAGTGCCGCCCTGGTCACGCCCGGACAACTGTCGAACGCGCCTGAATATGCCAGACACTCCATCACCTTGCGGTTAATGACGGTAATCGGCACCCTCTGAACGAAATCGAACAGATCCGCGAACGGACCCTTCTTTCCGCGCTCCTCGATGATTGCCTTGATGACATTGACGCCTACACCCTTGACTCCAGCCATTCCGAAGCGGATATGGCCCTCCGCATTGACGGTGAATGCGGTGTCGCTCTCATTGATATCCGGGCTGAGCACCTTCATGCCGTGGCGGCGGCAGTCATCCATGATCTTGGTGATCTCCTCGATATTGTCGAGGTTGCAGCTCATATTTGCTGCAAGGAATTCGGCCGTGTAGTGAGCCTTGAGCCAGGCTGTCTGGTAACTTACCCAGGCATAGCAGGTCGCGTGGGACTTGTTGAACGCATACTGGGCGAATTTCTCCCAGTCCTTCCAGATCTTGTTGAGTGTGGCTTCCGGATGGCCGTTGGCCATACCCCTGCTCATAAACGCCTCCTTGAGCACCATCATCTCCTCGATCTTCTTCTTGCCCATCGCCTTCCTGAGGCGGTCGGCCTCACCCTTGGTGAAATTGGCGAGCTTGCGGCTCAGAAGCATCACCTGCTCCTGATATACAGTGACACCGTATGTCTCCGAGAGGTACTCCTCCATTTCCGGAAGGTCGTATTCAATCTTCTCCGTACCCTGCTTGCGGGCCACGAAGGACGGGATATAGTCCATAGGTCCCGGACGGTAGAGGGCATTCATCGCGATGAGGTCCTCGAAGCGGGAAGGATGAAGCTTCTGGAGCCATTCCTTCATGCCCGGGGATTCGAACTGGAATATGACCGTGGTATCGCCGCGGCTGTAAAGCTCGTATGTCTCCTTGTCGTCGATAGGGATTTTCTCGATATCTATGTCAATGCCGTGACGCTTCTTTATGTTGCGCAGGGTCTCGGAGATGATGGAGAGAGTGTTGAGGCCCAGGAAGTCCATCTTGAGCATACCGACCTCCTCGATGTAGTGTCCGTCATACTGCGAGGTCCATACCTCCTCTCCCGTATCCTTATCCTTGGAGAGGCAGATAGGGATGAATTCACCGAGGTTGCCGGGACCGATGATGGTGGCGCAGGCGTGCATTCCGACCTGACGGATGCTGCCCTCGAGTTTCTCGGCATATTTGAGAATCTCCTTGTTGAGTTCGGTGCCGTTCTCAAGTTCGTTCTTGAACTCCGGCACGAGACGGTAGCAGTTGGAGAGCGTTATCTTGACATTCACCTCCTCCATTCCCTTCTGGAAGATGCGCTTCTCCATCTTCTTCTGACCCGGATTGTCCGGATCGTCCACCTCGACCTCCTCCTCTATCTGCTTGAAACCCGGCAGAAGGTCATCGAGTTTCGGGTTGAACGGATATTTCTTCTCAACGCGCTCCGACAGGCGGTCAGGGACCATCTTGGAGAGGCGGTTGGACTCGTCGATAGGCAACTGGCTGATGCGCGCCACATCCTTGATGGCGCCCTTTGCCAGCATAGTGCCGAATGTAATGACGCGGGATACGTGATCCACTCCGTAGCGGCGCTCGACATACTTGTGCGCCCACTGGAGATTCTCGAAATCCACGTCGATATCAGGCATCGAAATACGGTCCGGATTGAGAAAACGCTCGAAGAGCAGGTCGTACTTGATAGGGTCGAGATTGGTGATATGCAGGCAGTACGCCACCACCGAACCCGCTGCGCTGCCTCGTCCCGGTCCGACCAGATCGCCGTTCGCGCGGCAGGCGTTGATATAATCCTGGACAATGAGGAAATAGTCCGGGAAGCCCATTCGGGCGATGGTTTTCAATTCGAAATCGATGCGCTCGGCCTGTTCGTCGTCAAGAGTGTCGCCGTAGCGCTCCTTCGCGCCGAGGTATGTCAGGTGGCACAGATATGCGACTGAATGACAGAACTCGTCGCCGCGGTATTTCATCACAGGATTGCCGTCGGCATCCTTCTGCTTCGTTTTCTCGTATCTGCCCTCTTCGATGACGCTCTTGTATTTCTCCAGCTGATTGTCAATATCCGCCATGAAGGCGTCGTCAATCTGGAATTTCGGCAGCACGTGGCCGCGGTCAATCTGATATGCGTCAATCTTGTCGCAGATCTCGATGGTATGCTCCAACGCCTCCGGATGGTCCGGGAAGAGTTCGAGCATCTCCTCCTCGCTCTTGAGGAACTCCTGCTGCGTATAGTGCAGGCGGTCCGGATCGCTTATATTCGCATTGGTATTGAGGCAAATGAGCCTGTCGTGGACAGGTCCGTCCTCCTTGAGGATGAAGTGAACGTCATTGGTGGCTACGGTCTTGACGCCCGTCTCCTCCGCGAGTTTGAATATCTCCTTGTTGACAGTGGTCTGGCCTTCATAGACATCCATCGAAAACCCGGTCTCCGACTTGTGGAGCATCACCTCGAGGTAAAAATCATCCCCGAAGAGGTCCTTGTGCCATTGTATCGCCTCGCGTGCGCCATCGATATTGCCGGCCAGGATATTCTGCGGAATCTCGCCCGCAAGGCAGGCGGAGCAACAGATCAGATTGTCGTGATACTGCTCGATGATCCCGTGGGTCACCCTCGGCTTGTCATAATACTTGCCCTCCGTATGGCCCGCGGAGCAGATTTTCATAAGGTTTTTGTAGCCTTCGTAATTCTTCGCCAGCAGGATGAGGTGATAGTATCTGCGATGGTCAGGATCCTTGAGCTTGTGGTCATAATGCCTTGTGACATACACTTCGCATCCGATGATAGGCTTGACGATGAATTTGCCGTCCGCATCAAGATTGTCCTTGTCGTTGGCGTACTTGAAGAACTCTTTCACGCCGTACATATTGCCGTGGTCGGTGATGGCCAGTGCCGGCATACCCAGCTGGCGTGCTCGTTTGAAAAGCCCCTTGATGGAGGAAAGTCCGTCAAGGATAGAATATTGCGTATGAACGTGAAGATGTACGAATGACATAGAAACAGGTTTTCTTTACCCTGCAATTTAGGAAAGATTTCATATGCCTCCAAAGAAAAATGAGGTACCGCGTCTTTTGATTTGCAGAGGCAAATTCATACTTTTGCAAATATGAAACGAAACACTGCACTTCTGCTCTGCCTGACGGCGATATTGATGCTGAATACATCCTGCGGCAAGTCCGGCAGATCCGCTCAATCAGGTCAGGGAATGGACGATGACACGATGTGCCAGGTGGCGACACTCCAGTCGCTTATGTCCGGCATATATGACGGCGTGGTCAGCATCGGGGAATTCAAGGGCTTCGGGGACATCGGCATCGGCACCTTCGACCATATCGATGGGGAACTGATAATGCTGGACGGCATCGTATACCAGGCCAGGGGCAACGGGGAAGTCATTGTGGCACAGGACTCCGTAACCCTGCCGTTCGCCGTGGCCACTCACTTCGACTGCGACACGACCATTGACATAGCCGGCGCCTCGTGCCTTCAGGAGATTGCCGACAGCCTGGACGCAGTCGTTGAGGCCCGCGGCAAAAACCTCATATACGCAGTGAGAATCGACCTCGGCAGATGCGACAGCGTCACATACCGCAGTGTCCTGCCTCAGAACAGACCTTACAGACCATTGGCGGAAGTGGTGGCCGAAGACCAGCGGACATTCGCAGTCAATGACATCGGCGGCACAATAGTCGCCGTATATTTCCCTGATTTCTTCGACAAGCAGAATGCGGTCGGATGGCACTTCCATTTCATATCGGAAGACCGGAGCAAAGGCGGCCACCTGCTGGACATATCATCCCGCGAAGCAATGCGCGCACAACTGGACGCAACTCCTCATTTCACTCTACATCTGCCCGATACCGGGGAATTCAACGCAACGGGTCTGGGCGCGGATATGACATCCGACATCCAGGCCGTCGAGAAATAATGCCGCTTTCATTCCGCAGGGCGGCACAGCCGGAACCCGGGCCGGATCCTCAGCGGCGACCGGCTACAGCCCCGGCCAGCTGCGCCATCGCCTTCTCGACGACGCTGCGCGGGCAGCCCAGATTCATTCGGACGAATCCTTCTCCCTCCGGTCCGAAGACGGTGCCGTCATTGAGATACAGGCCAGCCTCCTTCTTCAGGAAAACCATCAATTTCTCCTGCGTCATCCCCAGACCGCGGCAATCGAGCCACATCAGGAACGAAGCCTGAGGCTTCAGAACCTTGATCTGCGGCACATTGCGCTTCAGGAAACCGTCAACGTACGCGATATTGCCCTCCACATAGCGGAGCATCGCACGGCGCCACGGCGCACCCTTGCGGTACGCCGCCATTGTCGCCACGATAGGGAAAATCGGAGGATAATCCAGTTCATTCGCATCCATGAAGGAGAAGAATTTCTGACGCAGTTCCGGATTGGGCACAATGGCATATGAAGATACTATTCCGGCGATATTGAAAGTCTTGGACGGCGCCATAAAAGTAATGCTGTTGCTTGCTGCTGCCTCGCTCACGCTGGCATAAGGTATGTGCGTGAATCCCTTGTGGGCCATCTCCGAGTGGATTTCATCCGAAATCACGATGACTCCGCGCTTTGACGTGATCTCAGCAAGGCGGACCAGGGTCTCACGGCTCCAGCATATTCCGGCGGGATTATGCGGGTTTGCGAGCACCAGCAGGCGTCCGCCCGCATCGATGCAGTGCTCCAGCGACTCGAAATCCATCTCATATCCGGAGATCGACCCGTCTTCGGCACGGACCTCGCGCAGAGGATTGCGGAGCACTTCCATCCCGTTTTTCGCGGATACGTCATTGAAAGGGTTGTAGACCGGCGGCTGGATGATGACCTTCGCCCCCTTCTGCAAAAGAGCGCACTCCACCAGTCCGATGCCCCTCACGATACCCGGGACATAGCACATCCAGGAGGGGTCCACGGACCAGCCGTGCAGCTTCTTCACCCATCTTGCAATGGTCGGGAAATAGTCCTTCGGCACCAGTGGATAGCCCATCACCGGGCATTCCAGACGTTGACTGATGGCATCCATTATGAAATCCGGAGTGCGGAAATCCATATCCGCAATCCACATCGGGATCAATCCCTTCCGGACCTTGTCCCACTTTATACAATCGCTGCCGTTACGGTTGACTATCTCGTCAAAATCGTATTTGCCCATATCGAATTATTATATTTCTTTTACACACCTTACGGAATATGCGCATGCGCGGCTGTAACCGGATGATGCACTCAGGCTTGAAGAATTAAAGCCGAAGCCGTAGGAAGTTGTACCGCCTTCTTCCGGAGTCGCTGACCAAATGCGACCCTCCGTACCCGCCTGTTTAACCGTCTCAGCAAGTTTGGCTGTAGAACTTGTGTATGAATACTTGCCCGCTGCCGGAAACCATACGCCACTTGTCTTGTGCTGACGGCCATTGGCGGCGGTACCGGCTACCCACGGAACTTTGGTGGAGGTGAAACCGGATGTCCAGTCCCTGCCCGGAATGCTGTATCCCGGAGGGCAGGGATCATATTTGGTCTTGTCCACATCCCACAACGTATCATCCGACTCTGCGAGCCAATCCGAATTGCTGACATTGATGTATGTAGCCGGATTCTGTATGGTATACTCCACCGTACCTGTCGTCTCAGTTCTGCTTTTCAGGGTAATGGCAGTACCGGCCAGCGCCATCGGCGTCGAGACGGTCGCCTGGGCATTGCCCGGGAACGGATCCTTGCGTCCCCACTGATACAGCAGTCCGAAAGTCGCAACTCCATCCTCAGCATTCGCCGAAGATGCACCGAGATTGCGGTCCATCATATGATATCCGGAGAAAGATGTCGTCCTGAACTTATCCTCGGTAAACCAGAGATGCCAGCTCCATAATATCTTGCCGGCGGCATCGGTCACAGCCACGAGGGCGTTTCCGCTCTTTACCGGAGCAGGAACGTCAAAGCATACATAGCCGTTCTTGTATTCAAGATTTGTCCTGACAAGCGAACCCTTCGGCGGCTGAATGACAGTATTGAATGTCTCCCATACCACGACCGCCTTTGCCGGAGTTCCTATGCTTTCCAGGGAATTGCCCTTCGTCATCGCCGGGAATTTATGTTTTCCGGCCTCGCGGACAACATAGCAGTTTGCGGTCTGGGATATGTCAAGACCATTTTCTTCGCTGCATTTCACAGAAAGGTCGATGAAATTGTCGGACGGAAGCTCAAGCGGAACCATATCGAGCATCAGGCTGCGGGAAAGTGTGGCAGATGAAACAGACTTGTTGACTGTCATATAGCCATCCGCAACGAAAAGGATCTTCACACCCTTTTCCAGCCGGGCAGGCGGAAGTGAAACATAAACATACTGTACTTCATCCGTCAGCTGGAATCCTTCGCTGCCGAAATCAATCTTGACTTTGGGATCACCGTCAGTCATTGTGACCTCCGGCTCCCCGGATTCGTTGAAATTGACGATTGCGTCGCCGGACAGCGGAGTACCCTCGATGCTGTTGATTTCAATTTCGGAAATCTTGTCTGTTCCGGTCAGGGCCAGCCTTATGATGCTGCAGGCATTGATGAATCGGAAATCCAGTCCTGTGGCGTTGACCGCCAGCATAGTATTGGCACCGGCACAATGATGCGCAGCATCATATTTCAGCACGGTCGGATAAGAAATCTTCAAATCCGAACCCACTATGGAATTCGATCTGTCATAAGGATACACGGCATAGTGCAACCCTATTGCAACATCACCCGGGCAGTAGAAACCTGCATTGGGGGTATTCGCACCTTCGGTGAGAGTGAACTTCTTGTTTTCAGAGCCTGTCAAGACCGATATCGCGTCACCGGATGCCCAATAATAACGGTATTCGCTTTCATTGAGATATGCCTTTGTGCCGTCAGAGGACTGCGGTGCGTCCGCAGCGCAGGCCGAGATGAACGTACCGTGGATTTCCGGGGTATCTTCCACGCCGGAATTACAACCTGCCAGAATGCAGGCTAACGATATGATGAATGCTGTTCTTTTCATTGTGCAACACAGAAATCAGGGCTGTTGATGGATTTGTTCATCCAGTCGAGCCGTTCATTATAAACTTGAAGAAGAAGTGCATCCGCAGCCTCTACGGAGAGTGTTTCATCACCGTTGCGTGTCTGATCGGAAGGCCATCTGGCAGCATTGCGCTCCGCCGAACGGAAAACAGTCGGGAAAACAGCCTGGATATAATCCGACACGGTGAGAAGTGATGGATAGACTTCATTCCATCTCCTGACAACACGATTGCAGAACTCCGGATCCTTGAAGAGATAACCGTAGTACAGTGGAACCGTGGTCTGGCTGTGGTCACGGTAATAGTTGAGACTTGTCTTGTCAGCGCCCTTCATATACCATAAGTGTATGCGGTTCCAGCTCTTGTTCTTGTCCGCGCTTGTGGAATTGGCCTTATGGAATGTCTCACAGTCGTAATCCCAGGCAGGACCTGCGTAAAGCTTGCCGATCTCCGTCTCCGAAACATCGCGCTTCTTGTACATATAACAACTTCTCGGGCCGTTGGACGGCTCGATGTTCTGGACAAGTTCGTTGAGAATCCAATAGTCGATGAAACTGTCGACATCTACATAATCCTTATAGTTGCGGGTCGTGTCCGCTCCTGAAAGGATTTTCTCGAGATCATTGATCCAGTTCATCATATATGTCGTGAGCGACTTGTACTCCGTCTTGCTGGTCCAGTCATCGGGATCCGGTGACTTGAATTTGACAGGAAGGTTGCGTATCGCCGTACGATATATTGTCTCGTCGGTATATGTATCATATTCCAGCAGATATCCGCCGGTACCCTTGAGACCGCTCACCTTGCCCTCCTTCATCTCGTCGATGTCAAGACGGTTTTCATCCACCTTGATCTGTTCGCAGAGGTAATAGGTATTGTCGAAACTGCCGTTGAGCACGAGCTCCACGAACTTGCCCGAAGGTGACCATTCGAGATTGGTCAACTGTTCCGCAATCTTGAGCGCCACATCATTGCGCACAAGTGTACGGTCACGCCAATTGGCGAGCAGACACCATCTTTTGTGACCCTTCTTCTTGCCCTTCTCGGTCATAATATTGAGCATATCGGCCTTCTTGGCAAGCTTGATGGCATACGGCTTCTTGGGGAAGCCCCAGGTGGAGTTGCCTCTGCCCCGGATGGCATTGCCCAGATTCTCGTCACCCGGCTCGGTATAGGCGGTGATGGTTCCGTCAAGGTTCTGGATGAATATCTCGGTATTGTACACCCAGTCGGTCTTGTTCTTGATCGGTGCGGCTTCCGGAGTGTTGACGAACATCACCGGGAGTTCGACCGGAATGACCTCCACCGTATAGGATTCCTTTCCGTTTCCTCCGGTATCGAGAGTATAATATACCGGGGAGGAGAAATCATTGACGGTCACACCGCTCTGCTGAACGGTACCGTTGACAAGTACCGTTGTGCTTTCAGGAACTTCGAAATTGGCGACAAGTGTCTTCTCGGTGCCCCAAGGGGCGTAAATCGTGATATAACCGTCCCTGATGTTGTACGAAGAGTATTTATTGGTCGAACCTTCCGGAGAGAGGGAGAATGAAGTAAATGATTTGCCGCCGCTCAAACTGAGCTCGAGCGGAGCCATCGGCTGCACCTTGCCGGCAGCCAGACTTAAGGATTTGAGGGTAGTCTGCTCGAATATTTCTCCGGCACCGTTGGTCACCTCAACGGTGAAGCCCTGACTGAAGTCGACAGGAGGTACCGCTATCCAAAAATCTTTCGGTTCATCTGCTGAAACATCGGAAGGGATGCCGCCGCATTCGAGGACGACCTCTTTCTGCGCATCCGCCGACATAGTGACGGAAGGAACTGTGCCCGGTACTGCCTTCAACGTGGCGGCACCTGACAGCGGCTCATCCGAATTGCCCTTCAGCCGGATGCTGCGGACATAATCAGAACCGAATAATCTGACCACCACGAAAGCACTGGCGCTGTAGAACTTGAGATTGTCATCCCCGGCTCCGGCAGTGGCCGCCGCCAGGATTATGGATTTGCGGTCAAAGCCATCAGCGGCATAAGTCTGGACTGCAGGATAGATGACCGACACTTCACCGGAAGCGCTTCCGGATGTTGCCGCCTCATAAGGATAGACCGCCACGACTGAAGAGTTGGAGACGGATCCGCCGGATAGATATGAAAAGTTTCCTACATTGGATCCTGTCGGTCCGTCAAAGCGGTACATTGCCTTTGTGGAGCCGGCCAGAACCGCAATCGAGTCCTTCCCGTGCCATTTGAGCCTGCCATTGACCTCCACGTACACGCGTGTGGCGTCTTCGTTGATCTCAGCCTTGAATATCTTCTGAGCGGTATCGACCGTCATATCGCTCTCTATCTCCTGGGTACAGCCGCCAAGGAGTGCGGCCGTCGCTGCCGCGGCAAGGACCGCAAATATTTTCTGAAGTCTTACCATGGCATATCGGGATTAATGTCCAGACCGCCGGGGAACATTCCGCCATCGCCCGCATCACGGCCGAAAGGATCGGCTGTGCCTCCGGTTGCGGAGGCTGCGAGTGCGTCGGCCGCATCGATGCTTAATGCAGCGGCCTCGGGTTTCAAATATTCTCGTTTCATTGTCTGAAAGTTATTGTTTTATATTCAAATAAGCGCTTTTCCTGTCATTACCTCAGGCTGAGGAATGCCCATCAGTTTGAGAATGGTCGGGGCGATGTCACAGAGACGGCCGTCGGCAACAGCCTTGACGTCATCGTCAACAACGATGAACTGCACCTTGTTGAGCGAATGGGCGGTGTTCGGAGTGCCGTCACCGTTGACCGCATAGTCGGCGTTGCCGTGGTCCGCAGTGATAAGGACGGTGTATCCGTTGGCCCTTGCGGCACGCACAACCTCACCCACTGCGGAGTCTATGTACTTGACAGCCTTGACTATGGCATCATACACTCCCGTATGGCCCACCATATCGCCGTTGGCGAAATTCAATATCACCATATCATGCTTTCCTGTGGCCAGATCCGCCACGAGGGCGTCCTTGACCTGCGGCGCGCTCATCTCCGGCTGGAGATCATATGTAGCCACCTTCGGTGAATTGATGAGTATGCGGTCCTCTCCGGCAAATATCTGCTCGCGTCCTCCGTTGAAGAAGAATGTGACGTGCGCGTATTTCTCTGTCTCTGCGATGCGCAGCTGGCTGCGGCCTGCGGCTGAAACGACCTCTCCGAGGGTCTGAGGCACATTTTCTTTGTCAAAGAGAATGTGAAGGCCTGTGAAGCTGGCATCATACGGAGTGAGACAGCAATAGTGGAGCGGGATGGTGTGCATTCCCTGCTCTGGCATATCCTGCTGAGTCAGGACGGAGGTGATTTCACGGGCGCGGTCGTTGCGGAAATTGAAGAAGATGACGCAGTCGCCCTTCTCTATCCTGGCCAGCGGTTCGCCGTCGGCTCCGACAATGCATACCGGCTTGATGAATTCGTCGGTCACGCCGGCATCGTAGGATGCCTGGATGGCCTCGGTGGCGGAAGTGAACTTTTCTCCCACACCTCCCACCATCAGGTCATATCCTGCCTTCACGCGGTCCCACCGCTTGTCGCGGTCCATGGTGTAGAAGCGGCCGCAGACCGATGCCACCTTGCCGGTGGTGGCAGCCATCTTCTCCTCAAGCTCGTCTACGAAGCCCTTGCCGCTCTTCGGGTCTGTGTCGCGGCCGTCCATCAGGCAGTGTACGAACACCTTGTCCAGACCGGCCCTGTCAGCCTCCGCGAGGAATTCATAAAGATGGTTCAGCGAGCTGTGCACGCCACCGTGGGAGCAGAGTCCCAGGAAATGCAGCCTGCAGCCGGTCTCCTTGACGTATCCGTAAGCCTTGCGTATCTCCTCGTTGGCCATCAGCGAATGATCGCGGCAGGCCATGTTGATCTTGACAAGATCCTGATATACAACGCGGCCGCCGCCGATATTGAGATGTCCCACCTCGGAGTTGCCCATCTGCCCGTCCGGCAGTCCCACATCCTCCCCGCAGGCGGAAAGGTGCGATGCCGGATATTCCGCCCTTATGGCGTCGATTTCCGGAGTTCCGGCAGTATATATTGCATTGGAGGCATCGGAGCTTCCTTCGCCCCAGCCGTCCAGAATCATAAGCAATACTTTTTTCTGCATTTTTTTATATTTTTGTGCTTACAAGCAAAGTTATCATTTATGGCGAGAAATATCAAGAAAAATGTGAAGGGTGGGGAAAACCATCAGTCATCCCGCAGAAAGCCTTCCAGAAAGTCATCTTCCAAGGGTTCCAAATTCTACGCAACCGCTGAAGGCGTGCTCAGCATGAACCGTGACGGACTCGGATTCGTCACAATCCAGGGAATGGAGGAAAGTGTCTTCATCCCTGTCCAGAAGATGCGCGGCGCCCTCAACGGCGACTATGTCAGAGTCAACATATCCCGCAGGCGCAGGCCGCAGAGCGGAAAGGTCGAAGGTGAGGTCGCGTGCGTGCTCCAGCGCTCGCGCAAGCCGCATATCGGTATTCTCGTCACCCGCAAAAAGGATGTCTGGGCAATAGTGGAGAGCCGCGTGATGCCGTACGACATTCGCATCATCTGCGACGGCCCCGACGATCTGCCGGTCATAGGCGGAATGGAGGCCGCTGCCGGTGTAAAGGTCGCTGTCCTCGTCAAGGATTGGCCAAAAGGCGCTCCGGAACCTCTCGGTGTAATTGTCGACGTGCTCGGAATGCCGGGCGACAACGACACCGAGATGCATTCGATCCTCGCCGAATACAACCTCCCGTACCGCTTCGAACCGGAAATCGAAAATGCCGCCGAATCCATCTCCGAGGTCATCACGGACAAGGACATCGCCGAGCGCAAAGATTTCCGCGGGGTGACCACTTTCACCATCGACCCGAGCGACGCGAAGGACTTCGACGATGCGCTTTCATACCGCAAGATGGACAACGGCAATTACGAGGTCGGCATCCACATCGCGGACGTGACACATTACGTGCAGCCTGGCAGCCCTGTGGACAGGGAAGCCTTCGACCGCGGCACTTCCGTCTATCTGGTGGACCGCACCATACCTATGCTTCCGGAGAAGCTCTGCAACAAGCTCTGCTCCCTCCGCCCTCACGAGGACAAACTCTGTTTCTCCGCAGTGTTTGAACTCGACGACAAGGCGAAGGTCAAGAAAAGTTGGTTCGGACGCACCATCATCAACTCCGACTACCGCTTCGACTACGAACAGGCCCAGAAGATCATCGAGACCAAGGAAGGACCGCTGGCCGAAGAGATATGCAAACTGCACTCTCTGGCAGACTGCCTGCGCAAGGAACGCTTCAGCAAGGGCGCGATGAACTTCGAGCGTCCTGAGATGAAGGTCATCGTCGACGAACAGGGCAAGCCTGTGGACGTCAAGCAGAAGATATCCGTGGACAGCAACTGGCTCATCGAGGAGTTCATGCTGCTGGCCAACCGCGGCGTCGCCGAATATGTGGCGAAGCACTGCAAGGCGAAGGATCCAACCTTCGTCTACCGTATCCACGACAATCCTAACCCGGAGAAGATCGAGGAACTCCGCAAATTCGCCCACAACTTCAAGCACGAATTGGGCGACACCGGCAATCCGAAAAAAATTGCGAAGAGCCTCAACGACCTGATGGCCAGCGTCAAGGACAAGCCGGAAGAGGGTGCTATACAACTGATGGCGCTACGCTCGATGGCCCGCGCCTGCTATTCGACCGAAAACATCGGCCACTACGGCCTCGCATTCACGTACTACACACATTTCACCTCCCCTATCCGCCGCTATCCGGATATGATGTCGCACCGCCTGCTCGCTATGTATATGGCCGGCGAGAAGTCGCAGGACAAGGTATATTATGAGGAATGCTGCAAGCACTCATCGGAGCGCGAGCAGCTCGCCACCGAAGCCGAGAGAGCCAGCGTCAAGTACAAGATGGTGGAATATATGCAGGACAAGGAGGGCAAGGAATTCGACGGCACAGTCTCCGGACTGACCGAATGGGGCATCTACGTCGAGATCGAGCCGACCAAGATCGAAGGTATGGTCTCACTTCGGGATATGACCAACGACAGTTTCGTCTTCGACCAGGAGAATTACCGCAGCGTCAGCAAGGCCAACGGCCGCATACTGACACTCGGCGACAAGGTGCGCATCCGCGTGCTCCGCGCCAATCTCGAGCAGAAACTGCTCGACTTCGAACTGCTTAATGAAGATGCCTAGAACAGGGACTGTCCTTTGCTGAGAAGGAAGACATTGGCGCCGGCATTGACAGCTGACGAAATGTCTTTCTGTCCTCCGGTGATATTGCAGACCGATCCGTCAGGACCCGGCTCAGTGATTTTCACCTTTCCGAGTTTCTTTCCTGAAGGGTTGTTTGCATCGAATACGTGGAAGATGTCGGTCTTTGTCAGACCCATACCCGAACCTGCATTGACGACAGCGGTCTTGATACCGCCCTTCTTGTCAGTAGTGATAACATCCTTGAATGTGGTGATGATCGGGAAATTGTCCATCACCATATTGTATGCCTTGCTCTCGAAGCAGCTGAGCGCATTGTTGTCCGCATAATCCTGCCTCGAGCCGGTGCCGGCCGCATTGATCCAATAAGTCTGGAGGATGGTGTGGCTGTCCAGGTCGTACGCTGTCAGGAACACGGTGAGAAGAGTCTCGTAGTTGGGCTTCTTCGCCTTCTCGCTGGTAAAGTACTGATGGGTATAGTAGTTGGTCACCACGCCCGAGATGACATAGCGGACACCCCTGCAGTAGAGGGCCTCCATACGCGGGCTGAAGTGGAAGGAGCCGGATGCGCCTCCGTAATATACAGGCTCGCCGTTGTAGACATATCCCAGCTGCGTCTGGGCGTCAAGCACATACTGGCGACCGCGGGAGAGGGCGCCGGCAGCAACGCGCTGTCTGACCTGCTCCACAATATCCACAGGGACGCGGCGGCAGTATCCGAAGAGTTCGATGGCCAGGATCTCCTTGTCCGGGGAGGCATTGTCGAGACCGCCGGAGGTTCCGACAGTATGAGAATTGGATTTGAAAATGGTCTTCGTATTGTTCAGAAACGGATCAGGCTCGCCGCGCTTCACCTTCACCGGCTCCATCTCCTCCGGAATGCGCGGAAGCACAGGCTGATAATATGTATCGAGGACAGTCTCATTGCTCTCCCTGTTCCAGGTCTCGTCCGTAGCGGCGCCTCCGCCTACCGGTGAATTGATATTGTAAAATGTGAAAATTGTGGCGTTGGTGACCCCCGACGGCTGTACCGGCGAATACTGTCCGGGATTGACCGCCACCTGACGCGGCGGGGTGCGCATTGATGAAGATTGTGCGTATGATACTGATGCGATGCAGCAGAGTGCAAAGGCAATGGCAAAGGATCTTTTCATAATGTCTGTGTATTAAAACAATCCGTACAGGCGTGCGTCTATGCGGTCGGTAATTCTGGAGAAATCTTCCGGGCTGTGTTCGAAATCGAGGTCATCCTTGTCAATGACCATCACTTCGCCCTTGTAGTCGGAGATGAACTTCTCATAGCGGTCATTCAGGCCCTGCAGATAGTCCAGGCTGATGCTCTGCTCGTATTCGCGGCCGCGTTTCTGGATCTGCGACACAAGATGAGGGATGGAGCATTTGAGGTATATGAGCAGGTCGGGCAGCTTGACGGACTGCATCACGACGTTGAAGAGGTCCATATAGGCGTCGAAGTCGCGCTTAGTGAGATTGCCCATATCGTAGTTGTTGGCCACGAATACGTGAACTCCCTCGAAGATGGTGCGGTCCTGTATGATGGTCTCTGCGCTCTGCGAGATGTTCATCACGTCCTTGAGTCTCTGAGTGAGGAAATAGACCTCGAGATTGAACGACCACCTCGGGATGTCCTTGTAGTAGTCCTCCAGATAGGGATTG
>JAZRZH010000020.1:0-38967 GCA_045601245.1 Bacteroidales bacterium
TTTAAAAAACTTTCAATTATGGCAACAAAATTTTTCGTTTGCACGACTTGCGGAAACGTTGTCGTGAAGTTTGTAGACAGCGGTGTGATTCCTTTCTGCTGCGGAAAGGCAATGGTTGAACTCATCCCCGGCACCTCTGACGGCGCTGTAGAGAAACACCTCCCTGTCGTTGAATCTGTGGGCAAACACACCATCAGGGTGAAGGTCGGCGCGATGCCGCACCCTATGCTGGCTGAGCACCACATCTCTTTCATCTATCTTGAGACCCCGACCGGAGGTCAGATCAAGTATCTCAAACCTGGAGAGCCCGCTGAAGCGATATTCTGCAACGTATGCGAAAAGCCCGTAGCGGTATATGCATACTGCAACATCCACGGTCTCTGGAAGACCGTCCTTCACTGACCGCTCACGCAGTAACAAGCAATGCCATGAAACGACTCTTTACACTTATCGCTATGGCTGCACTTTCAGTATGCTGTATGGCTCAGAAGGTCAACAATTCGACCATCACAAATTTGGAGCCTGAAAAATACCTCGGCAAATGGTATGAAATAGCCAGGTTTGACCACAAATTCGAACGCGGACTCAATTTCGCAACCGCGAATTACTCCCTGATGAACGACGGCAAGATCAAGGTCGTCAACAGCGGCATCAAGAACGGCAAGCTCCACAGCTCCGTCGGCAAAGCCAAATTCACCGACAATCCAGGTCTCCTCAGGGTATCCTTCTTCGGACCTTTCTACTCCGACTACCGCATAATGATGTTGAGCAAAGACTATAAGTATGCTCTTGTCGGATCGAAGTCCGCAAAATATCTCTGGATCCTCTCACGTACCCCTGCAGTTCCGGAAGGCACCCTGAACCATATCCTTGTAGAGGCTGCGACCAGAGGCTATGACATATCAAAACTCATCTGGGTAAAGCAGGGAATCTCAGAAACGGAATTTTAATAAGTAATACTATGATTTCAAATAAAATGCACAAGGCCATCAACGACCAGATAAATGCAGAACTCTGGTCAGCATACCTCTACCTCGCAATGGCGATGGACGCCGAAGCGAAAGCCCTCAGGGGCATAGCAAGCTGGTTCTTCGTACAGTGGCTCGAAGAACAGGACCACGCAAGGATCTTTGAAAACTACCTCAACTCCCAGGGAGCGAAAGTGGAACTCAAACCGATTGCAGAGGTGCCGCAGGAGTGGAAAGACCCTCTTGATATGTTCAAGGACACTCTGAACCACGAAAAAGAGGTTACACGGATGATCCACGACCTTGTCGGACTGGCGATGGAGGAGCGGGACTTCGCAACCCTGAGCAGGCTGCAGTGGTTCGTGGACGAGCAGGTCGAAGAGGAGGAAAGCGCCTCAGAACAAGTCTCGGACTTCGAAAGGGCCGGCAAGGACAGCGCGATGCTTTTCAGACTCAACTGTATGCTCGGAGAGAGAAAATACAAGAAGGCGGAGCCGCTTGACGACAAGTAAGACTCCAACTGAGACAATCAAAAAGGGTGGCCCGGGTCACCCTTTCTTTTGTGCTACCGCGCAGTCTTTGGAGGCGGACAGTAATTCCTTGGCCTGTCAGTTTCTCGCAGCACCGGACGCTTGCGGATGCAGCTGACGACGATGCTGATGATGCCGGCGAGGATGAACGGTATACTGAGAATCTGGCCCATATTGAGCTTCATCCCCTCTTCGAAGGCCACCTGAGGCATCTTGATATACTCGATGAGGAACCTCATTCCAAAGCATCCGATGAGGAATGCCCCGAAGAGCCATCCGCGATGTACCTTGTGTGCCTTCTTGCAGTAGACCCAGAGCAGGATGAATCCGAGGATGAGATATGATAGCGCCTCGTATATCTGCGTCGGATGCTTGGGCACTGTCTCACCCCTGCGGACAAAGATGAAACCCCACGGAAGGGATGTCTCATTGCCGTAGATTTCGGAATTGAAGAGATTGCCCAGGCGGATGAAGCAGCCGGCGAAGCAGACCGCTATGACCAGACGGTCAAGCATCCACATCATATCGAATCCATTCTTCTTGCCGTACTTGGCAGTGTACCACCATATGGCCAGCAGGACGCCTATGGCACCGCCGTGGGATGCGAGGCCGCCCTTCCACGGCATGAATATCTCCTTGAAGCCCTCCCAGCTGCCGAGATAGTAATCAGGCTGATAGAATAGGCAGTGGCCGAGACGGGCGCCGACTATTGTGCCGATGAGCAGAGCATAGAGCAACGGCTCGATGAGGTCGACGTTGACGCCCTCACGCCTGTAGAACTTGATGAAAAGCCAGTAGCCCAGCGGGAATCCGGCCACGAAGAGCAGCGAATAATAACGCAGCGCGAACGGGCCGAGATTAAAGATTATCGGGTCTACGTTCCAGACAACAGACAGGAGATTCATCGTATTATTCCTTAATAGCCTTGATACCCGGAAGTTCAATACCCTCGAGGTATTCGAGCATCGCACCACCGCCGGTGGAAACATAACTTACCTTGTCGGCATAACCCATCTGGTTGACAGCTGCCACGGAGTCACCGCCGCCCACGAGGGTGAAAGTACCCTTGGCCGTAACGTCTGCGAGCATCTGTGCCATTGCCTTGGTTCCTGCGGCGAAATTCTCCATCTCGAACACGCCCATAGGACCGTTCCAAAGTATGGTTCTGGAAGACTCGATGATGACCTTGCATTCCTCAATGGTGGAAGGAGCGGCATCCATACCCATCCAGCCATCCGGAATGTCATCCACAGGGACAACCTTCTTCGCTGCATCATTGCTGAAAGCATCCGCAGCCACAACCTCGTGGCCGTAGGTCAGCTTCACGCCCTTGGCCTCAGCCTTGGCAAGTATTGCCTTTGCGGTCTCTATCTGGTCGTCTTCGCATAGTGAAGCGCCGATCTTTCCGCCCTGCGCCTTTACGAGGGTGAAGACCATTCCGCCTCCGATGATGATATGGTCGCACTTGTCTATGAGATTCTCAATGATGCCGATCTTCGAAGAGACCTTGGCTCCGCCGAGTATGGCTGTCATAGGGCGCGCTGGATTGTCGAGCACCTTGTCGATGGCGGTGATTTCGCCGTTCATCACATAGCCGAACATCTTGTCCTGCGGGAAATGCTTCGCAATGAGCGAAGTTGAGGCATGCGCGCGGTGTGCGGTGCCGAATGCGTCATTGATGTAGCAGTCTGCATAGGAAGCGAGGTGGGCCGTGAATTCCTTCTGGCTCTCCTTGACTGCCGCCTTTGCGGCCTTCTTCTCTTCATCCGAGGCGTCCTCCGCGAGTCCGCGCGGCTTACCCTCCTCCTCTGCGTAGAAGCGGAGATTCTCGAGCAGCAGCACCTCGCCCGGCTTGAGAGCAGCGGCCTGCTCATCCGCCTTCCAGCAGTCAGGCGCAAACTGTACCGGTACGCCGAGATACTCTTCGATACGGCTTACGATATGCTTGAGGGAGAACTTCTCAGCAGGGCCCTTCGGCTTGCCGAGATGGGACATCACGATAAGCGAACCACCTTTCTCCAACACTTTCTTGAGCGTAGGGATGGCTGCGCGTATGCGGGTGTCATCGGTGATATTGAAATTCTCATCCAAAGGGACGTTGAAATCGACTCTGACAATGGCTTTTTTGCCGGCAAAATCGTAAGTATCAATGCAATTCATAATAATATGCGTTTAATGTAATTCCTTAATTCGCAAATTTAACAAATTACTTTCATATCTTTGTAATCAATATGACTATCGAACAACCATCTCCTTCCTGGAAGGATTATGAACTTATAGACTCCGGAGACTTTTCCAAGCTGGAACGTTTCGGGCAGTACGTGATGATACGCCCGGAGCCGAAAGCATTGTGGCACAAGTCGATGACCGATCAGCAGTGGCACAGTATGGCCAATACCGAATTCAAGCCGGGAGCCGGCTTCGGCAAGGCCGGCAAGGAGGACAGCGGATCGTGGACGATGCTCCGCAAAATGCAGGAGCAGTGGCCGGTCGCCTATCCGGAGGTGGGATTCAAGCTCCGTCTCGGACTGACCTCGTTCAAGCACGTGGGCATCTTCCCCGAGCAGGCGACGAACTGGGATTTCATCTACAGGAACACAAAGGAGATCGCCGCATCGCAGGCAGAGAAGCCGAAGGTGCTCAATCTGTTCGCATACACGGGAGCCGCTTCTCTCGCGGCCTGCAAGGGTGGTGCGGAAGTCACGCACCTCGACTCCGTGAAGCAGGTCGTCACCTGGGCCCGAGGCAATATGGAGATGAGCGGGCTTGACGGTATCCACTGGATCGTCGAGGACGCCCTGAAGTTCGCCCGCCGGCAGCAGCGCCGCGGCACCCTCTATCAGGGCATCATCCTCGACCCGCCGGCATACGGCCACGGTCCTGACGGAGAGCGCTGGAAGCTCGACGAATGTCTCTATGACATCCTTCAGTGCTGCGCTTCCATCCTCGCACCGGAGAACAGTTTCCTGGTGCTCAATCTCTATTCCAACGGATATTCTGCCGTGCTTGCGGAGACCCTTGTCCGCTGCGCATTCGGCTCCGAATGCAAGAGCCTAGAATGCGGCGAGTCGGTGCTCCGCGATCGCTTCGGCAAAGCCCTGCCGCTCAGTGTGTTTACAAGATTACGCAGATAATTGATAATAATATGAGACGTTTCAGCCTTCTGATCATTGCTCTGACCGCCATCACGCTGTCAGGCTGCTCTCCGAAGATTTCGGGCAAATTATCAAGAGCATACCCGGCATTGAATGACAATGCCGAAGTCGCAGTCATTGACAAGGACACAAGGATCCCTGACAATTCCCTTAAAATCGGTCTCCTTGAAATCGGGCCAGCCAGGTTCACGACAGAGGAACTCGGCTCCTATGAGAATGTCATCAAAATCGCAATGGCGACAGCACGCCAGCACGGAGGCAACATTATCCAGTTACTGGACTACCTGCCGGCAGGAATCGACTGCAATACCGCCAGAATATGGGCGAACGTATATTACAGGAACGACGTTTCAGACCTGAAGTCCATCACCGGGGCACCGCAGCCGACCCCGCTCGCCAAAATTAAGGACAAATATGAGAAGTTCCAGACCATCGGTGAAATGCCGCCGTCACTGAGAATCGCCGTCCACGGCGGTGCGGGCTACAGGCTCATCAATGTTGACGGAGCTGAAATGTCCGGCGGCTCCGATGCGGACAATTTCAACGAATCATCGCAGCCAGCTGCTGTTGCAAGCCCCGATGAGATCGAGCACAACCGCAAGATGAAGTTCGGAATAAGCTATGGAGCCGACGCCGCGTTTTATCTCGGCAACTACACAGGATTCGGTATCAAATACAGCAACCTCCGCTCATCAGGCAAGGACATCATCACCACAACAAAGAATTACGTAAAGACCGAGACCCAGCTCGACGAGCAAACCGACATCTCATTCTTCGGACCGTTCTATTCACTGAGGCTTCTGAGCAAAAACTACAGACAATCCCTGATCATCAATATCGGAGCCGGTCGCGTGAACTTCAGGGACGAGGTTACTTATGGCGGCGTCTACACCAAGACCAAAGGTGGCAACCTCGGCGGAATGGCTGACATCAACTACGACTATACCATCAACAGGAAATATGCAATCGGCGCGAATGTCTCATATATCTACGGATATATCTCCCGTGCCACACTATTTGATGTCGACGGCAACGAGTTTATCCAGGATGACGGTACGAGGGTCGGCCTCCAGCATATTTCGGCAAATATCGGCCTGAGAATCAATCTGTTCTAAAGAATCAGCATTTTTCAAGATATGAGAAAATCCATCATCCTCACGGCTGCCGCGGCCATCATCCTTTCGGGCTGCGCTCCAAAACTTACCGGTTCCCTCTCAAGTGCCTATCCTGCTCTCGATGAAAAGGCGGACGTAGTCATCCTTGACAACACTTCAAAAGCTCCGGAGAAGAGCATCAAAATCGGCTCCATTTCCGTTACTCCGGGCAAATTCACGCCGGAAGACAAAAGTTCATACAACAGCCTCCTCGAGTCCGCCGTCAAACACGCAAAGACGCGCGGCGGCAATATCATCCGGATCACTGATTATCTGCCGCAGGGAGCCGATGCCATTGCAGACCACATTTGGATGGATGTCTATTACCTCAAGGACCTGACAGGGCTCAAGTCCATCACATCCGCACCGGCACCGTCCAAATTCACGGAAATCCGTGACATCTACAATCTCAAGAGACCTTCCGCACTCCCGTATACCTTCCGTTTCGCAATCAACTGCGGCACTGGCAGAAGTATGATGGCGAACTATGAGGACCCTTACATCTCCCCGGAAATGTACAACCACAACAATAAGATGAATCTCGGTTTCACTGTCAGCGCCGAGGCTTCCGTATTCTTTGACTACAACAATGGTTTCGGTCTGAAAGTACACAACTACCATTCGTCATCCACTGATGACATATACGTGATGGTCACCAATCAGGAGCATACGGTAAGTTACAGAGAGTCCCGCGACATCACCTATGTCGGTCCGTTCTACTCCATCCGCGTGATGTCCGGCAACCAGAAGCATACATTCCTGGCCAATGTCGGCGCAGGCTGCCTGTTCTACAACAACAGAATCAAGGCGGATATGCCGACTCAGAAACTGCAGGACAACGTACCGTTCAAGACTCTCGCAGCCAATCTCGGCGGCAGCCTGGGCCTCGAATATGACTATGCTCTGACCGATAACATCTCCCTCGGCGCAGGTATGGACTATATGCTCGGCGTGGCGGCACGTTCCAAAATCACTAACCTCGACGGCTCGACCAGACAGGACAACGGCACCAAATTCGATCTGTCGTCCCTGTCGTTCAACATCGGTGTAAGATTCTGCCTCTAATTTAGAATCTGTTTTGAAATGTTTCAATTTTTCTATTACATATCTTAAATCAATCATTTCAAAACAGATTCTTATGCGTTTATAGTAACGCATCTATTACCTGATATTAATATAAAGGCCCTCCCACTATCAATGCGGGAGGGCCTGCATTGCCCTTCGGAGCAAACTGCCACCGACCGGTGGCGGGACAAGTATACTACTTCTTAGGCTCGACAGGCTTCAGATTGACTCCGATTGAGTAAGGAACACCGTTGAGCACATCCGTGCGGCCTGTGTAGCGGGTACCGTATGCGGACTCGACCGCTGTGACGGTGGTAGCGCAGAACACTGAGATATAGTATGTGCCGGCTGCCGGTGCAGGGATAACGATATCCTTGTCAAAGCCGAGGGAAAGATTCTGATATCTGGCATTCTCCCTGAATGCGAAATCGCCCGGATTCACATAGAGATACATATCGTAGTCCTTCCAGCCCTTGAGGCTGTTGAGGGAAATCCTGAGGGTATCGAGACCTTCCGGGACCTCAACGGTGAAATGATGATACTGCTTGTCGCCGATGCGGGTGAATTCCGGCTTGGCATCCTTTGTCTGGAGGTCCATGATACGGGCCTCGCCCATCGTGAGAGCGCCTTTCACCTTTGCAGGGGCATTGCCGTCCATAGCATACTTGAGCATTGCGCAGAAGAGATGGAGACGGTCACCGGAGGTGACACCTTCAGGGTGCGAACCGCACGATACCACGCGGCCCCATTCCTCCTTCTCCTTGACTGACCAGATCACCGGCGTATCGTTGAAATCGCGCTTGCTCGGCTTCGATGCCTTCGTAAGGTCGTAACGTGCGAGGACCTCACCCTTCTCAGGCCAGAGCTGGTCGGTGATGCCATAGCAGCCGCCATTGTGACGGACACTGTCGACATACATATCGCCACCGAAATCATAGTATTTGAGAAGCGGGGATCCCGGTTCAATCTTCAGGCCGTGATATGCATCGCTGTAGGCGGTGTTCCTGACAACGCCAGGCCAGATTCCGATGTATTCAGGAGAATAATCCTTCACTTCCATTCCGGTACCATCATCCTTGTCCATAAGCTTGTAATGGCAGGCATAAAATGCGCCGGCGCAGGTGCCCACATAGCTTCCGCCATTGTGGATGAAATTGAGGAATGCATCACGGCCCGGCTGGCCGAAACCATTGGAAAGACGCATTGCATTGCCACCGTTCACATAGACTACGCGGAAACGGGGAGCACCGTCTGGATAGAGGAGCACGCCGTTTTCATCCATTGCGGAGCCCACGAGGGCTTCGTTCTGCATCAACGTATCCAGATACGTATAGTCCTTGGAGTCCTTTGCGGAGAGGATTTTCTCCATCTCAAGGCCGAGATAGCGGACTGAAGGAAGGTCCACCCTGGAGGTGACACCGATACCGCTCTCCATATATACGTCCTTGTAGTAACCCTTGTCGTTGGTCTGGATCTTCACAGGCTCAGCGGCTTTTTTGTTCTTCTTCTTTGCAGCGTCGGCTGAAACGCCGGTGGCGCACATCAGAGCTATGACGGCGACAGCCGCGGCTCCTCTGAAAAAGTAGTTCTGTTTCATTGTATTGGAGTTTAGATTTGTTTTTCGATTGAAGCCCTGTGGATGGACTCGAATATTTCGCGGACTGCGTTCTCATCGAGGCCGCGGGCCTTCGCCCCGGCGAGGGCATTCTCCAGAACCCTGTCCCAGCGGGACTGCTGGAGCACCTGCATATTGCCGCGCTTCTTGCACTCTCCGATCTGCGACGAGACCTGCATCCTGGCGGCCAGAAGGTCGAGGAGCTCGTCGTCTATCCTGTCTATCTGGCTGCGGAGCGCCTCTATCTGCGACTGCAGCTGAGCGTCGGAAGAGGTGCTGGACTTGATCGTAAGGCCATTGAGCAGAATCTGCAGCGCTTCCGGAGTCACCTGCTGCGAAGCATCGCTGAGCGCGGCGGCGGGATTGACGTGGCTCTCGATGAACAATCCGTCAAATCCCAGGTCCAGCGCCATCTGCGAGACCTCCGCAAGGTATTCGCGGCATCCGCAGATGTGGCTCGGGTCGCAGATTATCGGAACATCCGGCATCTCGCGGCGGAGTGCAATGGGGACCTGCCATTTCGGAGCATTGCGGTAGCGGCTCTCCTCATAGAATGAGAATCCCCTGTGGATGGCCGAGACGCGTGATACACCCGCCTTGCGGAAGCGTTCGACGGCACCGATCCACAACTGCGGGTCCGGGTTGATCGGATTCTTGACGAATACCGGGATGTCGAGGCCCTTCAGGCAGTCCGCCAGTTCCTGAACCGCGAACGGATTGGTCACAGTGCGTGCCCCTATCCATATCATATCCAGGCCGCCATTCAGGACAGCCTCAAGATGCGCCGGGGTGCCGACCTCGACCGCTACCGGCAGACCTGTCTCACGACGGACACGCTTCAGCCAGGGAATCCCCGCTTCGCCCACGCCTTCGAATCCTCCGGGATGTGTACGCGGCTTCCAGAGTCCGGCACGGAAAGCAGAAAGGCGCATCCCGTTGCCGGAAAGCGCCATATTTTTGAGTGCAGAAGCCGTAGCGAGGACCTGCTCCTCGCTTTCAGCACTGCAGGGACCTGATATTATCTCTATCAAGTACGCGGGATTAGACGGTCATTATCTCCTTTTCCTTGGCGGCGAGGATTTCGTCAACCTTCTTGGAGAAATTGTCGGTCGCCTTCTGGACATCGGCCTCGGAGTCCTTCTCGACATCCTCAGGGAGACCTTCCTTGATCATCTTCTTGAGAGTCTCGATGGCATCGCGGCGGGTGTTACGGATGCTTACCTTGGTACTCTCGCCTTCACCTTTGGACTTCTTCACGAGTTCCTTGCGGCGTTCCTCCGTGAGTGCAGGGACATTGATTCGGATGGTCTCACCGTTGTTCTGCGGGGTGAAACCGAGGTTTGCGTCGATGATGGCCTTTTCGATGGTGTGGAGAAGGCTCTTGTCCCAAGGCTGTATGAGCATTGTCTTGGCATCCGGAGCGGTGATGCTGGCTGTCTGAGGCAGCGGAGTCATATTGCCGTAATAAGATACCATAACCTGATTGAAGACCGCAGGGTTGGCCTTTCCTGCGCGGTAATTCTTGAGGCTCTCCTCAAGATGTGCGGTTGCATCGGTCATCTTTGCCTTTGCGTCTGCCACGATCTGTTTTGCTTTGTCTATCATAATGTAAGATGTTATTTCGAAACTATGGTACCGACCGGCTCGCCGTTGACGACCTTTGCGAGTTCGCCGTCCTTGTTGATGCTGAAGACCACGATAGGGACATTGTTCTCCTTGCAGAGGGTGAATGCCGTAGTATCCATCACTCCGAGACCGTCAGCAAGCGCCTTGTCAAATGTAAGTATCTGATATTTCTTTGCTTCCGGATTTTTCATCGGATCGCAGTCGTAGACTCCGTCAACTTTCGTGCCCTTAAGGAGCGCATCAACCTTCAATTCACAGGCACGGAGCGCCGCGCCGGAATCAGTGGTGAAGAAAGGATTGCCGGTACCGCCGGCAATGATAGCGACGCCGCCCTTCTCCATATAGTCGAGAGCCTCGTCACGCATATAATACTTCGCCATAGGACGCATCGGAGTGGATGTGAACACCTCGGCAGGGACGCCCTGACCCTTGATGAAAAGGGAGAGGCCGATGCTGTTGATGACTGTAGCGAGCATGCCCATCTGGTCGCCGCGGACGCGGTCGAAACCCTTCTTGCTGCCCTGCAGGCCGCGGAAGATGTTGCCGCCGCCGATGACAATGGCAATCTGGACGCCGCTCTTCGCGACGCCTGCGATTTCTGAAGCGAATCTTTCAAGAACATCTTCGTCGAGGCCCTGTCCGTCCGGACCGCCGATGGCCTCGCCGCTGAGTTTAAGCAATATTCTGTTGTATTTCATAATGTGTCATTTTATCCTAACAAAAATAACGAAATTATATGAGTATCACAAAAGAGTGAAAAAAATATACTTTTCGTAGCACAAATATTGTAATTACATATTATATTTGCATAATTACTTTCAACTTATGGAGGCGACCATCATACGAATCGGCAACAGCGAAGGAGTCAGGATTCCGGCCAAAATGCTCAAGGCCTGCTCTCTCAAACACGGTGACAGCGTCAATATCACCGCCTGCGGCAACAGAATCATCATTGAAGTGAACAATCCGTTCGCAGAACTGAACGACATCCATCCGGAAGATACGCGCGATGCGCTGGAGATTGCCGCATCGCTGCGCGGAAGCAGAGCCAATACAAGAACCTTTGAATTGTAACGCCCTATGAATCAAGTCAGATACCTGCTGGATACCGACACTTTGATTTCAATGCTCAGAGGGCAGCACGGGATTCGTGAGATAATCATCGAAAACGGCTTCAGTGCCTGCGCAGTCAGCATCATTTCAATAGCGGAACTTCAATACGGAGCATTCAAAAGCGGCGAGTCAGACATTCACGAAAAGGAAATCTCATTCATTGAAAGAAATTTCAGGATTATACCCTTTGACGGATCCGAAAGAGAATACGGGCGGATCCGGGCGCAACTTGAAACAGCCGGCGAAAGGCTCGACAATCTGGACCTTATGATTGCGGCAACTGCCATACGCAATGAAATGACGGTCATCACGCATAACACAAGGCATTATTCCAGGATTCCCGGGCTTGAAGTCCAGGACTGGATAGGAAATCCGGATGAAATACTTGAAGAACTCGGAATAATCAGCCGCGGGTGAGCCGACGTCAGCGGACGCGGAGTCGTTTTCCGACGCGCAGGGTGGTCTTCGCCGAAATCGAATTCAACTTGCAGAGTTTGCTGACCGTCGTGCCGTAGCGGCGCGCAATCGATGAGAGCGTGTCACCTGACTTTATCTTGTGATATACCTTCTCCGGCTCGGGTGCTGGAGCGTTCACGTCAGGAGCGGGCTGCGTTTCAGTTACGGATGCCGCACTGACTGAAGTATCGGACGGTGCCCCGGCAGCCGCCGGAAGAACTGCAGATCCGGAGCGTGTCACGCGCCATCTGCCATCCTTATACAGGACGATATCCAAGGAATCCGCAGGTTCCAGGACGATTCCGTCCTGATTCTGGATCATCCAGGTACCGTCATTGAGCAGAAGTATCTTCTCCTTCAGGAATCCTGCAATATCGGTGGTGTCCACCTGGATGTCCGGTGTCCGGCCAGCTATGGAGTCCGGCAACGGCAGCCAGATGTCAGGCAGTACGCGGCGCGCTCCCATATACCTTCTGGAATAGTAGTCCTCGGAGTATCTGGACACAGTCACACCGGTCATCGCAGCGTGGATGAAAGAGAAATCCGTCCCTGTGCTGTCCGCCTCAATGAAAATGCCGACGTGTCCCACCGTATTGCCCACGCGGCGTCCGTTGAAGAATACCAGGTCCCCTTTCTGAAGATTGTCAAATCCACCCTTGACATTGCGTCCGTTTCCGAACTGCTCGCGGGACGTGCGGCTCAGTCTGACCCCGAAATTACCGAACACATATGAAGTGAAACCCGAGCAGTCGAACGAATCCGGACCCGTCGACCCGGAGCGGTACCGCTTCCCAAGGCTCCTGAATGCAAAGGCAATAAGGGAATCCGTCATCTGCTCCACCGTGACGCCGATGCTGTCCGAAGGCGTCTGAACTACTTCTGCCGCATCCTGGGAATACCCGTCGACACAGCAGAGAAGAGAGACTAATATGACGGCCAGGCGCTTCATTGCCTTATACTTATAGCATTAGAGGCTGAACGAATATGTCTTGTCGTACTCGTTCCAGTTGCGGAGCGAGAGGGTGATATCTTTCTGATTGTACACGTTGCTGTACTGTGTGTCCTCGACCATTCCGTTCTCCCATACAAGGTCCTTCCAATGTACGAGCGACAGACATTCCTGCGCCTCTTCGAATGTGAGGATACCATTCCTCTCAGCCAGATATGCACCGGCGGTCTCATATCTCCACCAGCTGCGGCTGTGCGGATTGCCTACTTCAGGATCCGGCACAGCGGTGTAGTATTTCGGTGAGAGCAGATGGTTGGTGACGAGCATATGGTTAGATTCCGAATACTTCTCCACAATCATAGTCTTCCAGCCGTCGTTCTTGTCAAACTCGATGACGGCGCATTTGCCCTGTGCGTCGGCGACCATATAGTGATAGCCGGAACCCACTTTGGCATCGTGCCTTACGTCGACGGTATTCAACAGATCGAGAGCCTCATCGACGGTGGCGCAGCGGTCAAGGAAGAGACGCATGATGATGGTGGTGCCGACAGCATTCCTGCCGGTATTCTGCTGCGAAGCCTGATTTGGCAGCGCCATGATCGAGGTGCAGAGTCCCTTCTCGTTGATGCCGTCGACCGGCGCATATACGGATGCTATGCAGAGCACCTTCCTGACAAATGAATCCGGAAGCTTGTCGAGGCTGTAGCCGAAATGAGACATATCGCTGACAGCAATCGAAGCATATCCGTCCTTAGGTCTGGAGATGGTCACCATAGTTGGATTCTTGAAGAAATCGTAGTTGCGGCCGTACCAGTAGCCCTCACCGTCAGCCTGCTTCGCCTGGAAACTGGTGCAGTTGGCCACTGCCGGCTCCATTTTGCCAGCATCGGAGGCCTGGGAAGAGCTGATATTGAACTTCAGGCCCTTGCCGACCTTTCCGACTACATATTCGAGAAGCTTGGTATTTTCGTCGATATTGGCTTCGATGACCTCATCGAGGTCATATTTGGCCGAATATTCCATCTGATAGAGATACTTGTTCTCACCCACCTGCTTGACGGATGCGACAGTCTTTATCTCCCTGCCCCAGATTGCGGCCACTGCTATGGCAGCTACTATGATGACGGCAACAAGTGCCTTGAGGATGAATTTAATTGCTTTCATATTCGTGTTGGTTTGATTCCTATCTGGTTATTTTCGCATTCGCGAGGTTTACCCTGTACTTGAATGTGGTCTTGCCCCTGTAGTAGAAAAGGACAAGGCTGGTGTCATTCTCGAAATAAATGCTGTTCAGGAGTTTGCCGCGCTTCCTGTCGGTACACTGCGGCTCGGCCCAGGCAATATAGTATGCGCCGCTGGATTTGCGGTAGGCGACAACGACGGTGTAGCCTCGGGTATTGAGGAGCGCCGCACGGTACTTGGCGGAATTCTCCTTTTTCGCGGACTTGAATGACGCTACGAGCGAACTCTCCTCCGGCAGGGCGCCGAATGCTATCTTGGAAGCCCTGGTGGCGGCATCCGGGTTGTTGTCGAGCCACCATCCGATGGCCTGGTCGCTCATAAGATCAGCCCTGCTGAGCTCGACTAGATTCGGATCGGCGGCCTGGCGGGCTATCGCCCACTGCATTTCGGGGCGCTCGGTGCCCACGAGCATAGTCTTGTTGCTGGTGCCCTCGATGCGTCCGTCCTTAAGCCTCTTTCCAGAAAATGTCACCGACTGAAGGCCGTCGGTATCAAGATTGTAAAGCACCTGTGTGCTGGCGGATTCGACCGCACCTTCGCGCAGCACGCCGAATGTCAGGAATTTTGCTCCACCGAATTCGCGGACCAGGACTGAGTCATTGAATGCCTTGAAGCGCAAATCACCAATCATATCGAATGCAGGATAATCAACACTGCTTTCGATTTCCCAGCCTGCAGCATTCTTCTTTGGCATCAGAGCGATTACCTTGATATAGTTCGAATCTGCTGATGGAGTGAATGTGTAAACACGCGGCCCAGCCGGCTTGGTATACGGAATGGTGACAGTCTGGCCGGTCCCGTCTGAAGTTCGAGCAGCAGTTCCGAGGGCTGCTGCAATGCTGTCCGCTTCGGCCTGTGTCGGCAAAGTCACTGTGGAAGGGCCTGCCGGCTTCCCGCCTCCCACTCCGCAGGATACGGCCAGCAGTGCCATCGCCGCAAAGCCGAGGAATCTGAAAAATCTCATAGAATCGTTTTAAATCAATCTTTCAAAGGTACAAAACAATGCAATAATTGCCATACATATTAGAATCTGTTTTGAAACAACAGTGATTCCTGATAATTGCGTGGAACATAAAGAACTATCTGTCAATAACTTAGCCACTTAGCCTTGCGCAATAATGCGCAAGGCTAAGTGATTAAACCATTGACGCTCAGGCAATTGTATTCCACAGACCAATCTACACGAAAAGCTTTCCGGTGATGTCGTCAGAGACAAACCATTTGTCCGCAGGGATGCGGACTCCGGAACAGTCCGGAAGGGATTCCAGCAGGCCGGCGGCGAGCAGCGCGTCAATCTGCGGACGGATGGATGCAAGCAGTGAAGGATCCAGGGATGCAAATGACAGACCGGCTGCACGGCGCAGCGAGAGCATCACAGTCTCATTGAAGGCGTCCTCCGGCGACAGACTCTCCGACTGCCGGCAAGCATCTCCGGCCGATATCCGGCCACCATCAGATGCGACGGGCATCCGGCAACCGGACGGCTCACCAGCGGGCCGGTCCTCCCCACCCCATAGGGCAAGATATTTTTCGAGGCTGGCCTCATTCCACCGGCGTGTACGGATACCGTCAAAAGAGTGGGCCGCGGCGCCAAGGCCCAGATATGGCCCGCGAGTCCAGTAAGCGCTGTTGTGACGCGACTCAAAGCCCGGAAGCGCGAAATTCGACACCTCATATTGCCGGTACCCCGCCTCCGCGAGACGCCTCTGCAGATGGCCGTACTGCTCCGCACACACCTCCTGAGGCGGCTCGCAATACTTTCCGGCTGCCGCCAGTGCCCCAAGAGCGCTTCCGCTCTCTATACTCATCTGATAGCACGAAATATGTTCCGGATGCAACTCCATCGCAGCTGAGATACTCTCATCCCATTGCTCCGGAGAAAGCCCGGCAAAACCGAAAATCAGATCTATGGAAACATTGCCGAAACCGGCCTCCCGTGCCATTGAAAACGCCTTGCGGGCTCCTGCGGCATCGTGTCTGCGGCGCATCCAGCGCAGATGATCATCGCGGAACGACTGCACACCCATACTCAGGCGATTTACGCCGGCACTGCGCCAGGCGGAGAGCTTTTCGGGAGTCACATCGTCAGGATTGGCCTCAAGCGTGTACTCCTCAAAGGTCCCGACCCCGAATATTCCGCGCACCGCTTCAGCAAGCTCTGCCACCTGACCGGCGGGCAGAAGAGAAGGAGTCCCGCCACCGACATAAAGCGTCGAAGGCAGGACTCCGGTATTGTCAAAAAAATGTTTCTCAGATTGTGCTTCACGCACTAGCGCCCTGACATATCCGTCCGTCCCGCAGGCTTTCAGCTCCGAATAGAAATCGCAATAGATGCAGAATGAGGAGCAGAAAGGGATATGGACGTATATGCCGGCCATATCCTACTTGAGCAGGAGGTCAGCCGATCCGATCTTCGTCTCACCTGTATAGACGTCCACGGTATAGACGCCCTTGGTGAAAGCATTCGGATTGGTGTAATATACGCAGACCTCCACCTCCTCTCCCTGATAGTCGACTTCGCGCGATGCCGTACACATCATATTCTCGCCGCCGCAGGTGAACGGACAGGACTGGTCACCGCTCATCATAGCACCGTCAGGACCGGAAACAACGATATACACGAGACGCGGGCCCTTGTTGGCAATACTGTTCTCGATAAGGCTGAAACAGGTCTTGAGCTTGACTACGCGGCTGCTGCGGTCCGTGGCCTTGTTGGAGGAATTGATAGCCACCAGGGAGACTCCGCGGCCCTTGACAACGGCACCAACAGATGCCTTCGCAGCATATTCCTCAGTCGTACTGACGAGCTTCTCATATTTCTGACGGCTCTCTGCGGCATCCTTGCGGGCGTCCGCAGCTTCGTGACGGAGGGCGGTGTTGAGGGTGTTGAGGGAGTCAATCTGTGCAATGTAGCCTTTCATAATGGAGCGGAGGGTGCCGACTTCCTTCTCATACTGGCGGATCTTTGCGCGGTTGGTCGCATCGGTCTGCTGGAGCCTCTCAATAAGTTGCCCCACCTTTTCCTTCTCAACCTCGAGGGAATCATTGATAGCCGCATTGTTGGTACTCAGGGAGTCGTAATCACTTCTGAGTGAAACAAGTTCGGATGCCAGATCGGCCTTTTCGCTGTTGAGGTCGCGCACAAGTTTCGCCTTGTTGACAAGCACAACGGCAAGCACGCCCAGAAGCAGTGCGGCCACTACGGCCAGAGCGATGGCGACACCCTTCAGCGGGCCGCCGTTGCCGCCGCTGCCGGATCTGCCGGATTTTTTGTCATCCTGTTTTCCGTATCTGCGCTCGAATTCGAGCATCTCTTCATCAAGTTCTTCCATATCCTATGAAATTATGATTTCTGTTTTGTATTGCAAAATTAGTTAAATTTGCCGCAGCAACAATCTAATGACAAAAATTATGCAATACTTGAGACGTTCCGTCAAATATCTTATCTATTTTCTCGCAATCTTTTTCCTTATCACAGGCATCGTATGGCTCCTGACCATCCGCAAAGGCGGTGAAGTCGGATTCTCGGAACTCTTCCAGCCGGGTTCGTTCCCGAAACTCGCCATCTTCTTCCTCGCCATCGCCGCAATCTATCCTTCCCTCGGCTTCGTGACACGCAAGTTCAGCCTCAACGGCGAATTCGCGAAATACCGCGACGCCATTGTCAGCGTCTTCGAACAGATGGGATATGGCATCAATTCGGAAAAGGATGGCAAAATCGAATTCAGGCTCCGCACGAAGGGTATGAGATTCAGCAGGATGTATGAGGATCAGGTCATCCTTGACCCGACCGCCAGCCCGCTGACGATCTCCGGATACCGCCGCGACGTGGAACGGATCCTCCGCAACATCATATATAAGGTGCGCGAGCAGGACCGGGAGGAGAATCCTGAGACCGAAGCAGAGAATTAGAACCTGTTTAGAAATACATTTGCGCCGCAGCGTCTAGCGCATCATAGAACTCTTCGCCGAACGCGGCGATGATTGGCTCCCGGAGAAATTTGTATGCCGGGAGTTTTTCTTTACGTCCCTTTTCGAAAGCACAACGGCAGATATCCCAGCGGTGCAGATTGAGAGCCTTCGTGCCGTTGGAAAGCTCCAGCACGCGAATCGGATAGAGACGGCAGGAGATTGGCTTGACGAATCCGCATTTGCCGGCGCAGTGCGCGCGCTCCACGGCGCAGAAGCAGTTCTCCCCTTCGAAGCGGGTGAAAGCGCACTCTTCGGAGTCTCCCAGCAGCGGGGTTACCATATCCCCGTCGCGGTCAATTTCGAAGAACCCTGTCTTCGAGATGCACTCCCGCCCTTCCTGCGACATATATTCATTATAGGAGAGGTATTCTTTTTCGAGGCATTCGGCCTCCTCTTCGGTGAGAGGCGCTCCGCTTTCGCCTATTATGCAGCAGGCACCCTTGCAGACGGGATAATCGCAGCAGAAATATTCGGTCACGACATCCGACGAAATGAGGATGTCGCCGATTTGGATGATGGATGGCTTTTCGTTCGGCATATCTTTTGCAAAATTAAACAATAGTTGTTACTTTTGACCACTCATTAAAAACACGACAATGAAAAAATTATTCATTTCTCTCTGCATCGCAGTATGCGCTATGGGCGTTGCAAACGCTCAGGACCTCGAAAAGCTCACCGAAATGTATAACGCCGCAGCTACAGCTCTCACTGCCGGCAACAAGGCAGAGGCGCTCCCACAGTTCGAGCAGGTTCTCGCCGCAGCCACGGCTCTCGGAGAAACCGGTAACGATATCGCAAACAATTGCAAGAACGTAATCCCTCAGCTGTATGTATCAGTCGCAAAGGCACTCGCCAACAACAAGGAACTCGACAAGGCTATCGAGATGCTCCAGAAGGCAATTACCACAGGTAAGGAATACAACGACCAGCTCACAGTGGAAGAGGCAGAAGATCTCATCTCCAGCCTCAAGGCCAACCAGCTTATGACCAATGCCAACAACCTTTTCAATGCAAAACAGTTCGTAGAGGCGGCAGCAGCTTACAAGGAGATTGCTGCAATGGACCCTGCAAACGCCACTGCAATCCTCCGTCAGGGAATGTCCCTCAGCAACACAGGTGACTTCGACGGCGCTATCGAGTGCCTCACCGCCGCTCTCGAGAAATTCGAAGGCAACGAGTCACAGCTGACCGCTGTCAAGAAGCAGCTCTCCAACACCTTCCTCAAGAAGGCCAACGGAGCCCTCAAGACCAAGGATTTCAAGAGCGCACTTGAGGCTGCTCAGAAGTCAGTCGAGTTCGGTGACAGCGCAAACGCACAGAAGCTCATCGGTACCGCAGCATCTCAGCTCAAGCAGAACAAGATCGCCGCTGAAGCATTCGAGGCTTACCTCGCACTCAAGCCAAATGCAGGTGACAAGGTCCAGACCATCTACCAGCTCGCCACCGCCCTTATGAATATGGGTGACAACGCAAAGGCCTGCGGTTACTTCAAGGAAATCAAGGACGACCCTAAGTTCGGTGAAGCTGCAACATACCAGCTCACAGTCCTCAAATGCAACTAGAACTTCTTGCTCCCGCAAGGAATAAGGACATCGGCATCGCGGCAATTGACTGCGGTGCCGATGCCGTATATATCGCCGGCCCGTCTTTCGGAGCACGTTATGCCGCAGGCAATTCCATAGAGGAAATCGCGGAACTGTGCGCCTACGCCCACCGTTTCGGTGCCAGCATCTATGCGACAGTCAATACGCTGATAGATGAAAGTGAACGCCAGCAGGCGGAAAAGATGATGCAGGACCTCTACGAGGCCGGCGTCGATGCATTCATAGTCCAGGACCCCGGAATCCTCTCGATGAAACTCCCGCCGGTTGCTCTCTATGCCTCCACACAGTCCGTCATCAGGACTCCGGAAAGGGCGAAGGAACTGGAAAAAGCAGGATTCAGCCGTCTGATACTCGAGCGGCAGCTTTCCTTGGAGCAGATCCGCGCTATCCGCGATGCTGTTGACTGTGAGATTGAATGTTTTGTCCACGGTGCGCTTTGCGTCTCATACAGCGGGCAGTGCTACCTCAGCGAGAAGCTGCTCGGCCGCAGCGCCAACCGCGGCTGCTGCGCACAACCCTGCAGGTCCCTCTACACCCTCACGGATGCGGAAGGCAGAGTCATTGTCAGGGACCGCAGCCTGCTCTCGCTGAAGGACTTCAGGCTCGACACAAGGATTGCGGAACTGGTGGATGCCGGAGTGAATTCCTTCAAAATCGAGGGCCGTCTGAAAAACTCATCTTATGTCAAAAATATCGTGCGGCACTATGACATACTGCTCGACAGATATGTGGCGGCACATCCGGAGCACAACCGCGCTTCATTGGGACGATGCAGCGGTGGATTCCGGCCGGATCCGGACCTGACATTCAACAGGGGATACACGGAGGCCTTCATCGACGGTACCCGCGGCAAGTGGAACAGCGCCGATGCCGCCCGTTCGATAGGAGAATACATCGGTACGATAGATGAGATACACGGCCGTCAGATAACGGTCGAACGAGGACATAGTCTGGCAAACGGCGATGGTCTCTCCTTCGTGAAAGGCAATGAAGAAATCGCCGGAATGCGTGCTGATGTGGTGAGTGGCAACGTCATCACATTGAAGAATACAGCGGACCTCAGACCGGGAATGAAGGTTTACCGCAGCCTCAACGTGAGATTCGAGCGGGAACTCGAGAAAAACATGCCGAAAAGGCTCATCCGTGCTTCCATCCGATACCGCACGGCAGATGGCGTCACCACTCTGAAGGCTACGGCGGAAAGCGGGGTCTCAGCGGAAATCTCATTTGCCGAAGAGGCGCCGGAAGCGCTCAAACGCGATGCTGCAATGGACAATATACGCCGCCAGATGAGCAAGGTGACGGATATCTTCGACTTCTCCTGCGACGGAGTGGAAGCCGATATCCCGCGATTCTACCCTATCGCCGTACTCAATGCCCTCCGCCGTGACCTGGCTGAGAAACTATCCGCAGCCATAGAGGAATCCCGCAGGGCGGCGCTTCCATCATCCCCGGTCAGGACTGCAGCAGCGCCGGCATTCCCACGTCCCGAAGAGCGTGAGGTGATGCGCACAAAGTACTGCATACGGCACGAACTGGGCTTCTGCCCGAAGATGAAACCGGCATCCTCACCGAAGGAGCCGCTCTATCTGACAAATGTCGGCTACAAATTAAGACTGGGTTTCGATTGCAAAAATTGCGAAATGATTGTATTTTTGTAATCTATGCAGTTTTCGGACATTATTGGCAATGACGAGCTGAAAAAGCTTCTGGCTCAGATGGTTGACGACGACCGTCTCTCCCACGCCATTCTCCTGACGGAGGACGGAGACTGGGGCGGCATCGCAATGGCCACCGCACTGGCACAATATGTCAACTGCGAACATCCCCACGACGGAGATTCCTGCGGTCAATGCGACTCCTGCCACAAATATTCGAAACTTATCCATCCGGACCTGCATTACGTTTTCCCAGTGACATCGGCCAAATCACTGACCGACCAGGAAAAGAAGGCTCCTATCTCAGACTATTTCGTCAAGGACTTCAGGCAGCTCCTTCTGTCGGACTATTATTTCGGAGAGCAGACTCTTTACGAGGTGCTGGGTATCGAGGGCAAGAGCGGCAATATCAGCGTCCACGAAGCGAAGCGCATTTTCGAGAAGCTGTCACTCAGGGCATTCGAAGGCAAGTACAAGACTATGGTCATCTACCTGCCGGAGAAAATGAACCAGGAGGCATCCAACAAACTTCTCAAACTGCTCGAGGAGCCGCCGGCAGGTACGCTTTTCATACTTGTATCCCACGCTCCGGAGAAGATCATCTCCACAATCCGCTCAAGATGCCAGAGGATCCAGCTGAAGCCGCTTTCACGCGACGAAAAAAAGGCCGCAGGCATAGGCTCGGACACCAATCCGGCATACCGCGAACTGCTGACCGGCATACTGAAGGCCGGGCTGGACAAGAACCTGATAGACACCTTCCCCATCTGGGAGGCAATTGCCGATATGGGACGCGAGAAACAGCGCGAGTGGTGCATCTATTCGGAGAATTTTATCAGAAAAATATATATGGTCGCCTCTTCGATGCCGGACATCGTGGAGATAGACCCCGCAGAGGAGGAACTGATAGCCGGTCTGGCGTCAAGAATCAAACCGACCTTCTACGAGAAGGCGTTTACGGCTATTGAGAACGCCATCGGCTCAGTAGAAAGCAATGTCAGCGCCAAACTTACTTTCTGCAACCTCTGCAATATCCTGTTTTTATCTTTGTAGCCTATGGAAGAGAATATTCTGGAAAAAAGTGAGAAAATCTACGACTGCTCCCGCGGTTGCGACGTGGAGCGTACGCCGCAAGGTGAACTCAATATAAACTACAATCCCCGCTGCTGCAAGCTGGAGGATTTCAACTGGCTGGACGGCATCCCGGAGGATACCAGCAAGGACCTGTTTGAAGTAAGGTTCAAGAACACACGCAAACTCTATTTCAAGAATGATTCGGGTCAGGTCATAAAGGAGGGCGATATTGTCGTCGTTGAGGCCGCCAACGGCCACGACGTGGGCATAGTGACCCTTTCCGGACCTCTGGTTATCCGCCAGATGATCCGTCACAAGTACAATCCGGAGACATACGAATACCGCAAGATTTACCGCAAGGCCAAGATTCTGGACATCGAAAGGTGGCAGGAAGCGATCGCCCGCGAGCACACCGTAATGATCCGTTCGCGCCAGCTGGCAGCACGCCTCGGCCTGGATATGAAAATCGGCGATGTTGAATTCCAGGGTGACGGCACCAAGGCCATCTTCTATTACATCGCAGACGAACGCGTGGACTTCCGACAGCTGATCAAGGATTTCGCGGAGGAATTCCGCATCAGGGTGGAAATGAAGCAGATCGGTGCACGCCAGGAGGCCGGCCTCATCGGAGGTCTCGGAGTCTGCGGCAGACCGCTGTGCTGCTCCGGGCATATGTCCGATTTTCAGTCCATCACGACTCAGGCCGCACGCTGCCAGGACCTCTCCCTCAACCCGCAGAAACTCGCCGGCCAGTGCAGCAAGCTCAAATGCTGCATCAATTACGAGGCTTCTGTCTATCTCGATGCGCAGAAGCAGATCCCGCAGGTCCGCGAACCGCTCGAATTCGAGGACGGCAAGGCCTGGCTCGTCAAGACCGACATCCTCCGCAATCTGATGTACTTCTCTTACGACAAGGACAGCCAGGCGAAGATGTGGCCGCTCTCCGGCGAACAGGTGCGTGAAATCATCGCAATGAACCGCAAGGGCCAGAAGCCGGAATCCCTCCAGAACACCGATGATGAGGAGAAGGAGACCGAATTCGTAAGTGCCGTCGGCGATGACAGCATCACCCGCTTCGACGAAAGGAAGAAAAAGAAGCATCACGGCGGCAAGAACCGCCACGGAAAGGAGAACCACAGGGGCGGTGATAAAGGTGGGAACAGGGAAAAGCAGTCAGACGGCAGTCAGAAGCCGGCACCGAAAAAGGATAATGAATAATAGAAGCCTTCTACTTATAACATTGACATTCATCCTGACTGCCTGCAGCAAGCCGGCGGACAGGTTTGAATTCCAATCCAAGCCTGACGATTGGCGGGACACATCCGCTTTCCGTTTCTGTATGACTCTGGACGAGCCGGAGGCTTCATACTCCACGCGCATTGCCTGCCGCCTCAATGCCAATACAATCGGCGCAGACATAATTCCGCTTCTGATAACGGTGACATCCCCCGAAGGCAGGGATTTCAGTGAGAAGGTGGATATGCCGATCACCGCATCGTCCGAACTTATCCGCACGAAGCGCGCCGGCGGGCCTGTCGTCGATATCGACTGGCCGTACCGCGACAGGATAGTGCCGGGACAGGATACCGGTCTCTGGCAGGTGGCGGTCCGTCCGATAAAGAAGACAATGATCGGAAGCATCTACGGGATGGGGCTTTCATATAAAAGGAAATAAGATGGGATCTAAGGATAAACTCAAGAGGTTTGCCGAGAACGAGACATTCGCCTGCCTGCTGCAGCCGCGCACTGATGAGGTGCTGCGCTGCGACCACCCCATCAAGGGCAACTGGGGCAGGGATATGTTCCACAATGACAATCCCATCGTTCTGGAACTCGGCTGCGGCCGCGGCGAATATACCGTTGCGCTGGCGGAGAAATTCCCTCAGAAGAATTTCATAGGCATAGACATCAAGGGCGCGCGCCTCTGGAGAGGGGCGAAATACGCCACCGAACACGGAATGCCTAACGTCGCTTTCCTTCGCACGAGGATAGAGTTCATCGAATCCCTCTTCGCCGCCGGCGAAGTGTCCGAAATATGGGTGACATTCGCCGACCCGCAGGAGAAAAAGCCCCGCAAGAGGCTCACAAGCCCGCTGTTCCTCAACAGATACGCCAGCTTCCTCGCCCCGGGCGGCATCATCCATCTCAAGACCGACACCCGCCTGCTGCACTTCTACACCGAAGAGCTCTGCCACCAGAACGGAATGACCGTCCTGGCATCCGACGACGACATCTATGGTCACGGCATCGCCGATGAAATCCTCTCCATCAAGACATTCTACGAAAGTTCATTCCTCTCGAAAGGCATAGCCATCACCTATCTCGCCTTCAAACTGGACAATCCAGCCCCGCTTATCGAGCCGGAATGGGATCAGGAGCCGTTCGAGCAGGCATACCGCACCGACACCCGGAGGGGTGCCATTGACACTTTTGCGGAGCTGTAACAAAGAAAATCCCCGGGTCTGCGAAAGAGCGCGTCCCGGGGATTATTCCGTTTCAGATACCTTTACTTCAATGGGTTTGTCGTAAGAAGCTGTTTAAATTTCAATCGTAAATTTTGTTATACATGAGCCGGCAGAAGGCGAGTTGAACCATCGCCACCCCGGTTTCCGAGTAAAATTCATAGTCTATGGCAATCCGCCTGAAGTTTTCCAACCAAGAGAAAGACCTCTCCACAATCCATCGCAGTGGAAGAACCGCGAACTTCTTTGAGGATTCGTCAGGCCTGAGGACGACTTTGAACTCGGCGCCGAGTTTTGTCCTGGCATCATCAATGAGTTTCTGCCCCTTGTATCCTACGTCCGCAAGAATCTTTTTCAATCGTGGGAAGTTGCCTCTCATAGAATCTATAACTGTATGAGCACCGACGCTGTCATGAATATTCGCCTCGTGGACAACAACGCCCATAGGAAGTCCAAGTGTGTCAACCACAACGTGTTCCTTGCGTCCCTTGATCTTCTTGTTCCCGTCAATCCCACGGTCGGAATCAACGTGATGGGACGAGTTGATGCTTCTGGAGTCTATGATTCCAAGGCTTGGCGTGTCCTCTCTGTCCATCAACTTCCGTACAATGACATGGAGCTTGTCCATAAGTTCATCAAAGACACCTTCAAGCTTCCATTTGTTGAAGTAGTAGAAAACGGTGTTGTACGGCGGAAAGTCCTTCGGGAGCATCCGCCATTGGCATCCTGTTTTCACCAAATACATTATTGCATTCATTGTCTCTCTGGGGAGGGTATTTTTTTTTGCGATGATGCGGATCCAAAATTTTTTCTGTAACTTACCACTGTTTATCAGTGAGGTTGGTTGAATATTGACTCATAACTTGTAATGACCTGATATTCATAAAGTTATGAAAATTATTTCAATTAGCCTACTGATTTACAAATATTTACACAGCTATATAACATTATTATTTTCAAAAAATTTAAACAGCTTTTAAAAAATAATTGTACTTTCGTTGAGTTTTGGATGTTTGATCATGATTTATGATCAAACAGGAAGATTGTACTATCTGTGTTCTGACAAGTGTGTATGGCCTGGAAAGGAGGTATTATCTTCTAAGATAAACATTGACGAATAATTGATTTCTTGCACCCTAGCCTTCACCGCGTTGATGTGGAAACGGATTTGAAGATTCTGGCACGCCTGAAGCAATAGGGTTCAAGGATATTTCATTAAACCAATATATGTGAAAAGTATTATGAAGAAAGCGCTCCCTATCCTTGCTTTTGTTTGTGCTTTGTCTGCCTCTTGCCAAAAGAATGACGATGGTTTTTGGTTTCGCAAGGGTAATACCAATGAAATTGGCGTATTACTTTCTGATTTCAGCATTATTGCGACCCGGTCCGGTGATGCTTCAGAGCAACTTTTTGATTCATTCGTTATCGACAGCATAGGAGACCAGACAATTAGAATCGACGCTTTTGTTTCCGACTTCTGCCCGGAGGACCTTGGTATGGAGACCAAGGGTGCAATCACGACCAACAGCAAAATCACTCAATTCTGGATGAATGCTTATGCTGATGCCGCTTGGTATGACAATACTATTCCAGATGGCAATCCGGGGTCATTGACCAATCCCAATACGGCAGGAGAATATTTTATCAAGAAGAACGTCTCAAGGCCCAGCACCAGCAGTAGTAACTGGTCAATTGCGGATAAACCTAAATGGCTGAACGACATCCCTATGTCCTTCTGGAGCTGGTCGGGAGTAGATACGTTTTCAACACCCGATCCGGGACTTACCGTCAATGACGATCATGATGAGATTTCATTCAATTATATCAACAATGGTAGCATTGACCTAGTCTGGGCTTTCAACAACGAAAAGAGGGCTTTCAACAATCGTACTGGGATCATTTCCGGAGGCACAGGGACTTACAATGAGTCATACAAGGATGCTATGAACATCAAGTTCTACCATGCTCTCGCTGCCGCGCGTTTCGATATCTCCGGTCTGAAAGACAACGGATTCACAATCAAGAAAATCAAATTCAAAGGAGTAATCGGTCAGGCTGACTGCACGGTCAAGGTGGGTACCGGCGGCGAACTGGACTTCGATTGGGAGGCCTCTAGCTCCGCCAACATTTCAAGTGCCGATCTGACAGCCTCCGACTTCAGTGAGACCGGTGTCGACGGTTCAACCGCCAACGCGCTTATGCCTATGACTAGCGACAAATTCGTTTTCTTGATTCCGCAGGACGTACAGGGCGAAGGAATTACCGTTGAGATAACTTATGAAAACGCCTCCGGAGAAGAAATAGTATCAGAGGCAAGTCTTGATCATAGTACGCCGTGGGAGGCCGGCAAGTACTACACTTACAAGTTGTCAATAGACGATGGCGTCTCTATCACGGTCTCTGACACGGTCACCGCCACTCTTAAATCAAATGTAAGCATCAAGAATGACGGCAACAAGTCAGCATTTGTCCGCGCCTCTATCGTGGCGTACTGGGTGGATGCGTCCGGCAACTATCTGTCCAACTGCAACTACAAGAGCCAGGGTACTCTGGTCGGCTTCAATAATCAAAGTAAATGGGTTGAGGCAAGCGACGGTTTCTTCTACTATAACGGTGAAGTGGAACCTGACGATGATATCGGCCCGTCCCTTCTGACATCCTATGCGCCCGCAGCCGCTCCAATCTCAGGAGCGACACTCAAGATGGTCATCACTGCGCAGGCAATCAAGTACGACAGCACCAAAACCTCATGCTACGATGCTTTTAACAATTAAACCGGCACAATCATGAAACAGCATATAATATCAGTTCATTCCATAAAGACTCTGAAGGCAGTCCTTGCACTTTCAGTACTGTTCTCCTTCCAGCCGACGTTCGCCCAGGATCCGACTCCGGCCAATCCTATCAAGACCAGCAAATCTGTGAAATACAATTACGAGACCGGCGAGGGCGTCATCACCCTCGAGAGTTACGTGAAGGGAGAAATCGAGAAGAAGCCTTTTTTGAATCCCACGGACCTCGTGTTGGTGCTTGATGTCTCCAACTCGATGTGCCCATATAATTCTGGCACTAATAAAAATGAAACAGTTGGCTCGAGGGTGTTTCTTTTCAATGGAGATAAGATAGATTATCTGCATAAAGGAACGAGTGAAACAGATAATAATACTACCACCCATAATTATAAAACGGTACAAGACGGCAAATTGCGCTATACTCTTAAACTGGGCGGTACCGGTACAGAGTATAATCTTGCATATTTCAATAATACTGGCGGCAAAAATGGGTGGTATTATAGCACTGGCACAAATACAGGAGGTGGTACATGGATGAAATATACTCCCAATGCCGCAGATGAGATTTACACCGATGTCAAACTTGACCTCCTTGAGAACGCCTGCCGCTCACTCATTGACGTCATTTACGATAATCCTCCTAAAACCGGGACATCACACAGAATTTCCGTCATAACCTGGGCAGACAATAATACTGGTACTAGTAGTATCCACTATGTAAATCTCGGCCTGACGGCTGCAACGACAGCGAATTACAACACATTGATAGAAAATGTTACATTTCTGGAAACTGGTCCGAACACTTGGCCTACGAGAGGCCTTAATAAGGCCATTACTAATCTGAACAGCAGTTCTTCCGACCGTGATAAACTCGTTCTGTTCTTTACTGATGGAGAGCCTAACGAGTCGTTCAATTCTATCCTCTCCGCCGCAAAAACTCTGAAAGACGGTGGGGCGAAAATCTTCTCTGTAGCCTTGGTGGCAAATGATCAAGCCACCGCAAACACATGGAACCATGATTCTAATATTTCTATCCAAACATACCTTGAGATAGTTTCCTCTCTTTACCCAGGTGCAACATCGACCAGTAACAAAGGAACAAAGAACACCGACGGCCTGCCTTACTACCAGCACTCAACCGGTGCTGACCTATCTGCTGCCTTCAAAGAGATTGGAATGGCTATAGATGGTGGAGCAGATGTGGAGAGCCTGAATGCCAGCGACGGTGTTAAGTTGACCGATAAGATAAACAACAATTTTTGTGTCCTGGGCGATGTATCCTTGATAAAGACCTACGTTGCCGCTTGTACTGGAAAGGATGGCACTGAATTAACTTTCGGCAACAAAGTCGAAGTCACCGATCGCGATAGCCTTTCCGTGACCGTCGCCGCTGCGGCAACTCCACAGTCAATTGACGTGAAGGGATTCAACTACAGCGACAACTGGTGCGGATATGACGCAAAAGCAGAAGGTTACCATGGTCAGAAAATCATCGTCGAGATTCCTTTCAAGATGAAGGCACCTGGAAGCACTGCCCTAACGTCAATTACTACGAATGCGGACGGGTCCTCCCTATATAAAAACACTTCGGCAATCGATGGCGCAGCCTTTACATCTCCTACAATTCCTTTCACTGAGATTACGATTGAGAAGACCGGACTCAAGGCCGGAGAAAGTGCCATTTATATCGTCAAGAAAGGCGATGTCGAGATCACAAGGATCATCCTGACCGGCACATCTGACGCCGGGACCATGGTCAGCACCAAACTCAGACTTCTGGATCCTAACGGGGACTACTCAGTCACGGAGGCCGGATGGGATTACAATTACACTCTTACGTCATCAAATAGAACGGACAACGTGTTCAAGTTCTTTTCTTCAAAGAAAAGTGGAACGGACAAGTCAGATGAAGCGCAGAAGGTGAATCTCTTCAAGTAACTTAATTTATCTGAAGTTATCCACATCAAAACCCGGTTATTCGGTATCCAGCAGGAGAATTCTTAGTGATCCAGGCCCCCTAAAGCTTGATGCCCAACGATAGTTCGAAGGTGGCCATATTGATGTCCAGGCCAGAAAGGTCGGGGCTGATACAGCCCCAGTCAGCGACATTGCCGAGCATCCAGTTGTATTTGGCAGTCAGCTGGAGCCTCCAGAAGTTGAGGCCGATACCGGCTCCGACACCATAATCGAGAGTGGAAATGGCCTTGTCAAGGGTTTCCCGTGTCACATATCCGTCAGGGGTGATGAGATTGCTTAGATTGCACCCGACAAATGGAGATACGAAAAGAAACGGTTTTGCGATGAGCAGATCGATGCCCCACTGTATGTTGACCGGAAGTTCAAGATAGTTCATCCTGAGCATAACGGCGTCATCCAGTGATGCTCCATTGACCTTGTAGATAAGTTCGGGTTGGAGCGAAAAACCGGCCCTGCTGTATGTCTGATAGGCAATCCCGGCAGTCCAGGCCATATTGTCCCCTATCTGTTCGGAAGCATAATGTGACGTATTTAGACCGCCCTTGATGATAATCCCCTGCGCGGACGCACGGTCCGCACAGAGTGTCATCATTATCAAAAATGAGGCAATTGCGAATACACGTCTCATAATGGTGGAACCGGTACTATATAAGTGCCTTGATCTTTTCTTCGAGTTCCGGCTTTGTGAGGGCGCCGACGCTTCTGTCGACGATTTCACCATTCTTGATGAAGATAAGCGTAGGGATGTTGCGTACGCCGAACTGTACCGGCAGGTCCGAGCTTTCATCGACGTCACATTTGGCGATGGTGACCTGACCGTCGTACTTCTTAGCCATCTCATCGACCAGCGGAGCGATCATACGGCAGGGTCCGCACCAGGTAGCCCAGAAATCCAGGACCATAGGCTTGTCTGCATTGGATTTCTTTACTTCTTCGAAGTTTTCGTCATTGATCTGAAGTGCCATGATATCTATCTTTAAAAATGATGGAATAAAGGTAGTAATTTTTAGAATCTGTTTTGAAACAATTATACAGTCTGCTCCACATTCCAGACGAAGGCGCGTACGCCGACCTCCTTGTTGCGGGCATCGAGCTTCCTGACGGTGGTCAGGAGTTCGTCGACCTTGTCATCCTCCACCACCGTTATGACGGCGGAGTTCATTTCCGGCCAGGTGTGGGTGCCGCGACGCGGCTCTCCGTCAACGCTGCCGCGGCCCTGGACCTGCTCGAAGAAGGTGAATCCGCGGATGCCGAGCTGGTCTAACATATATTCCACGCGGGATGTGAATGCCTGGTTGAATACTATAAATACACTTTTCATTCCGGATCCTCCTTATTTGGATTCCGACTCTGCGTCGGGATTGATTTGCATGAATATGTACTCCTTGCGCTGCTTCTCCTCCTTGTCGCGCTCACCGTGACGGGAGAGGACTGCATAGACGACAGGGACGATGATGAGGGTGACGACCGTCGAGACGAACAGACCGCCGATCACCACGATACCGAGCGGATGCCACATTTCGGAACCTTCGCCCTGGCTCAACGCCATAGGGAGCATACCGAGAAGTGTGGTGAATGCCGTCATGAGGACAGGACGCAGACGGGAAGCTCCGGAGAGGGCGATGGCCTCGTTGAGTTCATATCCGCGGTCACGCATCAGGTTGATGTAGTCCACCAGCACGATACCGTTCTTGACGGCGATACCGACGAGCATGATGATACCGAGGGCGCCGATCATGTCGAGAGTCGTACCGGTCAGCCAGAGCGCTACGATCACGCCGGAGAGTGCGAACGGCACTGACAGCATGATGATGGCAGGCTTGGAGAGAGACTCGAACTGTGAAGCCATCACGATGTAGACGAGCAGGAGCACGAGCAGGATGAGAAGGAGCATATCGCCGAACATCTCCTGCTGGTCCTCATAATCACCGGCAAGCGTGACGGTGATACCGCTCGGAGTGGAAGTGTTGTCTATCAGGTTCTGGATCTGCGCTGCCAGTTCACCGAGAGAGGTGTTGTACGGCGATACGGAGACCTTGATATACCTCTGACGGCTCTTGCGGTCAATGGTCTGCGGAGCCCAGTACTCTTCGATCTGAGCGACCTCGCTCAACTTGACCTTGGCGCCTGTGGCGGTAGGGATGGTGAAATCCTGGATGTCCGTGATGGCGTTGCGGTCCTCTTCCTTGAGGCGGACTACGATATCGTATTCGTCACCGTCCTCCTTGAGATATCCCGCCGTGTAGCCGGCAACCCTGTTGCGGATATATGTGGATACCGTAGCGGTGTTGAGGCCGTGATATGCAAGCTTCTGCTTGTCGAGGGTGACCTTGAGTTCAGGACGGTCCTTGTCGCGGCTGATGGTCACGTTGCGGGCGCCTGCGATGGTATTGGTGATGGATGCCTTGAGTTCGTCAGCGAGAAGGCTGGTCTCGTCGAAGTCGTAACCGTAGATTTCGATATCAACGGTAGAACCGCCACCGCCGCCCATACCGCCGGATGTGGTGCAGTATGCGTTTACGATCTCAGGATATCCCGCCATCTCCTGGCGGAGGACTTCGCTGATCTCATCGATGCTGCGGGTACGCTCGTTCTTCTTGTTGCATACTACGGTCATCGATATCTTGTAGTTGGTGGTCGACGAGAAGAGTGCGCTCAGGCCGCTGTCGTCGGAAGAACCTGCGGATGTCGAGATTTTCTCGATCTCAGGAACGAGTTCCACGAAACGCGCCTCAAGGGTGCGGGCGGTCTTGAGAGTCTCTTCGATGCGGGTACCGCGCTGGAGTTCGACGGTCACGTTGACACGGCCGTTATCGCTCGACTGCATGAAGTCGGTACCGATCTTACCGGCAAATACAGGAAGCATCGTGATGATGAAGAATGCGATTGCTGCAAGTATGGTCACCAGTTTGTGACGGAGACACCAGCGGAGGGCGTTCGCATAGAATGCGTCAACCTTGTCGAGCAGGCCCACCACATATTTGGCATACCAGCCCTTCTTCTCTCCGGATTCGATAAGGCGGCCCTTTTCGTCGATTCTGACCTTCTTGCCCTTGAGCACCTGAGAACAGAGCATAGGGATGAGGGAGATCGCAGCAATGGTGGATGTCGTGACTACGATGGTCACAATCCAGCCGAGTTCCTTGAAGAGGATGCCGGCCAGACCGGTGAGCATCGTCAGCGGAATGAATACGGCGGCGATGACGAGGGTTGTCGCAATGACGGAAGTCCAGACCTCATTGGTGGCGTAGATAGCCGCCTCGCGAGGGGATGAACCGCGGTCGATGTGTTTGGTGATATTTTCGAGGACCACGATCGCATCGTCCACGACCATACCGATGGCCACTGTCAGCGCCGAGAGCGAAATGATGTTCAGGGAGCTGTTGGCGACAAGCAGGTAGATGAATGAAACGATCAATGAGATCGGAATCGTGAGGCTGATGATGAGTGTGGCCCTCCAGTTGCCGAGGAAGAAGAATACGACCAGCACGACGAAGAGCAGCGCATAGAGGATGGATTCCTCGAGGGAGTTGACCGCACCCTGGATATCTTCGGAAGAGTCATAGATAAGAGTGAGCTGGACATCCTTCGGCAGGCGCTTCTCGATTCTGGCGAGTTCCTTGCGGACATCGCGGCAGACCTGCACGGTATTGGAACCGGATTTCTTGGCGACCATCATACGGACCGCTTCCTTTCCGTTCACCTTCTCATCGACAGAGAGGTCCTTGATGGTATCGCGCACCGAAGCGAGGTCGCGGACAAAAATCTGCTGGCCGCCCCTGGTGGTTGAAACGACGATGTCAGCAATCTCAGAACTCTGCGCATATTCGCCGCGCACCTGCATCTGGTACTGCTGCTTCTCCATCTTGACAGTACCGCTCGAAAGGTTCAGGTTGTTGGAGCTGATGGCTGAAGCAACCTGCTCGAGGGTGAGATTGTATGCATCGAGCTTGGACTGGTCGAGATCTATATAGACATAGCGGTCAGGCGCACCGGAGACCGATACGCTGCCGATACCGTTGATTCGGTTCAACTGCGGGATAACTTCGTCATTTAGGATCTTCTCGAGGCCCGGATAACTCTCATCCGCCGTCACCGCATACTGGATGATAGGCATCAGGGAGCTGTTGAGCTTGAAGATGACAGGGCTTGAGCAGGCGTCAGGAAGGTTGCTCTTGACCATATCCACATAGGATCGTATGTCATTGGCCGCCTCATCGCGGTCCGAGCCCCACTCCAGTTCGAGGTTCACGACGGAAATATTGTCCCTGGAGGACGATGTCATCTCCTTGAGGCCGTCCACGGAGGTCAGGGTGTTCTCGATGATCTTAGTGACGTTGGTCTCTATTTCAGAGGCGCTTGCACCCGGATAGGTGGTCATCACCGTGATGAACGGCGGATCCATCTCCGGGAACTGGTCGATAGGCAGCCTTGTGAGGGCGAACAGGCCTATCACAATGACGGCGACAAACACGAGGGCCGTCGTCACCGGCTTGTTTATGGCTGTTTTGTATATGCTCATCCGTTAGTTCTCCTTTACTACATTGAGTTTGCAACCGTCAACGAGCTTTGCCTGGCCGACCGTCACGAGGCGGTCACCCTCTGCGATCTCGTTGCTGAGGATTTCGATATCCTGGTCGAAACGCTGGCCGAGCTGCACGAATACGCGCTTTGCAGTGCCGTTGTCATCAAGATATACATAGCGGTCGTTGGAACCGGTGAGCTTCTGGACTGCCTGGTAAGGGACGATGATGGCCTCGGCCATACCCATCTCCATCTTGGAGTGGACATACATACCCGGACGGAGTTTGTTGGATCCGTTAGGGATGCGGACCTTAACCTGGAATGTGTGGGATGCGGCATCGATGGTCGGATAGATGACCTCGATGGTTGCAGGGAATTCGGTATCAGGATATACGTCCGAAAGGATGCTGACCTTCATTCCGGCCTTCACGTTCGGGAAATAGCTTTCCGGCACGCTGATAAGCGCCTTGAGGGTGCTGATCTGGGTGAGGACGAGGATCGGCTGGCCGCTGTAGAGCTCGCCGTCCTCATAGTTCTTGGCGGAAATGACGCCGCCGAACTGGGCCTTGACGAAAGTATTCTTCTCGAGGAATCCGAGGGACTCCTTGGTCTGCTCATAGCTGAGTTTCAGCTGGTCGAATGACTGTGCGGAAACCGCGCCGCTCTCCCTGAGGGCGCTCATACGGTCCATCTCCACTCCGAGGTTCGCGTAGGTAAGCTTTGTGGTGTTGTACTGGTTCTGGTCCATTCTGACGAGCATATCGCCCTGACGCACATAGGAACCGACTTCCACGTAAATATGTTCGATCTTTCCGGTAAGGGAAGGGGAAACGTTCATTGTCTGATAACCTTCGAGCGTGGTTGAGAAATCGAGCACGCGGGCTACGGTACGCTTTGCAATAGCGGTGGTCTCGACGAGTTCCGCACGTTCTTCGGTTGTTGTCTGTGCCTGCTTCGGACCGCAGCCCATAAGGAGCGCGGAAGCACAGGCGAGAATCGCATAATTTCTGACTTTCATATCTTATTTCTATTTATTCAGGAGTTGTTCGAGTGAAATCTGTGCATTGACCATATCGAGCAGAGCCTGCACATAGGAACTCTGGGCTGAGATGAGGCTCGTGCCGGAATTGGTCACGTCAAGGCTGGAAGCCACACCGTATTCGTATTTCTTGGCGATATTGTCAAACACGCTGCGTGCGACATCGACGTTCTTGCGCTGGGTATCGAGACGCTCGAGGGATGAACGCAGGTTGTAGAGCAGCTGGCGGTACTGCACCTTGAGGGCGAGTTCGGTGTCCTGAAGGGTATTGAGCTGCTTCTGATATGCGAGTTTTGCATCCTTGAGGGCGAGATAGGTCTTGCCGGAGGTGAAGAGCGGTACTGACAATTTGACACCGAGCATATTCGGAGGTGTCATATCCATTCTCAGTTCGTCGCTGAAATACTTCTTGGTGGTGTACTGATGATATACGCTGAGAGTCGGGCCGTTGGACCAGCCGGTCATCGCAATCTGCTTCTTGGCGAGATCCGTGCTCTGCTTGAGCAGCATATAGTTGTAATTGCGCTCGATGTCGAATTCCTCGGACATCAGTTCTTCGGCGCTCTCGACATTGACAAGATTGTCAAGCCCCTGAAGGAGAATGATTTCCGTGTCAGGGTCAAGGTTCAGCTGGAGACGGATGGAGTTGTAGACCATCTCGAGGGAGCGCTTTGTCGCCTCGATGGTGTTCTCCATCGTAGTCACCTGTACGAGCAGCTGATCCGCGTCGGTCTGTTCGGAAACGCCGACTGCGACGGACTGCTTCGATACATCGTAGAGTTTACGCATGCTTTCGAGATTCTCCTCAAGCAGTTTGAGGGATTCCTCGGTGACAAGGGCTGAGTAATAGAGCACTTTCACCTGGTCGCAGATCTCCTGCTCGCTCTTCTGGAGCGTGACGTCAGACATTTTCCTGGAAATGTCGGAGACCTTCAGGGAAACAATCTGTGCGCCGCTGAAGCCCACAGCCGTGGTTATACCCAATGAGACGTATGGCGGCATCGCGATGGACATCGCACCGAAGTCCATTGTGTAGCCGAAATAGTTGGAATAGTCCGCAGATGCGCTGACCTGTGGGAGCATGCTGGAAATCACCTGCCATTTGCCCGCCTCGGCCCGCTGGATGTCAATTGATGCGTTCTTGAGTGTGTTGTTGTGCTGCAGCGCATATTCCTGCGCCTGCTGCAGCGTAAGCGCAACCTTGTCCGGCCTCTCCTGTGCCGAAGCAAGTGTTCCGGCGCCTCCCGTCAATAATGCGAGCACTATTGCAGCCGCGCCGGCCAAAAACGAATTCTTCTTTATCATCTCTATATAAATATACATTTGATATGACGGCGCAAAATTACTGCAAAAAATGAACCATTAATCGTTATTCCTGAAGTAATCGTCCCTGAACTGACGCCACAGTTCCCAAATCCAGAGTTGCTCCGCATCGTAATTGCCGTAAAAGCCTTTGCGCAATACGCTGCGGAATTTTGCAATAACCGGGAAAATGACAGAGGAAAGAAGTATTAACAATACACAGACGATTATTGTAATGGCACTCATTGAACCTGCCGACAGAGCGATGGCAAGTGCCGTCAGGCCGGAGAGTGCCGCAACGATTATGTCCAGAACAATTTTATTGCGAAAAACCTTCATATCGTTGCAAAAATAGTAAATATTTATCGTTTTACAATAAATTTTTAAAATTTTAATGCATTTCCTATGAATGTCTGACTGCGTCACCGGCTGTGGAATTCCGACAAGCCGTCCTTGAGGAAACGGCGGAAGGCGGCGACGTCCAGGTCGTAGGCACGTGGCTCGGCGAGAAGCCGGCCGCGGCCGCGCAGGATGTAGTAAGGCTGGGCGTTGATGCCGTAGTCGCGGAGCATTCTGTAGGAGTTGATCTTGCCGACCGTTTTGAGCACCTTGCCGCTGCCGGTCGTCAGCCATTGATCTTCCGGCATCACGGTCTTGTCGTCACCGTAGAGAGTCACCACGACATATTCGTCGCGAAGAATGCGGCGTATCTCCGGATCGGTAAGGACACGCGCCTCCATTTCACGGCAATTGACGCATCCGAGGCCCGAGAAATCTATGAAAAGCGGCCTGTCTGACGCCTCGGCGTATGCTTCCGCCTCATCGAGGTCGTAGAACTCCGTAATCGAGGCAGCCGACTTCAAAGGCGTCAGATAGCCGGAAATCGCCTTGAGCGGAGCACCCCAAAGACCGGGAATCATATACACCACAAAAGCCAGCGCAGCCAGGCCGGCGGCGAGGCGCGGGATACCGACGCGGTGTTTTGGATTCCGTCCAGTACCGGCGACTGCGCTGCCGTCAGACGGTTCCGCTGATAAACCGGACTCGGCGGCGGACTCCCCGGGCGCCTTGCCAGAGCGCAGTATTCCAAGCAGGTAGAGTCCAAGCAGCGTGAAGCAGATTATCCAGATTATCAGATATAGTTCGCGGCTGAGGATGCCCCAATGATATGTTTGGTCGGCGGTGCTGAGGAATTTGAAACCCAGCGCCAGTTCGATGAAACCGAGCGAAACCTTGACGGTATTGAGCCATCCGCCGCTCTTGGGAAGCCTCTTGAGCCACGACGGGAAGAGCGCCAGCAGCGTGAACGGCAGCGCGAAGGCCAGGGAAAATGCCAGCATCGTGACCATAGGAACCCAGAATTCACCGGAGGTGGACTTGATGAGGACGGTGCCCACAATCGGTCCGGTGCAGGAGAATGACACGAGCACCAGAGTCAGCGCCATGAAAAATACGCCTCCCAACCCCTTGCGGTCGGCATTGCGGTCGCTGCGGTTGACCAGCCGCGACGGCAGGACTATCTCGAAGGCCCCGAAGAAAGAGGCTGCGAAAAGCATGAATACGATGAAGAAGATGATGTTGGGCAGCCAGTGGGTCGCAAGCCAGTTGAAGATGTCGGTCGTCACGGAGTCGCCTCCGACAATCCAGGTGATAAAGATTATCAGGGCTATCGGCACGGTGTAGAGCAGCACGATGAAAAGGCCGTACATGAACGCACGGAAGCGCCCCGCGGATTTGTTGTCGGAGCCCTTGAGGAAGTACGATACCGTCATCGGAATCATCGGGAACACGCACGGCGTCAACAGAGCTGCAAGCCCCCACAGTATCGCTTCGATGATCAGCGCCCAGATGCCCTTGGCGCTGCCGGGGGAGGCGGGGACCGCCGGGGCGGTCTCCGCGCCGGCCAGGGCCACCTTGAAGTCCTGATCCGATGGAGGAATGCAGTTGGAGTCGTTGCAGCACATCCACTCGACATTCGCTTCGAGAGTGGCGGGCCCGCTGGCGACCACCTTCTGGGTGAAGCTGGCGCTATCCTCGAAATATCCGATTTGGCCGTAGATGGGATCGATCGTGCGCACAGGCTCGGAGCCGTACACGATCCCCCCGACGAGCTCCACGCCCGGGCATTCGGCGAATGTGAACGTCGTGGCATTCACTCCCGATTCGTACGGACCGCAGTCGTAGATGTGCCATCCTGACTCGAGATTGACTGTGAACACTATGTCTGCGGCGCCGTCTGCGCCTTCGACGACTTTGCAAGTCCATTTGGCGGGATTTGGCTGCGCCACCGCCACCATGCAGCAGAACAGCGCGGCAAGGAATGCCAATGCTTTAGATGCTCCTTTCACTCCGTCGGAATTTTAAGAAAGCCGGCCTTCCAGCCGGCTTTAGGATTAAAGATCGTATTTCTTTTCTTTTGTTCGCGTGAGCTTTTCCTTCATCACGTCCACACATTCAGTGACTGCGTTTTCGAACGTGTCTGCGACTTTCTCCACAAGGAGATCCTCGCCCGGAACGTGAATCTGGATCTTGGCCTTCTTGCCCTCCTTGATCTCCTCGAGGGTGATCTCGGCTTCCTGGGCGACGCCCTCGAAGAATTTCTCCAGACGGGCGGCCTTCTTCTCGACGAATGCAGCGAGCTTCTCGCTGACGTCGACCTTCAATGCTTTGAGTTTAATCTCCATTTTTAC